>NZ_JBITDW010000005.1:0-179034 GCF_044454685.1 Actinoplanes sp. NPDC051513
GTCCCTCCCCCGTTTCGGGACGGCTGCGGGCAGGGAACTGTCGCAGCGTCGATCCCGGGTGTCAACCACCCATATCGCGATATGTCAGAAACGGGTTTCGTGTCGCAAGGCGCGTCAACGGGAGAGCTCCACCCGGTCGTCGCGGTGGTTCCGGATACGTAGGCGCGCTCCCCGATGCCGGCCCACGAGAGCCTGCACCAGCACGGTGGTTCAGGACAGCGGCCGTCCCTGCGCTATCTCGACGAGGGTGGGCAGCCCGATCAGCGAGTTGACCAGGGGCGCAGTGGACACTGTGCTCATCGGCGTGTCCAGCGGGAGCAACTCGTTGCGGACGAAGCCTTCCCGCGCGCCGGATCGCCGCCATCGCGCCCACCGGCCCGAGGGCCAGCCGAGCGCCCACCACGTGCCGTGCGGCACCGCGTCCAGCACCTCCAGTCGGGCGAGGGCCAGCGTCGATCAGAGCGCGGCCAGCACGCCCGTAAGATGTGGCCGGTTGGGGGGTGCACTCGGGCAGTGGGGTGAAGACGTCGCTCGCGTCGAACCGCTCGCTGGCGGAGTCGCCAACGACATGTGGAGCGTGCGCGTCAACGGGCAGCTTGCAGTCGGTCGTCTCGGTGCCAGGAGCGACGCTGATCTCGCATGGGAGACCGAGCTCCTCGTCCACCTCGACCGTGAAGGTCTGACCGTGCCGGTGCCGATCGCGACGGCGGACGGCCGGCTGTTCGCCGACGGTCTGGTGGTGATGACCTGCCTAGATGGCGGACCGCCCGAGACACCGGACGACTGGCGTCGCGTGGCCGGCGCGCTCCGCGAGCTGCATCGGTTGACGCAGGGCTGGCGGGTCCGGCCGGTCAGTTGGTGGTGGCCGGGTCTTGCTTCTTGAACCGGCTGATCCAGCCGTGCGCGGTGTAGCGGGGCACGCCGTAGTGGTCGGCGACCGCCGCGGCACTGCCGGCCTGCCGGTACACGGCGGCGAAGTCGGCGGGCATCCTGCGGTACACCCGTTCGGTGCCGGAGTCCTCCGTGGCGGTCGCTTTCTTGCGGGCCGCCTTTGCCGGTGCTGCTTTCTGGGGTGCTGGCTGTTGGCGGCTGGGGCGTGTCTTGCTCGACGGTGCGGGCGCGCTGCCCGCGATGCGGGCCGCGCGGGCGCGGCGTGCGTCCAATGCGGGCAGGCCAGCGGCCTGCCCGTTGACCGCTGCTCGCCGAGGGCCGCAGAGGCCCGCGGTCAAGGGCGGCCGGGTTGTGGCCGCCGCAACGCGGCGCGTAGCGCCCTTGACCGGGCGGGCGGCACGGACATCATGCACGCCGCCGCACGTGCTGTTCCCGCCGCGGCGGTTCTGGAAACGGCAGGCGAGGCGGATCCGGCGCGAACGACTCCAGCGGCGCGACCTGACCGCGCGGCAGGTCCAAGGACGCGATCGACGACGAGCGGGCCCGGGACCCGTACGTGTGGATCGAGTGGAAGGGACCCGACCGGCGAGGCGATGCGGGAGTGGCACGCGGACCTCACCGGCGCGAAGGCCGGCCGGGAGGCCGCGGCGTGGGCGGCGATCACGGGGTGACTGTCGAGCCAATCGTGTGGCGTCCGGGCGAGTTGGAGAAGCTGCGCTCGTCGCGGTCGAGCGGCGGCTACGGCGCGTCGAGCAGCTACTGGAGCCCGTCGGGCAGCTTCGGCACATCATTCTGAGAGCACGTCGTCGTGAGCACGTCGTCCTGAGAACGCGCCGTCCTGAGAACACGAGCCTGCGCAGCGCCCGGACGTGCGGGGCGAGCTCGAACAGTGTGAGCCCGGCGACGCCGGCGGGTTTGAACGCCAGCGTGAACACGGCGCCGTGCTCGGGGCGCAGCAGGCCGGTCCGACCGGTCGGGTGCGAACCGGCACCGCGCGCCGGCCCGCACCCCCGCCGTCCGGGCTACCGCAGCGCCGCGTGCAACGCCTCGGCGAACGCGCCCGGGTGGCCGACGAAGCCTGTGTGTTCGCCGGGGTAGTCGACCGGCGTGCCCCCGAGTCCCTCGGCCAGCGCGATGGACGTGCGGTACGTCAACAGCTTGTGCGACTCGGCACCGAGCCCGACCACGACCCGGACCGGACCGGCGGCGAGGGCCGCGACGTCCAGCCGGTAGCTCGTGGTGTGCCACAGCTCGTGGGCGAAGAATCGGGTACCGTCGGCGAGATCCTGCTGCGAGGGTTCGTATCCGCCGGCGCCCTCTTCTGTGTTCTCCTCGGGGTGCTCGTCGTGGTAACCGGCCTGCTGCATGAACCGCTGCCACGCCGCACCGAGCCCGTCGCGGTGCAACGCCGCGACCGTGTCCTCGACCGCGGCCAGTTGCGCCGTCGCGTCCGGCAGCAGCCGCAGCAGCGGCGGCTCGTGCGCCACGAGCGTCCGCAGCCGCCCCGGTTGCCGCACGGCCAGCGCGAGCCCGGTCACCGCGCCGCCGCTGGTGCCGAACATATCGGCCGTGTCGGCCTGGAGCGCGTCCAGCAGCGCGGCCACGTCGTCGGCGCGCAGGTCGGGCGTGGAGTCCTGGGTCGGGTCGTCCAGTGGGCTGCGCCCGATGCCGCGCGGGTCATGGGTGACGACGGTGTATCGGTCCGCCAGCGCGTCGGCCATCGGCGCGAACGCGTCGGCGCCCATCGGTGAGGCCGCCAGCAGCAGCAATGGTCCGCTGCCGCGCACCTCGTAGTGCAGCCGTCCACCGGGCACGGTCAGGGTTCGAGTGGTGGTGGTCATCGTGTGGATCCCTTCATGTCGATGCGGTGTTCCCGCAGGACCGGTCGGGTTTGCGGGGCTCGCTGCCGTTGTGGGTCTGGTTGGTACGGCAGGACCGGCCGGCGTGGCACGCGCGGGTGCGGCTGGTGGCCCCGCATGGTCGCGGCGAGCACGGCGGGTGCGCCGACGGCGATCGCGATCACCAGCGCGGCCGGAATGAGCAGCGCGGCCGGCAGCGATGCACGGGCGGCGACGAACCCGAGCAGCGCCGGAGCGACCAGCCCGCCGCCGTAGCTGATCGTGGTGACGGCCGATAGTTGCCGGGCCGGACCGCCGGTGGCACCGAGGGCGCTGGCGACCATCGGCCAGACGACCGCGACCCCGGCACCGGTCAGCGCCCAACCGGCCAGTGCGCAGCCGACCCGCGCCGAACCGTCGGTGTGCAGCTCGCCGGCCAGGAGTACGAGACCGAACCCGGCGGTGGCGGTGCAGCCGGCGAACCGGATCGTGCGGCCGGCGCCGAGCCGCGACCGGGCGGCGTCACCGACGAAGCGGACGGCGGTCATCGCGGCGAGGAACAGCGTGTACGCGAACGAACCGGTGGCTGCGCCGGCGCCGAGCACCCGGGTGGCGTGGAACCCGGCCCAGTCCGTGGCCGCCGCCTCGGCGACGAACGCGGCGGCACCCAGCAGGCCGAGCGCGACGAGGAGCGTCGGCCGGATGGGCACCGGATCCGCTGTTGCTGTTGCTGCCGTCGCTGTCGCCGGCGCAGGCGCGTCGACAAGTCCACGGCCGGCCGCCGCCATCCCCGTCGCCAGGGCCACCGCCCCGGCCATCAGGAACACCCGCACGCCCGCACCGGCCCACTGCCCGCCGGCCATCGCCCCGCCGCCGGCGACCGCGCCGAGCGTCCAGATCCCGTGCATCGTGGTCATCACCGGCCGGCCGGCCACGCGTTCCACCGCCGCCGCCTGCACGGTCAAGGCGACGTTGAGCACGCCGAGCAGCATGCCCAGACCGACGGCGGTGATCGCGAGCGTCGCGGCCGAGCCGGCCAGCGCCGGACCCGCCAGTGCCAGCGCCGCTGCCGGTGCGCTCAACCGCAGCAGCCGCCGCCCGGTCCACCGGTCGGCCAGCCGGCCGGCGACCGGCATGGTCACGAGCGCGCCGACGGCGAGGGCCATGAGGATCGCGCCGAGCCGGGCCGCACCGAGGTCGAGCCGGGCGTCGAATGCGGGCAACGCCGCGCCCCACAACGCGGTCAGCGTGCCCGCCGCCGCGTACTGCAACGCCACCGCGCCTCGTGCACCCATCGCGAACCACCTCGATCATCATTTGCCGATGATCCGATCGTGGCCCGGGCGGCGGTCCGAACTCCAACACCTGTTCGAGGCGCATTGACGCACTGTGGTTGTGAATGGGGTACAACGGACGTGTGCCCGAAGATCTCGACATCCGCCTGTTGCGCCACTTCATCGTGGTGGCGGAGGAACTGCACTTCAGCCGCGCCGCGCGGCGGCTGTTCCTGGCGCAGCAGGCGCTCAGCCGCGACATCCAGCGGCTGGAGGACCGGGCCGGGGTGCGCCTGCTGGACCGCACCACCCGGCGGGTCGTGCTGACCCCGGCCGGGCACACGCTGCTGCGCCGGGCGCGGGAACTGCTCGCCCTGCACGACACCACGCTGCGCGAGCTGCACCGCGAGCCTCGCTCGCTGACCGTCGACGTCGTCGGCGCCGGACTCACCCCGGCCCTCGTCCTGGCGGCCGCCCGGCACCGCGCCCCGCAGGTGGAATACTTCGCCCGCTTCCACACCGGCACCGATGACGCCGTGCCGTTACTGCTCGCCGAGCGCCTCGACGTCACCTTCGGCCGGGTCCCGCACCACACCGACTTGCTACGGCACCGGCCGGTCCGCAACGAGCCGCTCGCGGTACTGCTGCCCGCGGACCATCCGCTCACCGCACACGACGCCGTCCCCCTCCACGCGCTGCGCGGCGCCGGCGTGTGCTTCCGCGCCGGCAGCCACGCCACCCCGGGCTGGGAACACGCGATGCTGCAATTGCTCGCCCCGTTCGGCATCGAGGCGGCCGGCGCCCACCCGCACGTCCACGGCATCGACGAGCTGGCCCAGCACCTGGTCGGCCGCAGCGGCCCGATCCTGGTGATGAGTACCCAGCCCGCCGTGCCCGGCGGGGTGCTGCGCCCGATCGTCGATCCGGTCCCGCTGTTCCCCTGGGCGATGATCTGGCGCGTCGACGCCGACGATCCGGGGCTGCGCGCCCTGCACGCGGCGGTGGACGAACTGGCCCCCGGCTGGCCAGCCGTGCCGGCGGATCCGCGCACAACCTGGCTGCCGGCGCCGGAGTCCGGCTCGCCCTGACCCCGCTCGGCGCCTGTGGTGAGGGCCTCGTGCAGGATGCGATCTTGCCGGATGCGGTCGATGGTGATGCCGAGGCTGCGCATCTGCCCCTGGAGATACACGTGGCTGACCGGGGTCGTCGCGATGGCGGTTCGCTCAGAGATCAGCACGTGCCGATTCGGGCTGTTCGGCCAGGCGATCTTGCGGTGCTTGAGCCAGGCACGCAGCGCGCGTAGCGCGAGTTCGGGAGTCGTTGGGGGTGCCCGGCGAGGGTGATCCGGCGGTTAGGCAGATCGAGATCGTCGAGGGTGAGCTGCCGGATCGCCGCGGCGCGGGTGGCGTGGACGACGGCCAGTGCCACGATCAGCCGTTGTGCCGGGTTCACAGCGGCGACCTCGATTGCGTGGATCTCGTTGTCGGTCAACGGAATCAGGGCGGCCTCGACGGTGGTTGCCTTGAGGCGGGTGGTCGGGTTGACGAACACGAGACCGCGCTTCTTGGCGAACCGGAACAGCGACCGCAGCGCGGCGACCGTGCTGCTGTGCTGGTACCCGCGAAGCGGCTTGAGTACGGCGCCGACATCCTCCGCCGTGATCTCCCGAAGATGACCACGGTTGACGGCCAACTGGTCGATGGCCGGCCTGACGACCGAGAGGTAGACGTAGATGGTGCTGGGCGAGCGGCGCCGGCCGGAACCGGCGCCGGATGGGCCGTCAATTCGGCCGCGTTGCGAACGAGCAGGTCCGCGAACCAGGCCCGGCACGGCGGCTTCGAACAAGCGCCAACCGTGTGCCGCCGGCCGGTCAGCGGGTCGGTGCGACGCCGCTTCTGATCCCACGATGCCGAACGCCCGCATAATCCCTCCCGGCGCAGCATCGGCCGGCCGCACGTCGTCGACCAGCGTGATCCCCCGTCCCCGGCCGCCGTGGCCGAGTAGCGGCGCCGATCCTGGAAGAACACGTCCAGGATGCGCCTGCGCGGATGTGAGTCGCCGCGTGCCGTCCGGTCGGGTAGGAGCACGTCGTCGGTGAGGTAGTAGCGGCCGTACACGGCGTACGCGATCGGCTTGAGCGGCATCGACTCGCCGGCGGGCCACTGCGGGTCGCCCAGGTCAACGCAGCGGGCCATGCCCATGCCGACCAGCAGCAGCTCGCCCACGCAGTCGGGGTCGGCGAGCATGCCGCGGAGGCGCTTGTCGTGGGCGCGGAGCTGGGCGCCGCTTGGTGAGCTCATGTTTCCCCTTTCGAATCGTGGCGCAGGATGTGGGCAGGGGAGCGGAACGCCCGTAACGCTCCGCTCCCCGTCGGAGTCAGGCTGCGATGTTGCGACTCAGGATCGTTGTTGGCTGGGGCGGGCACTCGGCATGCCCGCAGTGGGGTGGAACCTCAAGGCGCTGGCTGTCGCGAACAGCCCACCGCCGTCCATCGGGTGTCACCTCCAGCCGGAAGCCATGCTGGACGAAGAAGTCCACGGCCAGCCAGGAATCGCACACGATCACGATGTGGCTCCCGTCGCCCGCTTCTGCCGTTGGGCGTCCTGCGGGCTCCCGAGCGCGATCTTCCAGGGCCATTTACCGGGATCACCCCAGGTGAGCCAGTTCGGCCATTCCCGCTGATCGCGCTGGCCACGCCAGTGCCGCACCTCAACGGTGCTCAGCGCGCCGCCCGACTCGGTCGTCCCGCACGGGACGATGCCGATGCCGAACTCGGGCCAGCGCATCAGCAGGGACGATCCGGTCGGCCGCACCGAGCGCTTCAGTCCCTGTTCGCCGTGGCCGGCGTGAGCCTCGATCAGCATTGCGCAGTTCGCTGCGACCCGCGCCTTGTCGAGCACCGCAACCGTCGCTCGGGCTGGACCCTCCTCGTTGATGTTGGCGTTGTGCAGCCGGTAGAACGGCCCGATGACGAGCAGGTCGGGCTGGTGTGCGGTGACGCGCTCGAGGAGCCATTCGGCGTCCTCGCGGGTGGTCAGGTCGATTCCGTCGGTGCGGTGGATAATCCGCCACATCCCGGGCTCGACCTTGAGCCCATAACCGTGGGCGATGTCCCGCAGCTCGCGGTACTTGCGACGGTTCTGCTGCTCCGAGTTCTCGCAGTCGATCACCAGCACCCGCCGCGGGGGGATGTTGATCGCATGCTTGAACGGGTGCACTCCGGCGGCGATGCAGATTGCCATCTGGCGCGCCAGGACCGACTTCCCGAGGCCTTCGAATCCCGTGAGGATGATCCGGTCCCCGCGCTCGAGCAGACCTTCGACCAGCCATTCGTACGGCTGGTCCTCGACCGCGAGGAACTCGTCGAGATCCGGGGCGAGGACCGGGGTCGCCGGCTTGTCGTTCGTCCAAGTGATCTCCACGTCATCGATGGCGAAGCCCGCTGCGAGGTGGTCGGAGGCATCCTTGCCGGCCTTGCCCTCAACGACCTCGATGAGTGCGCCGACCTCAAGCAGCGAGTCGCGAACCTTCCGCGCGTGCTCCTGACCAGGCGCATCTTTGTCGGCGAAGATCGTCACATAGGCGTCACGGAAGAACTCGGAGTATTCCGGTCGCCACTTTCCGGCGCCGCCGGGGTTGCAAGTGGCGAAGTAGCCAGCTTTGCGGATGTTCTCGACGTCCTTCTCGCCCTCGGCGATGTAGACCAAATTTCCGTCCTTGACCGCCTCGATGACCTCGGGCAGCCGGTACAGCACACGCCGCGTGTCGCCGAGACTCCAGGTCCAGCCGTCCTTGGCCGCGGGATCAGGCCGACGCTGCCGGAACTTCTTGTCGGCTGTACGCAGGACCTGGAACAGCAGGTTTCCTTGTTCGTCGGCGTAGTCGTACTGCGCCACGAAGCCACCGATGCCAAAGGGGCGGCCGTCGCGCCGGGGCTGGCGGATACGGTCGTCGACCTGGGGATCGCGGGGCCGGGTGACCGCCTCCCAGTCAAGGCCGAGTGCGGCGAGCACGTCCTCCGACTGGCAACCGGCATGGCAGTGCATGACGACCGGGTGATCTTTGCCAACGCTGAGCGAGAGGCTGGCCGAGCTGTCGTCGTGTACCGGGCACCGGGCCATGTAGCCGCCACCCGACGGCCGGACGCCGTCGAGCTTGGGCAGCACGAGTTCCGTGAGCGCGCTCATCAGTTGTTCCAGAACTCTTCGAGGTTGCGGGGTTCCTCCGGAGGTTGCGCGGTCTCCTGGTCGTAGTTCTTCCAGGACTCGGCGTTCAGCCAGGTCGCCGCGTTCTTGGTGTAGTCAGGCTTGCGCCTGGGATCGTTGCGGTACTTGGCGGCGCCGTCCACGAGATCGGCGGGGTCGGCCTTCTTGTCACGTAGCGCCCTGAGCCAGGCCTTGCGTGCCGGCGGCTTGTCGGCGGACTTCGGGTAGATCTTCCAGAAATCGATCCAGAGCGGGTCGGCGTCGATCTGCGCTTCGGTCCAGGACAGATTGGGGTGCGTGGAAGGGAGCCTCGGCTCTTCTTCGTCGACTTCGTCGGCGTTGCCGGACGGGTCGCCTTCGGTGGTCTCACCGTATTGGTCATCCGCGCTGGCCGACTCAGCGTCGCTGAAGTCGGGGTCGCCTCGATCGGCGTCAGTGTGCGAAGCGGCTCCTGCCGCGTCAGCAGTTACATGCTCCATGCTCCATGCCCCATAAAGAAGCGACATCTTCTCTGCGCGCCGCGCGGACAAGTCCGCGCGTGACTCGGACCGGCATGCGTCGATCAGCGCCCTGGGCGACAACGTCTTGGAGTCCGGCCCGCTCGGGTCGGGAAGTTTCGACGCGACCTTCTCAGTTTCCAGCCGCTGGTGCCGCGCCAAGTTGGGAAGGAACAGGTAAATGCCAGCTTCCGTTTGGTACGGAATGACCTTGCCGACCAACGCCAGCTCCGCCAGGAACATGGTCACGGCATCCACGGACAGGTCGTCGTCGTACGGGAATACCCTGCCCCTGACGAAACGCGCATCGCCGCGCAGCCGGCCGTGTTCGTCGGCGAGGTTCCACAGGCCGATGTACAGCAGGCGGGCATCCCGCGACACCTGCTCGGCAAGCTCCTGGTCGTCCCAGAACTCGGGTTTCACAGAGCGGATGCGAGCCATGGACACCTCCTCTATGTGGTGTTTCGGTGGGGGATCAGCTGTTGACGGCCAGGTTGGGCCACTGGCCGGCATCGAATTGGGCCATGAACATGGCGACCGGATCGGGCAGCGGTACGCAGACCTCATGCTCGTAGGCGTTGGACTGGCAGACGTATCCACGGCCGTTCCACGCGACCTCCGGTTCACGTACTCCGTACCTGGCCAGGAAGTTCGTGAGCGGGTTGTCCGCGGGGTTGTTGGCGATCCCGCGGCAGCCGTAGGTGCGCAGAATCTCGGCCACCGCGGCTGAGTCGTTGCCGATGGTCAGCAGCGCACCCGCGATGGTGTGGATCGCTCCGGTGGCGTCGGGTGGTGTGCTCACCGGCCGGCACCAGCCTGCCTGTGAGCCCGGTACCGCTCCACGGTCCGTACGCTTACCCGCAGCTCCCGGGCGATTTCCCCGAGCTTCCAGCCGCGTTTGGTGAGCCACGCCGCCTGCCGGCGCCGCTTGGCCACGCTGGCAGGGTGCAGGTTCTTGCCGGTGGTGCTCACGCGTCCATCTCCGCGATGATCGGCCTGATCTGCTGGTTGAACTCGGCGACGATGGCCTCGACGCAGGCCAGGGCGTGCCGGTACCGCGCCTCACCGGCCGGCGGCACCTCGGAGATCCCGGGCAGGGTGCTCTGGGACAGCTGCCAGAGCACCTGAACCTCCGTAGTCAGGTACGCCGCGCCCTCCAACTCCCGCCCGTCGACGCCTTCGTACCGGCCGGTCCAGGAGTCAAGGCTGAGGTCGCGGTACCAGCCGCCGTCCGGCGTCCGCGCGTCCGTGAGCGATCGGGGGCGGGGCGCGACGAGCCGGACGGAGCCGACCATCTGCCCGTTCCAGTCGCTGCGCAAAGCTGACGCTTCGACGACCCGCAGGTGGTGACGGACCAGTCCCGGCGCCATGATCGGGCCGTTGGCGACCCGCCAGGCGATCGCGGCGAACTCAACGGTCGGGTCGTCCGCCCAGATCTCGGCGAACGCCGCTGCTGCGTCGTCGAGGTAGTGCGCGTAGCGGGAACGGCCGTTGCTGGCGTACTCGCGGTCATAGTCCCGGTCGATCCAGAACGGGTCGGCGGTCATCGTGCTCCCGCCTCTCCCGGCCATCGCCGCGCCTTGGTGATGCTCCGGCGCCGCCTGTCGCAGGCGGCAGCCAGGAACGGGTACAGGTCGTCGGTCGAGTCGCAGTGCTCGATGACGCGCCGGAGGATTTCGGAGTCCGGCGGGATGCGGTTGTTCTTGTCGAGCGGCCCGCCGATGCCGGTGCGGCCGTCGAGGTTTCCGCTCTGGTAGCCGAGGACGTAGCCCATGACGGCGGCCTCGCGGAGGATGCGCCGCTCGTAGGAGCGAAGGGTTTCAAGCGCGGTCTGGGCGCGAGCGGCACGGCGTTGCTGCCCGGCGGCAAGCATGCGAGCAAGGCCGGCCATCAGTTCGGAGTCGACGTCGCTCATGTGATTGCGTCCTCGTCACGCCATTCGGCGACGGTGCTCACACTGTCGCTGCCCCTATGGGTGCCGCCGTGGCCGGGCGACAGACAGCACAGCCACGGCGACTCGTGGGGTTCGTCGGTCGGGCCGCGCCATTCCGAATCACAAGCCCGGCCGTCGCCGTCGTTTGGGGTCTTGGCCGGGAGTTCGTCGAGATTGCCGTCGTTGGCGGCGATGACGCAGGCTTCGTCCAGCCAGGCGTCGGAATCCATCACGCCGCCTCGAAGCGGATGTCGCCCGGGTCGCAGCCGACCACATGAGCGAGCGCGGACACGTCGTCATCCCGCCGCTGCGCGGATGCACCAGTGCGCCGGCCGAACCATTCACCGTCCGGGTCGCCGACCACCTTGGGAAAGGCGTGCCCGGCCGTTCCGTCTGGCGTCTTGACGAACCAGCCGCGCAGCCCGTCCGGGACAGCCCAGAACCGGCCGGGCAAAATCGGCCGCGGCCGCGGCGCCTGCACGAGCGGGGCGGGGAACTGGCGGGCCATCACGGGCGTCCAGTCGCCGGGTCCAGCACGACCAACGCCCGCGACCGGTTCGGCGCCCGGCGGATCCAGCCCGCCTGCCGCAGCTCGCCCAGTTGATACTGCACCGACGACGGGGCCATGCCGACCAGGTCGGCGAGTTCCCGGACGGTCGGTGCGTAGCCGTGCCAAGTGTGGAAGTCGCGGATCGCGGCGAGGATCCGGCGGCGCGGCGGGGTGAGGATCGTGGTCACAGGCGCGGTCATGACTGGGCCGCCTTTAGAACGGAGGCTCGTCGGATGTGGCGGCGGCCTGCCTGCCACCGACCCCGCGGTCCGGCTGGCCACCCTGCGTCGCCCACGGGTCGTTGAAGTTGTCTCCGCTGCCGCCGCTGGACTGCCGCGCGCCGTCCCCGCCGCTCGAGCGCTTCATGCGCTGCACCTTCGCCGTGGCGTACCGCAGCGACGGGCCGATCTCGTCGACCTCAAGCTCGTAGACGGTGCGCTTCTCTCCCTCGCGAGTCTCATAGGAGCGCTGCCGCAGCCGGCCCTGCACGATCACCCGGGCGCCGCGCTGCAGCGACTCGGCGACATGCTCGGCGGCGTCCCGCCAGATGTTGCAGGCCAGGAACAGGGGCTCTCCGTCCTTCCACTCGTTCGCCTGCTTGTCGAAGGTGCGCGGTGTGGACGCGAGACGGAACTTTGCGACCGCGGCGCCGTTCGGGGTGAATCTGAGTTCTGGATCATCGGTGAGGTTGCCGACGACGGTGATGACGGTTTCTCCGGCCATGGTCAGGCCGCCTTTCTGCTGATGGAAGCTGTAGAAATGCGCGCGATGACGGGCGCTTCGCAGACGACAGCCCGGGTTGCTCGCGTCTGCCGTTGGCGCTCGGCCGGGATGGGTTCGACCCGCATGGTCGGGGTGCCGACCACCGTCACCTGGTGCTTCTCCGGGAAGTGTGGCCAGTCGAACCAGGCGCTGGCGATCGCCTCGTCGTCGAGCATTCGGTCGTCGTGGATCGGCCACTCGACACGGAGAACATGCGTGGGGGTCGGCATGGCGGTCATGACGGCTCCGCCACGATCCGCAGCTCAAGCTCGCCGAGCCCTTTCAACGGCCCCGCCGGCACCTTGTCGCCCTCGGTGATCGCCGTCCACCGCAGATGCTCGCGTCGATCGTCGGGGATCATTCGACGCTCACCGCGATTCCCAACCGTGCTGCGGTGCTGCAACCACGGCACTTCTCGTAGGTCTTTTTGCTCGTTGGCGCGCCGCACACCGAGCACACGCCTTTCGCAGCAGCGGTGCGGTGGGCTCGCCAATACGCGACCTTGCAGGCTTCGCTGCAAAATGCTCGGCCGTACCGCACCAGAGACTTCGGCTTGGTGAACTCCTCCTCGCAGTGTTCGCAGGTCAGGGGGACGCGCATTCCGTTTGCGCGGCACGGAATCGAACAGAACTTGCGCTGCGATCCACCTTCGAACTGCTTTCCGCAGCCCTCGCAGTTGCGTAGGCGGTTGGCGGAGCGGTGCGCAGATACGCAAGCCCGAGAGCAGAAGCGCTTCGCCGCTGTTGATCGGTGCACTGGGAACTCTGCGTTGCATTGCTCGCAATGCTTGGTGGGTGCAGGATTCACCGCAACCGTCCGGTATAGGGCAATCTCGGTTCGCGGAGCAGGATCGCCACGGACGATGCGCGCGCTGATCTCAGAAACCTGCACATCGTCTTTCCATACGATCTTGTTAAGCGCGTCCAGCACTAGCTTCGTCATGTTGTCCACATCGCGGCGCTGGTAGCCGCCCGCAAAGAAGACCGCGATTACCCCGAAGTGGGAGTCACTGTCGACCTGCCACCCGGGCCGAACCCGCCTGAATTCCCAGGCAATCCGTTCCTCCGCTTGCACGGTCTTGGCCGGGGTGTACGCACGCTTCTTGCTCCCGTACCCGGTGAAGCGGGCCCGCGCCTTGGACGCGGGTTCCCCGTCCAGGCTCAATCGAGCAACAACCCAAGGGTCATAGAGTTCCCGCCCGAGTTGCCAACAGATGGACTCATCCCCGATCTCGGAGAGACGCTTCTCTGGGTGCTCGAGCACGGCGGTCATCACTCGCCCCTGCCGTACTCGTCGTCACCGGACGCGTCGTCGACGTCGTACGTCTGCGCCTCGAGCACCCGGTCGAGCACCTGCGCGGCGTCGATCTCGGCCTGCCAAAGCACCTCGTCGTCCACGAGCGGAATCAGGTCACTCATCGCGCCACCGCCTTCGCGCCGTCGTGGATGACGTTCATGTACTTGCGGTCGAGTTCCTGCACCTCGGTGGCCAGCTGGTTGAACGGCACCAGCGACCGGTGCAGCGGGTCACCGGTGTTGCGCCAGATCGACCAGGCGTCGTGCACGTCCTGCAACGTGGTGTTCTCGCCGCGGGCGAGTACTAGCAGTGCGTACAGGTCAATCAGGTCCATTTCGCAGCGGGGGAGACGGCATGCGAGATGGGCGGTCACCTGCTGGATGTAGTTGGTCATCGCGCAGCTACCTCCACGACCTCGACGTGGTAGTCGGCCAACACGGAGATCCGGGATGTCCCCCCGAATCGTGGCTCGTCGTACGCGATGACCATCTCGATGTCAGGGCCGCCGTGGCTCTGCGACCACGACGAATCAGGCCGCTCCGTGATCGCGACGATCACGCCGGTGCCCTTGGTGTATGCCTGCGGGTACTGCTGGCCGCGGTGTCGGATCCGCACGCTGAGCGTGTACTCGTTGAAGCGCTTGCGGTCGACGTAACCCCGGGCGTGGAGGCCACCAAGCATGCTCTCGACGTCGACACGCTCCTGCAGGCTCAGCTCGGCGAAGGCTTGATCAGTGGTCAGCACGACGGCACCGCCTTGTCATCGACCCACTTCTCGAGCGACCCGCCGAGCGCCAGCACGCGATCCTCCAACTCGTGCAGGTAGGCGCTGACAATCTGCTCAGCGCTCGCATCGTCATCCCACGAGTCCGGCGTGTTCTTCATCAGGTCGTTCACCCAGGCGTCATAGCCAGGCTCATCGCCGTCCCACGGGTTCACCTGGTCACCTCCGCGGTCCCGCCGTCTTCGGGGTCGAGCAGGGTGACGCCGCGCTCGGCGAACAGCGCCCGGATTACCGGGTCGTGGCGGTACCGCTCAGCCGACATCATCGGCACGCCCTCGTGGTCCATCCACGCGGCGAGCACCGCCCGCTTGGTCTTCGACCGGTTGTCGTCGAAGGCGACCAGGGAGTCGGCGATCGCCTCGAACGTGTTGGAGGTGTTCATGTGGCCTCCTCGGCTAGTTGGGTACGGATCTTGTCTTCGATGTCGGCTGGCACCCACCAGCCGACGGTCAGCGCGCCGCGGCATTCGATCGGCGACGGCAGCAGCCGCATGTTGGTGAGCCGCAGATGCCAGGCCGCGCGCTTGCCGTGCGTGCGCTCACCCCAGGGCTGGCAGCAGGGGATCGTCGAGTCCTGACTCGACCGCCCATGAAGGCGGCGACAGGTTAGGTTGCTTGCTCGCGTGGATCGCGACCTCACCGCGCCACGTAACCCGGGCGCCACGGTTCTCGACCGGCTTCATGCCGGCGGCGATCAGGCCGGCCCAGGGCTGCCTCACCGAAATTGCGCGGAGGGTCATCGTGCCCCCACGACCGAAAACGTCTGCTGGACGTTCTTCGCCAGTGCGCTCATGACCACCGACTGGGCGTTCAAGGTTCTGAGATGGTCCCGAGCCGCAGAGGTGGCCGCCTGCGCCAGCTCGTACCGCTCCCGGTCGGCCGTTGTCTGCTGCTCGATGAACGCGTCCCGGTCCGCGACCGTGTGACCGCCGCGGGCCGGCTTCGGGCAGTCCAGGTCGAAGAACGCCTTGCGCTTCTCCCGCTCGTACTCGTGCTTCGCGGTCACCTCGGCGTCGCGAGCGTCGCGCAGCGACTGCTGGGCGACGTGCATGGCCCGCAGCACCCAACGCATCACCTTCTCCGCGTCGACCGGAGTCCACGAGTCACACTCGAACGACTCCCACGGCCCGGCGGTCACGCCACCTCACCCGCCTGCACCGCGCGGAGGAACCGGGCCAGCTCGAACCCATCGGCCTCGCCTGACGACTTGCCGAGGAACTTGTCGACCCGCTGCTCGAGATCCTTCGTCGACCACTTCCTGTCGCCGGCCGACGCCTGGATCTGCCCCCACACCTCGTCGGCGTTCGGCTCCACCTCGACGTCGATCACGTCATCGACGGGCGGGGGCGTCGGGTTCTGCGCCTCGGCGGTGGGCGCCTGTGGCTTCGGCTTGCCGTCGTCCCGGGTTAGCTCAGCCACCCGTGCCGTGAGCGCCTTCTTAAGGGCGTCGGTCAGCACACCGTCGCGGCCGGCCAGTGTCCACAGCCCGCGCACGTCCTCTACCTCGATGGCGTCCGTGGCAGCCGACGCGTACTCCTCGGCGGTCAGCTTGGGGCGCTTCTCCTCGGTCTTTGCGACCTCAATCGCGTGCCGCTCCGCAGTGGCGCCTGCCAGGGCGTTACGGGCCGCCGTACCAAGCTCCCCGCCGAACGCCTGCGCCGGTGTCAGCCAGTCAAAGATCAGAACTGGGACCATGAAGACGCGCGCCTCGATCTGGTCCTTCTCCGCCCGGTCAGGGTGGAACAGGTTCTTCTCGCGCTTCTCCACCCGAAGCACAGCGGGTACCGGCTCCGGCGCCTGCTCGATTGCGTTCGCCAGCATCGGCAGCTCCGCCGCCGCGTTCCAGCCGTGCGACTCAAGCTTGAAGGTGCCCAGCGACGGGACCAGGCCGAGCATCAGCGACATGCGGGTGGTCGGCTTGCACACCTCCCGTGGACCGAACGGCTGGCCCGCCTGCACGGCGGCGGCGCACAGGCACGGCTTGTCGCGCATTTTCTCGGTCTCGCCGTCACACAGCCGGTCGCGGTAGCCGTTTCCCCAATGCTCCATATTCGGGTCGATGCGCTGCGGCGGCACCATGACCGGGATCTCGCTGACGCCGGTCACGACCTGCCACTGCGGACCGGTGTTCGAAGCCCACGGCTGCACCTGCCCGCCGTAGAGGTCGGCGACGGCTTCGACGAGCGCCCGGGAGGGGCTGGTGATACGGAAGGTTTCGAGCTTCGCCGGGTACGGCTTGTTGTTCTTGCTGATGCGCTGCTCGCCGAGCCGGATGACACCGACCAGGGTGAAACGCTTCTGAAGGTCCTTGATGGCCATGGACGGTCTCCTCACGCAGCGATGGAAGTGGCGGGGGAGGAGGCGGCCTGCTCTTTCGCGGCCTTGCGGGCGCGGGCGGCCACCGTCTCCGGAAGCACGAAAGTCCTCGACGACACGGCGGCGGGGCCGTCCTCGATGAGCCAGCGGTACAGGTTCAGGGCAGGCAGGAAACCCTGCTCGTAGGTGGCCTGGTCACAGACGACCGGCCGGACCGCGTAGTCGTGGGGGAGCAGTTGGACGATGACGCCGGCGTCGACCGGGATCATCGGCACCTCGTGATCCGAGTTCTTCACCCTGATCACCGGGAAATGCCGGTAGCCGGTCAGCTGCAGCGAGTTCTCCGGAAAGAACCTCGGTTCCTCGTCCTCGCGGGTCTTGATGTCGAACAGAACATCCAGGGTGAGTCTGCGCTTTTGCGCCTGCCTCCACTGGACCTGCGTCAGCCGGGAGACCAGCTTCGCAGCCTTCTCCGTCCGCTCCGCGTGAATACGGACGGCGCCGTCGGTCTGGCCGGCCGCCCCGATGTCGCGGTGCACAAGTAGTGCCTCGGCGAGCAGGATGTCGTCAGGGGTGATGCCGTAGTCGGCCACATATGCCTGGAAGGACTTGACGTATCCGGCGATGTCGTCGTCGTGGTCTTTGATTTCCCTGTGGTACGACCACCATTCGGCGACATCGTGCACGCGGACACCCTCGTCGGCGCGGCGCGCCCACTCCCGGTTGTGATGGTCGGCGACCCAGCGCTCCACGCACGCCCGGCAGACCTTGCAGGGGCAGCGGTCGCAGAACTCGCCGGGCTCATGACGGCAGCGGCTCCACGTGTTCCCGCACGGCTTCCGGCGGGAGGCGGCGGTCAACGTGGGCAGCTCGTCGAAGGCGAACTCGGCGGACAGGCTCGCGGCCTTCTCGACCAGGCCCCGCTTGCCGATCGACTTCATGGCCGTGGTGACGGACATGAGCCGCTGCTGGTCGATGACGTACCAGCGGCCGTCGTCCGATTCTTCGACCGAGTGGGAATGGAAGTCGCGGCGGGTCAGGTTCTTCTCCGCGGTCTCGGCGATCGGCATCAGAGGTCCACCGTTCTCGAGACGTGGAAGTCGTGGCCGGCGGTGCACGAGTCGCATTCGAAGCCTTCGCCTTCACGGCCGCAGATCACGCACCGGTCGGCGGCGTACGCGTCGAGGCGCTGCTCGTGCCGGGTCCACTCGCCTTGGCAGTGCGCCTCGAAGACGTCGAGCAGCAGGTCATCGCCGAGCAGGCCTTGGCCGTCGTCGAGGCGGGCGATCGCGTCCTGGGCGGTGGTCATTTTGCTTGCTCCGATCGCAGTTTCGACTGGAAGGCCTGATATGCGGCCCGATCCGTGCAGAACGGGCAGTTGTCGGGATCGGCGCTGGCCTCGTCGTGGCCGCATCCGCCACCCCAACGCCCGGACCCTGCTGCGCTGGCGGCGTACGCCATGCGCGCGCCGAGGATCATCGCCACGTCGCGCCAGCTCGGCGCTCTGCTACTCACGCGAACCGCCTCCGTGCCACACCGCGCACATGCGACCCGCCGACCCGCTCCGCGTAACCCGGGTAGCCATAGCCGAGCGACTTGTATTTGCCGCACGAGCAGATCGCCTTCCACCAGCTGGGGCGAACCTCCTGAAGGCGGATCTCGTGGGTGATGGCCTCGGTGGTCATGCGGCAACCGCCACGGTTCCGGCGCCCTGCTGCCCGACCGCGGCCGACAGGCACTGGGAACACCGGGCCATCTCCGCCTTCTCCGGCACGGCCAGGGTGGTCGCGCCGCAGCGGCACACACACTTCACAAAGGTTGGTGATCGGCTGCCCGGTGATCGGGTGGAACGCGGCGATCTCCCGGCCGCCCGCCTGGCGCTCCCTGAACCGGCGGACAAGCAGCAGGTCTGACGGGGCGACGAACGTCTTCGGGGCGTCGTCAGACAGGTGGCCGAGGCCGAGCCGCTCGCCGTGGGTGCCCTCGGGGATGCCGCACAGGGCGCACCCGTGCACGCAGGCGACCGTCACCAGCTCGCGGATCACGTGGTCACCACCCGCACGGTCTTGCCTCGCGCCTCGTCGCGGGCAATGAAGTCAGCTAGGTTCGTGTGGAACACCTGCCTACGCACGCCGGCCGGGGTCAGCCACTCGTCCAGCCAGGACGCGGTGAACTGAAGGCGGCCCAGGTCGTCGGGCTTACAGTCCGGCGCGTGCCAGTGCGGCCAGCGCTGCCGCAGCGCCGGCAACACCGGGTCACCGCGCCAGCCGTGAGCGAGCTCCGTCAGCCGACGGCCTGCCTCCACGCCACGCCCGTAGATGCCGAGCGCCAGCAGCA
The DNA here is from genome assembly GCF_044454685.1 of Actinoplanes sp. NPDC051513. Classification (NCBI taxonomy): domain Bacteria; kingdom Bacillati; phylum Actinomycetota; class Actinomycetes; order Micromonosporales; family Micromonosporaceae; genus Actinoplanes; species Actinoplanes sp. NPDC051513. Next base: position 18,682 of record NZ_JBITDW010000005.1, read on the forward strand.
CGAACAGGCCCGTGCCGAGCGCTGACGACAGCAGGAACGTCACCGTGACGAAGGCGATGATCTGCGGCGGGGTCACGCGGCCACCTCCCACAGAGGGAGAACGGCTTGCCGCGGGGCGGCAGGATCACCGAGGGAGGCCAGCGTTTCTTCCCGCCAGCGGAGCGCATACCGCAGACAGTTCGCGCAGTTCCGGTGTCCAGAGCAGTCATCCAAGCGCGCAGCGCGGCGGGCCTCGAACGACCAGGCCATCGAATCCGCCGAGCTCAGCAGATGCCCGTACAACCGCAGCCCGTGTTTCTTCACCCCGAAGCCGTGCATGGCGATGCCCCGCGACGACAGCGCCTCGAAGATCTCGCCGATCTCACCGGTGGCCTGCCGCCGGCACACCGACCCGACACCCACCAACGGGTAGCGCGACAGGTTGATCCCGGCCTCGGCGTACATGCGGGCGCAGCGCAGATAGTCCAGCAGCGTCCAGCCCTGCAGCACCGGCATGAACACGCAATGCTCGGGCATAGCGCGGAGCTCACAGCTGGGGTCGAGTCGTTGCCACCGGTCGCGCAACTCAAGGAAGTTCGCGACCGTGCGCCGCTGGTGTTCCTCGACCGTCAGGCCGGTCTTGGCCAGCATGAACGGCTCGCACATCCAGTCCTGCGGCGCCGCCCAGCCGAGCGAGCCGATCTGCTTGTCGTAGCGATGCACCGCCGCCACATACTCGCCCGGGCCCGTCCGCCACCCGCCGTAGAGGGCCAGCTCCGAGAATCCGCCCGAATCCAGCGCCCAACTGACCCGCGCCCTCGGCAGCCGCGTACGGCCGGCGAGACGGCGGTGCGAGACGAACAGGTGCACATCACGGGGCAGAGCCGGCGACTCGAGCCAATGCGGCTGGTGGGTGCCCAGGTAGAAACACAGGCCCGTCATGCTGCATCACCGACACGAGTGGGCTCAGGCAGCAACCCGCCGCGGCGAAGCACGCTGACCTTCGCGTACAGGCCCCCTTCCGTGTGGCCCAGCCTCGCGGCGATCTCCCGGTGGGGTAGACCGTGCCGCTGCAGGTCAAGGAACCGAGCGGCCCACGCCTCCCGGCCCTCCAGCCCGTCAGCCCCGTCGCACGCGGGAGCATCCAATTCGTCGTCATCCCAAGCGAGCGGCGGCAGCCAGCCCGCCGATCGAGCCATCCGCCGGGCACGAGCCGCACCCGGAGTCTCCGGGGCCGGGATCATCGACAGCTGCTCATACAAGCGGGCAACCAGGCGAGCTGTGCTCGCAGTCACCGGGTGACCGGCCTTCAGCGGGCTGTAGTTCTGCACCGTCCAGCCGACCCGAGCCGCATGCGCCGTCAACGTCCAGCCCAGGCAGCACAGCGCCTGAATGCGGCGGGCAGTGCCGGTGCCATCGACCACGGCACCCTCGGCCATCGCCGTCATGTCCGGCTCGAGCGCGAGAATCGCCGCAGCGGTCGCGGGCCGGAGCCGATCGGTCGGCGGGTTGCCGCGTCGACCACGAAGCAACCCCGTGATCGCGGTCCGGGAGACACCGGTCAACTCGTGAATGCGACGTTCACCGACTCCCGCGGACTTCAGCTTGACGAGGTGCGCGCGGACCGGACCGGCGTCCTTCCACGGCTGCCACGTACCGGCGGCGATCCGCTTCTGCCGGTTCTCCTCATACTTCGACCGAGCCCAACCGCACACGTAGCAGCGGCATCCGTCGAGCCGGTAGCGGGCGTATCCGTGCTGCCTGCTGGACGTCATGCCGAACACCCGGCGAGATCGAATAGATCGAGCTGGGTGGCCCGGCCTTCAACCGCCGGCTCGCCCGGAACAACGGCCCGCCGGCCCGCTCCGTACAGCGACCTTAGGTATCCGAGCACCGGGTCTACCCACGGCGTGTTGGTGGCCACCCCGAGCACGATCGCCCCGATGATCGGGTTCACCACGTCGGCGACCTGCAAGAACTGCTTCGTGCGGGAGCCCTGCCACGGGAAGTCGGGGGGAAAGCCGTTCAAGAGGCCGGCTTCGCCTGCGGTGAGTTCGCGAACCGGGCCGTTGGGGGCGGCCAGCTTCCACGAGCGGGTCGACCCGGTCAGGCACCACGACGGACCGTCCGCGGAGAACACGTTCCCGCCGGACGTCTTCCGGTCTCCGCGGGTAATGATCCGTGTCCCGATCGGCAGGCCAAGAACCGACGCCATCGAGTGCCGGGGGAGACCTGCCCCGTTCCAACCGGCGTCGTGGACACTGACCCTGGTCGTGTCGTAGCGGCGGCCATAGAGGAAAACCCGCGCGCGCTTCGACGGCAGCCCGAAATCGGTCGCCGACAGTTTCACCAGGTCGACGGTCTCCCAGCCAGCCGAGAACGCCTCGGCGGCGATGTCCTCCCAGATGTGCTCGACATCGGGGACCTGTTCCAGCACAAACCATTCAAGGTCCGGCGCGGTGAGGATCCAGCGCGCGGCCTCGACGACGAGCGCGGACCGCGGGTCGCGGACCCGGTGGGGGACGTGCCGCCAGTCACAGGTGCATCCCGAGCCGATACAGGTGATCGCGTCGAGGACATCCTGCATGTCCTGCAGGCCGAGCCGCTTGCCCGATTTCGAGAACGACGGGCACGGCGAGGTGACGATCGCGCCGTGCACGCTGCGGTGCCGGGCGGGCGCGAGTTCCCGCATGTCGCACTGGACCCGTTCGAACCCGGCCGCCCGGCCCGTGTCGCAGGCGTCTACGTCAAGGTCGGCGCCGACAATCCTGCAGGGCAGACTGAGAATCCGGGCGCCCAGGTTCATGCCGCCTGGGCCCGCGCCGATCGCGACCACATCGCCGGGTCCGGCGATGACTCGCCGATCGGGGATCGTCGCGCCTCGGGTCTTCGGGCTGGCCATCTACGCCGCCTCCCGGACGCGCAGGTTCCACGGGATCGAGTTGCCGGGAAAAGGACGGCAGCCGCAGTCCTCGCCGAGCAGCACCTCACCGCAGCACGGGCTCGTCGGCAGCACGTACGTGGAGCGCATCGGGCCGCACAGCGAGCAGTCCTCGACACCGCCCTCCACCTGGTGCACGTGGTCCTGGTGGACGGCAGCGCCGACCGTGTCGGCGATAGTCATGCCGCCGTTCTCCGGCGCGAGGGGCGGCTGGCGGCTCGCTGGGAGGCATGCCGGGCCTGTGTCATCTCGTCCGGCTCAGCAATTCCGAGGCCTTGCAGTCGCCGGCGCACGAGGTCGCCGCCTTCGGAGAACTGCTTCAGCAGCTTCCCGACCTGGGTGGGCGTCATGGAGCGCGCGTCGCCGTAGTGAACGTGCTCGAGCCTGCCGGCACGGCAGTCCTTGATCAGGCTGCTGAGCGCGAACCCGGTGCGACCGGAGACCTCGTCGAGGGTGTACGCGCCGTCCTCGATCGCCCCGCTGCGCCCCATGCGCGCGATCAGGTCGGCAATGAGCGAGCTGACCTCGGCGGGCGTGAAGGCGGCGGGCATCATGCCGCCGCCTTCATCCGCTGCCGGGCGGCCGGCGTGAGGATGCTGTCCCGCTGGTGGACGGGGATGTCGAGGGCGTCGCAGATGCGGGCGAAGGTGCCCGGGCTGACGCGGTCCCGGCGGCCGCGTTCAATGTGGCCCAAGTATCCGAAGGTGATGCCGCATCGTTCCGCGAACTGCGCGATGGACTCGCCGCGAAGCTTGCGCAGCTGACGAACCCTGGTGCCGTTGATCTCGACGCCGGCCGGGTCGGCTGAACAGGTAGTAGCCATACCATCGACGGTACCAAGTTAAACCAAGTTGAACAACGCGGGCTTTGCCAAGGCGACCTGCCTATACAGCCAGATACCAAATCGGGTCATCTTGTACAGCGGTAGCAGTTGGCGGCGTGCTCGAAGTCTGCCAACATGGCACCGTGACCTCGGCCGACGCAGCACCGGACAGCACCGACGCCCGCCAACGCCTCGCCGACCAAGTGCGAAGCAGGCGACTGCAACTCGGCCTCAGCGTCCGCGCCGCCGCGGAACAGGCAGGTATCGCCCGCGGCACCTGGATCGGACTCGAGGACGCCAGCCGACGCACCGCCGAAACGTCGTACGCCGGGATCGAGCGGATCCTGCAATGGGCGCCGGGCAGCGTGTCCGGCGTACTCGGCGGAGAGCAACCCGCTGACGCGTTGGTTGATCCGTCGTCAACGCCCGACAGCATGCTCGCAGCCGGGGCCGGTCACCTCACCTCGACCGCAGCAGCAGACGACATCATCATCGAGATCATGCGCCGTGAAGACCTCACCGAGCGGCAGAAAGCCCGCATCATCCGTACGCTTATCGCTGAGCAGGAACGGTTCGCGCGTGAACGCGCCGGTGAACTGATACGCGATGCGTTACAGGGCGGCGACTGACCCGAGCTGTCGGGCGATCGGAGATCTCGAAGAACGCCTCCATGCTGTCCAGTTCCGCATCGTCTCCGAGATCCAGCAGGTGCCCGTACACATCCATCGTGATCTGAAAAGTGGCATGGCCAAGACGCTTCTGGATCTTCTTGACCGGCCATCCCTGCGCAATCAGCACCGAAGCATGGGTGTGTCGGCAATCGTGGAAACGAGGACGACGAAGCAACACGCCAGCACAGCCGCACACCGAGATCTCGTCCGGGCGCAATTGGCGGGTGGCACCACGCCTGGGCGGCGGTGGTGGCATCGGCGGATGTTCCGGGCAGCGTCGGGCCGCGGCGACCGCCTTCACCCAGCGGTCGTACAGAACCTCAACGCTCCACCGGCGCCCGCCGGGCAACGAGAACACCGGCTCCGATGGACGCCGGCAGGCGACCCTCCGCCGCAGAATCTCCGCTGCCACCGCTTTCACCGTGATGTTGCGCTTACTGGTCTCCGACTTCGGCTCGCCGATGCTTCCGTCGTTCTGACGGCCCAGGCGAACCATGATCGTCGCGCCGCCGCCACGATCGAACAACACGTCGCGCGCGCGCAGCGCGATGAGTTCACCGCGCCGCATTCCCGTGCGAACGGCCACGCCGACAACATCGGCGAGGTCCGGATCGCATCGGGAGAGGATCATGGCTGTCTCGTCTGCGGTCATGAACACGGCGTCGAACTTCTGCTTCGCGGGCACACCGAGGTGGTTCTTCCGCTGACCAGCGGGGATGGCAGCGGGATTGGCGGCGATCCACGTGCCCACGGCAGCGCCAAGACATTGCGCGCCGACCGTGAAGTAGGAGCGCACGCTGTTGTCCCCGAGCTTCTTCGCCTCGCCCTTGCCGCCGCCCCCTCGTCGCGCAACGAATCGGGTGTTGTTCAACCACGCCACCCATTCCTTGACGCCATCCCGGTCAATATCGGGCAACTGCCGCTGGCCGAGAAACGGCGTGACCCGCGTGCGGAGCACCCGCTCGTACTGGTTGATCGTGCCGGGCTGAGGGCTGCCCTGTTCCCGAAGCCTCGCGATCCATTCGCGGGCCCAGGCGGCGAAGGTAGGCGCAACATCCACAGCCTCCCGGTTCGGCGCGCCGAGGATCGCCGTGTAGCACTGCTCGCGGGAGATGTTGTGGTCCCGAGCCTCCACGAGGTCCTTGGCAGCGAGCGCGAGCCGCAACCGGGCGTCGGGTGGCCCGGTGAACGTGCACGACTGCTTCGGCCCACCTCGCCTACCGCCGAGGATCCAGGTGATCCGCACCGCCTCGCCACGGTGCTCGGGATTGGACGCCACACGCCGAAGCTAGCCGAGCCCGTTTCCCCATGGGGACACCAGACGTCGCCAAATACTCGCCAATGGTCGAGTACGGCGTCGTCCGGCTCGCCCTCTGAGCAGGGGAAACCGTATTGTCCCTGCTGGACGACAACTCTACGAACACAGGATTTTCTGATGTTGGTTGACTTCGCGGCGGGCGTCGAGGCCTCGCCACTGCAGGTGGAAGCGGCGGCGGCCCGCGCCGAACGGGACGGGTACGACGGGTTCGGCGCCGCCGAGAGCAAGCACGACGTGTTCACCGCGCTCACCCTCGCCGCCCGCGCCACCCGGACGATCACGCTGCAGTCGGGGATCGCGGTGGCGTTCGCGCGCAACCCGATGAGCACGGCAGTGCTGGCCAACGACCTCCAGCTGATCTCCGAGGGGCGGTTCCAGCTCGGGCTCGGGTCGCAGGTGCAGGCCCACATCGAGCGGCGGTTCGCGATGCCGTGGGGGCGGCCGGCCGCGCGGATGGCCGAGTTCGTGGCGGCGGTGCGGGCGATCTGGGAGAGCTGGCGCACGGGGGAGCGGCTCGCGTTCCGCGGCGAGTTCTACCGGCACACGCTGATGACCGACTTCTTCAACCCGGGACCCAATCCGCACGGCAACCCGCCGATCCTGCTCGCGGCGGTGGGGGAGCGAATGACCGCGGTCGCCGGCAAGGAGGCGGACGGGCTGCTCGTGCACCCGCTGACCAGCCCGGCCTACCTGCGCGAGCGCACCCTGCCGATCCTGCGTGACGCCCGGGGGGAGCTCGACGGTTTCAGTGTCGGGCTGTCGGCGTTCGTGGTGGCCGGTGCGGACGAGAAGGCGCGGTCGAAGGCCGAGCAGGCGGTCAAGGCGCAGATCGCGTTCTACGGGTCGACACCCGCGTACCGGCCGGTGCTCGAGCTGCACGGCTGGGGCTCGCTCGCCGACGAGCTCAACGGTCTGTCCCGGAGGCAGGCCTGGGCGGAGATGGCCGGCCTGATCACCGACGACGTGCTGGACACGTTTGCGGTCACCGGCGATGTGGCGCGCGGCCTGCGGGAGCGGTTCGACGGCCTGATCGACCGGATCTCGTTCTACACGCCGTACGAGGTCGACCCGTCGCTCCTCAGCGACTTGCGCACGGGCGTTACAAGTTCGTAATTAAGGGATAAATCCGACACAGGCCCTTGAAGTGGCCGGTCGGCGAGTGCGTCTGTATGCGCGGCCATGAGGGTGCAAGTGTGCGAGCGAGGCCCTCGGCAGACGCGGCGCGCGGTTTCGCCGCCGTGCGGACTCTGCCGGACGGAGTGCTCGTGCCCGTCATCCGGCGGTTCCTGCGAAGCCCGACGGCCACACACAGCGGGCTCAGCAACACTTCACCGCGACGGAAGCGGCCGAACTCGAACGGCTGGCCGACCAGATGCGCGCCCAGGGAGGGCCCGGCAGGCGATCCCTGGACTCACCGCACAGGCGCTTGCGGAGTCAGCGGCGGCGGCCGGCGGCCAGGGCGACGAGGAACTGGCCGCCGCCCGCGTCGACGCTCGCGGTCACCGGCAGGCCGGGCGCCAGCCGGGAGAACCGGTCGACCAGCCAGTCGGCCGCCTCCTGGGCGTCTTTCCGGCTCGGGCACCGAGCGACGAGCTCGCGGCCACCCTTGCGTTCGAGCCGGTCGGCGACGGCGATCAGCGGTGCCGGCTCGACCACGTGCAGGCGGTCGGGCCAGGCGATGATCACCTTCACCGCGCCCTTGCGGGTGTTGCACGCCCGGTGCGCGAGCCGCTCGGCGACCTTGGCCTTCTTGTCGGCGGTACGGCTGTCCACGCTCGGGCCACGCGGATCGTTCACCGACATGCCGGCGTCGACCGGCTCGTCGCACACCCAGCAGCGCCAGCCGTCACGTTTCGCCACGTCCTCCAGAAGACTCATCCGGACAAGGTAGGGCGCGTCCCGTGGATCGGCCAAACGCCCCAGCCCTGGCTGACGCACCAAGACGCGTCCCCGCCTACTTCGGACGGAGTCCGGGTCAGCCTTCGTGCCGAAGCTCTTGGAGGCGGGCGAGGGGCGGGGTTGAAACACATATGTCCAGATTTATCCTTTAAGGTGTGCGTCATGCTCACAGATCGTCCTATTTTCGTGGTCGGGTGTCCCCGCTCGGGGACGACGATGTTGCAGCTCATGCTGCACGCGCACCCCCGGATCGCGCTGCCGCCGGAGAACCGCTTCGTCCTGCCGGCCTACCAGCGCCGCCACGAGCTCGGCGACCTGCGCGACCCGGCCAACCGCCGCGACCTGGCCCGATGGTTCGCCACCACCCCGCAGTTCGCCGACCTCGGGCTGGACGAGCAGCACATGATCGACGCCGTGATCGGCGCCCCGCCCACGCTCGGCTCCGCGATCGGCACCGTCTTCCGCCTGTACGCCGAGCGCTTCGGCAAGCCGCGCTGGGGCGACAAGCGGCCCGCCTACCTGCGGCACCTGCCCGAGCTGCTGCGCATGTTCCCCGACGCCCAGATCGTCAACATCATGCGCGACGGCCGCGACTGCGTGGCGTCGCTCAAGGAGGCGCCGTGGGCCCCGGCGGACTTCGGCTGCCTGGTCGACTCGTGGGCGCGGGCGGCCGACGCGTCGCTGCGGGCGGCGCGGCGCTACGGGCCCGACACCTACCACCTGGTGCGCTACGAGGACCTGGTCGAGGAGCCGGAGGCGCACCTGCGGGCGCTGTGCCGCTTCCTCGGCGAGGACTACGACGCGGCCATGGCGCGCCCTCAGGAGGTCGCGGCGCTCGCGGTTCCCGATTACAAGAGCTGGCACACGCGTACGCGTCAGAGCGTCACCACCACGCGGGTGTGCAGCTGGCGTCAGCGGCTGAGCGCGGCCGAGATCGAGCGGTGCGAGGCGGTGTTCGGCGACCGGCTCGCCCTGTTCGGCTACCGGACCATGACGGGCGCGGCGCCGACACCGGCGGATCGCGTGGCGCGTGCGCGCCTGGCCGTACGGGACCGCCTCGGCCCCATGCGCGGCGTCGCCCGGGACGCCGGCGCCGTGCTGCGGCACCGGCGGCGCGGGCCGGTGGTGCCGGCGCGGCTGACGAGCGGGCAGCTCGCGCGCTGACTGACGGCCGCATCGGATGTCTCGCCCGGCCCGTGCCGGGCTGGGCGAGGCCGGTCGTACCATCTGTCGGACGACAAGGTGGTGGCGGCACGGTGAGCTTCTTCGAGGTCATCCGATTCGCGTTGCGCGGCATCGCGGTCAACAAGCTGCGCTCGGGCCTGACCATGCTCGGCGTCCTGATCGGCGTGGCCGCCGTCATCCTGCTGGTTGCCGTCGGCAACGGCTCGGCCAAGGCGGTCGCCGACCGCATCTCGGCGCTGGGCACCAACACGCTGACCGTGATGAGCAGCAGCCGCGGCGCCACCAGCGGCGGCGGCCTCACGCTCAAGATCGCCGGCGCGCTCACCGACCCGGTCCTCGCCCCGGACGTGAAGTCGGTGTCCCCGGTGGTCAGCACCTCGACCACGATCGCGTACGGGAGCACCTCGCATTCCGTGAGCTCGTTCGTCGGCACCACCCCCAGCTACTTCACCGCCTCGAACACGCCGGTCGGCAGTGGCTCGGCGTTCAGCGAGGACGACAACACGCAGGGCCGCCGGGTCGTGGTGATCGGCCAGACCGTCGCCGGGGACCTGTTCCCCGGGGCCGACCCGGTCGGACAGCAGGTCACCGTCGGCGGCGCGCTGTTCACCGTGACCGGGGTGCTCGCCGGGAAGAGCTCGGCCACCGGCTTCCAGGACGCCAACGACGTCGCGATCGCCCCGATCGTCGCGGTCCGCCAGGTGCTCACCGGGTAAGGGCTGCCGCCGCGGACGATCCTCACGCAGTTCCTCATCGAGGCGACGCTGCTGAGCTTCCTCGGCGGCGGGCTCGGCGTGGCGGCCGCGCTGCTCGGCGCCCGCTTCACGATCGCGGGGGTGACGCCGGTGGTGGTGCCCTCCACGGTGGCACTCGCCCTCGGCGTCTCCGTCGGGATCGGGCTGTTCTTCGGCGGTCTGCCGGCCGCCCGCGCCGCCCGCCTGCGGCCGATCGATGCCCTCAGGTACGAGTGATCTCGATCGAGTCGACCCGGTTCGGGTAGAACGCGATGTGGTCCTTGATCTGCGCCACCGCGTCCCGGGGCTGCCGGTACTCCCAGATCGCGTCCACCGACTTCTCGCCGCCGGCCGGGATCGAGTAGTAGCTGGCGTCCCCCTTGTAGGGGCAGTAGCTCGTGGTCGTGGTCGGCTCGAGCAGTGTCGTGTCGACGTCCGCGAGCGGGACGTACTGCACCGCCGGATAGGTCGACTCCTGAAGAGTCAGCGCCGCCCCGGTGTCGGCCACCACCTTGCCGGCCACTGTGACCACGACGCGCCCGTCGGTCGGGGTGACGGTGATCGGGTGGTCCGGTCCCGGGTACAGCACGGGCCTGTCAGCCATGACGCCTCCTTGGAAAGGTCTTCACGTCCCAGGCTAGTGTCGATCTTATGCCGGGACCCGCCGAGACAGCCGCCGTCACATTGGGCGTCGATCACAAAATCCTGCGCCACGGGCCGGTGAACAGCGTCGCCGAGGCCGCCGCCGCGCAGGGCGTCGAGGTGCGCGACCTGGTCAAGACCATCGTGGTGCGCCGGGCCGCCGACGACTACGTGTTCGTGCTCGTCCCCGGCGACCGCCAGATCTCCTGGCCCAAGCTGCGCGCGTTGCTCGGCGTCAACCGGCTCTCGCTGCCCGACGCGGCCACCGCCAAAGAGGCGACCGGGTACGAGCGCGGCACCATCACCCCGTTCGGCTCGGCACGGCCGTGGCCGGTGATCGCCGACGAGCTCACCCGGGGCCGTACGATCAACCTGGGCGCGGGGGAGCGGGGCGTCGGCCTCCAGGTCGCCGCCGACCAGGCGGTCGCCGCGCTCGGCGGCACCTTCGCCGACGTGACCGAAGCGGTGTGGCCGGAGCGGCGTGACCGAAGCGATGTGACCGGCAACGGCGTGACCGAAGCGGCGTGACCGGCAACGGCGTGACCGAAGCGATGTGACCGGCAACGGCGTGACCGAAGCGGCGCGACCGGAAACTGCGTGACGGAGGCGACATCCGCGTGATCGACCTCGCCGCCCGGTACGGGGTACCTTCAGCGTCGTGACGAGCGACGAACCGATTCAGCCCTCCGTACCCCCGTCCGGCACCGGCTGCGTCGAGTGCCTCGACGGCGGCGGCTGGTGGTTCCACCTGCGCCGCTGCGCGCAGTGCGGGCACATCGGCTGCTGCGACAGCTCACCGGCCCAGCACGCCACCGCGCACTGGAAGGCCACCGGCCACCCGGTCATCCAGTCCTTCGAGCCCGGCGAGGACTGGTTCTGGGACTACTCGACCGACCAGGCCGGCGCGGGCCCCGCGCTCGCCCCGGCCGACAGTCACCCCGCGGACCAGCCGGCGCCCGGCCCGGCCGGCGCGGTGCCCTCCGACTGGCGCAACCACCTGCACCGATAAGCCCCACACCGATAAGCCCCGGCACCGATAAACCCGGCACCGGCGAATCCACGGCCTCGTTAATCGGCGTTCGCGTCCGGCGCCCCGTCCGGCTGTCCTAGAGTCGGCACGGGGAAGCCTGACGCGGGGGTGTGTGGTGTCCGATCCGATGCTCGACTCGATCAGAAGCCGTTCCGACTGGAGCGAGCCGGACAGCGTGCTGAGCACGTACGTGGCCCAGATGGACCGTCTGATCAAGCCGGTCGATCCGGGGGTGCCGCTGAGCCTGACCGTGCACGGCCTGCTGGTCAGCGGCGACCTGATCCCGCAGTGGCAGTGGTTCGCCGAGGTCAGCGAGATGAACGACTACGAGGACGCCTTCTACACCGGCATGGCCGAGCACATGAAGGAACAGTCCGACCTCGCCCACGACGCGGTCCGGGTGCGCGACGTCGGCGGTGAGGTGACCCACCGCCAGATGAGCGCGCTGATGGTCCCGACGAAGTACATCCACCTGCGCAACACGCGGATCTACTCGCCGGACAGCAGGCCCGACGAGGTTCGCCTGTGGCGTGGCCGGCTCTGCGACGTCTCCGGCTGGACGCCGGGCGGCGCTTCGGTCGTCTGATCACCGGTCTCTTCCGGCGGGACGGTGGGTTGCTCCCCGGGAGCCTGCGGCGCGTCGGGTACGGCCGTAGCACGGCCGTACTTGTCCGGTGACCAGGCGAACGCCAGCGCCGAGCCGACCAGCGCCAGCAGCAGGCCGACGATGAAGCCGCCCAGGTTCGATGTGATCCACGAGGCGAGCGCGAGCACGGCCGCGAGCAGCGAGTAGAAGAGGCGCTGCGCGGGGTTGAAGATCAGCAGGATCCCCAGCAGCCCGAGCACGACCGGCAGCAGGTAGCCGATGAACCCCTGCATGCCGACGTGCATCACGACCGGCAGCGGCGCCTTGACGGTCAGGAAGATCTCGAGGCCGCCGAGAAAGACCAGCAGCCCGCCCCAGAAGGGACGGGCGTGCCGCCAGCGCCAGAAGGCGGACCGGTCGCTCATCAGCAGCCGTCGCCGGTGAACGCCATCCGCAGGTGCGGCAGGGTGAAGCGGGCCGCGGTGGTGGCGTAGTTGTTCTGCCGCAGGTTGACGATGTCGACGGAGTCGGCCTGCTGGCCGAAGACGCCCTCGCCGCCCTTGATCTCCTTGCCGGTCGCCGGGTCGTGCACCTTGTCGAAGGTGCTGGCGTCCTGGCCCACGTTGATGCGGTGGAAGTCGGCGTCGCCGGAGATCAGGTCGGAGTCGACGACCAGGGCCCGGGCCGACACGTTGGTGCCGGCGTCGCCCGCCGTGATCTTCAGGTTGATGCCGCCGAGCGAGACGCTCTGGCACAGCTTGGTGAGCTCGGCCTGGTCGATCGCCGACACGATCAGCACCATCTGGCCGCCGGTGTCCCCCTCGTTGGGGCTGTTCGGGATCATGTTGTCGAGCGTCGCGAACTGCTCGAAGCCCTCGCCGTGCAGCTTGGTCGCGGTGACCGTGAACGGCATGCCGGAGATCGAGAAGTTCGCCGCCAGCACGCCGCTCGCCGTGAGGGCGACCAGCCCGGCGGTCACCGCCCCGGTGAGGGCGAGCATGCCGCCGAAACGCTTCCAGCGGACACCGCCGGCGGCGGCGTCATTCTCCGGTGTGGTCATCCGTTCCACCCTTCAATTGTGTGTCGACAACAATGAGCAAGAATCGCGTTGTAGCTCACAAACAATGGTCGAGAATATGTCGCGCGTCTATGCAGCGCACAGAAGTTACCGCTCGGTATCCCTGAGGTCAAGGGGTTCCTACCTGGGATTTCATGGCGTGAAAGGTTTCCCCGACGGTGGGTTGACTGGCCTGTCCCGGCGGGCATATACATCGACGGCGTTAACTGAGTAATGGTTGACGGAATTTCCGGTGGAGGCCCTCGCATCCCCCCGCAGGCCGGCCGCCGGGCGCATCCCGTCCTCGAAAGGCAGGGAGGAAACACCCATGCGTGTGTCCAGAACCGTCCCGATCGCGGCCGTCGTGGCCCTGGCACTGGCCCTGGTGGCCTCGCCGGCCCGGGCCGACGACCCGGCGGCGGTGCTCACCACCGGCGCGGCCGGCACCGCCGGCAGCAACGTGGCCGTCGGCGACGTGCTCAACGCCGCGGTGGCGGCCGGAACCACGGCCGACTTCACCACCGCCTCCGGCGGCACGACCGGCATCAAGTGCGCCGAGTCGGCCTTCACCGCCACGGTCACCGACAACCCGGCCGCGCCCGGCGTGGCCACCGAGTCGACGACCGGGCACACGTTCGCCTCGTGCACCGCCAACATCTTCGGCGTCACCCGGGTGAACAGCGTGACCGTGAACAACCTGCCGTTCGGCACCACGGTGGACAGCGCCACCGGGGCGGTCACGGTCAGCGGCACCGACACCGCGCCGATCCAGACGACGCTGTCGCTCGGCACGATCCTGGGCTCGGTGACCTGCGTCTTCCAGGCCACCAACGGCTCGATCAGCGGCGTCACGTCCAACACCGACAACTCGATCACCTTCACGAACCAGGAGTTCACCAAGACGTCCGGGCCGGTGACCTGCCCGGGCTCCGGGTTCTTCACCGCCACGTACGCGCCGGTGGTGGACACCGCGGTCGAGGGCGGCCCGGTGGTCTTCACGAACTGATCCCCTGAGCCGATCCCCCTATGGAGGCGCGTTCACGGCCGGGGTTCCCCCGAGCCCCGGCCGTGAACGCGCTGTTTCCGATGCGTTGACACTGTGTGAGGCCGCCATCAATATGTCTGCATGCCTCTATGGGAGCGCTCCCGAATAGTATCCGTCCTCGCCGTCGCCTCCCTGCTCACCGTCGCCGCGGCCGCACCGGCCCGCGCCGACGAGGTCGAGCAGGTCAGGAACGGCGGCTTCGACGGCACCACCGATCCCTTCTGGTCCACCGCGGGCATGCCGATGACCCTCACCGACGGTCAGGCCTGCGTGGACGTCCCCGGCGGCACGACCAACCGCTGGGACGTCGCGATCGGGCAGAACGACCTGCCCCTGGTCGCCGGCGAGTCCTACCGCTTCAGCTTCGACGCGTCCGGCACCGCGGGCCACGTGGTCCGCGCCATCGTCGGGCTCGCCGTCAGCCCCTACGACACGTACTTCGAGCAGTCGCCCGTGCTCGGCGACCTGACGCATTACTCGTACACGTTCACCGCGGGCGCCGGCACCGCGCAGGGCCAGGTCGCCTTCCAGGTCGGCGGCAGCGCCGACCCCTGGCACTTCTGCGTCGACAACGTGTCGCTCGCCGGCGGCGTGCCGCCCGAGGTGTACGTGCCCGACACCGGCCCCCGCGTGCGGGTCAACCAGGTGGCGTACCTGCCGGACGGCCCCAAGACCGCGACCGTCGTCACGGACGCGACCACCGCGCTGCCGTGGCAGCTGAACGACGCCGGGGGCAAGGTCGTCGCGCGTGGATCTTCCCTTCCGCGCGGCGTCGACGTGTCGTCCGGGCAGAACGTGCAGACGATCGACTTCGGCCGCTACACCCGAGCCGGAACCGGATTCACGATCACCGCGGACGGCGAGACCAGCCGGCCGTTCGACATCGGCGCGGGCGCGTACCGGACGCTGCGGGCCGACGCGCTGAAGTTCTACTACACCCAGCGCAGCGGCATCGCGATCGACGGCGCCCTGCGACCCGGGTACGCCCGCGCGGCCGGGCACATCGACGTGGCCCCCAACCAGGGCGACGGCAACGTTCCCTGCCAGGCCGGCGTCTGCGACTACACCCTCGACGTCCGCGGCGGCTGGTACGACGCCGGCGACCACGGCAAGTACGTCGTCAACGGCGGAATCACCACCTGGGAAATGCTCAACGAATACGAGCGCTCCCACGCCGTACGCAACGTGGGCTTGAATATCCCGGAGAGCGGCAACCGCGTGCCGGACATCCTCGACGAGGCCCGCTGGGAACTGGACTTCCTGCTCAGCATGCAGGTGCCGGCCGGCAAGCCGTACGCCGGCATGGCCCACCACAAGATCCATGATCAGAACTGGACCGGGTTGCCGCTGCTGCCCGACCAGGACCCGCAGCCGCGCGAGCTGCACCCGGTCTCGACGGCCGCGACCCTGAACCTGGCCGCCGTCGCCGCCCAGGCGGCCCGCATCTACTGCACGTACGACAAGGCCTTCGCGGCGCGCGCGCTCAAGGCCGCCCGCACCGCCTACGCCGCGGCCAAGGCCAACCCGGCGCTGTACGCGCCGGGCACCGACGGCACCGGCGGCGGCGCCTACAACGACGACAAGGTCACCGACGAGTTCTACTGGGCGGCCGCCGAGCTGTACCTGACTACGGGGGAGAAGGCGTTCGCCGGCGACATCCTTGCGTCGCCCGAGCACACCGCGGACGTCTTCGGCGCCAGCGCCTTCGACTGGGCGTCGACGGCGGCGGCCGGACGCCTGGACCTGGCGTTGCTTCCGAACAAGCTGCCCGGCCTGGCGGCCGTGCGGCAATCGGTGGTCGCGGGGGCCGAGAAGTACCTGGCCGTTCAGAAGGCACACGCGTACGGCGTGCCGTACGCGCCCGCGAACAACATGTGGGACTGGGGCTCGAACAGCATCGTCCTCAACAACATGGTGGTGCTGGCCGGCGCGCACACGCTGACCCACGCCCCGAAGTACCGCGACGCCGTGCTGACCGGCATCGACTATGTGCTCGGCCGCAACGCCCTGAACCAGTCGTACGTCACCGGCTACGGCGAGGTGAGCTCCCAGAACGAGCACAGCCGCTGGTACGCCCACCAGCTCGATCCCGCCCTGCCGAACCCGCCGGCCGGCACGCTGTCGGGCGGCGCCAACTCGTCCATCCAGGACCCGTACGCCCAGAGCAAGCTCACCGGCTGCGTGGCCCAGTTCTGCTACATCGACGACATCCAGTCGTGGTCGACGAACGAGGAGGCCATCAACTGGAACGCGGCCCTGTCCTGGGTGTCCGCGTTCGTCGCCGACCAGGCATAGAAAATCGATTCCCGACATGCCGCCGCCCTGCCTAGGGTGGCGGCATGTCCGCTTCGCCGTCCGCCGACGCCGCCCGCGCCGCCGAGATCCTGGCCCAGCTGTCCGCCCCGCCGCGCCTGGCGGCCTTCGCCGAGCTGGTGAGACGCGGCAAAGAGGGCGCCACCCTGGCCGAGCTGGCCTACGCCCTCGACGTGCCGGTGCAGCAGGCCGGCGAGGCGTGCGCCCGCCTGACCGGCGCGGGCCTCGCCACCGGCACCGGCAACGGCGTCTACCGCGCCGACCTCGACGCCGTCCGCCAGGCCGTCCACGCCGTCGACCGCATGCAGCCGGTCACCCCGCTGCTGGCGGAGTATCCGAACCTGCGGGGCTTCTTCGCCCACGGCCGGCTGACCGCGCTCCCGCCCACTCTCAGCGACCGCTACCAGCAGATCGGCGAGCTGTTCGCCCGCTTCCTGGCCCTCGACGGCCTGCACGACGAGGACGAGATCAACCGCCGCCTCTCCGCGGTGACCGACGACGTGGCCGGCGTCCGCCGCATGCTGGTCGAGACGGGCTGGCTCGAGCGCGACCGGGCCGGCACCACGTACGGCGCGGCCCGGCCGCTGCCCTCCGGTCCCGATTCGCTCGCTACTTGAGGTAGCCGTTGTTGTCGCAGGTGCGGCGCTGCAGGACGCAGTTCTTGGTCCGCTTGTTCATGGTGGTGACGTCCCAGCTGACGAACGCGTCGCCGTGCATGGAGGAGGCGCTCTTGCCGACCAGGTCCGAGGAGAGGTAGTAGCCCGCCGCGGTGCCCTTCACGCCGTACTGGATGTCGAAGGTCAGCGCGGGGATGCGGACCGGGTGGCCGGCCGGGCAACCCTTGTCGGACCCGTACGCGACGTGGTCCTT
Organism: Actinoplanes sp. NPDC051513; assembly: GCF_044454685.1. NCBI lineage: Bacteria > Bacillati > Actinomycetota > Actinomycetes > Micromonosporales > Micromonosporaceae > Actinoplanes > Actinoplanes sp. NPDC051513. The sequence continues at coordinate 35,775 of NZ_JBITDW010000005.1, forward strand.
GTGGTTGGGGCTGTCGAGGTTCGGGTCGGTGCACGCGCTCGACAACCTCGACCTGTCGATCGGGGCGGGCGAGCTGATCTGCCTGCTCGGTCCCTCGGGCTGCGGCAAGACGACGGCGCTGCGGGTCCTGGCCGGGCTCGAGGACGCCGACGCGGGGCAGGTCCTCGTGGGCGGCAAGGATGTGACCGGGCTGCCCGCGAACAGGCGCGACATGGGCATGGTGTTCCAGGCCTACAGCCTGTTCCCCCATCTCACGGCGGTGCAGAACGTCGAGTTCGGCCTCAGGCTGCGCGGGCGCAAGCGGACCCCGGGCCGTGCCGCCGAGATGCTGGAGCTCGTCGGGCTGGGCGGGTTCCGGACGCGGTACCCACATCAGATGTCGGGTGGCCAGCAGCAGCGGGTCGCGCTGGCCCGGGCCCTGGCCATCGAGCCGGCGGTGCTGCTGCTCGACGAGCCGCTGTCGGCGCTCGACGCCAAGGTGCGGGTGCAACTGCGGGACGAGATCAAGCGGATCCAGACGTCGGTGGGCACCACGACGCTGTTCGTCACCCACGACCAGGAGGAGGCCCTCGCGGTCGCCGACCGGGTCGGCGTGATGCGGGCCGGGAAGCTGGAGCAGCTCGCCTCGCCGGCGGACGTCTACCAGAAGCCGGCCTCGGCGTTCGTGGCCGACTTCGTGGGGCTCAGCAACCGGCTGCCCGGGACGGTCTCCGGGGACACCATCTCGGTGCTCGGGACCTCGCTGCCCCTGGTCTCGCCGGCGCCGGCGGGATCGGCCACCGCGCTGGTGCGACCGGAGGCCGTGTCGGTAGCGCCCGCCGAGGACGGGGCGGGACGGGTGCTGACGTGCAGCTTCCTCGGGCCGACCAGCCGCGTCACGGTCGCGGTGGGTGAGACTCTCGTCGTCGCTCAGGTGCCCAGCGCTCTGGTGCCGTCGCTGGCGCCCGGCACCGCGGTTGAGGTCACGCTCACCCCCGTACCGGTAGCCTTGTCCTGAAATCCCCGTATCAATTTCGCGTTTCGGCTGCGTAGGGGACAAACCCGTTCGTACGGTCGGTAACCGTGCGTAGATTTCTCGCGTTCCTGCTCGCCGCCCTGGTCGTCCCGGTAGCGCTCCTGCCGGGACGACCGGCGCTGGCCAGGGCCGTCTGGCACGTCGTCGCGCCCGGGGAGACCATGGCGAGCATCGCCCGGGACTTCGGCCTGCGGGCCTCCGACATCGGCCGCTGGAACCAGATCGTCCCGCCCTATCCCGTGCACGTCGACGAGACCCTGCGCCTGACGCCGCCGCTCTCGCCGCTGCCGGCCTGGCAGTCGCGGATCGAGCTGGTCACCCCCGAGATGGTCGGCTGGAACCCGGCCTCGAAATGCCCGGTCCCGCCGGCCATGCTGCGCAAGGTCTGGGTCTCCTACATCGACCTGCAGGGCGCCTACCACGACGGCAGCATCATCGTGCACCGCGATGTGGCCCTGCGCGTCCAGCAGATCTTCTTCACGCTGTTCCGCTGGCGCTTCCGCATCATGGCGATGGCGCCGATGTCGGTGAACATGCCCGGCGGGACGAACATGGGCATCGTGACCGCCGGCTACCACTGCCGCCCGGTCGGCGGCACGGACGTCTGGTCGGAGCACGCCTTCGGCACCGCGGTCGACATCAACCCGCTGCAGAACCCCATGATTCGCAACGGCTCGGTCTCACCGGCCGGCGGCGCGTACTACCTGAACCGCCGCCGCTACCTGATCGGCATGGTGCACGCGGAGGGGGCGGCACGGGCCTTCACGGCGAACGGCTACTTCTGGGGCGGGCAGTGGCGAAGCCTGAAGGACTACATGCACTTCAGCGTCACGAACCGCTGACACCAGGGGCGTGGATCTCCGTTCGCGCCTGCTCGATCTGCCGCACGATGGCGTCGGCCCGGTGCGACTGCGCGATGGCAAGGGCCTCGCCGAGGGTCGCCTCCGCGTCCGCGCGGCGGTCCTGAGCAGCGGCGATGTAGGCCAGCCCGACCATGTTGGCGGCCACGCCCGGCAAGGCCCCGATCTGCCGGCGCAGCCGCGACGACTCCTCCAGCCGTTCGCGCGCCTCATCCAGCCGGCCGGCCATGTGGGCCGCGATGCCCAGGTGCCGCAGCGCCTCGGCCTGGGTCGTCTTGTCGCCGACCTGCTCCGCCAGCCGGCAGGACCGTTCCAGTTCCGGAACCGCGATCGCGTTGTCCCGGCGGATGACCTGATGCAGGCAGCCGATCCAGAACGAGGCCTCGGCCTCGCCGCGCACGTCGCCCAACGCCCGGTACACCGTGGCCGCGCGCTCGAACCACGGCAATTCGGCCGGGTCTTCGACCGGTGCCGGGCCGCCGCCGGCGCGCCCGGTCAGGAACCGCGCGTGCAGGATCCGCCCACGGGCCAGCGCCAGATCGGCCTCCACCGCGTCCAAGCCCCGCTCGGCGTCGGCCAGCCCGCCGGCATCACCGCCGAACACCGCCTGGTCATAGACCGTATTGACCCGCTCGATCCGATCTTCGGCACTCATCGCCGCCCCCGTTCTACCGTTGCCCTACGCGCTGAAGCCGCAGCCTAGCCGCGGTGCGTGCGGCCCCGTCACGCGCCGGGCACGGACGCGCCCCACGACGGCCACAGCCAGCACGATGATCAGCGCGACCCCCGTGCCCGCGAGCCCCGCCCGCAGCCCCGGCGGCTCGAACGAGCAGTGGACCCGGGTGCCGGCGCCGTCCAGCGGCACCCCGATGAAGCCGTAGTACGAGATCGGCGCCCGCCCCGCGCACGTCCACCCTTCGGTGGCCGGGATGGCCATGACCGCGACACCGGTGCTGCCGGGCGGCAGCGTCGCCGTGATGGTGTGGCCGCCGGTTTCGACGTGGGTCGCGCCGGTGGCGCGCAGCCGGTCGATCGCGGCCGTCAGCTTGCCGCGGTCGAGGCAGCCGAGGGCCTGCGACGGCAGTAATTGCGGCCGGCCCACGGCCAGGCTGATCCGGATCTTGCCGTCGGGTGGCACGGTGCCGAGATAGGTCATCGGGTTGCCGGTGATCGGCTCGACCGCGGCGGACGGGAACGTCTGCTGCTGGGTGTGGACGCGGCCAGCGAACCACCGTGCGTAGAAATAGATCTCGGCGCCGGGCGTGCAGCCGGCGGTGAACGAGGTCCACTTGCTGCCCTGCGGTGTGGGCGGGATCTGCCAGCCGCCGTCCGTGGACACGGGCGCCGGCCCGTCGTCGAAGCGCAGGGCCGGCACCTGATAGACCGTGGCGCCGAGCAGCGCCTCCTGCCGGGCGAAGACCGACGACGTCGGCGGCTGCGCGGCCGGGTGGACCGTCACCAGCGGTGCGGCCGGGCCGGCGGGCTCCAGCTGCAGGTCGGGGTTCAGAAAGGCGCTGACACCCATGAGCGCCCGGGTCACCGGGTCGGTCGGGCTGTGGATGTGGCGGCCGCTCCACGTGAACGAGACGCCGAGCGAGCGCATCGCGTCAGCGGCGACGGCCGACACGTACGTGTCGTAATAGCGTGACCCCTCGGCGCGCAGCAGGGCGGGATCGTTGTTGGCGAAGCGATGCGGTCCGGTCTCGACCCGCGCTTCCGGCCAGGTGCGCGCCCTCTGGATGGCCTGGAAGGCCGCCCGTGTCGACGCCTGCATCATCGTCGGGTGCGGGTCGAAGAACGCCTGGGCGCCGCGCACCTGATCGGTCACGTACGAGGAGTAGGTGGAGGTCAGAAAGACGCCCACGGTCAGCACCGCGAACGCGGCGGCACGCAACCACCGGACCCGCACACGCTGCACCACCAGCAGAGCGCCGACCGCCACCGGCACCCCGATCAGCACGGTCTGCCAGACCGACGGGCGCACGGCTGTCGTGTTCCGGGTGATCACCAGCAACGCCACCACCACCGCGCCACCGGCGAGCAGGGCGCCGGGGCCGGGCCGCCGGGCGAGCGACAGCCAGGCGACCATCGTGAGCATCCCGCAGAACACGAACGAGGCGCGATAGGGGCTGCCGTTCGGCATCGCCAGCCCGTGCCAGAGCAGGATCGTCGGCCGCCACAGCAGCGAGGCCAGGACCAGCGCCAGCAAACAAGACCAGACAAGCCTTTCGCGTACGGATATCGCACGGTGAAACGGGAACGCCGCCACCAGCAGCAGCCCGAGCAGGCCGATCGCGATGTTCGGGGCGGCGACCACCGACTGCCCGGCCGGCAGGAAGCGGGCCGCGAGCTCGATGGCCGGAGGGTCCCGGTAGCCGCCGCCGGGCCCGAGCGTCTGGGCGTACCGGCTGGCCAGGCCGGACACGGTCAGCACCGGCGCGGCCAGCAGCACGCCCACCAGCATCATCGAGGCGGCCCGCGGCAGGACCCGCAGCCGCGCGCCCCACGGCCGGTCGTCGAGCAGCAGCCGTACCAGCAGGATCAGCACCGCGGCGAGGGTGGCCATGGCGGCGGTGTAGAAGTTGCCCACCCAGACGACCGCCACCACCAGGGTCCCCAGCACCCAGCGCCGCCCCTGCAGGCACCAGTCGGCCGCGATGCAGATGAGCGGGAGCCCGGCGAGCCCCCACAGCCACATCGGATCGGCGAACGCGTCGTTGATGACCCATCCGCACATCCCGTACCCGACGCCCAGCAGCATCCGCAGCCAGCGCGACCCGGCCTGAAGCCGTCCGAGGAAGACGGTCATGACGGCCGCGGCCAGCCCCAGGCTCAGCAATGTCACCAGGAAGACCGGGAGGTCGAGCATCGTGCGGGGGAACAGGCCGACCAGCCACGAGAACGGATTGCCGAGGAACGAGAAAACGTCGGGCAGGAACGCCGACCCGTACCCGCTGCTCCAGCTGAAGTAGAGGTCGCCGTTCATCACCCCGTGCTCGAGGTCCCACAGCTCCGCGTGGAACGGGATGAACTGGTTGCCGAGGTCGTTGACGGCCCGCGAGGTCGGCCCGAACGGATAGGTGTGCCCCAGGCGCAGCGACAGGCAGAAGGCCCCCATGGCGAGCACCGCGGCACCTACGGCCGCCACCCACTCGCGGTCCCACCAGCGGCGCGTCGGGGAGGCAGCAGACATGGACGATCTCCGGCGGCGAGATGGAACGGCATGCAGATCCGAACCGTACGCGATCGGGCAGTCGCTCGTTGTCCCGGCGGTGGTAGACGGCCCGGCCGCTCGGCACATAAGTTCGGAGCGTGAGTGCCGGCGAGGGGCTCCGGCTGGCTGAAGCGGTGGCCGACGTCTACGGCGACCTGCGGCTGGAACCTGTCCTGCGCCACCTGCTGAGGCACACCGCCCGGCTCACCGGGGCCGCGGCCGGCAGCGTCTCACTGATCGACGCGGTGGCGGGCCGGTACACCAAGGCCGCGGAGTACGGCGCCTTCTGCCGGCTCGGGGACACCTTCCCGCTGGACGAGGGCGCCACCGGGCGCGCGTTCGGCAGCCGCCGGCCGGTGGTCATCCCCGAATACGGCCAACTGCGCGCGGGACACCTGGACGGGGCCGATCCGAGGCGGCGGGGGCCGGCGGCGGCGGTGCCCATCTGGTGGCGGGGCGAGGTGATCGCGGTCAGCGTTACCTTCGCGCCGCGAGCCGGCGCCTTCGACGCCCGCGACGTGGACGACCTGGAGGCGCTCACCCAGACGGCGGCGGCCGCGATCGTGCGGACCGGGCGGTTCGGGACCTCCCTCGCCACGGTGCTGCGCCGCGCGGGGAGCGTGGTGACGGAGGCGGGCGCCGTGCGCCCGGTGGCGCCCGAGGTGGCGCGGGTGGCGGCGGATCTGGTGGCGCCGGGAGCGCGGGTGGGGATCGTCTACCGTCCCGACGGTGTGCGGGTGATGGTGCGGGACGAGACGGACGGCCCAGGCTGGGCGGGCGAGCCGCCCCGGATCGCGGGCGGCGAGGTCACCGTCGAGCGGGTTCGCGGCTGGGGGGTCGTGCTGCGGGCCGACATCCCGTACGCGGCGCCGGCGCCGTTCACCGCGCGGGAGGCCGGCGTGCTCGAGCTGATGCGTCACGGCCTCACCTACCGGGAGATCGCGTCGCGGCTGGGGCTGTCGCCGAAGACCGTGGAGAAGCACGCCGGGGCGATCATGCGCAAGACCGGCACGTCCAACCGGACGGCCGCGGTGGTCACGGCCATGGACAACGGCTGGATGGGGGATTCGCCCCATACCGCTTTCGGGTGACCGGTGGCTGACTGGGCCCATGCCCGTCGTGTCGATGAAGGAGATCCTCGATCGCGCCCTGGCCGAGCGGTACGGGGTCGGCGCCTTCAACATCATCAATGACCTGAGCATCGAGGCGGTGCTGGCCGCGGCGGTCGAGGAGCGCGCGCCGGTCATCCTGCAGACGTCGGTCAAGACGGTCAAGCAGTACGGCCGCGTTCAGCTCTTCGACATCTTCCGGGCGCTGATGCGCGGCGTCGACGTGCCGGTCACCCTGCATCTGGACCATTGCCCCGATCGCGCGGTGATCTCGGACTGCCTGGCCGGCGGCTGGAACTCGGTGCTGTTCGACGCGCACGAGCTGGACGTCGCCGAGAACATGCGGCAGACCAGCGACGTGGTGGCGCAGGCCCGGCGGACCGGCGCGCACGTCGAAGGGGAGATCGAGGGCATCCAGGGGGTCGAGGACGACATCGGCTCCGACGAGGCGTCGAAGATCCAGTCGCTCGAGGTGGCGGTCGACTTCATCGAGAGCACCGGGGTCGACTGTTTCGCCCCGGCCATCGGCAACGCGCACGGCCAGTACAAACAGGCGCCCACGCTGGACGCGCAGCGGGTCAGCGACCTGGTCGCGGCGACCGGCGTGCCGATGGCGCTGCACGGCGGCACCGGGCTGTCCGACGAGCAGTTCACCGACCTCATCGCCCGCGGCTGCGCGAAGGTCAACATCTCCACGGCGCTCAAGGAGAGCTTCATGAAGTCGGGCCTCGAGCACCTGCGGGCGGCCCAGGAGAAGGACAAGTGGGACCCGCCGGCGCTCTTCCGGCACCAGCGGGCCGCGGTGATGGAGATGGCCCGGCGGCACATCCGGCTGTTCGGAGGATCGGGGAAGGCATGGTGACGGCCCTGGTCTTCGACTGCGACGGCGTGCTCGCCGACACCGAGCGCTACGGCCATCTGCCGGCCTTCAACGCGACGTTCGAGCGGTTCGGGCTCCCGGTCCGGTGGAGCGAGCAGGAGTACGGCGAGAAGCTGCGGATCGGCGGCGGCAAGGAGCGGATGGCCAGCCTGTTCGACGACCCCGCGTTCGCCGCGGCGGTGGGCGCGCACGACCGTACGGAAAAGCTGGTGACCTGGCACAAGGCCAAGACCGCGGCATTCCGCAAGCTCGTGGCCGACGGCCGCGTCCCGCCGCGGCCGGGCATCGACCGGATCATCGTGGCGGCGCTCGCGCAAGGGTGGACGGTCGCGGTCGCGTCGACGTCGGCCGAGGAATCGGTACGGGCGGTGCTCGAGCGCGCGATCGGCGCCGAGAACGCGAAAAGCGTCCCGGTCTTCGCCGGTGACATCGTGCCGGCCAAGAAGCCCGACCCGGCCATCTACGAGTTGACGGCCGAGCGCCTCGGTCTGGACCCCGTGGACACGCTCGTGATCGAGGACTCGCGCAACGGGCTCCTGGCCGCGGCCGGCGCCGGGCTGCGCTGCCTCGTGACGGTCAACGGATACACCCGCGACGAGGACTTCACCGGGGCCGTCGCGGTGGTCTCGGAGCTGGGCGAACCCGGCCGCCCGCCGATCGAGGTGCTGGCGAACCGGACCACGGTCCGGTTCGGTGACTTTCTCACGCTCGACGACCTGAGCGCCTGTCTCCGGGAGGAGCTTCGATGAGCATCACCGCGACGGAACAGGTGGTCCGGACGATCGCCGAGACCGCGATCGAGAACGAGAAGTACTTCGGCGACCTGGACGCGGTCGTCGGCGACGGCGACTTCGGCTACTCCCTCGCCCGCGGCTTCGAGAAGCTCCTCGAGGGCTGGGACCAGCTGGACCGGAGCAATGCGGGCGCCTTTCTCAAACGTACGGGAATGGTCATCGCCTCCAGGATCGGCGGCACTTCCGGGCCGCTCTGGGGCACCGCGTTCCTCCGCGCGGGCGCCGCGGCGGGCGACGCCGACCCCACCGGCGAGGGAGTCGTCGCCATGCTGCGCGCGGCGATCGAGGGCATCAAGGCGCGCGGTCAGTCCGATGTCGGCGACAAGACGCTGCTGGACGCGCTGGTTCCGATGACCGACCGCCTCGAGGCCTCGCTGGCCGCGGGCGCGAGCCCGGAGGAGGCGATCCGGGCCGCCGCGGCCGCCGCCCGGGACGCGGCCGACGCCACCAGCGGCATGGTCGCCAAGCGCGGGCGCGCGGCGTACACCGGCGAGCGCAGCCGGGGCTCGGTCGACGCCGGCGCCACGGCGGTGGCGGTCATCGCCGAACGGATCAGCGAGACCTGGAAATAGGGAGGCGTCGTCGTGAAGAAGTTCGTCAACGATCCGAAGAGCTACGTCCCGGAGATGCTGGAGGGCGTCGCCCTCGCCAACCCGGACACCCTCAGGTACGTCCCCGCCTACAACCTGATCATGCGGGCCGACGCGCCGTCCGACGGGAAAGTCTCCATCGTGCAGGGCTCCGGCTCCGGGCACGAGCCCGCGCACGTGATGGCGGTCGGCAAGGGCATGCTCGACGCGGCCTGCCCCGGCGACGTGTTCGCGGCGCCGCCGATGGACTACGTCTACGAGACCGCGAAGCTGCTCGCCTCGCCCAAGGGCGTCCTGCTGCTGGTGAACAACTACACCGGCGACCGGATGGCCTTCGACATGGGCAAGGAGATGGCCGAGGCGGACGGCGTGCGCTGCGAGATCCTCACCATCAACGACGACGTCGCCGTGCAGGACTCGCTCTACACCGTCGGCCGCCGCGGCGTGGCCGGCAACTTCTTCGTCATCAAGGCGGTCGGCGCGGCGTCCGAGCGCGGCGCCGACCTCGACGAGCTGCTCCGGATCGGCAAGAAGGTCAACGACGTGACCCGGACGATGGGCGTCGCGCTCACCGCGTGCACCCCGCCCGCCAAGGGCTCGCCCCTGTTCGAGCTGGGCGCCGACGAGATGGAGTTCGGCGTCGGCATCCACGGCGAGCCGGGCCGCGAGCGCCGCACGATGAAGCCCGCCGACGAGATCGTCGACGACATGCTCGAGGCGGTGGTCACCGACCTGCCGTACAACTCGGGCGACCGCGTGGCCCTGATGATCAACGGCCTGGGCGGCACCCCGGTCAGCGAGCTCTACATCTGCTACCGCCGCGCCCATCAGAAGCTCGCCGAGCGTGGCATCACGGTGGGCCGCAGCTATGTGAACGAGTACTGCACCTCGCTCGACATGGCCGGCGCCTCGCTGACGCTCGTGCGCCTCGACGACGAGATCGAAGACCTGCTCACCGCGCCCGCGGAGGTCGCCATCCGGGTGTTCTGACCGCCTTACATCTTGCGCGCTACCCCGCCGATCATGGTGTAGTAGCTGTCCGTCTGCTCGGCCGTGTCCGTCGCGTTCGGCCGCCACTCCGCCAGCGGCACCAGACCGGGCTCGATCATCTCGTAGTCGCCGAAGTACGCCTGGACCTCGGCTCGCCGCCGCCAGCGACCCGTGCCGAGAGTTTCGTTGAACATCCGCTCGGCGTCGGTCGCTTTCGCCGCGACGTCCGGCTGCTCGTCGGCCGGGTCCCAGAAATGGATGATCGCGAGGTGGCTGCCGGAGGGCAGCGCGTCCCGCAGCGTCGCGGCAACGGCGCCCGGATCCTCGTCGTCGTTCAGGTGATGCAGGATCGACAGCATGAGCAGGCCGATCGGCTGGGTGAAGTCCAGTTGACCACGCACCACCTCGTGGCCGAGGATCTGCTGGGGTGCACGGATGTCTGCCTGAACGACGACGGTGGTGTCGTTGTTGGCCAGCAGCGCGCGGCCGTGCACGAGCACCATCGGGTCGTTGTCCACGTAGACGACCCGGGCCCCGGGATCCACGGTCTGCGCGACCTGATGCACGTTGGTGTCGGTGGGCAGACCGGAGCCGAGGTCGAGGAACTGCTGGATGCCGGCCTCGGCCGCCATGTAGCGCACGGCCCGGCGCAGGAAGGCGCGGCAGGCGCGACCCGCTTCCTGAGCGTCGGGCATGATCTCGAGCGCCCGCTTCGCGACCATCCGATCGATGGCGAAGTTGTCCTTGCCGCCGACCATGTAGTCGTAGACGCGGGCGACGCTGGGCTTCGAGGTGTCGATGCCGGGAGGTGCCCACTCTTCGCGCGCCACGTCGGCGTTTCCTCTCTTGTGGACTCGGCAATGCTGCCCGCACAGGCTAGCGGGTTTCCTGGCCGGGCCATGCTCCCGTGCTGCGTCATTGTCCCGCTGGTTGCAGGATGGGGGTGATGGTCGCGTCGATGGAAGCCGTGCGCCGGCTCATGGATCTGCGGCACCGCGGACGGGCCGAGGACCTGCCGGCGGTGCTCGCGGCGGCCGCGCCGTTGCTCGACGCGCAGAGCGCGAGGGTGCTGCTCGTCGACTATGGGCAGGTCGCGCTGCATCCGTTGCGCGGCGCCACCCCCGGCACCGCGACCGGGCATGCCGTCGAGGACACCCTCGCCGGCCGCGCCTTCACCACCGCCGAGCACCAGTGGCACGACGAGGGCGACGGCGGGCTGCTCTGGCTGCCGCTGCTGCACGGCGCCGAACGGCTCGGCGTCCTGGAGCTGCGGGTCAAGGCCCAGCCGTCCGCGGCCCACCGCCTCGACCTCGAGGTGATCGCCGCCCTGGTCGCCGAGCTGATCGCGAGCCGGCGCTTCTACGGCGACGCGGTCGAGCACACCCGGCGGCGGCTGCCCATGCAACTGGCCGCCGAGATCATCTGGAACCAGCTGCCGCCGCTCACCTTCGCGGTCGACGGCACCATCGTCACGGCCGTGCTCGAGCCCTGCTACGAGGTCGGCGGGGACGCGTTCGACTACGCGGCCAACGAGGACACCCTGCACGTCGCGCTCTTCGACACGGTGGGCCACGGGATCAGCGCCAGCGCGCTGACCACGCTGACGCTGAACACGTATCGCAACGCCCGCCGGTCCGGGCTCTCCCTGACCGACACCTGCCGGTCGATCGACAAGTGGATCCGCGCGCAGTACCCGGGCGCCTTCGTCACCGCGCTGGTGGCCGAGCTGGACATGGCGACCGGCAGGTACCGGCGGATCAGCGCCGGCCATCCCGCCGAGCTGTTCCTGCGCGGCGGACGGACCTTGCCCTCGCTGCCCGCACCCAATGCGCTGCCGCTCGGCCTGGGCCACATGGTCGGCCGGCCGCCGGGGGTCGTCGAGCAGCGGCTGGAACCGGGCGACACCCTCGTCCTCTACACCGACGGCATCACCGAGGCCCGCGACGCGTCGGGCGAGCTGTTCGGAGTGGATCGGCTCAGCGAGTTCCTGCTGGACGCCCTGAACCTCGGCGCCACGGCGCCCGAGACGATGCGCCGCCTGATCCAGACGATCGTCTCCTACGAGGAGGGCGAGCTCCGCGACGACGCCACCGCCGCGATGCTCCAATGGCGCCGGCGCCAGGGTTGATGCCGGCGGTTGAAACTTCCCGACAGTTCAGCGACCGGACGGACGTGGATATCTACGCTGAACTGCGCGATCCCACGACGTACGCGTCGCCGTCAGTGAGGAGCACGCCATGTCGGGTCGATGGCACCGCCGTGATGTGTTCCTGCGGATCGAGCCGCTGGTGGGTTACAGCCCGCTGGCGCCCGTTGTCGGTAGCCGCCGCTATGGGCGCGATGCCATGCGCGGGCCCGGTCATGAGGTGGGGCGTGTCCAGCCGGACGAGATCGCGGCCGCGACGGTGGACGCGCTGGTCTACCGGGAATACCTCGACGACCACTACCTGATCCCCAATACCGCCAAGATCGTGCCGGCGGACGTCAACGAGCCGCCCTGGTATCGCCGGGTCCCGGGCGCCGTGTTGTATGCCGAACCGGGGGAGCGGTTGCACATTCATGTGCTCAATGCCGATCCGGACGATTGTCATAGCCTGCATGTCCACGGCGTGGCCTACGGCATCGATTCCGACGGCGCGTGGCCGTTCGGTATCGGGACCCGGCTCGGCCGGCGCAGCGATGAGATCCGGCCCGGCCAGAAGTGGACCTACACGTTCGACGTCACCGAGGACACCGTCGGGGTCTGGGCCTTCCATGACCACGTCCGCATGGTCCAGGCGAGCGTGAACCGTGGCCTGTTCGGGGCCCTCATCGTCCGCGACCCGGCCGCGCCGCGGGCGCTGGACGTGCCGATGATCATCCACGCGATGCAGGCGCCCTCGACAGCCGACACGTTCGAGAGCCCCACCCTGCACAAGGCGACACCGAAACAGACCTTCGAACACACCTTCACCGCCCCCGGCACCGTCGCCTACCACTGCAAGATCCACGGCCCGACGATGTCCGGCACGGTCGCCGTCGACCCCGGTGCGCCGGCCGGTGACCGCGCCGTCGACATCCGGGACAACAGCTTCGTGCCGCAGAGCGTCTCGGTACGACCCGGCAACAAGGTGGTGTGGACGCTCGCGCAGAACTTCGACCACGTCGTCATCGCCCCGGGCGGTGGCGCGCTCACGTACTGCCTGAACGGACGCGCCTTCGTCGGCAACACCCCGACGATCGAGGCCGACGCCGGGCAGCGCCTGCGCTGGCATGTGCTGAATCTCGATCTCGGCTCGATGTGGCACAACTTCCACCCGCACTCGGCGCGCTGGCAGTTGCCCGCGCCTGGTGGGGGCGCCGCCGACGTGCACGGCCTCAGCCCCGCCGAGGGGTTCACCGCGGACACGGTCGTGCCCGCGACCGTCCGGCTGCCGTGCGCGCTGGAGGAGCTGCAATGCGATCCGCCCGCGGACGCGTGCCGGGTCCGGATCAAGGGCGACTTCCTCTTCCACTGTCATCTCGAGGAACACATGATGGCCGGCCTCGCCGGGCTGGTCCGCTCCCGGGACTGGGTGTGGGTCGATCCGGAGACCGCCTGGTCGCCGGACCTGCGCCCGCTGCTGGACGACGGCCGCGACGATCTCCCCTGGGTGGATCCGGTCCGCTGCGGTCACTGCGCGCACGGCGACCACGACCCGCACGGCCACGCCCGGCCGCACAACCCCTGCTGTGGCCTCCCCGACCCGGCCGCCCATCACGAACGCCACGATGATCACGGCGATTGCGATCCGAAGCAGTGCGACCACGACCACGCGCACCCGGCGGGCGAGCCCCCCGGCCGCTGCTGTGGTCACGACCATGGGCGCACGCGGTGCTGCGGACACGACTCGGACGCCGACTGCGAGGAATGCGAGAAGCTGGGCCGTCACGACCACGGCAGCCACCATGGCCACCCGGGGGAGCGCCGGAGCTCGGCCAGGACCGCCGCCGCGGGCCTGCCCCCGGACGCGATTCCCGCGGCCATGCGCCTGACCACCCACCGCCACGACCCGTCCACGCCGGGGACGCCCACGATGCCGGGAATGCCCGGCATGCCGGGCCATGGCTCGGTGGACGTGTGCTCTCTCGCCGATATCGGGCATTGGGAGCTGCTGCCGGTGGATTCACACGTGCTGGCAGTGCACGCGGTCCTCATGCACACCGGCCAGATCTTGTTCTTCGCCGGATCGGGCAACAACGTGCCCAACTTCAACGCCCACCTGGTCAAGAGCGTCGTGTGGGACTACGAGGAGGGCACGTTCTACGATCCCGGCTGCCCGTTCGACGTGTTCTGCGCCGGGCAGACCGTCCTGGCCGATGGAAAGGTTCTCGTCGCCGGAGGCACCGACAAGTACGACAACTTCGTCGGCTCACAGGCCGCATACCTGTTCGACCCGACCCTGCGGCAATGGATCCGCGTCGACGACATGGACGAGCATCGCTGGTACCCGACGCTGGTCAGCATGGGCGACGGCCGGGCGGTCGCCAGCTCCGGGATCTCGGCGCCGAACGAGGTCTTCCACCCCGGCGCCGGCTGGAGCAAACTGCCCGCGACGACCGCGCTGCCGCTGTACCCGCACCTGCTGCTGCTCCAGGACGGCCGGCTGTTCTACACCGGAGAGCAGCTCGGCAACGCCACCGTCGAGGGGCGCGTGATCGAGCCGTGGACCGGAGCCGAGCAAACTGTCTCCGGGCTCCGCGACAAGGCCAACCGCGACCAGGGCAACAGCATCCTGCTACCGCCGGCACAGGCGCAGCGCGTCATGGTCATCGGCGGTAGCGGGTCGTCCGCGGCCACGAACCACACCGACATCATCGACCTGGCCGGCGGACCCGCGGGGGCGACGTTCCAGCCCGGCCCCGACCTCGCCAAGGCCCGCGGCCTGTGCAACTCCGTCATCCTCCCGGACCGCACCGTCCTGATCACCGGCGGCGGCCTGCACGGCGAGACCAGGAGCGATGCCGTGCATCTCGCGGAGATCTACGACCCGGCCACCAACACCGTCCGGCCGGTTGCCGAGGCCGGCGTCTCGCGGCTCTACCACTCCGTCGCTCTGCTGCTCCCCGACGGCCGGGTCGTCACCGCCGGCTCCAACCCGGACCGTGGCGACGACGAGCTACGCCTCGAGCTGTATCACCCGCCGTACCTGTTCCAGGGTCCCCGGCCCCTGCTGGAGTCGGCGCCGACCGAGTGGCACTACGGCACGACGGTCGAGGTCAGCACGCCGTCGGCGATGACACTGCGATGGGCCCAGCTGATCCGGCCGATGGCCACCACCCACGCCTACGACAGCAGCCAGCGGCTGATCGACCTGCCCATCGTCTGCCGCGACGCGTGCAGCGTCACCGTGGACGTCACCGGCAACCCCAACCTGGCGCCGCCCGGCTGGTACATGCTCGTCGTCGTCGACGACTGCGGCATTCCCTCCAGCGCGTTGTGGATCCGGCTCGACCGCCCGCCCGCATCCCCGCCCCCGGCGCCACCGCCGGAACACGACCACGGTGGGAGCCACTCGCACCAGCCCGACTTCGACATCCCCGGCCAGCCCAGCCTGCGGAGGACCCGCCCTCGCAAGACCCAGTCGGCGAAGAAGACCTGACCGGGAACGGGCACGCACCGGCGGGTAAGTCTGTGCTGTCGTTCCATTGACTTGGGCGGTGGGGACGTCGAGGCTCGATCGAGTATGGGAACGCTCCCACCGGCCGTACGATCAGGAGTCCATTGTGTCCCTATCTCGTTCCGTGCGGCGAGCGAGCACCGGGCTCGCCGCCTTAGCGGTGATCTTGGCTATCGGCCCTTCGCCCGCCGGCGCCGTCATTCCCGACGGCACCCGGTTCTACACGCCGCGGCCCGACCCCGGCGCCGTCCAGCAGATCGCCCAGCTCAACGCCGCCGGCCAGCGTGGCCTGGCGCGCAAGATCCGTACCATGGTCGAGACCCCGCAGGCCGTCTGGGTCACCGGCGGCTCCGGCCGCTCGCTGACGCAGTCGATCAAGGCGGAGGCCCGCCGGGCGGCCGCGAAGAAGGCCATGCCGGTGTTCGTCGCGTACAACATCCCGTTCCGCGATTGCTCGCAGTACTCCGCGGGCGGCGCCACCTCGGTCGCCGAGTACAAGGCCTGGATCGACGCGTTCGCCGCCGGCATCGGGGGGCAGCGGGCGGCCGTCATGCTCGAACCGGACGGGCTGGGCATCATCCCCTGGTACACCACGATCAACGGCAACCAGGAGTGGTGCCAGCCGGCCGAGGCGGACGCCGCCACGGCCGCCTCCGACCGGTTCGCGATGCTCAACTACGCGGTGAACCGCCTGACCGCCCTGCCGCGTACGAGCGTCTACCTCGACGGCACGCACAGCGCCTGGCTCGGCGTCGGCGACATCGCCGACCGCCTGGTCAAGGCGGGCGTGCGGAAGGCCGACGGGTTCTTCCTCAACGTGTCGAACTACGAGACGACCGAGCGCCAGCTCAAGTTCGGCAACTGGATCTCGAAGTGCGTCTACTACGGCACCCAGGGATCGGCCGACAACCGTGGCCACTTCGAGCGGTGTGCCAGCCAGTACTACCCGGCGAGCCCGGGCGACTTCAGCACCTGGGCGCTCAGCGACGCGTGGTACGCCGCCAACGTCGGCAACGTCTCGCCGCACCGGCTGAACCACTTCGTCGTGGACACCAGCCGCAACGGCCAGGGACCGTGGACGGCGCCCGCCGGCGTCACCTGGCCCGACCCGCAGACCTGGTGCAACCCGCCGGACCGGGGTCTGGGGCTGCGTCCGACCACGCGGACCGGCGATCCGCTGGCCGATGCCTTCCTGTGGGTCAAGACTCCCGGTCAGTCCGACGGTCAGTGCGACCGCGGCACCGGCACGGGCGTCGACCCGGCGCGCGGCAACACCGCCGACCCGGCCGCCGGCGCATGGTTCCCGCAGCAGGCCGTGGAGCTCGTCAACCTGGCGAACCCGCCGCTGCGCTGACCGGCGACACACCTCGGTGCGCCACCCGCCCTGTCTGCCGGTGGTGCGCCGAGGTGTGTGGACGTCCGGCCAGAAGCTCGACCAGACGGTCCATGTCACCGGCCCGCGTCGCGTCGCGAAACGCCTTGACCAGCCGATCTCGCGCGACCGGATCGACCGGATCGTGCCGCTCATCGAGAAGATGCCGGCGCGCCCGGTGCGCCAACTGCCGCGCGTTGGCCTCGCTGACCTCGAGTGCCCGTGCGATGTCGCGGAACGGGTAGTCGAACGCCTCGTGAAGCACATGGACGGCACATTCGACGGGGGAGAGCCGTTCCATCAGCAGTTGGACCGTTTCCTCGAGCGCGTCGCCGCTCGTCGCCTCCAGCGCCGGATCGTCGGCCGCGCGGTCGGACTTCGGTGGCCATCCGCCATCGCACACCTCGCGACGAGCGTAGGCCGAGGTCGCCGCGTTGAGCGCGAGCCGCCTCGTGGTGGTCACGAGGAACCCGATGGGCGACCGGATCCCCGTGCGGTCCGCGGTCTGCCAGCGGATCCAGGCGTCCTGCACGACGTCCTCGGCGTCGGCCGCCCGGCCCACCACCTGATAAGCGATGCCGAACAGCCGGGAACGGACGCTCTCGAAGTCCGCCACCGCCTGCACCATCGGCGGACCGCTGTCCGCTCGCCACGTGATGCGGCGGGTCAGGCCCGACGACGACTCAGCCCACCCAGCAGTTCCGATTCCGTCGACAACCACGGTATTCATCCCCCATTGCGTGCGCTTGCCCCGGGCCGGATCCGACCGGAGTTGGTGACCTGGGTCCAGACTGGCCAGTGGCGCGCGCTGTCGAGTCCGCCGGTACGCCAGCACGGGTAGCCAGTCGCGCCGGACCAGCGGATTGACGTGCTCAGAAGGCCGATATAGCGTCCGAAACGATGTTGACGAGCCCGGCGCTGCACGATCGGCACGACGAGCGCGAAATGCTGGATCGGCTCGTGGCGAGCGTGCGGTCGGGTCAGAGCCAGGTGCTGGTCGTGCGCGGTGAGCCGGGGGTCGGCAAGTCGGCCCTGCTCGACTATCTGGTGCAGACCTCGTCGGGCTGTCGCGTCGCCCGGGCCGCGGGCCACGAGTACGAGACCGAGCTCGCCTACGCCGGCCTGCACCAGTTGTGCGCCCGGTTGCTGGGCCGGCGCGACCGGCTGCCCGGCCCCCAGCGGGACGCGCTCGCGGTGGCGTTCGGCCTGAGCGCGGCACCGGCCCCGGACCGCTTCGTCGTGAGCCTCGGCGTGCTCGGGCTGCTCTCCGGCGCCGCCGAGGACCAGCCGCTCCTCTGGGTTGTCGACGACGCCCAATGGCTGGACAAGGCGTCGGCGCTGACGCTCGCGTTCGTCGCCCGCCGCCTCCTCGCGGAACCGGTCGGTCTGGTGTTCGCGGTCCGCGAGCCGGCCACCGTTCCCGAGCTGGACGGGCTTCCCGAGCTCCTGCTCGGCGGACTGGGTGACGGCGACGCCCGGGCGTTGCTCGACTCGGCGCTGCCCGGACGCCTCGACGAGCTCGTCCGGGACCGGATCGTCGCCGAGTCGCGGGGCAACCCGCTGGCCCTGCTCGAGCTGCCGCGGGGATTGACGCCGACCGAGCTGGCCGGTGGGTTCGGGGTGCTCGATGCGACGCCGCTGGCGAACCGGATCGAGCAGAGTTTCCTGCGGCGGCTCGACGCGCTCCCGGAGGAGGCTCGGCGGCTGCTGCTGGTGGCGGCGGCCGAGCCGGTGGGCGACGTGTCCCTGCTCTGGCGGGCGGCCGGGCGGCTGGGACTCGACGCCGGCGCCGCGGCGCCGGCGCAGTCGGCGGGTCTGATCGATCTGCGGGGCCGGGTGCGGTTCCGCCATCCGCTGGTGCGCTCGGCGATCTACGGGACCGCCACCCTGCCCGAACGGGAGCGGGCGCATCAGGCGCTCGCCGAGGCCACCGATCCGGCCGTCGATCCCGACCGCCGGGCCTGGCACCGGGCGCACGCGACGACCGTGCCGGACGAGGAGATCGCCGTGGAGCTGGAGCTCTCGGCGGGGCGGGCGGCCCATCGGGGCGGGATTGCCGCGGCGGCGGCGTTCCTCGAACGAGCAACCGAGCTGACCCCCGATCCGGCCGATCGTGGCCGGCGCGCTCTGACCGCCGCGGCCGCGACGTTCGAGTCGGGCGCGCCGGAGGCCGCCCACAAGCTTCTGTCGCTGGCGGGGCTGTGCCCCCTGGAGGAGGTTCAGCGCGCGCAGCTGACGCGCCTGCGGGCGCAGATCGCTTTCGCCCTCCGGCGCGGCCCCGACGCCCCGCCGTTGCTGCTCGCCGCGGCCGAGCGGCTCGCGCCGCTCGACAGTGAGCACGGGCGCGAGACGTACCTGGAGGCGCTCGAAGCCGCGATTCACGCCGGCCGTCTGAACGACCGCACCGGCCCGCGCGAGGTGGCCATGGCCGCCCGGGACGCCCCTGCGGCCGGACGGCCACCACGGCCGATCGACCGTCTCCTCGACGGCCTGGTGACGAGGTACACGCAGGGCTACGTCGCCGGCGTGGCGCCGCTGCGAACTGCCCTGAACGCGTTCGGGCGCGACGCCGTCGACGATCGGAACGACACGATGCGGTGGTTCTCGTTGCCGTGGATAGTCGCCGGCGATCTGTGGGACGACGACGCCTGGCATGAGCTGGCCACCCGGGCGGTCCGGCTCGCTCGCAACGCCGGCGCGCTCATCGCCTTGCCGCTGGCGCTGGGGCACCGCTCCGTCGTCCACCTGCACGCCGGACAGTTCGGGGCGGCTGCGTCGCTGGCCGAGGAGGCCGATGCGATCACCGCGGCGACCGGCAACGCCCCGGCGCGGTATGCCGCGGTGCTGCTCGCCGCGTGGCGCGGCGTGGAGCCCAGCGCCCAGAATGCCTTGGACCTGGGCTACCGGCAGGTGGTCACGCGGGGCGAGGGGCGAGGGATCGGCGGGCAGGGCTACGCGTCCGCGGTGCTGTCCAACGGTCTCGGCCGCTATGAGGCGGCGCTCGCGAGCGCCCGATCGGTGTGCGAGTACGACGACCTGGGCATCACCGGATTCGCCCTGGTCGAGTTGATCGAGGCGGCCGCTCGGAGCGGCGCTCACGAGGAGGCCGCGGCCGCCTTGCGGCGACTCGAGGAACGGACGAACGCGGCCGGCACCGACTGGGCGCTCGGCGTGCAGGCCTGGTCGGCCGCCCTGTTGCGCGACGGCGGGGCCGCCGAGTCCCGCTATCGCGAGGCGATCGAACGGCTCGAGCGCACTCGTATGGCCGTTCATCTCGCCCGCGCGCATCTGGTGTACGGCGAGTGGCTCCGTCGCGAGAACCGCCGGATCGACGCTCGGAAGCACCTGGGCACCGCACAGGAGATGTTCGACGGCGCCGGGGCGGAGGCGTTCGCCGAACGCGCCCGCCGCGAGCTGATGAGCACCGGCGTGACCGCGCGCAAGCGCGCCGTGGACTCGCACGACGCGCTTACGCCTCAGGAGGGGCAGATCGCGCGGCTGGCCCGCGAGGGCCTGTCCAACCCCGAGATCGGCGCCCAGCTGTTCATCAGCCCCCGGACGGTGCAGTACCACCTGGGCAAGGTCTTCGCCAAGCTCGAGATCACCTCGCGCGGCCAGCTCGGCCGGCTCCCGCAGAGCCGGTTCTGACCGGCATCGCCGCCATCGCTAAAGGCGGTGGCGGATCATTTCGTCGCGTCGACCGCGGCGAGGATCATCGTGGTGACGTCGGCCGGCCGCGTGATGAGCGTCAGGTGGCCCGCGGTGACCCGGGTGATGTGAGCGCCGGCCCGGGTGGACATCTTCTCCTGCAGGGCCGGCGGGATCACGTTGTCCTGCGTGCCGATCAGCGACCAGGACGGAATCGTCTTCCACGCCGGGGGTCCGGAGACCTCGGTGAACTGGTTCACGGCTGCGGGACGCTGGGTGGCATGCAGAACCCTCGCGTCCTTCGGTTCGACCCCGTTGGCGAAACAGTCGAGGTAGCCCGGGTACGGAGGGTTCGCCTCCCAGCGCAGGTAGAGATCCACCCCGCCGTCGTAGGGCACCGGGTTGAAGCCGCTCTCGGTCACGCACGATCCCGAGGTTCCGACGAGGGCGCCGGCGGACTCACCCTCGTCGGGTATGAAGGCGTCGATGTAGACGAGCGCCTTGATGTTCGGGTTGCCCGTGGCGGCGTTGGTCACGACGAACCCGCCGTACGAGTGGGCCACCAGGACGATCGGACCGGAGATCGTCTGCAGGTAGCTCTTGAGATAGGCGGCGTCGGCGACCGGTCCGCGCAGCAGGTTGGGCGGAGCGACCACCTGGTGGCCCGTCGCCTGCAGGCGCTCGATCACGGCGTTCCAGGACGACGCGTCGGCCCAGTCACCGTGCACGAGAACGATTGTCTGACGAGTGGACATCGAAACCTCCTCGGGATGTTGTCCCGATGACGGTCGCCCCGATCCGGCAGGTTTCGCATCGGCCGGCACGCCAGCGAGGTCGCCAGTCGCGGTGGCGGCTCGTCACGGCTCGCCGCCGGATCGGCGGCCGGTGGACTGAAAGCGACATGAGGGATCGTTCAATGCCGATCTGTCGATGCGATTGCCTACCGTCCGGGCATGGCGCGTGTTCTGTATCGCTCACTTGTGGTCGCCGTCGCGGTCGTGCTCCTGGCGGGGCCCGCCCCGGCCCGGGCGGCCCTGCCCACTCTCGCGGTCGGCGCGACGACCTCGGCGGCCGACACCGGGTCACCAACAACGGCACCGGCGGCAACTACGAGATCCAGGACTGGGATCGTCCCGCCCGCGTACGCCGACGCCTACGGGCTCGACCTGTACTGGCAGGCAGGCCAGCACCCGTGGCGGCGAGCCCGACGACCCGGTCAGCATCGGCCTGGACCCGCGCATGACCCGCTGGTACAACGCCTTCGCCGGCCTTGGCGAGCCCCTCACCCTGCCCGAATGGGGCATCGACGACGACCAGGGCGTCCAGGCGTCCCGCGGGCCGGCCATCCGCGCCTCCCGCACCTGGTTGACGACCCACAACTTCCACATCATCAGCTACTGGCAGCTGGACAACTGGTACCTGGACGTCGCCGACGACGCCGACGGCGTCGCCGCCTATCAAGAGCTTGTCGCGGCAGCCGCCCCGTAAAAAGCGCCGCCGTTCCCCAGGAAGCGGGGAACGGCGGCGCCGCGGGAGCTCAGTACTTGAAGGCGCCCACCAGGTTGCGCAGCTCCTCGGCGGTACGGGCGACCTCGTTGGACGCCTGGCGGGTCTGCTCGACGCCCTCGGCCGAGGTGGCGCCGGCCATGGAGACGTCGGAGATGTTGACGGCGATGCGGCTGGAGCCGCTGGCGACCTCGCCGATGCTGCGGCTCATCTCGCCGGTCGTGGCGGTCTGCTCCTCGATGGCCGAGGCGATCGTCGTCTGGAACTCGTTGATCTGGTTGATGACCTCGGAGATCCGGGAGATGACCTCGACGGCGCCGGCGGTGCCCTGCTGGATGGCCGCGACGCGGGCGCCGATGTCCTCGGTGGCCTTCGCGGTCTCCTGGGCAAGGTCCTTGACCTCGGACGCGACGACGGCGAAGCCCTTGCCCATCTCGCCGGCCCGGGCGGCCTCGATGGTGGCGTTGAGGGCGAGCAGGTTGGTCTGCTCGGCGATCGCGGTGATCAGCTTGATGACGTTGCCGATCTCGGCGGAGGACTCGCCGAGCTGGCGCATGGTCTCGGTGGCGCGGGCCGCCTCCTCGACGGCGATCATGGCGACCTGGGCCGACTCGCTGGTGTTGCGGGAGATCTCGCGGATCGCCAGGCCCATCTCGTCGGAGCCGGCCGCGACCGACTGCACGTTGCGGGAGATCTCGTCGGCCTCGGCGGCGGCGGAGGCGGTCTGCGCGTTGGTGTCGCCGGCCGCGTCGGCGATCGTGCCGGCCACCGCGGACAGCTCGGCGGAGGCGCTGGCCAGCATGTCGGCGTCGGCGGCGATGGTGCCCATGGACTCGCGCAGCGAGTCGAGCGAGCTGTCCAGGTGGGTGGCCATCGTGCCCAGCTCGTCCTTGCTGGTGATCTGGCTGCGGACGGTGAGGTCGCCCTTGGCCAGCGCGTCGATCACCTCGCCGAGGCGGCGCACCGGCTTGAGGATCGAGCGGACCAGCGGGATCGCGAAGGCGATCATGACGAGCAGGCCGAGGGCGGCGACGATCAGCGCGAGCAGCCGGGAGAAGGCGACCGTGGAGTCCATGTCCTTCTGCTCCTGGACCGCGGCCGCGCTGGCCTCGTCGACGAGCGAGCCGAGCTCGTCGTCGGTCTTGTGGTTGCGGTCGGCGATCTCGGCGATGTTCTTGACCGCGGCGGCGCGGTCGTTCTTGGCGGCGTTGGTGAAGTCGGTGATGAACGCGCTGAAGCTGACGAAGTCGGGGCGGACCGAGGTGAAGGTGGCCAGCATGGCGGGGGTGAGGCCGGAGGCGGCGACCGCGTCGGCGGCCTCGGTGGAGGACTGCACGTCGTCGACGACGTCCTGGGTGACGTCCTGGCCGAGCAGCGACCGGTAGGCGTCGACCTTCAGCTCGCTCTGCCGGGTGTCCAGGTGGTTCAGGGCGCCCAGGCCCTGCTGGAGACCGGTGATCGTGCGGCTCTGCTCGGCGACTTTGTGCTGGCTGTAGAGGTTGATGCAGGCCAGCGCGGCGAGAAGCACGGCCCCGGTGCTGACGATGAGGCCCAGCCGCTTCGCGACTCCGATGTCTTGCAGTCTCCGCATTGTCTCTGCCTCTGCTGGTCTGCCGCTGCTTCCGCGAAGCGGTCGTCTGTTGCCCCGCTGATCGACCGGTGAGGCTTCTCACCTGAGCGAGGCAACCGCAAAGCAACACAAAGTCCCAAAGTCTGGCGATTGGCGCGAGGCGACAGCAGCGACGGGTCATAGGTCGTCGTCGTCTCCGGCCGCATCGGCGACCGGGCCGGGCATCTGAGGCGTTACCAGCCGGCGAGCACCTCGTCGACGGTGACCGCGGCGGGCCCGGCCGGCGTGTCCGGCGGCGTGCGGGCGAACCGCGGGGCCGGCGCGGGCTGCGTCAGCCCGTCGACGTCGACGAAGGTTTTCCGGGCCTGATTGTGCGGGTGGGCCGGCGCCTCGGCGGGGGAGAGCACCGGCGCGACGCAGGCGTCGGCGCCGGCGAAGACCGCCGTCCATTCGTCACGGGTACGCGTCGCGAAGACCTCCGCGAATCGGGCGCGCAGAACGGGCCACCCGTCCCGGTCGAGTTGATCAGGCAGCCGGGCGGAGGAGAGACCGAGCCCGTCGAGCAATGCCGCGTAGAAGGCCGGCTCCAGCGCGCCCACCGCCACGAAACCGCCGTCCGCCGTCTCGTACGTGTCGTAGTACGGCGCCCCGCCGTCGAGCAGGTTCGACCCGCGCGGAAAGGGCCACGAGCCGCCCGCGATCATCCCGTGCACGAACGCCATGAGCAGCGCCGACCCGTCCACCATCGCCGCGTCGACGACCTGACCGCACCCGGAGCGCTCACGTTCGAGCAGCGCCGCGAGGATCCCGAGCGCGAGCAACATGCCGCCGCCCGCGAAGTCCCCGATCAGGTTCAGCGGCGCGTGCGGCCGTTCCCCGGCGCGTCCGATCGGCTCGAGCGCCCCGGCC
The DNA here is from genome assembly GCF_044454685.1 of Actinoplanes sp. NPDC051513. Lineage (NCBI taxonomy): Bacteria > Bacillati > Actinomycetota > Actinomycetes > Micromonosporales > Micromonosporaceae > Actinoplanes > Actinoplanes sp. NPDC051513. The sequence goes on from NZ_JBITDW010000005.1 coordinate 59,871, forward strand.
ACGGCGATGTAGTCGATGTCGTGCCCGGCGCGCGCCGCGAGCGGCCCCTCCTGACCCCAGCCGGTCATCCGCCCGTACACGAGCCTGGGATTGATCTTCTCGCAGTGCCGGGGCCCGAAGCCGAGGCGCTCGGCGACGCCGGGGCGGTAGCCCTCGACCAGCACGTCGGCGCGCTCGACGAGGCGCAGGAGGGCCTCGATGCCGCCGGGCGTCTTCAGGTCGAGCTGGATCACCCGGCGGCCGCGCTGCAAGGGCCCGGGCGGGGGAACCTGGCCGCCGCCGGGCCGGTCGACCAGGACGACGTCGGCGCCGAGATCGGCGAGGATCATGCAGCCGAACGGACCCGGCGCCAGCCCGGCGAGCTCGACGACCCGGACTCCGGTGAGGGGACCGCTCATGCCGGCACGAACCTCTCGCCGTAGCGGGCCGCGAGCTCGGTGGCCCGAGCGGGGAAGTCCGCGTGCTGGCGGGCGAAGCGCAGCACCCCGCCGGTCCACGCCGGGTAGCCGATGCCGAGGATCGAGCCCACGTTGCCGTCCTCCTCGGTGCGCAGCACGCCCTCGTCGAGGCACTTGCGGGCGTCGAGGGCCTCGGCGAACAGGAAACGGTCCTGCAGGTCGGCGAAGGGCACGGCGCGGCCTTCGCCGGTGGCCAGCTTGGCGAGGCCGTCCCACAGGCCGGCGCGCCTGCCGTCCGCGTACGTGTAGAAGCCCCGCCCCGCAGCGCGACCCGGCCGGTCGTGCTCGCCGACCATGGCATCGACGAGATCGTGCGACGGGAGCCGCTCGAAGGAGGCCGCCGCGGCCTCGAACTGCCGGCGGATCCGCTGGACCAGCGAGATGCTGACCTCGTCGGCGAGGGCGAGCGGCCCGGTCGGGTACCCGGCCTGCAACGCGGCCTGCTCGATCGACGCGGCCGGGACGCCCTCGGCGAGCATGCCGATCGCCTCGTCGATGAACCTGCCGATCACCCGGCTGGTGAAGAAGCCGCGCCCGTCGTTGACCACGATCGGGGTCTTGCCGATGCGCCGGCCCAGGTCGAAGGCGCGGGCCACCGCCTCGTCGCGGGTCCGCTCGCCGACGACGATCTCCAGCAGCGGCATCTTGCCGACCGGCGAGAAGAAATGCATGCCGATGAAGTCGGCCGGGCGCCCGACCGACGAGGCGAGGCCGGTGATCGGCAGCGTCGAGGTGTTGGAGGCGAGCAGCGCGCCCGGGGCGAGGACCGGCTCGACCTCAGCGAACACCTTCGCCTTGAGCGCCGGGTCCTCGAAGACGGCCTCGATCACCACGTCGCAGCCGCGCAGGTCCTCGACGTCGGCGGTGGTGACGATGCCGGGGCCGGCGGCGCGCTCGGCGAGCTCCTTCGTGACGTCCTTGACGACCACCTCGAGACCGGCGCGGGCGCAGGCCTGGGCGATCCCGGCGCCCATCATGCCGGCGCCGAGCACCGCGACCTTCGTGGCGGGCAGCATGTCGACGCGGGGGCGGGCCAGGCCGCCGTTGACCGCGCGCATGTCGAAGAACAGCGCGCCCATCATGTTCTTGGCGATCTGCCCGGTGAGCAGCGTGATCAGGTGCCGGGTCTCGATCAGCTCGGCGGTCGCGAAGTCGACCTGCGCGCCCTCGACGGCGGTCTGCAGGATCGCCTCGGGGGCCGGGAGGCGATTGCCCTTGAGCTGCTTGCGCAGCGTGGCGGCGAAGGCGGGGAGCTGGGCGGCGAGCCTGGGCGTGCTGGGCGAGCCGCCTGGCATCTTGTAGCCGGGCTTGTCCCAGGGCTGGGATGCGTCGGGGTTGGCCGCGATCCACTGGGATGCCTTGGTGATCATTTCGGCGGGCGTCGCCGCGATCTCGTCGACCAGGCCGTTGTCCACCGCGTCCTGCGGGCGCAGCCGCCTGCCGGTGAGCAGCCAGGTCGTGAGGGCATCGGCCAGACCGAGCATGCGTACGGTGCGGGTCACGCCGCCCGCGCCCGGGAGCAGGCCCAGCGTGACCTCGGGGAAGCCGAGCCGGGTGCCGGGGGCGTCCAGGGCGATCCGGTGGTGGCAGGCGAGGGCGATCTCCAGGCCGCCGCCGAGCGCGGCCCCGTTGATCGCGGCGACCACGGGACGGCCGTAGGTCTCCAGGCGGCGCAGGTCGCGCTTGATCGTGCCGAGCTGCTCTTCCAGCCGCGCCGCGTCGTCCTTGGTGGCGGTGCTCATCATGGGCACGTCGCCGCCCGCGAAGAACGTGGTCTTCGCGCTGGTCACGATCACGCCCGTGACGTCGTCGCGCTCGGCCTCGAGGCGGTCCAGCGCCGCGCCCATCGCCTCGACGTACGCGAGGGTCATCGTGTTCGCGGACTGGCCGGGGTCGTCCATGGTGAGCGTGACGACGCCGTCCGCGGCGCGCTCGTAGCGAATCATCAGAGCCTCTCGATCACGGTCGCGACGCCCATGCCGCCGCCGATGCACAGGGTGACGACGGCGCGGCGCTGGTCGCGGCGCTCCAGCTCGTCGAGGGCGGTGCCGAGCAGCATCGCGCCGGTCGCGCCGAGGGGGTGGCCGAGGGCGATCGCGCCACCGTTGACGTTGACCTTCTCGGGGTCGAGGCCGAGGTCGCGCTCGTACTTGAGCACGACGGCCGCGAAGGCTTCGTTGATCTCGAACAGGTCGATGTCCGACGTTTCCAGGCCCGCGACGGCGAGCGCCTTGCGGGTGGCCGGGATCGGCCCGGTCAGCATGATCGTCGGCTCGGCGCCGGTGACGGCGGCCGCGACAATGCGGGCGCGCGGGGTCAGACCGGCCCGTTCGCCCGCTTCCGCCGACCCGATGGCGACAATCGCCGCGCCATCCACGATTCCCGACGAATTACCGGCGTGGTGGACGTGGTCGATCCGCTCGACCCAGTGGTATTTCTGCAGCGCGACGGCGTCGAAGCCGGCCGCCTCGCCGATCGTCGCGAACGAGGCGTTGAGCTTGGCGAGGCCCTCGCGGGTGGTGTCGGGGCGCGGGTGTTCGTCGGTCGCGAGGATCGTCAGGCCGTTCGGATCGCGTACCGGAATGATGGAATTTCCGAAATGCCCGGCGGCGATGGCTTTCGCGGCCCGTTCCTGCGACCGCAGCGCGTACCCGTCGACGTCGTCGCGGGAAAAGCCCTCGATCGTGGCGATCAGGTCGGCGCTGATGCCCTGCGGGACGAACCCGGTGGCCAGCGCCGTCTCGGGGTCGAGGAACCAGGCGCCGCCGTCGGAGCCCATCGGGTTGCGCGACATCGACTCGACGCCGCCGGCCAGGATCAGGTGCTCCCAGCCCGAGCGGACGCGCGCGGCGGCCTGGTTGACCGCCTCCAGGCCCGAGCCGCAGAAGCGGTTGAGCTGCACGCCGGCCGCGGTGTCGGGCAGGCCGGCCAGCAGCGCGGCGGCGCGCGGCAGGTCGCCGCCCTGCTCGCCGATCGGGGTGACGATGCCGAGCACGAGGTCGTCGATCGCCGCCGGGTCGAGGCCCGGGTTGCGCTCCCGCAGCGCCGCGATCAGGCTGGTGACCAGCGAGATCGGCTTGACGCCGTGCAGCGCGCCGGTCGGCTTGCCGCGGCCGCGCGGGGTGCGCACCGCGTCGTACACGAAAGCCTCAGAGGACACGGGCGATCAGCTCCTTCATGATCTCGTTGGTGCCGCCGTAGATCTTCTGGACGCGCGCGTCGGCGTACATCCGGGCGATCGGGTACTCCGTGGTGTACCCGTACCCGCCGAAGATCTGCAGGCATTTGTCGACAACCTCGCACTGCCCCTCGGTGAGCCACAGCTTCGCCATCGCGGCCGTCGGCACATCGAGCTCACCACGGCAATGGCGCACGATGCAGTCATCGAGAAAGATCCGCGAAGCACGCGTACGGGTGGCGCAGTCGGCCAGCACCATGCGGGTGTTCTGGTGCCCGAGCAGGGGTTTGCCGAAGGCGGTGCGCTCCTTCGCGTACGCGACGGTCAGCTCCACGGCGCGTTGCATGGCGGCCACCGCGCCCACCCCGATGACCAGCCGCTCCTGCGGCAATTGCGCCATCATCTGGTAGAAGCCCGCGCCCTCCGTGCCCAGGAGGTTGTCCTTGCTCACCCGGAAGTCGTCGAAGAACAGCTCCGCCGTGTCGTTGGCGTGCAGCCCGATCTTGTCGAGCAGCCGGCCGCGCCGGAACCCCATCGACTTATCCGATATTTCGCAAACAAGTAGGCTAATTCCGGCGGCGCCCTGGGACGTGTCGGTCTTGACGGCGAGGATGACCAGGTCGGCGACGGCGCCGTTGGTGATGAACGTCTTCGAACCGCTGACCAGGTAGTCGTCGCCGTCGCCCACGGCCTTCGTGCGGATGGCCTGCAGGTCGGAGCCGCCGCCCGGCTCGGTCATCGCGATCGCGCCGACCAGCTCGCCGCTCGCGAGGCCGGGCAGCCAGCGCTGCTTCTGCTCCTCGGTGCCGTAGTGGCCCAGGTAGCCGGTGACGATCCCGCTGTGCACGGACAGGCCCAGGCTGCCCTCGCCGGCCATCGTCTGCTCGTGCAGTAGCACCGCTCAGCCCGAGCAGGCCCAGCTCGCCGGCGCGCCGGTAGTGCGCGCGGTCGGGGTGGCCCTGCCGCTCGAGGCGCTCGGCGTGCGGCAGGACCTCCTTGGTGAAGAAGTCGCGAGCCAGCTCGGCGAGGTCGTCGTGTTCCGGCTTCAGCCACGGCGGGGCGTACCCGTCCAGTCCGGGAGTGGGCATGGCTCCACTCTCCCGGGATTGTTGGCGGTGTGTCAACAAGCCGGTGCCGGTAAGGTCCACCTCGTGAGTGTGGACCTGGGGCAGCGCCGTCGCCTCGAACCGGACGCCCGGCGCGAGCAGATCCTGTCGGTCGCGGTAAGGCTGTTCGGAGAGCGCGGCTACGCCGACGTCGCGACCGGCGACGTGGCCCGCGGCGCCGGCGTCGCCCGCGGCTTGGTCAACCACTACTTCGGGACGAAGAAGGAGCTGTACCTCGAGGTCATCCGGGTGATGCTGACCGTCCCCGAGGCCGCCCTGACCCAGCTGCCCCCGGCCGACGACCTGTCCACCCGGGCCGACGCGATCGCCTCCTGGTTCCTCGACGTGGTCTCCCGGCACAGCACGTCCTGGCTGGGCGCGATCACCGCGGGCGGCATGGCCGGCGACACCGACGTCGACCGGGTGATCGCCGAGGCCATCGACGTGGCCGCCGACCGGGTGCTCACCGCCGTCGGCCTGCCCGGCGGCAGCCGCGCGCAGCACGCCATGGCCCGCTCGTACGTCGGCCTCGCGACCTCCACCGCCCGCGAATGGCTGCAACGCGGGGAGCTGACCCGTGCGCAGGTCCACAAGCTCCTGACCGCGACCCTGCTGACAATGGTGGACCAGGTGTTCCCCGACGCGTAGCCGTTCGGGTGACGGCGTCCGGCTCGATCGCTCGACACGATGGGTATCTGCGCGACCCGCGCGGACTCCTCATCGGTGTCCGACGCACACGCCAAGCCTGGAGGCGGATCCATGCGCATCATCGACAGCGAGGTAACCCCCAAGCTGCACACCGACCGCACGCTGCTGTTCGCGAGCAAGCCCGTCGGCCATCTGGTCGGTTCGAGCTCCAGCAAGCCCGTCGGCCATTTCGCCGACGTGCTGGCCGGCGTCGGCATGCCCGGCGTGCTCGGGACGCCGGAGCCGCTCTGCGACGGGATCGACGTGGTGCCCCTGACCGGCGACGCGATCGCCGACGACGTGCTGAGCGCGCTGGACGGCGAGGGCGAGGGCGGTCAGCTCGTGGCCGACCCCGCCTTCTACGACGGCACGTTCAAGCTCGCCGCCAGCAAGCCGGTCGGCCACGGCCTCGCGTTCGTCGAGGTCACCCTCGACCAGGAGCCGCCGTCCGCGTGGAAGCCGCCGGCGCCCACTCTGCGCCGGCCGGTGATCGCGCTGCTCGACACCGGCGTCCGCTACCACCGATGGCTGAGCGTCGGCACCGACGAGGACCCGTTCCTCATCGACGCCACCCGGCAGGCGGGGCACGAGTGGCAGCCGTTGGACACCATGCCGTCCGAGGACACGATCGTCGCGCATCTGGATTCCGGCTCGCCGTCCAAGGCCGGGCACGCCACCTTCATCGCCGGGCTGATCCGGCAGGCCGCGCCCGGAGCCCGCGTCCTCGACGTACGGGTCCTCAACGACAAGGGCTTCTCCAACGAGTCGACGGTGTGCCGGGCGCTCAAGTGGATCCTCGAGCACATCGAGCGAGGCAACCCGGTCGACGTGATCTGCATGGCGTTCGGCCGGATCCCGGGCGACGAGGGCCCCGAGCCCCTGGTCCAGCCCATGCGGTGCCTGCTGGGCAAACTCGCCGACAAGGGCGTGCAGCTCGTGGCCTCGGCCGGCAACGACCACTTCGACGGCGATGTCTACCCGGGCGCCTTCGAGACGGTCACCGCGGTCGGGGCCGGCTTCGCCGGGTACCACGCCGACTTCAGCAACTTCGGCGACTGGGTCGGCCGCTACCGCGACGGCGTCGACCTGCTCAGCACCTTCCCGGACGGCAAATGGGCCCGCTGGAGCGGCACGTCGTTCGCGGCCGCCAGCTTCGCCGCCGACCTGGCGCGTCCCCATGTCGTCGCCGTCAGTTGACGGCTTCCGGGAGCCCGCCTCGGACGCCTCCTCGGACCCCGCGGACCCTTCTTCGGATCCCTCGCCGGACCCCGATGTGGTTCTCGGCAACCTGTTGGAGCGGGCCCGTGGCGGGGACCGGGAGTCGTTGCGGGAGCTGGTGCGGGCCCTCGACCCGGTGCTGTGGCGGGTGGCGCGCAGTCAGGGGCTCGGCGCCGAGGACGCCGCCGACGTGGTGCAGACGTCCTGGCTGGAGCTGCTGCGACGACTCGACGAGATCCGTACGCCGCGGGCCGTGACCGCCTGGCTGATCACCACCACCCGGCGGGAGGCGTGGCACCGCAAGCAGAAGGCCCGCCGGGACCTGCCGGACGGGGGCGTGGCCGTGCGGACGGCCGTCGACCCCGGACCGGCGCCCGGGGAGCGGCTCATCGCCGACGAGCGCGACCGGGTGCTGTGGATCCACTTCGAACGCCTCTCCGAGCGCTGCCGCGACCTGTTGCGGATCGTGGCGCAGGTGGAACGCCCCGACTACACGGTGATCGCCTCGGCCTTCGGGATGCCGCACGGCAGCATCGGGCCGACCCGGTCCCGCTGCCTGGCGAAGCTGCGGTCCATGCTGCTCGGCGATCCCGCCTGGGGCGCGTCATGACCGACCCGCTGGACGACCTCGACCGCGAGATCCTCGCCCGGATCGCCCGCGACGACCCGCCACCGGCCGACCTCGACGAACGGGTGCTCTTCGCCCTCGCGCTGACCGACCTGGACGCCGAGGTGGCCCGCCTGGCCGCCGCCGGGCCCGCCCTGGCCCGGGCCGGCGAACAGGCACGCACGGTCACCTTCGACGCCGCCAGCCGCACCGTGATGATCACCATCGTGGAACGCGCGGACGACCTGGTCCGCATCGACGGCTGGCTCGCGCCCGGCGCGGCCCTGGTGGTCGAGCTGCGCCTGCCGGAGCCGGCCGGCGCGCGCGTGGTCACCGCCGACGCGACCGGTCGCTTCGTCTTCGACGAGGTTCCGCACGGCCTGGCCCAGCTGCTCATCCACCCACCCGACACCGGAGCGGCCCGGGTGGTGACGCCATCGCTCCTGCTCTGAACCCGCCCGTTCTGCCGGCACGGGCCGCCGACCTGTACGCGGCCGGCCTCGCGGCCAGCGAGGACGGGCGCCCCGCCTTGGCCGTCCGCCGGATGCGCGCCGCGCTGCGCCTGGCCGCCGACGCCGGCCCGGCGGCCCGCGCACGGGTGATGGTCAGCCTGGCGTGGGCCGAGTCGGAGCGAGGCCAGGTCGCCCTCGGCTACCGGCTGCTCGACGAGGCGGAAGAACTGCTGGCCGCGCCGCAGCCGTCGTCTGGGCGGGCGGCGCGGTCTTCGCCTGGGCGGGCGGTGCAGGCTTCGCCTGGGCGGGCGGCGCAGGCTTCGCCTGGGCAGGCGGCGCTCGAAGCCCAGCGGGCGGTGTTGCACGCTCAGCGGGCCGTGCTGCTGTGGCGCAACGGGCGCAATGACCTGGCGCTGGCCGAGTACGACCGGGCCGTGGCCGGGCTGACCGAGCAGGACGGCCCGCTCGACCTGGTGAAGGCCCTCAACAACCGCAGCATCCTGCGCCTGGAGGCCGGCCAGGTCGGCGCCGCCCGCGACGACCTGCTGCGCGGGCTGCGGATCGCGCTGCGGCACGACCTGGCGATGATGGCCGCCGTCTTCCGGGTGAACGTCGGCTGCCTCGAAGTGGTCGCCGGCGACCTGCCGGCCGCGCTCGGCGCGTTCGCCTCGGCCCGGCCGGCCTACGAGGCGGTGTCGCCGGGGCGGCTACCGGCGCTGGCGGTGGAGCGGGCGAGGGCGCTGATCGCGGCCGGGTTGTTCGGGGAGGCGGACCGGGAGCTCGCGGGTGCCCTGGCCCAGCTGGGGGAGCAGGGACAGGACCACAACCGGGCCGAGGCGTTGCAGACGCGGGCGGAGGCGGCGCTGCTGGCGGGGAGGCCGTCGGCGGCGGCTTCGTGGGCGGCGGCAGCGCGGTCCGACTTTCTACGGCGGGGGAACCGGCGGCGGGCGGCGCTGGCCGAGTTGATGACGCTACGCGCGGACTACGCCGCGGGCGCCGGCGAGGCCGGCAGTCACGCGGACGGCGGCCAGCCGGGCGGCGCTCACCCGGCTGGCGCCCACCCGGCTGGCGGCCATTCGGACGGTGCTCACCCAGCTGGCGCTCACCCGGCTGGCGCCCACCCGGCTGGCGCCCACCCGGCTGGCGCCCACCCGGCTGGCGCCCACCCGGCTGGCGGCCATTCGGACGGTGCTCACCCGGCTGGCGCCCACCCGGACGGTGCCAAGCCAGGCGCCGTCCCCACTTGTCCGGCAGGCGACCACAAGGCCGTGCCCGGCGATGGGCGGGCGGAGGTGGCGCGGCGGGCGGAGGTGGCGCGGCGGGCGGAGGTGGCGCGGCGGGCGGAGGTGGCGCGGCGGGCGGAGGTGGCGCGGCGGGCGCGGCTGCTCGCGGGGAAGCTTCGGGGACTGGGGCTGGCCGAGGACGCCCGGGTGGCGCTGCTGGTGGCGGCGCGCGCCTCGATGGCGGAGTCGCCGGCGATGGCGGCGCGGCTGCTGGGGCAGGCGGGGCGGCCGGGGCGGCTCGATCGGCTCGATACCCGGCTGCTGTGGCGGCTGACCCGGGCCGAGGTGGCCGCGGCCTCGGGGGCGTCGAGTGTGGCGTCGCGGGAGCTGGTGGCGGGGATGGAGACGCTGCACCGGTATCGGGGGCGGTTCGGGTGTCTCGACCTGCAGACGGGGGCCTCGGCGCTCGGACAGGATCTCGCGCGGGCGGGGATGGCGGGGGCGCTGCGAGCGGGGAGAGCGGCGGATGTCTTCCGATGGGCGGAGCGTGGCAGGGCGCAGGCGCTGCGGCTGTCGCCGGTGCGACCGCCCGAGGATCCGGCCGTGGCGGGGGCGCTCGAAGAGCTGCGGCAGACGCGGCAGGCGTTGCGGGCCGCGGAGGTGGCGGGGGAGCCGGTGGCGGGGCTGCGGTCGCGGGCCGAGCTGCTGCAGCGGCGGATCCGCGAAAGCGCGTGGGCGGTGCGCGGCGAGGCCGGTGGGGCGGCTGTGGCGTCGCTGGCGGCGGTTCGGGCTCGGCTTGCTGGGGCGGCGCTCATCGCGTACGTGAGTGATGGTTCGACCCTGCACGCGCTGGCCGTGACCGCTCAGGCCGCCACGCTCGTGGCCCTCGGGCCGATGGTGGCGGCCGAGGAGGCGGTGCTGCGGCTGCGCGCCGACCTCGACACGCAGGCGGGGCGCGCGATGCCGGAAAGGCTGGCGTCAGCGGTCGCCGCGGCCACGCGCGCGGACGCCTCGGCGTTGCAGAGCGCGGTGCTCGACCCGCTGTTGCCGCTGGTCGGCGACCGGGACCTGGTGGTGGTGCCGACGGGGCTGCTGATGACCGCGCCGTGGGGGATGCTGCCGGCGTGTGCGGGACGGCCGGTCACGGTGGCGCCCTCGGGGACGGCCTGGCTCTCGGCTCTGCGACTGCCGCGGCAGGTGGGGCATTCCGTGCTCGTGGCGGGCCCGGACACCCAGCGGGGGGTGGAGGAAGTCAACGCGATCTCGCACCTATTGCCCGGCAGCGCGACCCTCACGGGCGGCGCGGCGACCCCGGCCGCGACACTGTCCGCCCTGGATGGCGCCGACGTCGCGCACCTCGCCGCGCATGGGCGGCACGAGACGGAGAGTCCGCTGTTCTCGTCGCTCTCGCTCGCGGGCGGGCCGCTGCTCGGGTACGACCTGCTCACCGTTGCGCGGCCGCCGCGGGTGGTGGTGCTGGCCGCCTGCGAGCTGGGGCTGACCGAGGTGCGGCCGGGAGACGAGAGCTTCGGGATGGCATCGGCGCTTCTCGCGGCCGGGACGGCAACCGTCGTGGCGAGCGTGGGCCGGGTGGCCGACGCCGCCGCCACCGATGTGATGATCGGTTTGCATCGTGGTCTCGCCGCCGGGCTGGCGCCCGCCACCGCCCTGGCGCGGGCCGCGACGGGAACCGGGTTCGTCTGCCTCGGGGCATCCTGACCCGGCCTCTCAGAGGCTTTCGAACGCCCGGTTGATGTGGGCCTCGATGTGGCGCTGCGCCTCGGGAGAGACGTCGGCCAGCTCCAGGCCCAGCTCGCTCCCGTCGGCCAGTTCGCGGCGGCGCACCACCCGGGCGCTCACGGTGATCGGCGCGCCCTCCACCGTCATCGCGGCCTGCACCGCGTCGCCCACCGAGATCGGCGTGCGGCCGGGCACCGTGCAGCCGAGGCCGCCGCGCCGGCCCGGGCCGCCTCGATCGTGGCGTTGAGCGCCAGCATCCGCGTCTGCGACGCGATTTCGGAGATCACGCCGGCGATGCCCGCGACCTGGTGCAGGCTGTCGTTGAGGGCGGTGACGGCCTCGTCGGCGCTGCGCGCCCGGCGCACCATCGCGGCGGCGGCCTCGCTGGTGTGCGCGACCCGCTCGTGGGTGGCGGTGTCTGACGATGCCCTACGAGGTACTGATCGGCGTTTTCGCCGACTCCGTCAGGCGCCGCCGCCCGGCTCAGGCCCGCTCGACGTGCGCCTCCGGCCCCGGGAAGATCAGCCCTTCGTGTCCGTCGTCGAGCCATTTGACCTGGTAGGGCGGAGTGCCGTCCGGATGCCGCAACGCCATCACCACCGCGACCCGGGTGGCGTCGCCGACATGGACGCCCTTGACCACGATCCGGTCGCCCACCTGTGCCTTCATCCTTCACCTCCGGCGTGTGTCAGGCTCCCATCGCAGCATGCCCCGGCTTGCCGACCTGGTCCAGGAACCGATCCGCCCTCTGCCTCTCCGCGGAACTTTCCGCCGGTCGCCGTCACCGACGGCGGGGAAACAACGTGTAGCTGAACGAGATCATGAAGTCGATGACCAGGACCAGCGTCCACACACCCAGCACCGACCATAGCGGCCGCACCCGGTCGAGGTCGCCGGCCAGCGCCGTGAAGACGCCGAGCACCGCGGCGCCGATCACGTAGGCCAGCAGGTGCCGCGTCCACTGGCGGCGCTCGCGGGCGGCGTGCTCGGGGCCGGTCCGGGGTGGCTTGACCGGGGGCGGGCCGCCGGCGAAGCGGTGGGCGAAGCGCTGGTCGGCCCAGCCGATCATCTGCGCGCCGAAGGCCACCGACGTCCCGATGTACACCGCGGCCAGGCCGTGCGCGGGGTCGGCCTCGCCGCCGTTGAGCAGGTCGATCAGCGCCACGGCCAGCAGCACGACGTCGACCGCCGGCACCGCCAAGAGGAGCGCGGTGCTGACTCGGCGGGCGCGCAGGACATACCGGGCGGCCAGGCCCGCCACGAGCAGAACCCAGAATCCGATCTCACAGGCGATTATCACGGCTACCATGACTCGGTTATAACACGGTCGTGCTATAAAAATGTCGTGCCCAAAGTCGTCGATCACCAGCAGCGCCGCCGAGAGCTGGCCGGCGCCGTCTGGCGGGTCATCACGCGCGACGGCGTCGCCGACGTGTCGATCCGGGCGGTCGCCGCCGAGTCGGGCTGGTCGACCGGGGCGTTGCGGCATTACTTCGCGACCCGCGCCGAGCTGCTGGCGTTCGCCTGCGAGGAGGTGATCGCGCAGGTCACCACCCGCCTCACCGGCATGGCGGTGCCACCCGACCCGCGGGCGGCCGGCACCGTCGTGCTCCTGGAGACCATGCCGGTCGATGAACGGCGCCGCACCGAGGCGGAGATCGCGTTCGCCTTCCTCGCCCTCGGCCTTCAGGATGCCGCGCTCGCCCGGGTCCAGCGGCTGCACTTCAGCAGCATGTTCGAGCTGTGCCTGCGCCTGGTCACGCAACTGGCGCCCGGCCTGAGCAACCCCCGCGGGGCCGCCCGGCGCCTGCACGCCGTCGTGGACGGCCTGACCGTTCACGTGCTGGCCGGCCACCTCACCCCGGCCGAGATGGTCGCCGAGCTCGGCGCGCACCTGGACACGGTGCCGGGGTGAGCACACCCCGATCCCGCTGCCCGGTGGCCGATGACGGGAGAATGCGGGGATGCCGCTGCTGTCCGCCCTCCTCGCCTCCGACGATCTCGATGCCGCGCTGACCACGCCCGAGGGAACCTTCACCCGGCACGACCTGCTCGGCTGGGCGGCCTCGGTGGCGTCCGACCTGGACGGCGCGCCGATCGTCGCGGTGCACGCCGTGCCGGGCGCGGCGACCGTCGCGGCGATCACCGGCGCGCTGCTCGCGGGGGTGCCGATCGTGCCGGTCCCGCCCGATGCCGGGCGCCTCGAACGTGATCACCTGCTCCGGGACTCGGGCGCGGCGCTGCTGCTGTCGGACGATCCGGCCGCTGCCGGCGAGAGCGGCCTGCCCGTCGTACGCGTCTCTCGTGTCGCCCGAGCGACCACCCTCCCACCGGAACCGGCGGACGGCGCCCCCGCGCTCGTGCTGTACACCAGCGGCACGACGGGCGCGCCGAAGGGTGTGGTGATCTCGCGCGCGGCGATCGCCGCCGATCTGGACGCGCTCGCCGAGGCCTGGCAATGGACGCCGGCCGACACGCTCGTCCACGGCCTGCCCCTGTACCACGTGCACGGCCTCGTTCTCGGAGCTCTGGGGCCGCTCCGGCTGGGCGGCCGGCTCACGCACACCGGGCGTCCTTCTCCTGACGCGTACGCGGAAAGCGCCGGCACCATGTATTTCGGCGTCCCCACCGTCTGGTCCCGGATCGCCGCCCGCCCGGACGCGGCCCGCCGGTTGTCGGCGGCGCGGTTGCTCGTCTCCGGCAGCGCCCCGCTGCCCGGCACGGTCTTTCACGCGCTGCGCGAGCTGACCGGCCAGGCCCCCGTGGAGCGCTACGGCATGACCGAAACCCTGATCACGGTGAGCGCCCGCGCCGACGGCGACCGGCGTGCCGGCCAGGTGGGGCTCCCGCTCGCCGGCATCGGCACGCGGATCGTCGACGAGCAGGGCGAACCGGTCGCGCATGACGGCGCCACGATCGGCCATCTGCAGGTGCAGGGGCCGACGCTGTTCGACGGCTATCTGCGCGGCGGCAGCATCCAGTCGTGGGGAGACGGCTGGTACGCGACGGGGGATGTGGCCACGATCGCCCCCGACGGCTGGCACCGCATCGTCGGGCGGGCGTCGACCGACCTGATCAAGACGGGTGGCTACCGGGTGGGCGCGGGGGAGGTCGAGGACGTGCTGCTCCTGCATCCGGCCGTTCGTGAATGTGCGGTGGTCGGCCTGCCGGATCCCGACCTGGGGGAGCGCATCACGGCGTTCGTCGTGGGTGACGCCGTCGCCGAGGCCGACCTGATCGCGTTCGTGGCGGAGCGGCTGGCCGCCCACAAGCGACCCCGGAAGGTGCTGCGGGTGGAGGAGCTTCCGCGCAACGCGATGGGCAAGGTGCAGAAGGCGCGGCTCAAGGCCGAGGACTAGACACCTCTTGGGATGGCGGTCACGCCGTAACCGGCCGCACCTGAAGCCGGGTGGGCCATGGCACCCCGGACTGGACGCCACAGCCGAGCCCGACCAGCCGCGGCAACCGCAACCGGCAACCCCCACCGTGAGCGACGAGAGATGCAGCACCACTGGGGGGCAGGGCACTGGATGGGGACAACCGGGAATGACAACCGAGACCACAACCCATCTCTGTCTCGAGACGGGGACTGATCAGGTGTCAGGGCGCGGCGACCGCGAGGAGGCCGTCGGCGAAGGTGCGGCGCCAATTGACGTAGTCGTGGCCGCCCATGAACTCGGTGTAGGTGACCTCGTACCCGTGCCCGACCAGGGAGTCCCGCATCTGGCGCACCACCGTGAGCTGGTCGGGGGCGCCGTCGGGGCCGGTCATCGTCTCGCGGACGCCGACGTCGAGGTAGAAGCGGACGTCCACCCGCGGATACTTCGTCACCTGCCGCATCAGCCAGCCCGGGGAGCCTTCGAGCGGGCTCGGCCACCAGAAGCTCCCGGACTGCGCGATCACCCCGCCGAACAGCTCGTGCGCGCACATCCCCACGTACGCGGCGGCCAGGCCGCCGCGGGAGACGCCGGCGATCACGTTGCCGCGGCGGGACAGGCCGGCGCCGAGCGAGCCGCGGGCCCACGGGATCAGCTCGTGCTCGACGAACTCGTGGATCGGCCGGGTCGGCTGGAGGTCGCGTTCGCGGCTGGCCTCGAAGCTGCTCACGAACAGCGCCACGGTGGGCGGGATCGCGCCGGCGGCGATCATGTTGTCGAGGATGGTGGGGACGCGCAGGACGTGGCGGGCGATGTAGCCGTCGAAGACGACCAGAACCGGCAGGCCCTCGGTGGGGGTGCCGGCGGGCCGGTAGACCGTCACGGGGCGGGGGCCGCCGAGGGCCGCGCCGGGCATGGTCACCTCGGTGAGGGTGCCGGCGGGCACGCCGGGGCGTGGCTCGGTCCAGGGTTCGGGCGGGGCGTCGGGCAGCTCGAGGATCGACAGCCAGCTGTCGCGGTCGTCGGGGTCGACCGGGTCGGCGGGGAACAGCAGGCGCCACGGGTTGCCCGCGTCGACGTGGGTGCCGCCGGCGCCCGAGTCGTCGGCGGGCGCCTCCTCGGCGCCGTCGTGGGCCAGGCAGTAGATCGTGCGCAGCGACGACGGCATGCGCTGGGTGCCGTGCCACAGGTCGGTCCCGGGCGCCCGCGACATCGGCACGTCCACGCCCCACCACGCCCGCGTCGTGGACGCCTCGCCCCGCCACAGGAACGTCACGAGCAGCGACTCGTCGTCGCAGGGCTCGACCAGCGGGGTGCCCCGCTCGGTGGTGGAGGCCCAGAAGTCCTCTAGGGATGACGGGGATAAGTCGGACAACAGTCGGCTGATGCTGGAACTTTGCAAAGCGTCGACCCCCGTGCCCCGGCGTGACGATTCCGCAACCGAGCGTTCCAAGTTGATCATTAGGTGTCAAGTGACCAAAGTCGATAAGCATGCCCTCCAAAGCAAAACCAAAACCTCACCTCGCGTACGCGTGGAGCCCGCTCAACAGCGCAGCCAGGCCCGCCTTGGCATCGGCGAAGAGCATCGCCGTTCGCGGGTCCGTATAAAGCTCGTTGTCGATGCCCGCGTAGCCGTGCCCCAGTGACCGTTTGAGCACGATGACCGAGCGCGCCTTGTCGACGTCGAGGATCGGCATCCCGGACACGGGGTTGCCGGGCCGCCGCGCCGCCGGATTGGTCACGTCGTTCGCCCCCACCACGAGCACCACGTCGGTGCGGGCGAACTCGGGATTGCTCTCCTCGAGGTCGCGCAGCTGCGGATAGGGCGCGTTGGCCTCGGCGAGCAGTACGTTCATGTGCCCCGGCATCCGCCCCGCCACCGGGTGGATCGCGTAGGTCACCTCGACCCCGCGCTCGGTGAGCGCCTCGGCGAGCGCGACCGCCTCGTGCTGGGCCTGCGCGGCGGCCAGCCCGTAGCCGGGCACGATCACCACCTTGCCCGCGTACGCGAGCTGGATCGCCGCATCGTCGGCGGTGATCTCGCGTACGGGAGCCGAACCTGACCCGGCGGCGACCGCGACCGCGTCACCGGTGCCGTAACCACCCGCGATGATCGCGGCGATCGGCCTGTTCATGGCGTCGGCCATGAGCTTGGTGAGGATCGCGCCCGCCGCGCCCACCAGGCCGCCCGCGATGATCAGCGGCGTGCTCTCGAGGACGAAGCCGGCCATCGCCACCGCGGTGCCCGTGCAGGCGTTGAGAAGCGAGATCACCACCGGCATGTCGGCGCCGCCGATCGGCAAGGTGAGCAGCACACCCGCGACCAGCGCCGCCACCGCCACCGCGGCCAGCAACCACGGCTGCGAGTCGCCGGCCACGAAGGCGATGCCCAGAGCCACCGCGATCACGGCGAGCCCCGCGGAGATCCACCGCCCGGACGGCACGGTGATCGGCCGGCCCGGGATGCGCCCGGCGAGCTTGCCGGAGGCGACCAGCGAGCCGGTGAACGTGACCGCGCCGATCGCCACATCGAGCACCCCGGTGACCGCGGCCTGCGCCGACGCCGCCCGGTCGCCCAGCGCGATCAGCGCCGCCGCGCCGCCGCCGACCGCGTTGAACAGGCTCACCAGCTGCGGCATCGCGGTCATCTTCACCCGCCGCGCCGCGACCAGGCCCGCCGCGCCGCCGGCCAGCGACCCGATCACCAGGGCGAGCACCGCCGGCGACGAGACGCCGCCGTCGTGGACGAGCACCACCGCCGTGGTCAGGATGGCGAGGGCCATGCCGGCCGCGGAGATGCGGTTGCCGCGGCGGGCGGTCGCGGGCGCGTTCATCAGGTGCAGGCCCACCACGAAGCCGGTCGCGCAGGCGAGGTAGACCAGGTGGACGATCGTGTCGAAGGCGCTCATGACCGGCTCCGGAACATCGCGAGCATGCGGTCGGTCACCACGTAGCCGCCGGCCACGTTCATCGCGGCGCAGAACGCGGCGACGGCCAGCAGCACGTAGCCGCCCACGCCGGTCACCGTCGCGGCCAGGAGCATCACGCCGACGATCACCACGCCGTGGATCGCGTTCGCACCCGACATCAGCGGCGTGTGCAGCGTCGCCGGCACCTTGCTGATCACCTCGAAGCCGACCAGCAGCGCGAGCGTGAAAACCGTCAGATCTGCCAGCAGCAGAGGGCTCATGAGCGGATCTCCCGTTCGAAGAGGGCCTTGACGCGCGGGTGCACGACCCGCCCGCCGTGCGTGACGACCACGGCCTGCTGGATCTCGTCGTCGAGGTCGAGGACGACCTCTCCGCCGGGCATCAGCGAGGCGAGCAGGGCAACCAGATTTCTTCCGTACGCCGTGGACGCGGCGCCCGGAACGGTGGCGGCGAGGTTCGCGGCCCCGATCACCGTGACGCCGGCGTCGGTGACCGTCCGGGTGTCCGGAACCGATCCCTCGACGTTGCCGCCCTCGGCCGTGGACGCCAGGTCGATGACCACCGAGCCGGGCCGCATCCCGGCGAGCGCGCCGGCGGTGACCAGCAGCGGCGGCGCCCCGCCCGGCACCTGCGCGGTGGTGATCACCACGTCGAACCGGGGGACCGCCCGGGCCAGGCCGTGCAGCTGGGCCTGCGACTCGTCGTCGGTGAGGCCGCGCGCGTACCCGCCCTCGGCCTCGGCGCTCGGCGTGCGCAGGTCGAGCACGGCGGCCCCGGTCGAGGCGAGATCGGCGCGGGCCGCCTCGCGCACGTCGTACCCGGTGACCTGCGCGCCGAGCCGGCGCGCGGTGGCGATCGCCTGCAGGCCGGCGACGCCGGCGCCGAGGACCAGGACCTGGGCGGGCCGCGTGGTGCCGGCGGCGGTCATCAGCATCGGGAAGAAGCCGGGGTACGCCTCGGCGGCCAGCAGCGCGGCCTTGTAGCCGGCCACGTTGGCCTGGGAGGTCAGCGCGTCCATCGCCTGCGCCCGGCTCAGGGTGCGGGGCAGCAGGTCGAGGCTGACCGCCGTGACCCCGGTGGCCGCGAGCCGTTGTGCCAGGCCGGGGTCGTGCAGCACCCCGAGCAGTCCGATCAGCAGCTGACCGGGGCGGCAGTTGTCGGCGTCCTCCGGCGGATGCAGGCAGAGCAGGACATCGCTCTCGGCGTACACCTGCTGCCTGCTGCCGACCGCGCAGCCGGCGCCGGAATATCCCACGTCCTCGAACCAGGCCCGATGGCCGGCACCGGATTCCACCAGCACTTCGACGTCCTGTTTGCGCAGCCGCTCGGCCCCGTCCGGGGTGAGAGCGACCCGCCGCTCCCGCCCCGCCGTCTCCAGCAGCACACCGACCGTTGCCATGTCCACCTCGTTGTAGATCTCGACCCCGTCGCCTTCGATGCTGTCCCAGAACAGCGCTCGTGACCACCTACCGCGGTATGTCATACCCCGGTCCGAGGCGCTTGCGGGCCGGCGAGGCCAAGATGGAGGCCGGAGGTGACGGGAATGCAGGCATGGCAGGTGCAGCACCCGGGACCGGACGTGTCGCGGGCCCTGCGGCGGGTCGAGATGCCGGTGCCGCGACCGGGGCCGGGTGAGCTGCTGGTCGAGGTCGACGCGTGCGGTGTGTGCCGCACAGATCTGCACGTCACGATGGGCGAGCTGCCACAGCACCGGCCCTCGGTGGTGCCGGGCCACGAGGTGGTCGGGCACGTGGCCGGGCTGGGCGACGGGGTCGCCGAGTTCCGCGAGGGCGACAAGGTCGGCGTCGCGTGGTTGCGCTCCACGTGCGGCCGATGCCGGTTCTGCCTTTCCGGGCGTGAGAACCTCTGCCCGAGATCGCTCTACACCGGGTGGGACGCCGACGGCGGCTACGCGCAGTACACAACCGTCCGGGCCGATTTCGCCTACCGGCTCCCGACGGGGTACACCAACGAGGAGCTCGCGCCGCTGCTCTGCGCGGGAATCATCGGTTACCGGGCGCTGACCCGGGCCGACCTGCCGCCGGGCGGCCGGCTCGGCGTCTACGGCTTCGGCGGCTCGGCGCACCTCACCGCGCAGGTCGCGATCGCCTCGGGCGCCGAGGTGCACGTGTTCACCCGCAGTCCCCGGGCGCAGAAGCTGGCGCTCGATCTCGGGGCGGCCTCGGCCGGCGGCTCCGACCAGGCGCCGCCGGGCTCGCTCGACTCGGCGATCATCTTCGCGCCGAGCGGCGACCTCGTGCCGATGGCGCTGCGCGCGCTCGACCGGGGCGGAACGCTCGCCGTGGCCGGCATCTACCTGACCGACATCCCGTCGCTGAACTACGACCGCGAGCTGTTCCAGGAGCGGACGCTGCGCAGCGTCACCTCCAACACCCGCGAGGACGGGCGGCGACTGCTCGACTTCGCCGCCCGGCATCGGCTGCGGGTGTCCGTCGATCCGTACCCGATGGAACGGGCCGCCCAGGCGCTCGCCGATCTGCAGGCCGGAAGGGTCGACGGCGCCGCTGTTCTGGCGCCTTAGCGCGCGATAAGGTCGGGCGCATGGCGGAGCGGGTCGGGCCCGGAACCTGGTCGATCCAGGGCGAGACGGTCACCCTGCCAGTGACCATCACCGATGCGCGCATCACCGCGGCGGTCTTCACCGCGCCCGTGGCCGGCGCGCGGCAGGTGCTGGCGGGGGTGCCGCTCGAGCCACTGGTGCTGTTCGGCCGGGCGATCACGCTGCTCATGACCATCCACTACGGACCGTGGGCGCTGAAGACGTACGACGAGGTCGGCATCGGGCTGCTGGTGCGCGGGCCGCGCGGCCGGCCCGGGCTGCACATCGTCGACCTGCCGGTGACCGGGGCGTTCACGCGCGAGGCCGGGCAAGATTTCTGGGCGCTGCCGAAGTGGCTGATGGAGGCCGACCTGACCTTCGGCGCGACCGCGACCGAGGTGACGGTGCGCGACGACGGGGCCGAGGTGCTGCACGCGGCGATCCGCAACGGGAAGGTGCGCCTGCCGTTCCCGACCCGGCTGTCGCTGCCCTCCTGGTCCTATCTCGATCACGGCGCGCAGGCGGGACGCCTGCTGCGCGGCAAGCTTCCGATGCGGCTGTCGGGCGCGCGGCTGGGTCGCGGCGGTCTCGACGTACGGCTGGGGGAGCACCCGATGACGCGGAAGATGCGGGCGCTCGGCATGCTCGGGCGGCCGTGGCTCACCGTGACCGGGGCCCGGCTGACCGGGCCGCTGGGGGAGTTCCGCGAGGCAGGCACGGCGCACCCGGCGCGGCAGGGCTGACGCTGCTGCTCATCGTGATGCGGTGTCGGGCCGGCCCCGCCGTGCTGGCTGGGCCGGCCCGCGTCCGGTTCACGGGAGGGTCAGGACCATCCCTGGCTTGATCTTGTCGGGGTCGGGGCCGATCACGGCCTTGTTGCGCTGGTAGATGGCGTTCCAGCCGCCGCCCACCTTCAGATTGTCGGCGATCGACGAGAGGTTGTCGCCGCTCTTCACCGTGTACTTCCGCGCCGTGGGCGGCTGCGGTTTCACCTGCTGCGGGACCGGGTTGCGCTTCAGGATCTCGCGGCGCGCCTTGGCCAGCATGTCGTCGGCGTCCGCGGGCGCGCCCATGAACTCGAAATGCATCGGGTCCTTGTGCCGGCCGCGGTAATGACCGCCCCACGCGAATCCGTACCTATTCCACAGCGGGACCATCCACGCCGGGAAATCGGTCTTGAGAACGCCGTGGAAATTCTCGGGATTGCGATCCCAGTTCAGGTCGACGGCCAGCCCCCAGGAATGGTTGCTCGGCCGCGAGGTGCCCTTGATGGCACGATTGACGTATCCGCCGCACGACTTCGGGTTGAACCGGTACCCGCGCCGCTCCGACTCGTCGAGCAGGATGTCGACGAGCGCGGCGATCCGCTTGTGCACGTTGACCTTGGTACCGGACCGGTCGGCCCGCACCCGGGCCTGATCCTTCGACCGGTCGGCCGACCAGCCCTGACCCCAGCCCTTGGCCCGCGGCCCGGTCTTGTAGTCACTCATCGAGAACCGCATCGGGCACCTCCTCGGGCTCGGGCTGGTCGGTCCCCTCGGTCTCGACCTCGGTCTCGAACGCGGCGTCGAGGTCGGGCGGAGTCGGCAGTGATTCGTCCCATTCGGCGAGCCTGCGGTCGTCGCCGATATTGACGGTGTCGCTCATGGTCGCTCTCCTTTCTTCTTGAAAGAATGGAAAGCGAATGGCGCGCGGTCAATTGCTCCGTCTTGTTCGGGACGCAATGTATCTGGGCGCAGTTCCGCGCCCCCTACTCCTTTTGACGCGATGCTTTCCGGTCACCTCGCACGGCCACCGACGACAGCGCGGTAGGGCTCGCTTGCACTCAGCGAACGGCCTCGGCCAAACGGACGGCCTCGGCGTGAAGGCGAGTGTCGTCCGCCCGCGCAGCGGCCTCGGCGAGCCCCGGCAGTTCGGCCCGCGCTCCGGTAGCGGTGGCGGCCTCCGTCGCGACGGCAAGGAGTTCGGTCAGCCCGGTCGGCGCGGGGTCGAGCCGCAAGAGGGCGGGAAGCATCGCATAGGCGATCGCCCACACCACGTGCCAGGCGCCGCCCCGCCCCAGCCGGGACAACGCTCCCGCCGCGCCGCCTGCTGTGTCGCCGGGCGTGCCTGCCCCCGAGGCGACCAGCAGCCGCAGCTCTCGCCCGAGCAACGCTGCGTCCAGCCCGCCGTCGCCGGCCAGATGCTGCACGGCGTCGATCGCATCGTGCCGCCGCGCTTCCTGGGAGTTGACCAGCCCTCGCGCCAGCGCCAGGGCCATCGCCGGCCCGAACGGACCTGCCGCCCGGGCCAGCCCGGCCAGCACCTCCCGCCCGGCATCCTCGGCCGGCTCTGCGCCCGCTGCCTCCTTGCTGATCGGCAACGGCGTCCCGGCCTTGGCAGTCCCACCGCTGGCTGCGTCCGTGCCGGTTGCGTCCGTGCTGGCCGCGTCCGTGCCGGCTGCGGCCGTCTCGGCGTCTGCGAGATACGGGAGGCAATGGGTCGCGATGATCTCGCGGTGACTGGGCAGCACCCATGGCCAGCAGCGCATGTCGAGCGCGATCGCGCCCTCCGCGTTCGGGGGCCCACCGCGGGTCGTGTGCTGCTCGCCGCCGGGCAGGGGCGGCCCGCTGAGCAGGGCGGCCAGCACCTCCGCCGCCCGGCCGTGGGTGTCGGCAGCCGGAGGGTCGATGCGGGCGAACGTCACCGCCCGGCGACCCGGGTCTCCGGGCGTGGCCGTCGCCGTCGTGGCCGGATCGGGCAGGCCCCCCGCACGCAGCCAGGCGGCATAACGCCTGCCGGCCGGTGAGGCCAACCGCGCGGCCGCCTCCGTCACGCTGGGGTCGACGTGCCTGGGCAGGCGCAGCAGCGCCTGTGTCAGGTCGACCGGCCCCGGCTGCCAGCCGTCGCGTTCGGCTTCGAGCAGGCGGAACAGCAGCCGTGACGGACTCACATGCCCGTCGACCGTGGCCGGCGTCGCGAGCAGCGTCGGCGGGCCGACCGACCGCGCGTCATCCGCTGCCCGCCCGGCGTCGGCTGCCCGCCCGGCGTTGGCTGCCCGCCCGGCGTCGGCTGCCCGCCCGGCGTCGGCTGCCCGCCCGGCGTTGGCTGCCCGCCCGGCGTCGGCAGCCCGCCCGGCGTCGGCTGACCCCGCGCCATCGGCCAACTGGTCGGCCAGCTCGTGGATCCGCGCCAGCACCATCGCCTGCGGGGCTGCTGCCTCAGCCCGCCACCTGACTCGCTTCTGGACGGTGTTTGTCTCCCACGCAGTACGGTACCGAGCCGGGCCCGCGAGGGCATCGGACCCAGGTATGACATCCTCGCGGCCGATCACCAACGCGCGGATCAGCACGTCGAGCGGCGTCGGGGTCTCGTCGAGCAGCGGGGTCAGAGCGGCCGTTGTCGCCGCCCGGTCGGTTCGGGCGAAGGCCGACAGGCCGGCCAGGAGGCGCTCGAGACCCATCGGATCCCACGGGTCCGCCCGGCGTGCGTCCATCTCCGCGGCGAGCTCGCCCACCGAAGCGATCGGTGGAGGCATCGGGTCTACCGACCGTGGCGCGGGTGCGGCCGGAAAAGCGCGGAGCGGTCGGGGCAACGGGGATGGTGAGGACGCCTGGATCGGGCTCGGAGAAGGCTCAGCGTTCTGCGGGGACTCGGTGAGCGGGGGTGTCCGAGCGGGTTCGGGGGCCGCGGCCGGCTCGGAGGTAACGGCCGGTTCGGGGGCCGCGGCTTGTTCGTGAGTCGCGGCCGATTCAGGGGCCGCCACCGCTTCGGAAGCCGCGGCCGGTTCGGGGGTCGCAGCCTGCGGCAAAGCCGGCCGTACCCCCATCAACTCGCCGGCCGGAGTCTCCAGTGCCAGCGACAGGCTCGGCGCGGCCTCGCCCACGAACTCCCAGCCACGGGGATGACCCGCCAGCAACCTCAGCGCCCAGCCGGCGATCGCCTCCGACGGGTTGGTCAGGGCGGTCGCCACGGTTTCCAGCAGCGGCCCGGCGCTTGCGGGCCGCCGCTCCAGCTCTCGGGAGATCCAGGCCAGCTGGGCGCGTGCCAGCTTCTTCTCGGTACGGCGGAAGACCGCCTGCCCGGCGGCGGCCACGGTGCCGACGTCGGCACGGCCGGCTTCCTCCAGCGTGAGCAGCGCCTGCTGGGCTGCGGCGGCCACCGAGGCGTGCGGACCCGCCAGAAGGCGAAGATATTCGGCCCGATGCTTGGCGATCGATTCCGCGGTGAGGGCGAGCAGATCGTGGAGGGCCACCACCATGCGCAGCGAACCGGCATGCGCAGGCTCACCCATCCGCCGCAGCGCCAACCGGTGCAGCGATGCCCGGCCGAGCCTGCCGCTCTCGGCCAGTTCGGCGATGGCGGGGGCCCAGTGAAGGCCGGGGACGACACCCGCCGGTGGGAAGAAGACGCGTGGCAGCAGGCGATCCAGCCAGGGATCGGTGGCGAGCCGCTCGGCCAGGCCGTCGCCGAGAGCGCCGCGTTCGCGGATCCAGCGGCGGGCCAAGGCGTCCGTCCCGGGTGGGGGCACGCCAGCGGCCTCGAGGAGGGCCTCGGTCACTGCCCATTCGCCCGGCCAGGCGGCGCGGGCGTCGAGCTGACGCGCCAGGCCGGTGGCCACGGTGGTGATCCGAGGACGGCCGGTCGCCGCGAGCACCCGGACCATTGCCTCGAGCGTCTCGGTCGACGGGACGTGCCGGAAGCGCCGCGAGCGCAGCCAGGCGACCACCTTGTCGGCGCCGGTCAGGCATCCGGCCCCCGCCACCAGCAGGACACCCTCCCGGCGAGGGGCGGGATCCTCGGTGATCGGCGCGGCGCGGACCAGGCCGCTCAGGGCTTTCCGCCCGCGTTCGTCAAGCATGAGGAGCACGTCGGCCATGTCCTCGGGCGTGCCCTGCTCGACCAGCGCGCAGAACTCTTCCTCGCCGACCCGGCGCTCCGGCGGCCGCCCGCGTCGTGTCCCTGGCGCGCGTCCGCGTCCCGTCGCCGCGGGCGCGCTTCCTCGCTTCGCTGCGGCGCCACCTCGGGTTGCGGCGGGCGCGCCGCTTCGGGTCGCGGCGGCCGTGCCACCTCGGGTTGCGGCGGGCGCGCCGCTTCGGGTGGCGGCGGCCGTGCCGCCTCGGGTCGCGGTGCCGTCTCGGGTCGCGGTGCCGTCTCGGGTCGCGGTGCCGCCTCGGGTCGCGGTGCCGCCTCGGGCGGCGGTGCTGCCTCGGGTTGCCGCGGACGTGCCGCGACGGGTCGCGGCGGGCGTGCCGCGGGTGGTCTTCGGCGCCAGCCGGCCGCCGTCGGGGTGGGAGGAGAGCTGGTAGCCGACGGTTTTCGAAACCGCAGCCATGATCGCGACCGTACCGGTCACCCGCGCCGTCCGTGGCGTTTCGCCCGGAGTCGGATCCCTCGAGGACAGATGCCTAGCCTCCTAGGAAGCTCAAGGCCGGGCGGCTGGGCGCGGGGAGCGTGTCGATCACAGGCACACGCTACGGCCATACCAGGAGACAAGCGGGCGGAACGGATGTCCGACATTAGTAGGGATAAGTCGGTCAATACAAGAACTTCCGCCGCTGTTGCTCATCCCAGGGCGGTTCGGTGCCGATCTTCAGTACGACGGCGTGACGGGAGGCACAGGTATGGGGCTGGCTAGAGCGTTCGACAACTTATCGTTGCGAACCAAGATCGGGACGGCGGTGCTGACCGCCACGGTCAGCGGCCTGATCGTCGGTGGCGTCGCCATCGGCACACTGCGCCAACAGAACTCGGACGCGGCCGCGGCACAGCGCAAGACCATCGCGGTCGAGGCGGCTGCCGGCACGTTCGCCAAGAACATCGAGGCGTACGCCGGGAACCGGTCGGCTCTTCAGCTGTACCCGAGCCTGGCCGACCTGATCAAAAAGAACATCGAGGGCAACACGACCGCGGTGACCGGCGCGCTCGCCAGCCTCGAGACGAGCCTGGCCGACGACCCGGCGGGCGCCGGGCTGGTGGTCCAGGCGAAGAAGGACTGGCAGGCCTACCTGGACTTCAACAGCCGGGACTTCACCAAGCTGTCGGCCGCCGAGCTGTCCAAGATCGCCGATGAGTACAACGCGATCTACGGTGCGCTGGTGACCGACGAGGGTAACCTCCAGGCCCGGGCGCAGTCGTTGTCCGACGAGAGCATCGCCAAGGGTGAGAAGGCCGGGCGCACGGCGACCTGGACGGTCTCCGGCCTGCTCGCCCTGGGTGTGCTGCTGAGCCTTCTCATCGGCTTCCGGGTGGCGGGCCGGGTGCGCACCGCGGTCCGCGGCGTCTCGCACGTGGCCGAGGGCCTCGCCGAGGGCGACCTGACGCGTACGTCGGGGGTCGACACCAACGACGAGGTGGGCCGCATGGCGGCCGCCATGGACCGGGGCCTGAGCCGCCTGCGCGAGGACCTGGTGCAGCTGGCCGGCAACGCC
The DNA here is from genome assembly GCF_044454685.1 of Actinoplanes sp. NPDC051513. NCBI lineage: Bacteria > Bacillati > Actinomycetota > Actinomycetes > Micromonosporales > Micromonosporaceae > Actinoplanes > Actinoplanes sp. NPDC051513. The sequence goes on from NZ_JBITDW010000005.1 coordinate 85,817, forward strand.
GGCACGCTGAACTCGGCCGCCGGCCAGCTGACCGCGGTCTCCGGCCAGGTCGACGCGGCCGCGACCGAGGCGTCGGCGCAGGCCGGCTCGGTGGCCGCCGCGGCCGACGAGGTCTCCAACAACCTGCAGGTGGTCTCGGCCGGCTCGGAGGAGATGGGCTCGGCCATCAGGGACATCAGCGTCTCCACGACCGAGGCCTCCGAGGTCGCGGTGCAGGCCGTCGAGGTGGCCGCGCAGACCAACGCGATCGTGGCCCGGCTGGGCGAGTCGTCCAGCGAGATCGCCACGGTGGTCAAGACGATCACCGCGATCGCCGAGCAGACCAACCTGCTGGCCCTGAACGCCACCATCGAGGCGGCCCGGGCGGGCGAGTCGGGCAAGGGCTTCGCGGTCGTCGCCGGCGAGGTCAAGGACCTGGCGCAGGAGACCGCGAAGGCGACCGAGGACATCTCCCGCCGGGTGCAGGCGATTCAGATGGACACCGACGGCGCGGTCACGGCGATCGGCGAGATCTCGGCGATCATCGAGCGGATCAACGGCATCCAGCTGGCCATCGCCTCGGCGGTGGAGGAGCAGACCGCGACCACGCAGGAGATGAACCGCACACTGTCGGAGGCGGCGGCCGGCGCCGGCAACATCGCCTCGACGATCGGCACGGTCTCGGACGCGACCCGGCGTACGTCGGGCGCGGTCGGCGACACCCGGGCGGCCGCGGACGAGCTCGCCCTCACGGCGACCCAGCTGCAGCAGCTGGTGGCCCGCTTCCGGTACTGACCCAACGCACGAAGAACGGCCGCTGCGAAATGCAGCGGCCGTTCTGTTTCACAAGCTCAGCGCTCGAACGCGTGGGCCATGGTGGCCTGCTCCTCGAGCACCTCGCCGATCCGGGCCTGCACCGCGTCCATCTGCCCGATGGTGTCGCTGGTGGTGCGGATGCCCCCGGCGACCGACTCGGCGCTGGACTGCAGGGCCGCGATCTGCTCGGAGACCCGCTTGGTCGCCTCGGCGGTCTCCCGGGCGAGCTCCTTGACCTCGCCGGCGACGACCGCGAACCCCTTGCCGATCTCGCCGGCCCGCGCCGCCTCGATGGTGGCGTTCAGCGCAAGCAGATTGGTCTGGTCGGCGATCGAGGTGATCACCTTGATGACGTCGCCGATCGAGTTCGAGGCCTCGCCGAGTGCGGTCACGTCCCCGGTCATGTCCGAGGCCCGCGCCACCGCCTCATCGGCCACCCGGGCGGCGTCGCTGGTGGCCTGGCGCAGCCGGTCGACCGTGTCGAGCAGGTCGCGGGCGTTCTGGGCCGAGATCTCGGCGCCGCGGACGATGTCGAGGCGCTGCGAGACCAACTGCTGAACGTTGCGCAGCGACGAGGCCCGCGAGTCGCTGAGCTCGATGAACTCGGTGGTGAAGAAGTCCATGGTGCCGACGATGCGGTCCATGCTGACGATCGGGAAGCAGACCCCGGAGCGGACCCCGGCGCGGGTGGCGGCCGGCGCCCGGACGCAGTCGGTGAGGTCGCCGATGTTGCGGACGAAGACGAGGTCGCGCTGCCGCCAGGCGCGCCCGGAGAGCCCGACCCCCTCGGCGAAGGTCGCGGCCAGGGTGACCTTGCGGAACTCGTCGCCGGCCGAGCCCGATTCGACCTTGAACTTGAGCAGGCCCTCGGTCTCGTCGATCTCCCAGTAGGAGCCGTACGCCCAGCCGAACGCGGTGCGGACCGCGTCGAGGGCGGACTTGAGGGCGCGGGCGGAGTCGCTGGTGTGCCCGAGGGCGCTGACCACGTTGGTGACCGCGAGCCGGTCGTCGGCGAGCTGCCGGGTGGTGAAGCCGGCGAGCGCCGCCTCCCGGGCCTGCTCGGCGACCCGCATGATCGCGCCCCATTTGCTGATGAGGGCGCTGTCCACGGCGACCTCGGTGCGGCCGTAGAACTCCATGACGGCGGTGACCTGTCCGTGCACGCAGACCGGCAGCGCCAGCGCGGCGCGGCAGCCGGTCCGGATCGCGGCGGAGAGCCGCGAGTCGCCGTCGCGGGAGCTGTCGTCGGCGTAGATCGGCTCGCGCTTGCGGATCGCCTGCTGGACGAGGCCGGGGCCGGACGCGGTGCCGCCGAGCGAGGAGACGATCCGGCCGAGCTCGTACTCGAGGCGGGGGTGGCCGTTCTCGACGATCCAGGCCGCGCCGTACTCCATGTCGTAGAACTCGACGTACGTCGACGCGAAGATCCGCCAGGTGCTCGCCTCGTCGGTGGCGCTCTCGAGGTTCGCGATGAACTCCTCGAGCGCCTCGATGTCGCGCGGGTTGCGGCGTGGCGTCGCGGGCCGGTCGACGGCCCGGCTTCCGAACAGACCCATGAAATCAGGCTACGGAGTGAAATCCCGGTTTTTTCGGTAATCGGGAGGTTGCAACCGGCCGGTTCGGCGCAAACGTCGCACCGTTCGGCGCAATTGCCTGGACGCGACGACGGCCCCGGGTGCTGACTGACCCTATGGGCGAATACCAGCGGCAGTACGAGCGGAGCGTGACCGATCCCGAGGGCTTCTGGCGGGACGCGGCCGCCCTGATCGACTGGGTGACGCCGCCGGGCCGGATCCTCGACGACGACCGCCCGCCGTTCTACCGCTGGTTCCCCGGCGCCGGGCTGAACACCTGCTTCAACGCGCTCGACCGGCACGTCGAGGCGGGTTTCGGCGCCCGGGTGGCCCTGGTGCACGACAGCCCGGTGACCGGCGTGCTCACCTCGTACACGTATGCCGGTCTGCGCGACGAAGTCGCTGTTTTCGCGGGCGCGCTGGAAAGGCTGGGCGTCACCAAGGGCGACCGGGTCGTGATCTACATGGCGATGATCCCGGAGACCGTGGTCGCCATGCTCGCCTGCGCCCGGCTCGGCGCGGTGCACTCGGTGGTGTTCGGCGGCTTCGGCGCGAAAGAGTTGGCCGCGCGCATCGACGACGCGCAGCCGAAAGTTGTCGTGGCCGCGTCGTGCGGGGTGGAGGCCGGGCGGGTCGTGCCGTACCTGCCGATGCTCGACGCGGCGCTGGAGGCCGCCGCCCATCGGCCCGCCCGCTGCGTGATCTTCCAGCGTCCGCAGCATCCCGGCTCGTTGCGTCCGGGGCGCGATCTGAGCTGGGCCGAAGCGGTCGACGGCGCCTCGCCCGCGCCGTGTGTGCCGGTGGCGGCGACCGACCCGCTGTACATCCTGTACACCAGCGGCACCACCGGGAAACCCAAGGGCGTCGTACGCGACAACGGCGGTCACGCGGTCGCGCTGCGCTGGTCGATGAAGGCGGTCTTCGACACCGGGCCGGGCGACGTGTTCTGGGCGGCGTCCGACGTCGGCTGGGTGGTGGGCCACTCCTACATCGTGTACGCGCCGCTGCTCACCGGCGCGACGACGATCCTCTACGAGGGCAAGCCGGTCGGCACCCCCGACGCCGGCGCGTTCTGGCGGGTCGCGTCGCAGCATCGGGTCACCACCATGTTCACCGCGCCCACCGCGATCCGCGCCATCAAGAAGGAGGACCCCGCCGGCGTCCTGCTCCGCGGGCGAAACTTGAGCTCGCTGCGATTGCTCTTTCTCGCCGGCGAAAGACTCGATCCCCAGACGTACGAGTGGGCAGGCGACCTCCTGCGTGTCCCGGTGATCGACAACTGGTGGCAGACCGAGACCGGCTGGCCGATCGCGGCGAGCCCCCGCGGCATCGAGAAGCTGCCCACCAAGGCCGGTTCGCCGTCGTTCCCGGTGCCGGGCTATCGCGTGCGGGTCGTGGATGCCGCCGGCGCCGACGCGAAGGCGGGCGAGGACGGCTCGATCCTGCTGGAGCTGCCCCTGCCGCCCGGCTGCCTGCCCACGCTCTGGGGCGATGACGAGCGATACGTGCGGTCGTATCTTTCGGCGTACCCCGGAAACTATCTGACCGGCGACGGGGGCCGTTTCGACGACGAGGGCTATCTGTACGTCATGGGCCGCACCGACGACGTGATCAACGTGGCCGGTCACCGGCTGTCCACGGGCGCGATGGAGGAGGTCCTGGCCGGGCATCCCGCGGTCGCCGAATGCGCGGTGATCGGGGTGGCCGACCCGCTCAAGGGGCAGCTGCCACGCGGCTTCGTGGTGCTCAAGAGCGGCGTCGCGGTCGACCCCATCGGGCTCGAGGAGGAGCTCGTCGCCATGGTGCGCGCGCAGATCGGGCCGGTCGCCTCGCTGCGCCGCGTCGACGTGGTGGCCGGGCTCCCGAAGACGCGCTCGGGGAAGATCCTGCGGCGGACGATGCGCGGCATCGCGGACGGGCAGGAGGAGCCGCCACCGTCCACGATCGACGATCCCGCCGTCCTCGATCGACTGCGCCCGATCCTCACCGACCGCCGGCCCGGCTGAGCCGGCACCCGGCCGCGGCAGACCGTCGCGGTGAGCATGGTCGAGCCGTCAGAGCCGTCGCTGCAGAAGTGACCGCTCGGCCGGGTCGGTCGTCCGCGCGAGCGCCTGCTCGTCGGCCCGCCTCGCCTCGTCATGGCGGCCGAGGTCGCGCAGCAGCTCGGCCCGGGTGGCGTGCAGCAGGTGATAGCCGTCGAGAGCGTCGCGCAGACCGTCGGCCGAAGCCAGGGCGGCGGCCGGGCCTTCGGCGTAGCGCAGGGCGATGGCCCGGTGCAGGCGGGTCACCGGGGACGGCGCCAGGTAGAGCAGCATGTCGTACAGGGTGAGGATCTGCGGCCAGTCGGTGTCGGCCCAGGTGGGCGCCTCGGCGTGACAGGCGACGATGGCGGCCTGCAACTGGTAGGGGCCCGGGCGCCTGTGGGCGGCGGCGCGGGCGATCAGGCGGCCGGCGTCGGCGATCGCCTCGTGGTCCCAGGCCGACCGGTCCTGATCGGGCAGCGGGACGATCTCGCCGTGCTCGTCGAAGCGGGTCCGGCGGGCGCGGTGCAGGCGGATCAGCGCGAGCAGGCCCGTCACCTCGGGTTCGGCGGGCATCAGCGTGTGCAGCATGCTCGCCAGGAAGTGGGCGTCGTCGGCCAGGAGGTCCTGGTTGCGGTAGCCCTCGTTGAAGAGCAGGTAGACGACCGCGAGGACCTCGCGCAGCCGCGCCGCGAGATCTTCCGGTGCGGGTATCCGGTACGCGATCCCGGCGTACGCGATCTTGCGCTTTGCCCTGGTGATGCGCTGGGCGATGGTGCTTTCCGGCACGAGGAACGCCGAGCCGATCTGCGCGGTGGTCAGGCCGCAGACGACGCGCAGGGTCAGCGCCACCTGGGCCGCGCGCGGCAGTGCCGGATGACAGCAGGTGAAGATCAGCCGGAGACGGTCGTCGGGGCGCGCCTCGACCGGCCACGGCGGGATCGGCATGCGGCTGCGCCGGCGGATAGCGTCGAGGCCGCGGCGGCGGGCGACGGTGTAGAGCCACGCGTCCGGGCGCTCCGGGATGCCCTCGGCGGGCCAGTGCCGCAGCGCGGCCTCGACGGCGTCGGCGACCAGATCCTCGGCGGCGCTGAAGTCCCCGATCAGCGGCACCAGCGACGCGGCGAGCCGGCCCGCGTGGTCGCGGACCACCCGGGCCAGCTCGGCCTCTTCCTCATGCAACGGGGCGGATCTCGACGAGCGGGCAGGCCGGCCAGGTGCGGGCCACGCGCAGCGCCTCGTCGAGGTCGGCCACGTCGATCTCGGCGAACCCGCTGACCACCTCCTTGCCCTCGACGAACGGGCCGTCGGTGACCAGCGGGTCGTCCCGGTCGACGCGGATCGTGGTCGCGGTGTCGGCGGGCATCAGATGGGTGTGGTGCAAGATCTTGTCCTGGTGGTCGGCGAACCACTGCATGACCCGGTCGTAGGACTTCTTCCGCTCGTCGTCGTCCATCGCGGCCAGCGCCGCGGCGAACTCCTCGGTCTCGACGAACATCAGGACGTATTTCATGCCGGGGTCCCTTCGAGGTGCGTGCCGATGACCCATCCGTGCCCGTACGGGTCGATGACGAACGCGTCCCGATCACCGTAGAACTGATTCTGGGGCGCGCGCTTGACGATTGCGCCCCGCGCCCCGGCCTCGGCGACGACGGCATCGACATCCTCGACGTAGAGGTAATGGAACACGGACGCCCCATCGGTGGCGTCGGCGGGCGGCGCGGTGGTGCCGCGGCCCGGGTCCTCGTCCTCGACCATCAGCACCGAGTCGCCGATCTCCATCTCGGCGTGCGCGACCGAGCCGTCCGGCGCGGCCATCCGCATGCGCTCCTTCCCGCCGAAGACGTCGGCGTAGAAGCGCAGGGCCGCGTCCGCCCCGCGCACGACCAGGCAGGGGGTGATCCGGCGGTAGTTGTCGGGTATCGGCATGTGCTCTCTCCTTCGTTGCTCCTACCCTTCAGACGACCGGCGGCCACCCGGATACGACACTTGGCCACCGGAACTTTGGTCGACCACGACCGGCGGCTGCGGATCACCGAGGCGGGGCAGGGGGCGCGGGGACGGCTGACGGCTCATGCGCCGGCGGTGCGGGGCGGCCATTCACGACGGGATCGACGACGCCGACTATGTGAACACGCTGAAGGTGCTGTTGCGGATGATTCGCAACGTCGGCGGGTAGGGCGGTCAGAACAGGATTCGGGCCCTGGCCTTGTAGCCGTCCAGCAAGTCGGTGGCTCGGGCGCGCGCCTGCCGGCCCGGCTCGGTGTCCGACGCGACGAGGTGGTTGTACGTTGCCTGGATCGCGTCCTGGGCCACGGCGTCGTCCTCGTCGCGGTAGTGGGCGATGGCCTCCGCGAGCGGCTTGCCCTCGGCGATCTTCGTCAGCGCCCACATCGTGCCGACCGCGCTCGTCAGCCGGTCGTCGACGGCCTTGCCGCTGTCGTCGGCCTCGGCCCAGGTCCAGAGGCGTACGGGACGGATGTTGTCGACGTCGGAGCCGATCGACTCGGTCAGCGAGTTCAGGGCGTCCATGAGCTTCACGTAGCTCTCGACGTCGAACGAGCCGAACTTCGGCAGTTGCTTGGCGGCGCCCGGCCCGACGTAGCCCTCGATCCGCAGGGCGGCCGATGCTTCCAGGCGGTTGAACTGGGCCTCGGCGGCGATGAACGGCAGTGTCATGTTCGCCTTGGCGTCGAAGTTGCTGACCTTCACGATCAGCCGGGCCGCGGTGCCGTAGCGCAGTTGCCCCTCGGGACGCATGACGCTCTTCGAGCGGGAGAACTCGGCGACCAGGACACGCGACTTGTACGACGCCTCGCCGCTGCCGCCCACGGTGAGGCCGAGCTTCGCGGCCACGTCGGCCTTCAACTCGTACTGGTCCCAGGTCCAGAGGTCGAGGTCGGCCGCCTGGGGGACGTCGGCGTCGGCCAGGTTGGGCACGGCCGCGACCGTCAGCCTCACCGGCGCGACCGACAGGGTCTCTTCCTTGATGTTCGCCTCGGCGGCGATGGGATACCACGGCATGGCGCAACCGTAGTCACGCGGGCGCGGGACCTCAGTCGGATCACCGACGAGTCAGGCCAGCAGCTCCGCGAGGGCCGCGCCGAAGACCTCGTGGTGGCGGCCGACGTCGTCCACTGTGGTCACCGGCGACATCAGCGCCATGTTGTGGAACGGCGTCAGCAGGATGCCGCGGTTCGCCAGATAGAGGTGCAGGAAATCCTCCAGCGATGGGTCGGCCGAGGCCGCCGACTCGGTGCCGTTGAGCGGGGCGGGGTTCGCGAAGCGGTACTCGACGCGCGCGCCCAGCTGGGCGACGGACCACGGCAGGCCCTGGCCGTCGATCAGCTTGCGGACGCCGTCCGCGAACGCGGTGGCCGTGGCGATCATCCCCGCGAAGGCGTCCGGCGTGAGGACCTCCATGAGCGTCGCCCGGGTGGCGGCCATCGACACCGGGTTGCCGGCCAGGGTGCCGCCGACGCCGCCCATGTCGACCAGGTCGAGATCGCCACGGCTCGAGAGGGAATCGGCGAGCGAAGCCGACAGGCCGTACGCCCCGACCGGAATGCCGCCCCCGATGGCCTTGCCGATCGTCAGGACGTCGGGTTGCAGGTCCCAGGCGGCGGTCGCGCCGCCGGGTCCGGCCGAGAACGTGTGGGTCTCGTCGTTGATCAGGTAGGTGCCGTACCTGCGGGTCAGCGCGCGGACGCCGGCCAGGTAGCCGGGCGTGGGCAGGACGATGCCGATGTTGGTGAGCGCCGGCTCCATCAGCACGGCCGCGACGTCGCCGTGGGCCAGTTCGCGCTCGAGGCCCTCGAGGTCGTTGAACTCGGCCACCCGCGAGGTGGTCGTGACGTCGGTGGGCGCGCCGACGTTGCCCTCGCGGCTGAGGCCACCGCCGTCGGGGCCGACGACGATCAGCGACTCGTCGACCGAGCCGTGGTAGCAGTAGCTGTTCACCAGGATCTTCGAGCGGCCCGACACGGCGCGCAGCAGGCGGATGGCCCAGCGGTTGGCGTCGGTCGCGGTCAGCGCGAAGCTCCAGTACGGCAGGCCGAAGCGCCGGGCCAGTTCGTCGCCGACAACCGCCGCGTCCTCGGTCGGCAGCATGGTGCTCGCGCCGCCGAGATCGGCCAGGCGGCGCGTCACGGCCTCGACGACGGGTGCGGGGGAGTGGCCGGCCATCGCGCCGGTGTCCCCCAGGCAGAAGTCGACGTACTCGTGGCCGTCGACATCGGTCACGCGGGCGCCGCGGGCGCGGCCGACATACACGGGGAAGCCGCCGGCGGTCTTGTTCATCCAGGTCATCGGGACGCGGCCGAAAAGATGACCGGCATTCGCGTACGCGGCGGCGGAGCGTGGATGCCGCTGCTCGTAGGTGGCCCGTTCCCGGGCTGCGAGCGAGGCTAGGCGGGCGCGATCGACTCCGGAATCCGTCGGCATGGCGCGACGCTACCAACGATCACGGCATCACGGGAGGGGCTGGGCTACTGATTCCGTGTCAGGCGATGCCCAGGATGCGGCGCAGGATCGCGGGGCCGCCGGGCGCGCCGAGCGCCAGCACCACCCGTACGCGAGAAGGCGCCGAAGCGTCCTCACGCACCGCGCCCTCGAGATCGACTCGCAGCGGCAGCTGCGGGGCGTCGGACGGCGTCAGATCGCCGACGGCGATGGCGGCGGCCAGCGGATCGTGCAGGGGGATCTCGCGGACGCCGAGCTCGGGCTCGTAGAAATCGAAGTAGACCGGCACCATGTCGGCCAGGGCCTCGTGCAGACCGGTCCCGCCGGCCCGCAGCGCCGCGCGGTCGCCCTCGGTCCAGCGGTGCCGCATGGTCACGTCGAGGGGGACCAGGGTGACCGGCCAGCCGGCGGCCAGGACGGCGGCCGCCGCGGTGGGATCGTCGTGGATGTTGGCCTCGGCGTGCGGGGTGACATTGCCGGGAATCCGCACCGCGCCGCCCATGACGGTCACGCTCGCCACCATGTCCGTTATCTCTGGCATTTCCGTCAGGGCGGCCGCGAGGTTGGTGCAGGGCCCGGTGACGAGGACGTGCAGTTCGCCCGGGTTCGCCCGCGCGAGATCCTTGAGCAGCTCCACCGCGGACCGGGGATCGGCCGCACCGCCGTCGGGAAGCGCCACACCCCCGACACCGTTGTCTCCGTGCACCGTCTCGGCGCCTCGCCGGAAAGCCCCTTCACCGATCGAAACCGGTATATCCGGTCTGCCGGCCAGCGAAAGCAGACCCAGCGTGTTGCGAGCGGCCTGGACGGCGGACGTGTTCCCGTTGCAGGTTCCGATGCCGAGCAGCGAGACCGACGGCGTGGCCAGCAGATAGGCCAGGGCGAGGGCGTCGTCGACCCCCGTGTCGCAATCCAGGTAGAGCTTCAGGACGCCGCCGCCTTCGTGCCGAACGCCTGGAAGAACCGATCGCGGAACGCGTTCATCGGCCACACCGGCGTATCTCCCAGGGGCCGCAGCCCCTCCGCCCACTGCCAATCGGTGATCCGCTCGAGCACAGCCTTGTCTTTCGTCACGATCGTGATCGGGACGTCGTGGCTCGCGCCCGCGCCCGAGGCGATCGGCGACGGCTGGTGGTCGCCCAGGAACACCATCACCAGGTTGTCGTCACCGTACTTGACGATCCAGTTCACCAGCGACGTCACCGAATAGACGATGGATTTCCCATACTCCGGGCGTACCTGCTTGGGGTCGGCCCACAACGCCTTCGGCTTCTTGGCGTCGGCGACCATCGACTGGTAGACCGAGCCGTCGCCGATCGAGTCCCAGTCGTCGATGTAGCCGGGGATCGGCGCCCACGGCGTGTGGCTCGACACCAGCGGCATCTCGACCATCAGGCTCTTGCGGTTCGTCTTCTTGTACTCGATGGTGTTGAACTGCTTGAGCGTGTACTGGTCGGGCATCGGCGCCCAGCTGAACTTCGGGCCGTTGTACCCCAGGTTCCGCGAGTCCCACACCTGGTCGTACCCGTAGAAGCTGCCTTCCGGCCAGGCGCGCGTGGCCCCGGGCATGACGCTGACCGTGCGCCAGTCGCCGGTGTGGAACGCCCTGGTCAGCGTCAGCCGGTCGCTGGCGACCAGGTTGCGGTAGCGCTGCTCGTTGTTGATCCACAGCCCGGACTCGAAGGTGGAGTGCGCGAGCCAGGACCCGCCGCCGAAGGTCGGGGAGGTCAGCCAGCCGCTGCGCGCGGTGAAGCCTTTTTCGCCGAGCAGCCGGGTGCCCTGGTCGAGCACCGGGTCGACCATCGGGGCGAGGGCCGGGTGCTCGATGGCGCTGCGGCCATAGCTCTCGACGAACGTGAAAACCACGTCCTTGCCCTTGAGAGCGGTCAGCATCTGGTCGGGCGGCACATTCGCGTACGGGTCCTGCTTGACCTCCTTCGCGAACTGCGCCTCGTCTTTCAGACCGGCCCGGGCCTGGTGGGCGCGATCCCAGGCGTACGTGGCGGTGCTTCTCGCCGCAATTGGCACCGCGCCGGTGAACGATGCGCCCAGGGCGAAAGTGGCCGCCCAGGCCACCGCGACGCCGCCCGCCGTGATCAGCGAGCGCCGCTGATGGTTGCCGACCAGGCGGCCGACGCGCAGGACCGCCCACGTGGTCAGCGAGAGCACGGCGGCGACCAGCGCGAGGATCCCGATCGCCGCCCCGATCGCGGCGCCCTTGCCGTAGGAGTCGACCACGAAGCTGTAGGCGTCGTCGAAGAGCACCCAGTCCAGGACCGGGTCGAAGGGCCGGTTCAGCTCGGAGAAGAACCCCATGTCCAGGCATTTCTCAATCACCAGCAGACCGATTAGTACGCCCAGAGCGGTCCCCAGGATGCGCCGCGGCTTCGGGGGCACCAGGAGAAGCGCGATCAGGAACGCGCCCTCCACCGGGATGCGCAGGAAGCCCAGCGGGGTCAGGCGCGACAGGATGTTCGGGAAGATCAGAGCGGCGAAAACGATCAAACCGGCCAGAACGGTGAGACCTTGGGCGACGATCGGCCGGGCTTTTGGTGGTAGGTGGAGCTGCACGACGTGGGACACGGATCCCGGCCGGCAACGGTTCAAGGGCGCGCCGGCTGATCACAGGCGGCGGCGCGGCCCAGCAGCAGGGTCCGCTCCCGCTCGTTGCGGGTCAGCGACGCCGCCCGCTCGAACTCGGCCCGGGCCTCGGCATGCCGGCCCAGCTTGGCCAGGAAATCGCCGCGCACGCTGGGCAGCAGGTGATAGTTCCGCAGGGCTGGGAAGGCCATCAGCTGGTCCAGCAGCGCCAGCCCGGTCTCCGGCCCGTACGCCATGGTCAGCGCCACCGCGCGGTTCAGCTCGACCACCGGGGACGGCATTGCCTGGGCCAGCTGCTCGTAGAGGCGGGCGATGCGCTCCCAGTCGGTGTCGGGGAAGTGGCGTGCCCGGGCGTGGCAGGCGGCGATGGCCGCCTGGAGCACGTACGGGCCGGGCTGCGCGTGGCCGAGCAGGGCCTCGGCCCGCTCCAGCGCGGCCAGGCCGCGGCGGATCAGCAGTTGGTCCCAGCGGGACCGGTTCTGGTCGGCGAGCAGGATCGGCGCGCCGCCCGGGCCGGTGCGGGCCGGCGTTCGGGAGGCCTGGATCTCCATCAGCGCCACCAGGCCGTGCACCTCGGGCTCGCGCGGGGTCAGCCGGGCCAGGATCCGGCCCAGCCGCATGGCTTCCTCGCACAGGGCCGGCCGCATCCAGTCGTCGCCGGCGGTGGCCGAGTAGCCCTCATTGAAGATCAGATAGACGACCTCGAGCACCGAGCCGAGCCGGGCCGCCAGCTCGCCGCCCTGCGGCACCTCGAACGGCACCCGGGCGTTGGACAGGGTCTTCTTGGCCCGCACGATCCGTTGCGCCATGGTCGGCTCCGGCACCAGGAAGGCCCGGGCGATCTCGTCGGTGGTCAGGCCGCCGAGCAGCCGCAGGGTCAGCGCGGCGCGGCCCTCCGCCGACAGCACCGGGTGGCAGGCCACGAACACCAGCCGCAGCAGGTCGTCGCCGATGCCGTCGTCCTCGGCGACCAGCACGCCGATGTCGGGGGCGGACTCCTCGAGGTCCCGGCCGACCTCCGCGATCTTGCGCCGGAAGGTCTCGTTGCGCCGGATCTGGTCGATGGCCCGGCGCTTGCCGGCGGTCATCAGCCACGCGCCCGGATTGCGCGGCACGCCGTCGGCCGGCCACTGCTCCAGCGCCGCGACCAGCGCGTCCTGCGCCAGCTCCTCGGCCACGCCGACGTCGCGGACGAGCCCGGTCAGTCCGGCGATGAGCCGCGGCGCCTCGATCCGCCAGACGGCCTCGATCGCGCGGTGGGTGTCAGTGGCCACGGGCCCCGTCTACCGCACCGCGCGATCAGGCGCAACTATGCCGATCGGAAACCCGGGGCGGCCTGCGCCTCCCGCTTCTCCACGGCCTCCCGCAGCTCGGGGGTGAACGCCTCGCCGAGGTCCTCGAACTGGACGACCCGCCGGATCTCGATGTTGGTCGTTTCCCCGCCGTGCCGCTGGACCGGGCAGCGCTTGAACCACTCGACGCACTCCTCGAGCGACTTCATCTCGACCAGGTAGAAGCCGCCGACGAGCTCCTTCGTCTCGGCGAACGGCCCGTCCACCACGGTCTTGGCGTCGCCGTCGAAGTAGATCCGGGCGCCCTTGTCGCTGGGGTGCAGGCCGTCGGCGGCCAGCAGCACGCCGGCGTCGACCATCTCCTGGATGAAGTTCCCCATCGTCTCGATGTCCTCGGTCGTCGCGTGCCGGCCGGATTCGCTCTCCGCGGTGGCCTTGGTGATCACCATGAACCGCATTGCTGTCTCCTCATGTCAGGGTGCGTTTTCACCTACGCGTCGAGCGGCGGTCGTTCCTTTCGACACCCTGCCAGAAGTTTCTTCCGCGTAATCCGCAGGGTCGAAAGACCCTTACGTGGCCGGTACCGGGGAACCGTAGGTTGGTGTTAGCCGACGACCGCGAAAGGACACTGCCGTGAGTCTCGATCTCGCCCGCACCCTGGCGGAGCCCGACCAGGCCGACCTGGACAGGCTCGACGCCTGGTGGCGTGCCGCGAACTACCTGACCATCGGCCAGATCTACCTCCAAGCGAACCCGTTGCTGCGCGAGCCGCTCGCCGCGGAGCACATAAAGCCGCGACTGCTGGGGCACTGGGGCACCAGCCCCGGCCTGTCGTTCATCTACGCGCACGTCTCCCGGCTGATCCGGCACACCGGGCAGCAGGCCATCTACCTGGCCGGCCCCGGCCACGGGGGCCCCGCGCTGGTGGCGGCCGGCTACCTCGAGGGCACCTACACCGAGGTCTACCCGAAGGTGACGCAGAACGAAGAGGGGATGAACCGGCTGTTCCGCCAGTTCTCCAGCCCCGGCGGCATCCCCAGCCACGTCTCCGTGACCACGCCCGGCTCGATCCACGAGGGCGGCGAGCTCGGGTACGTGCTGGTCCACGCGTTCGGCTCGGTGATGGACAACCCCGATCTGCTGACGATCGCCGTGGTCGGCGACGGCGAGGCCGAGACCGGCCCGCTCGAGGGCTCGTGGAAGGGCATCTCGTTCCTCAACCCGGCCCGCGACGGCGCGGTCCTGCCGATCCTGCACCTCAACGACGCCAAGATCTCCGGGCCCACGGTGCTCGGCCGCAAGGACCCGGCGCTGGTCCGCGCGATCTTCCAGGGTCACGGCTACCACGTGATCGAGGTCGAGGGTCACGACCTGCCCGGCATGCACCACCGGTTCGCGGCGGCGCTGGCCGACGCGTACCAGCGCATCCAGAACAAGAAGGCCGGCAGCGACGAGCCCTGGCCGATGATCGTGCTGCGGTCGCCGAAGGGGTGGACCGGGCCGCACGAGGTCGACGGCGTCGTGGTCGAGGGCACGTGGCGGGCCCACCAGGTGCCGCTGTCCGGCGTACGCGACAACCCCGCCCACCTGCGCATGCTCGAGGAATGGCTGCGGTCGTACCGCCCCGCCGAGCTCTTCGACCCCGCCGGCGCCCCGATCTCGCTCATCCGTGAGCAGGCGCCGGCCGGCGAGCTGCGGATGAGCGCGTCGCCGCACGCCAACGGCGGCCTGATCACCCGCGACCTCGACATGCCCGACTTCCGGTCCTACCAGATCGAGGTGAAGTCGCCGGGCGCCGAGCGGGCCGAGTCGACCCGCAAGCTGGGCGAGCTGATGCGCGACATCTACCGCTCCAGCCCCGACCGGTTCCGGCTGTTCTGCCCCGACGAGACCAACAGCAACCGGCTCGGCGCCGTCTTCGAGGCCTCCGACCGGGCCTTCATGGAACACCTGGTGCCCGGCGACGTCTCCATCGGGCCCGACGGCCGGGTGATGGAGGTGCTCAGCGAGCACAACTGCCACGGCTGGCTCGAGGGGTACACGCTGACCGGCCGGCACGGGATGTTCGCGACCTACGAGGCGTTCGCGATGGTCAGCGCGTCGCAGACGGTGCAGCACGGCAAGTGGCTGCAGGAAGCCGACCATCTGAGCTGGCGGGCAAAAGTGCCGAGCCTCAACATCCTGCTGACCTCCACGGCGTGGCGCAATGACCACAACGGCTTCTCCCACCAGGGCCCCGGCCTGATCCAGGTGGTGCTCAACCAGCGCGGCACGGTGGCCCGCGTCTACCTGCCGCCCGACGCGAACTGCCTGCTGTCGGTGGCCGACCACTGCCTGCGGTCGCGCTCCTACGTCAACCTGATCGTCCAGGACAAGCAGCCGCAACTGCAGTACCTGACGATCGACGAGGCGATCGAGCACTGCACCCGCGGCGCGAGCGTGTGGGAATGGGCCGGTACCGACGACGGCGGCACCGACCCCGACATCGTGCTGGCCGGCGCCGGCGACATCGTGACCATGGAAACGGTCGCGGCCGCCCAGATCCTGCGCGAGCGGTTGCCCGGGTTCCGCGTCCGGGTCGTCAACGTGGTCGACCTGATGACGCTGATCCGCCCCAAGGACCACCCGCACGGCATGGGCGACACCCTGTTCACCGAGCTGTTCACCGACACGGTCGACGTGGTCTTCGCCTTCCACGGCTACCCCGGCGCGATCCACCAGCTGGTGCACGGCCGGCCCGACGCCGACCGCTTCCGGGTGCGCGGCTTCATCGAGCAGGGCACGACCACGACCCCGTTCGACATGACGGTCCGCAACAAGGCGTCGCGCTACCACCTGGTCATGGACGCCATCAACAACGCCAAGCGCCTCCCGCGCGGGGCGGCCGAGCTCAAGGCCTGGTGCGAGTCGCAGCTGGCCCGCCATGAGACGTACGTGGTCGAGCACCTTGAGGACATGCCCGAGGTGCGGGACTGGTCGCTCTCCTCCTGACGGGCCGAACGGGCACGGACCGGGTCGTGGTGGCCCGGCCCGTGCCGACGGTGCTCGATGTCCCAGTCCTCCATGACCCCCCGCTCGCCCACGTGCCCGGGGCATCGTCATGCCGGTCGGCGACCGGGGGTGTTCGTTGGGCGCTTGCCCGTCCAGCGGGCGATGACCCGGCGCGGTGGCCGGGCTACGTTGTGGTCATGCTGGAGAACGCCGAAGAGATCGCCGCGCTGCAGCTTCTGCTCGACCGGTCGCACGCGGGGGCCACCAACCATCTGCGCAACATCGTGCACGCCGGACGGACCCTCACCGCCGAGGATCTGGCCGCGCTGCTCACCGGCATGAAGGTGCTCAGCGTCGCCACAGTGACGGGCCGCGGCGAGCCGCGGATCAGCGCGCTGGACGGCCACTTCCTCCACGCCACCTGGACCTTCAGCACGTCAGGGACCGCCGCCAAGGCCCGCCACCTGGAACGCCGGCCGGCCGTCAGCGTGGCGCACATCGACGGCGAGGAGCTGGCCGTTTTCAGCCACGGCCGGGCCGAACAGATGTACCCCGCCGACGACGACTGGAAGGAGACCCTCGAACACTGGACGAACCACTACGACTCGTCGCCGCTGAGCTGGGGCGAGGACGTCCGCATGTACCGCCTGCGCCCGCACTGGATGGTCGGCTACGCCTCCGACCGCCTCGAGGTCCTGTCCCGGCGCGGGGTCACGCCCTGACCATGAGCACGCCCCCGGTCACGCCCTGATCAAGAACGGGCCGGGATGATGGACGGTCGTTGATCTCGTGAAGTATGGTCCGCTCGCCTGTCGATCTGGGGGAGCGGAGATGGCGGAGCGGGTCAACCTGCTGGTGCCGGCCGAGGTGGTGCCTCGGCTGTCCATGTCGGACAGCGCGGTGGGCGTGGCCGCCCAGGTGCGGGGCGGCGGGCTCTATCTACGGGACGTCCCGGCGGCCGTCGCCGAGGAGTGGATCGCGCAGAATCCGGGCGTCCGGCCCGTGCGGCGGCGTCCGGCCGTCCGGCATTTCCGGGCGCGTGTCTACACGTACGCGTCGGTGTTGTGTCTTGTCGCGGCGGCGCAGGTGGTGATCGTCCTGGCGGTGGACGGCGCCAAGAATCCGCTCTGGCTGTGGGTGACCGGGCCGCTGGCGCTCGCCGGGGCCGGGATCACGCTCGCCTACAAGTCGATCCCGTTCGAGCACGTGCGGTTCGCCTCATAGCGAGCGCGTCGTCCCGTGCGCCGCGAACGACCGCCGATCCCCGCTCCAGGCCGCCCGGGGCGCGACCGCCTCCAGCGCCTCGATGTCCTGCGGCGAGAGCACGATCCCCGCGGCCGCGGCGTTCTCGATGACCCGGGCCTTGGTGCGCGTGCCGGGGATCGGCACCACGTCCGGCCCGCGGGCGAGCAGCCAGGCGAGCGCCAGCTGCCCGGTGGAGACCTCCCGCTCCGCGGCGAGCCGGTTCAGCTCCGCGACCAGGGCGAGGTTGCGGTCGAGCGCCTCCCCGCCGAACCGCGGATCGGCGGCCCGGAAGTCACCCGCCTCGAACGGCCCCGACGGCAACTTCCCGGTGAGCAGCCCCCGGCCCAGCGGACTGTAGGGCACCAGCCCGGCGCCGGCCCGGCGCGCCGCCGGCACCACGTCGTCCTCCGGCTCCCGCCACGACAGCGACCATTCGAACTCGACCGCCGCAATCGGATGCACCGCCGCGGCCGCGGCGATCTGCGCCGGGCTCACCTCCGACAGCCCGAGAAACCGCACCTTCCCCGCCGCCACCAGCCGCGCCATCGCCGCGACGGTCTCCTCGATCGGCACGGCCGGATCGACCCGGTGCAGGTAGTACAGGTCGATCACGTCGACGCCCAGCCGCCGCAGCGACTCCTCGCAGTACTGCTCCACGCGCGCCGGGTGCGCGTCGAGGCGCACGCTGTTCTCACCCCGCACGATCCCGAATTTCGTCGCCAGCGCCACCTCGTCGCGCCGGCCGTCGATCGCGCGTCCGACCAGCCGCTCGTTGTGCCCCGCCCCGTAGCTCATCGCCGTGTCGAGCAGCGTCACACCCGCGTCGATCGCCGCGCGGATCGCCGCCACCGACGCGTCGTCGTCGGCCGGCCCGTAAGCCTGCGACAGCCCCATGCACCCGAAGCCGACCGCCGAGCACCGCAAACCACCAAGATTCCGTAGTTCCATGCCCTCCAGCCTCACCGCCACGCCCCGTCAATTCCAAGAGCATTTCGCGTACGGATTCAGCGCGGTGCACGATGAATGGGTGGAATTACGCCAGCTGGAGACCTTCGCCGCAGTGGCCCGCCAGGGCGGCTTCACCCGGGCCGCCGAACACCTTCGGCTGGCCCAGTCCGCCGTCTCGGCCCAGGTGCGCGCGCTGGAGGCCGAGCTCGGCGTGCCCCTGTTCACCCGCACGACCCGCCGCGTGACGCTCACCGAGGCCGGCGAGATCCTGCTGTCGCGCCACGACCGCATCCAGGCCGAGCTCGCCGCCACCCGCACCGACCTGACCGACCTCACCACGGTCCTGCGGGGCCGCGTGACGCTCGGCGCGACCGCCGTGCTGGGCCCGTTCTCCCTGCCGCGGGCGCTGGTCTCCTTCCACGACCGCTACCCCGGCGTCGACCTTTCGCTGCGCTCGGACCTGATAGCGGGCCTGCTGGCCGCCCTGGACGCCGGCGAGACCGACCTGGTGATCGGCCCGCGCCACGCCGACCTGGCCACCCGCTTCGTCGCGCGCCGCCTGGCCGCGGAGCACCTGGTCCTGGCCCTCCCGCCCGGCCACCCGCCGGTCACGTCGCTGGCCGGCCTGCGCAAGGAGCCGTTCGTGTGCCTGCCCGCCGGCAGCGGCCTGCACCAGATCCTGGTGGCCGCGGCCCGCCGGGCCGGTTTCGCCCCGCGCATCCCCTTCGAGACCCACAGCGCCGCCAGCATCCGCGACCTGGTCTCGGCCGGGCTGGGAGTGGCCATCCTGGCTCGCTCGGCCGCGACGGCTCCCGGCCCGCCCATCGCGGTCCAGGCCGCGCAGCCGGCCATCCCGCACCCGCCGATCGCCGTCATCCACCGCCGGGACCGCCCGCTGTCCCCGGCTGCCCGGGCCTGCCGGCACCACGTGATGGAGCAGGCTCAACTGGCCGGCTGACCGCGGCGCGGCCGTATCTGGACGGGGTGTCGCTCACTATGTGGCTGCCAGTGCTCAGCCCTCGAGGTGGCCGAGCAGGTAGCCCAGTGCTTCCTCGGCGTCGCCGCCCTCGGCGTGCGGGCGGTGAAGATCCTGCGCGTACTCGGCGACGTCGGCGACGGTCCACCTGAGCTGGTAGAACGCGAGCGCGGTCGCCGAGACACGATGGCCGGTGGCGCCGGCGTAGCGGGCGAGCGCCACGTCGTCCGCGCCGAGGCGGGCGGCGAACGGGTCCTCGGTGACCAGCCAGAGGTCGCGCTCGGGCGGGGCGAGGCGCACGGTGTCCCAGTCGATCAGGCGTGGGCCGGACGCGGTGTGCAGGACGTTGCCGGGGTGCGGCTCGCCGTGCGTCACCACCCGGGCCGGGCCGATCTCGGCGGCGAGGGCATCCAGGTCGGACAGCCATCGCCCGATCTTCCCCGCGTGGGTGGCCAGCAGGTCCTGGGCCGCGGCCGCGTAGGGGCCGGCCGTCCAGGGAGGATCGCTCGGCGCGGCCGTCAGGAACTCGCGGCCCGGGAGCCACACGCTGGGCTGGGGTCGCGCGCTGGGCTGGGGTCGGGTGCTGGGCTCGGGTCGGGCGTCGGGCCGGGGTCGCGCGGCGGCGGATGGTTGCGGGTCGACCGGCGGGTCGAGGTCGGATGGCGGTGCGATGCCGGCCACGGCTGGGGTGGCGCGGTGCAGAGCGACCAGCATGTCGACGACCCGGTCGTGGCCGGCCGGGTGCGGTCCGAAGTCGCCGGTCGTCCCCTCGACCAGGGGGAACACCGACAGGTTGTGATGGCTCGGCAGCGGCCACAACGGTGCGCCGCCGAGGGTCGGCTCGGCGGCCAGGACGAAGTCCAGCTCTGAGCCACGGCGTAACGCCAGGGCCGTGCGGAGGGCGCGCTCAAGCCGATCGAAATCGTCCGAAGTGACCGTGAGGAACCACTCGCCGTCGACGGACCAGTGGTATCCGCCCGCGCCCACCGGGAGATAGCCGATCTCCCGCGCTTCGATGCCCCAACCGGCTCGGAGGGCCGCGACGAGGTCAGCGTCGGTCACGCCCGCCGGAATGTCCTGCACGGTCCTGGATTCTGTCGCCCCGTCGCCCGCGGCTCCACTCGATTTCCGCGGACGAGTGTCGAGGCCGGCTGGGCGACGGGCTTCGGCGGTAGTCAGGCTGGGCGGTAGCAGGGCGACGCGATGTTCAGGCGCAGGCCGATCGGCTCGAGGGCGGTCAGGTCGAGGCGGTAGGCGTCGGTGGCGGTCGCGCTCAGGCTGGTGGGCGTGGTGGTGGACGCCAGGGTGAAGCCGTTGCGCTGCCACAGGTCGCGGACCTTGCCGACCGTCGCGGTCAGCTGGTCGGCGGGGACCGGCAGCGAGTAGATGCCCTGGACGTAGAAGGCATCGTCCGGATCCGCGAGCGAGCGGCCGTTGTCGCGAGGGCAGCCGGTGACGTTGGCGGCGGAATCCAGGAACGCGGCCATGCCCGAGGCGGCCAAGGTCTGGCCGGCGTAGCGCTCGACCTGCTGTTTCACGCCGGTCTGGGGCATCGCCGCCAGGTCGTCGCCGCCGTATCCGCATGCGGTCAGGGCCAGCAGGATCAGGGCGGCCGGCAGTCGTCGGTGGCTCATCGGGCCAGCATCCGTCCCCGGGGGCGACGCCGCCTCGCCCGCGGCAGATGAGACGGTGCTGATGAGACGGGGCAGATGAGACGGGGCAGATGAGACGGGCAGATGAGACGGGGCAGATGAGACGGGCAGATGAGACGGGGCAGATGAGACGGGGCAGATGAGACGGGGCAGATGAGAGACGAAGCCGTGGGTCAGCGGGCTATCAGCACCGGGCACTCGGCGCGACGGAGCAACCCGGTGCCGATGGCGCCCAGCATGACGCCCTCGTAGCCGTGCCGGCGGGGGCCCACGACCACCAGCTGCGCCTGCTGGCACCGCTGCACCAGAACCTTGTCGGGGCGGCCGGGCGCGTACTCGTGCTCGGCCTGAACCGACGGATATTTCGAACGCCACGGGTCGAGATGAGGGTTCAGGTCGGCGCCCAGCGACTCCATGGCGGTCGTGGACGGCGTGCCACCGTTCGGCTGGGCCGTCACGGCCAGCAGGGATGCCTGGCGCAGCGCGGCCTCCTCGAAGGCGCGGCCGATGATCGTCGACGCCGTGGGGCCGTCGTCGACGCCCACCACGACCGGACCGTCGACGGGATGGCCGCGTACCACCACCACCGAGGCCTTGGCGTGGGTGGCCACTTGGCTTCCGACCGAGCCGAGCGGCTGGCCGGGGAGGGTGCCCCGGCGCCGGTCGCCCACCACCAGCAGCGCGGCCTCCTCGGCGGCGTGCAGGAGCAGCGGGGCGGCGTAGCCGGCGAGGGCCATCCCGCGGACCTCGACGTCGGGGGCGACCGTTCTCGCCTGCACGACCGCGTCGTGGACCACGGCGGCCGCGCCGTCGTCGCCGTGCTGGTGGGGATCTCGGCGGTGGTAGGCGGTGAGCACCCGCAACTCCGCCCCGCGGAGCATGGCCTCGGCCGCGGCCCAGCGGACCGCCGCGATCGAGCCGGCGGAACCGTCGGCGCCTACCACTATGCGCAGCTTGAGCATGGCCGCCTCCTCAGTAGCCGGCGCAACCCCAGCCTTGCTCGCCGCGGTGCCGGTTGGCAACACTGATTCGGGCGGTCAGCTCAGAAGATTGAGGACCTCGCCGGTGGGGCGGACGTCGCCGTACGTGCGGTAGATCGTGTAGAGGGTGGCGTTGTTGGTGTACGCGTGCCGGCGGCCGCGCCGCTCCTCCTGCCGCCGGTACTCGCGTTCCTCGATTCGCCAGGCGTGTCATGCCGGCATCAAATCGCCTTTGCCGATCGCCTGGAGGGCGACATCTTCCTGCGGCGCGTGCACCGGGGCGGACTGCACGTCGCGGAACTGGCGTTCCAGGGGGCTGTCGCGGCTCAGGCCGGGATTGCCGAGCAGGCGTGTCGCGAGGGTGACCGCGGCGACCGCGTGCCGGGTGGCGACGACGCGGGCGGCCCCCGCATCGGGGACCGGGAGACCGGCGTCGAAGCGTGCGGCGACGTCGAGCAGGAGCCGCTCGGCGGTGTCCAGCAGCACCGAGATCTCGCCGGCCGCCGCCCGGAAGCGTTCGGTGGTGGCGACCGGCCGGCCGAGGTTGGACGGCACCCGGGACCGGGCGAACTCGCGGAAATGGTCCTGCGCGGCCCGGCCGACGCCGACGTAGATCGCGGTCAGCGGGAGGTGGAGAGCCTCGGCGGGCGCGGCCGCGGCCAGGAAGTTGTCCGAGGGGATCGCGACGTCGGTGAGAACCACGTCGTGGCTGCCGCTCGCGCGCAGCCCCAGCTGGTTCCAGGTGGGCTCGATCGTGATGCCGGGCGCGCCGGCGGGCACGACGAAGTTGCCGACCCGCGGCGCCGGGCCGTCGGTCGCGGCGTAGATCAGCATCCAGTCGAGCCCTGCGGCGCCCGTGGAGAAGCGCTTCCGGCCGGTCAGCGACCAGCCGTCCGCGGTCCGGCGGGCGACGGTCGCGGGCAGGCCGCCCCGGCTGGGGGAGCCCAGGTCGGGCTCCACCCGCAGCGTGTTCAGCAGGCCGAGCCCGCCGGAGGCGAGGACCCGCTCGTAGAGGGCGGACGGCCAGGCCGGCTGGTGCGCCTGCAGCAGGTGCACCAACTGTGTCATCGAGGCGATCAACGCGACCGACGGGTCGCCGCGGCCGAGGGCGAGCAGGATGCGGGTCAGGTCGGCCGCGCCGTGGCCGGGCCCGCCGTGCGACCGGCCCACCGTGGCGGTGAGCAGGCCCGCCTCGTGGACGACCTCCAGGCTCTGACGCGGGAACTCGCCGCTCTCGTCGTACGTGCGCGCCTTCGAGGCCAACGCCCGCGTGACCGGCGGCAGTTGCGTGAGATCGACGGGTTTCACTGAGTGGCGGCGATGACCGGGAGGTCGGCGCCGAGCCGGAGGCGCTCGAGGAACAGCACGACGGTCGCGGCGACCGTGCGGTGACTGACGTCGTTGAGCACGTCGTGGCGGCCGCCGGCGATGGCGACGAGCGTGCCGGGGTAGTGCGGCCGGGCCTCGTCGAGCGGGCTGATCGTGTCGGCGTCGCCGTGCAGGCCCAGCGTCGGTAGGCACACGTTGCCCGCATGGCCGATCAACGCAGGAGGAATGGGGGCCGCGAAGAGCGCCCCCGGGGTCGCGGCGCCCTCGCCCAGGACGCGCTGGTGGTTGGGGCAGGCGGTGCGGGCGGTGACCTCGTCGTCCCAGCCGAGCAGGTTGATCCCGCCGGGGCGGGCGATCGGCAGCCCGGCCACGATCAGAGCGTCCAGGCCGGGCGCCCTGCGGGCGGCGAGGGCCAGGCCGAAGAGCGCGCCGGTGTCCGAGCCCGCGATGACCTTGGGGCCGGGCAGGGCGTCGTCGACCAGCAGCTTCTCGGCGGCGGCGAACGAGGCGCCCAGGTCGGCGGTCACGTCGGGCAGCACCCGCACCCGGTAGCCGTCGGCGGAGATCCGGCGGCCGAACCGGACGTAGGCGCCGGCCGTCTCGCCGCGCCCCGCCGCCACCAGCACCGTTCCGCGGGCGGCGATCCCGGCCGGCTCGTCATACGCGTCAGTCATGCCGATCAGCATCCCGGCCGCCGCGCGATCATGTCCAACGACGATCCCCGATCGGAAATGAGTAGCCGCGCTAATCAATCGGGCCGGACCTAGAAAAATGGGCGTTCGTTCATCTAAAGTCGCGGCATGCGGAACAAGGCAAGCCGCACCGCCGAGCAGGTGGCGCTCTTCCGGGCGCTCGAGACGGCGCGCGGCCACGACCGGGTCTTCGACGACCCGCTGGCGGTTCGTTTCCTGCACGGCGGCTACCGCGGGCTGGCGCGGGCCGCCCAGATCCGGTTCATCGGGCAACGGCTCGAGAAATACATCGACCGCCGCTGGCCCGGCCCCCGCCCGAGTGCCGTGGCCCGCACCCGCCTCATCGACGACCTCGTGACCGAGGCGCTGGCCCACGGCGCCCGGCAGGTGCTGCTGCTCGGCGCCGGCTACGACAGCCGCGCCTACCGGCTGCCGGGCATCGAGCGGGTCGCCGTCTTCGAGGCCGACCACCCGGCCACCCAGGCGGTCAAGCGGCGGCTGGTGCGCGGCGCGGTCCGGCCCGAGCGGCGGCGGCACGTGCACTACGTCGCGGTCGACCTGCTCACCGAAGATCTGGGTGCGGCGTTGCTCGCCGCCGGCTTCGCGGCGCTCGAGCCGACCGTCGTGGTGTGGGAGGGCGTCACGAACTACCTGACCGAGGCCGCCGTCGACGCCACGCTGCGGCGTCTCGCGGCGCTCACGGCCACCGGGAGCAAGCTCATCTTCACGTACGTGGACCGGCGCGTCCTGCGGGGCGAGGTCGCCGGCGCGGAGAGCTGGCATCAGGCCGTACGCCGGCAGGGTGAGCCCTGGACGTTCGGGTTCGACCCGGCCGCCCTGCCCGCCTACCTGGCCGAGCGTGACATGCGCCTGGCCCTCGACATGTCCACCCGCGATGCCGCCGACCGCTACCTGCAGCCGCTCGGCCGCGACGAGAACGCCGCCTCCTTCTACCGGGTCGCGGAAGCGGAGATCCAGTAGTGCCGAAGGTCAGCGACGCCCACCTCGCCGCCCGGCGGCGGCAGATCCTCGACGCGGCCGCCGCCTGTTTCGCCCGCGACGGCTTTCACCGCACGAGCATGCAGGACATCGTCCGCGAGTCCGGGATCAGCGCCGGTCTGGTCTACCGCTACTTCGCCGGCAAGGACGACATGATCGCTGCGATCGTCACCGAGTGGCACGACCAGCGGCAGGTCTTCGCCACCGGCACGGTCGGCGAGCGGTCCGCGGCCTACCTCGACTACCTGCGCGAGGTGGGCCGCCCGGAAACCGCCGACCGTAACCGCCTGGGCGTGCAGATCTGGGCCGAGGCCGTCCGCAACGAGCGCATCCGCGACCTCTCCCGCCGCAATGTCGACGACCCCCGGGCGGCCGTCGCGGAGGCGCTCGGCTCGCCCGACGCC
Source organism: Actinoplanes sp. NPDC051513 (assembly GCF_044454685.1). Classification (NCBI taxonomy): domain Bacteria; kingdom Bacillati; phylum Actinomycetota; class Actinomycetes; order Micromonosporales; family Micromonosporaceae; genus Actinoplanes; species Actinoplanes sp. NPDC051513. The sequence continues at coordinate 110,777 of NZ_JBITDW010000005.1, forward strand.
GACGCGCTGGCCCGGGTGCTGATCGCGATCTACCAGGGCCTCGTCCTGCAGACCACCTGGGACGAGACGCTCGACAACGAGGCGTACGTGCGGGCCGTCGAGACCGTGCTCACCGCCTTGGCAGCGCGGCCTTGAGGGCGGCCGTCAGCTCGGCGCTGGAGAACGGCTTGGCCAGGACCGTGCGGCCCGGCTCCAGGGAGCGGCCGTTGTCGTCGATGAGCGCCTCGGCGTACCCGGAAATGAAGATGACCTTGGTGTCGGGGTGGTCCTCGAGAAACTTGTGCGCCAGCTGGCGGCCGTCCATGCCGGGCATCATCACGTCGGTGACCAGGCAGTGGATCGGACCGGCGTGCCGCTCGGCGACCTCGAGGGCCTCGTTGCCGTCGGCGGCGGTCAGCACCCGGTAGCCGGCCTTCGCGATGAACCGCGCGGTCACGTCCCGCAGGTCCTCCTCGTCGTCGGCCAGCAGCACGGTCAGGCCGCCGTCGGCGTCCGGCGCCGGTGGCGGGGGCGGCTGCGGCGAGCTGACGGCCAGGGCGGGCGTGCCGGGCTTGGGCGGCAGGGTGATCAGCACGGTGGTGCCCTGGCCGGGCTCCGAGGTCAGGGTGATCTCCCCGCCGGCCTGGGTGACGACCCCGTGCGCGGTGGCCAGCCCCAGCCCCGCCGACCGGCTGCCGGGCTTGGTCGAGAAGAACGGCTCGAACGCGCGCGCCAGCACCTCGGGCGGCATGCCGCGCCCGTCGTCGGACACGCTGATCGTGGCGTGGCCCGCGGGGGACCGGCCGGTGGTCACGGCGATCGTCCCGCCGTCCGGCATGGCGTCGCGAGCATTCTGTACGAGCAGGTTCAGCAGCCGCTCGAGCAGCCGCGGGTCGATCGTGACCGGCGGAACGTCCCCGGGCCGCAGGTCGAGCTTGATCCCCGGCCCGGCCACGTCGGCGAGCGCCCCGGCGGCGTCGGCGAGGAACGTGTCGACGTCGACCACCTCGGGCTGGCTGATCTCGCGCCGGCCGAAGGCGAGCAGCTGCTCGGTCAGCTTCTTGGCCCGCTCGCCGCCCTTGGTGACCTGCTCGAGGTCGCCGAGCAGCGCCGAGCCGGTGGCCGAGGTCATCCGGCCCGCGTCGACCTCGTCGGTGATCTGCTCGATCGCCAGGGTCAGGAAGCCGAGCATCGCGCCGAGCAGGTTGTTGAAGTCGTGGGCCATCCCGCCGGCCATCCGGCGCAGGCTGTCGAGCCGCTCGGCGTCGCGGCGGCGGGCCTCCTCCTGCCGCTGGCGCACCTCGCGCCCGGCCCGCTCCTCGGCCGCGATCACGTCGGTCATGTCGTCGACCATGACGACCGCGCCGGCCAGGTCGGCCTCGGCGTCGCGGATCGGCCGCAGGTGCACGCGCAGCCAGCGGGCGTCGCCGTCGTCGCGGACGAACCGGTTGCGGTACCGGTGCTCGACCGCCTCGGTGACGCCGGTGCGCACGATGTCGAGGGCCTCGGCGTGGCTGGCCGGCTCGAGGCAGGCCAGCCAGCCCCGCTCGAGCAGCCGGTCGGTGGGCAGGCCGGTGATCTCGGAGAGGCGGGGGTTCACGTACGTGGCGCTGCCGCCCGCGTCGAGCAGGACGATCCCGACGGGCGAGGAGGCGGCCATCGCCTCGAACCGGCGCTCGGTGTGCCGTAGCGCCCGCACCTTCTCGACCAGCTTGGCGTTGATGGCGCGCGCGTGCACGGTGGCGAACTCGTGGGCCGGCCGCGGGGCGATCTCGACCGGCCCGTGCTCGAGGGCGTCGTCCACGGCGTCGAGCAGCTCGCGCGGGTCGGCGCTGCGCAGCACCACCTGGGAGACGCCGCACGCCTCGGCGATCGGCCGGGTCTCGGGCTCGAGGTAGTTGGCGGTGTAGAAGATGACCGGGGCGTGCGCGGCCTGCTCGTCGGGCGCGGAGCGCAGCCGGTGGACGAGCTCGAGGCCGTCGATGCCGGGCATGAGGACGTCGGAGACGACCACGTCGGGATGGCGGCTCTGGGCGAGAGCGAGCGCGTCGGCGCCGTCGCAGGCCTCGATCACCTCGTGCCCGCGATAACCGAGCAGCATGGCCATCAGCTCCCGGTTGGCCGCCACGTCGTCCACGACGAGCACCGTCGCCACGGCATCCCTCCTTCTGGTAGCCCCACCTAGGAAATTACCGCCCCAAATACGCGGTGAAGGTGATATTCCGGATATAACGAGGGGGAGGAGTGCCTCATGTCGTCGTCCCCGGCCGCCGGTGAGCGCCCGGCGTCCCGGCTCACGACCGCCGTCTTCCAGTCCCTGGGTGTGCTGGCCGCCGTGATCGGCGCGGGCCTGCTGGTGTCCGTGGTGATGCCGCGCGGCGCGCCGGCCGCGGCGGTGGGCGCCGGCGTCTGCCTGATCCTGCTGGGGGCGGGCGCGTTCTGGCATACCCGGTTCGCTGCCGCCCGCCGGCGGCCCGTGTCCGGGCTCCCGGCGTCGGACGAGATCCTGCGCCTCACCCCGACCGCGTTCTTCATCAAGGGCGTCGACGGATGCTACCGGTCGGCCAGCGCCGCGTTCGAGCAGCTGCACGGCATCCCCGCAGGCACCACCGCGGGCCGTCTCGACCGGGACGTGCACACCCCCGAGAAGCTGGCCGAGATCGCCCGCCGCGACCGGCTCGTCGTCGACGCCGGCGGCCCGCTGGTCTTCGAGGACGAGACCAGCGGCGAGCACGGCACCCGGACGTTCGTCACGACCATGTTCGCGCTGCGGGAGGACGGCGATCAGGCGTACGCGATCTGCGGGGTGACCAACGAGATCACCCAGTTGCGGATCGCCGAGAGCAAGTTCAAGGCCTTGCTCGACGCCTCGCCGGAGGCGATGCTCTGCGCCGACGCGGACGGCCGGATCGTGCTGGCCAACTCCCGGGCGGTGCAGGTCTTCCGGTACGGCCGGGAGCAGCTGGTCGGGATGACGGTGGAGGATCTCGTGCCCGTGCCGCTGCGGGAGCGCCACGTGCGGCACCGGCTCGGCTACCTGGCCGCCCCGACGCCCCGGCCGATGGGCGAGGGCCTGCAGCTGACCGCGCTGTGCGGCGACGGCACCGAGTGCCCGGTCGAGATCAGCCTGTCCGCGGTCGAGGGCGAGGGCGGCACCGTCGTCTTCGCCACGGTGCAGGACATCACCGACCGGCTCGCCCAGGCGCAGTCGGACGCACAGCTCGCCGGCATCGTGGCCGCGTCCAGCGACGCGATCGTCAGCAAGACCCTCGACGGCACGATCCTCACCTGGAACCCGGGGGCCGTCCGCCTCTACGGCTATACCGCCACCGAGATGATCGGCCGGGACGTCACCGTGATCCTGCCCTTCGACCGGCCCGACGAGGAGAAGCGGCTGCTGGCCCGGGTGCGCGCCGGCGAGCTGATCAAGCACCACGAGACCCGGCGGGTGCGGCAGGACGGCAGCACGATCTACGTCTCGCTGGGCATGGCGCCGATCCGCGACCCGGACGGGCGGATCGTGGGCGCCTCGACGATCTCGCACGACATCACCGCCGAGGTGGAGGCCGAGCGGCGGCTGCGCTTCGAGCGCGAGCAGTTCCAGATGATCATGACGGCGGCCAGCGACCCGTTCATCAGCATGGACTTCCGCGGGCTGATCACCGAGTGGAACCGGCAGGCCGAGCAGGTCTTCGGCTGGACCCGCGAGCAGGTGCTCGGCCGGCACGTGGTCGACACGATCCTGCCCCGCCGCTACGCCGGCGCGCTCGACCGGGTCCTCGAGGGCCGCTGGGACTGGCTGCTCGACCGCCCCACCGAGATGGGCGCGGTCACCGCCGACGGCAGCGAGCTGCCGATCGAGCTGACCATGTGGCGGATCCGGCGCGACGGCCCGTCGACGTTCCACGCGTTCGCCCGCGACATCAGCGCCCGCCGGCAGACCGAGCAGGCCCTCGCCCAGGCCCGCGACCAGGCCGTGGAGACCGCCCGACTCAAATCGCAGTTCCTCGCCTCGATGAGCCACGAGATCCGTACGCCGATGAACGGCGTGATCGGGCTCAGCGGCCTGCTGCTCGGCACTGAGCTGCAGGAGACCCAGCGGCGGTACGCGCAGGGCATCAACACCGCCGGCGTCGCCCTGCTCTCGGTGATCAACGACGTGCTGGACTTCTCCAAGCTGGAGGCGGGCAAGGTCGTCCTGGAACGGGCGAACTTCGAGATCTGGCGGTTGCTCGACGAGGTCGTCGGCCTGATCGTCGACGCGTCCGGCGTCAAGGAGCTGACCGTCTCGTCGCGCTGCGACCCGGGGTTGACCGCGCAGGTCAGCGGCGACGCGGGCAAGCTGCGCCAGGTGCTGCTCAACCTGGCCGGCAACGCGGTCAAGTTCACCGCCAGCGGGAACGTGTCGGTCACCGCGCGGCCCGCCGAGGGCGCCTTCCCGGACGGCAGCGTGCCGGTGCGCTTCGAGGTTTGCGACACCGGCATCGGCATCGACGCCGACCAGCAGGCCGGGCTGTTCGAGCCGTTCATCCAGGCCGACGCCGGCACCACCCGCCGCTTCGGGGGGACCGGGCTGGGGCTGGCGATCAGCCGGGAGCTGGTCGGCGTGCTCGGCGGGGAGATCGGGCTGATCAGCGAGGCCGGCAAGGGCAGCATCTTCTGGTTCACCGTGCCGCTCTGGCCGGCCGTGGCGAGCGCCGAGGCGCCGCACCGCAACCCGCTCGACGGCCTGCGGGTGCTGCTGATGGCGGGGGAGGACACCGGGCCGCTCGCCGACCAGCTCGCGGCGTGGGTGATCGAGACGACGGCGGCGCCGGACGAGACGGCCGCGGTGGGGGCGCTCACCGCCGCGGTGGAGGCCGGCCGCCCGTACGATGTCATGATCCTCGACAGCCCGGACCTGCCGGCCGTCGTCGTCGCCGACCCGGCGATTCCCACGCCGAAGCTGATCCTGGTCGGCGGCGAGCCGTCGCCGCCGGGGCGGGCGCGGTCGGCCGGGTTCAACGCGGTGCTCACCCGGCCCGTGCGGCAGTCGCAGCTGTACGACGCGCTGGTCGGCGTGTTCGCCGAGCCGGCGGAGGACCGGGCGCTGCGCACGACCGCGGAGTCGCCGTCCGGGCTCGGGCACGTGCTGCTGGTCGAGGACAACGACATCAACCAGACGGTGGCGCTGGGAATCCTCGCGAACCTCGGGTACAGCGCGGACGTGGCCGTCAACGGCCGGGAGGCGGTGGAGATGGCCTCCACCCAGCACTACCAGGCCATCTTCATGGACTGCCTGATGCCGGAGATGGACGGGTACGAGGCGACCGCCGCGATCCGGCTGACCGAGGGGCCCGGCCGGCACGTGCCGATCATCGCGATGACGGCGGGGGCGCTGCCCGAGGACCGTTCGCGGTGCCTGCAGGCCGGGATGGACGATCACCTGGCCAAGCCGCTGATGCCCGCCGACCTGGCCGCCGCGCTGGAGCGATGGGCGTTCATGCCGCATTACGGACGCGATGTCCGCGCGCAGATCGAGCAGCGGCTCGAGCTGCTGCGCGGCGCCGGGGCGGCGCTCGGCCCGGCCGAGCTGGGCGGCCTGCTCCGGCGGCTCAGCGCGCACGCGCCCGGCCACGTCGAGCAGATCCATCAGGCGGTCGCCCTCGACGATGCCGGCGGACTGCGCGAGCAGGCCCATCAGCTCAAGGGGGTGGCGGCCAACCTCGGCGCGGAGGACCTGGCCGAGGTCTGCGAGCGGCTCGAGCAGGCCGCCCGCGACCGTGACCTGGACGCCGCGATCGAGCCGCTGTCCCAGCTCAGGCCGCGCACCCGGGTGATGCTCGCGGCGGTCGACGCCATCCTCGCCGATCAGGAAGCGGCGGCCGCGAGATCTAGCCCTACCTAGCCTGTAGGAAAACTAGGTAGGGTGCGCTCACGAGTTCATCCTCTCCGGCTATCCGCACCTCGAGGAGGCCTACTGGTTCGGCGAGGGGGTGCTGCCCGAGCTGGCCCGCCGGGGGAGATGGCGGCACCCGGCCGGCGGTTCCGCCGCCGAGCCGGCTCAGATTCCGTTCGCCGGGGTGCCCCTGGCTACACGGTGATGTCCACCAGGCCGGAGCGCCGGAACGTGGCGATGTCGCGCCGGGTCTCGACGATCGCGGCCTTGTCCTGGCGGATCGTCCGCTCGTCCGCGCCGGCCCGCACGTCGGCGCTGAGCCGCACGCAGTCCGTCCGCAGGTGAATGCTGGCGATGTGCGATCCCCACTGGGCGCCACCGGCGCCGCCGATCCGTACGGTCATCGCTGTCTCCGTTCGCTCCTGACTTGCAACCGCCAGATTCGGTTGTCGTCCGGGTGCAGTTAGGAACCAGCTGTGTGACCTGGGCCACCGCCCCGGCGTCGGATCGCAACGACTGAGTTCTCCGGGCGGCCTTCCTCGGGCGGCCTTCTCCGGGCGGCTTTCTCCGGGCGGCTTTCTTCGGGCGGCTTTCTCCGGGCGGCGCAACCGGGACGCACCCGGCGGCTTTCACATGTCGCCGGGCGCGCCGCCGAATGTGCCGGAGTGCGCACCGACCTCCTCCTCGGCAAGGCCGACGACCTGCTGTGCAATGGGCGGGCCGGCCAAGCCGCCACGCTGCTCGCCCCCGTCGTCGGCGAGGAGCCCGGCAACGTCGACGCCTGGCTGCTGCTGGCCCGGGCCCAGCTGGCCCTGCGCCGCCCGGCCGCCGCTCTGGACGCGGCCCGCGCAGCCCTGCACCTGGAGCCGCACGGCCTGGAAGCCCTCTACTGGGTGAGCGCCGCCTACACCGCCGCCGGCCGCCACGACCTCGCGGTCGCCGCCGCGGTGTCGGCCTGCAACGAGGACCCCGGCAACCCCCGCCTGCTCGAACGCCGCGGCCGGGCCCTGCTGGCCGCCGGCCGTCTCGCCGAGGCCGAGCGGGTGCTGGCCGCCGGCGCCGAGTTCGCCCACTACGACGCCGACCTGCACGTGGCACACGGCGTCGCCCTGTTCGCCGCCGGCCGTCCCCTGAACGCCCGCGAAGCCCATGGCCGCGCCCTGGCTCTCGAACCCGCCCACCCGCAGGCTCAGATCGAGCTGCGCCGCCTGACCGCCGCCGAGCAGCGCATTGTCGACGCCGAGTCGCTGGTCCGGGTGACCGACGAGTTCGCCGAGTCGTTGCGCGTCCCGGCGGGCGGGCGCCGGCCCGAGCCGGACGGGCACGGCGTGCTCGCTCACCTGGCCGCGGTCGCGTTCGCCGTCTGCCTGGCCGCCCTGCTGATCCTCGGCATCCTCGACCGCGTCACGCCGCTCGAGGTGCCGCTCGCCCTGACCTTGGCCGTGCTCTGCGCGGCCGGCTCGGCGGCCTGCGCCACGGCGCTCATCCGCCGCCGCGCTTAGCTCACCCGCTGCGCTCAGCTCATCCGCCGCCGCGCTTAGCTCACCCGCTGCGCTCAGCTCATCCGCCGCCGCGCTTAGCTCACCCGCTGCGCTCAGCTCACGCGCCGCCGCGTTCAGCTCGGTCGCCGTCTGCTTCAGCACCCGGGCCGACAGCCACGCCGAGCCCGAGCCCGAGCACGGGGACGCGGCCCACGCCGCGTCCCGCCGTCGGCGACCACCGGGGCAGACGCCTGGCCGCCAGCACGACACCCAATCCGATGACCAACGGCGTCATCAGTCCCGCCAAGATGGACAACACCATGTCTACGATGGTGCCCCAAATTCACTGAGCGCAACAGGCCAATTACTTACCGCAATCCCGCGTGGTCGAGATGAGCTACCGCGTCGGCGACGACATCGCCGAGGTCGTCGTGCACCGTCAGTCCCGGCCGGACCAGGCCTAGCTGGATCAGCACGTCCGGGCGGCGGGCATAGCCCGGATCGGCGCCGACCGCGATGCGCTTGGCCGGATTCGCGGCGTGCGCTCCCAGCTCGTACAGGGCGATGGGTTGCAGTGACGGGCCGCCCGCGAACCAGAACAGGACCGCGTCGGCGCGGCGCAGGAGCTCGAACTCCCAGCGGATCTGCTCGTACGCGGCCCCGGGATCGTGGATGGGAAAGTTCGCGCGGCGAGGATTGGCGACCACGATGTCGGCGGCGCCGAGCAGTTCGAGCACGCCGGCCTGCCAGTCCGGGCAGCCGGTGATGCCGCCGGCGAGAAACAGGACCGGTTTCGTGGTCCGCTCCAGCGCTGCGGGCGCTTCGACGTAGATCACGTGGCTCCTCGGGGGTAGGGCGGCAGCTCAGCCGCCGGGCCCGCTCGGCGAACGCCTCCATGCCACCGCCTGATCGGGTCCTAGGCTTGCTCGTGGGTGAGGTGATCGGTAGTGGCTGACGGCTTACAGTACAGAGCCATCGACAAGGTTCTCCGCGACCTGCGCGTCTATATCGAGAACCACCGTCCGGACCTGATCCCGCAACTCTCGCAGTTCGGCCCGGAGCACCGCGATCTCATCGACGAGCGGCGGCACCCCCTGCGACTGGAGTTTCGCAGGATGAACCTGGCCATTGCCCTCTCCGGTTTTGGGCACTACGTGGACGATCGGGGCGGAGACGATCAGGTGAGCGAGGCCGTCGAGATCTCGGTAGGAAAGCTGCGTCCCGGCTACCGGGCGCGGCGGCAGGCCCGCTGAGGGCGGAGCTCGGCCCACTCCTCACCCGAACGAGGAACTGATCAGCCTCATCGTCTTCTGCGAATCGGACATGGACCGGGTCGTCATGCCGCTCGCGCCCCGGTCGGTGGCCGACCAATCGGGCGGGCGGCGCCGGCCGGGGCAGCGACGGGGACCTGGTCGAGTGCTGTCACCGTTCGGTAAGGATTCCCTCTGGTCGGATGCGGTGTACTGGTGGAGTGATGGCGCGTCTGTTTCGCCGGCCGCTGGCCTGGGTCGCGGCCGTGGTCTTGGCGTTCACGGCTGGGTTCGGCCTCTCCTGGTTCCAGGGGTGGCGCGTCTTCGACGACGGGAACTGGGTCGAGTTGGGGCGGCTCAAGGGCAACAGGGGCGACCAGATGTACGCCGTCCCGGCGGGCACGAACCTCGACCAGCTTCACAGCGTCGCCATCTGGTGTAAGCGGTTCTCGGTTTCCTTCGGCGCTGCCGGCCTCACACCCACCACGTGAAGTCGCTGTCGGTGTCGCGCGGGGCACGAATGGGGCTTCTCGTGACGGCAGGCCCGTTGCTTCTGGCCGTCGCGGGCCTGGTGCATCCGGGCGGACTGTCCGCTGCGACCGCGCATCGCTGGGTGCATCTGCATATCGTGCTGCTACCGGTCTTTCCGTTGCTTGCCCTGGGCTTCGTGGTGCTGCTGCGCGGCCGGCCCCGGCTCGACGTGGCCGGGGTGGCCACCGTCGTGGCGTGGCTGGGGGCCGCTGTCTACGCGGCCGGCTACACCGGCTTGGACGCTGTAGCGGGGATCGCGGCCGGCACAGTCGCGGGACAGAGCGGTGATCAAGCCGAGCTTCGCCGTCTCGTGCTGGCCCTGTACGACGCAGGTGACCTACTCGGCCGCGCGGGCGTGTACGCCCTGCTCATCGCCGTGCTGGCCGGCACGGTCGCGTTGGGTTTCCGGCACGGCGCGCGGGTCCTCGCGGGCACGGTGGTGCTCCTCGGCGCCGGCTACTCGTTCATCGACAGCCACATCTTCTGGCCGCGGGGTGTGCTGACCATGCTCGCCTTCGCCGCCGGATTTGCCCTTTGGGCGTGGGCCGCCACGCAACCACCAACCCGCCGCCCCACCACGATTTCCAGCCCGGCCGAGCACCTGCCGCTGTGACGCTGCACCCCGCCAGCGCGATCCGGAATTGCCGAGATGGGTGCGCCTGATCATGCCGAGGCGGGTCCCGCTCAGGTCCCGCTGAGCGAGTCGGTCGGCTCGTTGAGGGTAGCCGCCCACGCGAAACTCGCGGCAGTGGCGCGACCGGCGACGGCGCCGGCGTCGCGAGGCGGGTGCTTTGCCCTCCCCGTACGATAAATGGCTGTTAATCACGCAGTTTGCGCAACAGGCGCGCCAGGTCTTCACGCTCGGTGTCGCTGAGCGCGGCGAAGAACAGCTCCCCCTCGGCCAGGCGCGCGGCCTGAATCGCCTGGGCCGTCGCCGCGCCCTGCGACGTGAGCGAGAGCAGCGTCGCCCGCCGGTCGTCGGGGTCGGGGTGGCGCTCGGCCAGCCCGAGCCGCGCCAGATCGTCGGCCACCTCGGTGGCCGTGCGGGGCGCGATGCGCAGATGGTCGGCCAGCACGCTCAGCCGGATGTCGCCGTGCCTCGAGAGCACGCTCAGCGCGCGGGCCAGCGACGGCGAGAGGTCCCACGGCTCGAGCGCCACCCGGGTGCGGTGCCGCAGATGGCGGGCCACCGACCAGAACGCCTCCGACAGCGTTTCGTCGGGCTCAGGGGAATCCACCGGAATACGGTAGCAGCGATTGCGGTTGTTCCCTCATGATGAGGTAACCTCAGTAAAACGCTTCGGAAGGAGGGGACGCCTTTGCCGCGCCCCGAACGCAAACCCACCCCGGCCGAGAAGCAGCAGGCCCGCGAGGTCTCGCTGCGCCGCATCGGCGGCCTGTTCCGCGACCACACCTGGCCGCTGACCGTCGTCGTCCTGATCATCGTGGCCTCGTCGATCATCGGCATGGCCTCGCCGTTCCTGCTGCGTGCCGTCATCGACGTCGCGCTGCCGCACGCCAACCTGACGTTGCTGGTGTGGCTGGTGATCGGCATGGTGGCCGTCGCCGCCGTGACCGCCGCGCTCGGCGTCGTGCAGACCTGGATCTCCACGCAGGTCGGCCAGCGGGTCATGCACCGGCTGCGCACCGACGTCTTCACGCACCTGCAGCGGCAGTCGATCGGCTTCTTCACCCGCACCCGCACCGGCGAGGTGCAGTCCCGCATCACCAACGACATCGGCGGCATGGAATCGGTGGTCACCTCCACCGCGACCTCGATCGCCGCGAACCTCACCACCGCCATCGCCACCGTCGTGGCCATGGCCGCCCTCTCCTGGCAGCTGTCCCTGGTCTCGCTGGCGGTGCTGCCGCCGGCCATCGGATTCTCCAAGCGGGTCGCCCGCATGCGCCGCGAGATCACCGCGCAGCGGCAGCGGGAGCTCGCCGACCTCAACGTCACCATCGAGGAGGGCCTGTCGATCAGCGGCGTGCAGCTGTCCAAGACGATGGGCACCGCGCCCGCCCTGATCGACCGCTTCACCGGCTCGTCGCTGCGGCTGATCGACCTCGAGCTGCGCTCCGAGCTGGCCGGCCGCTGGCGGATGGCGTCGATGAGCATCGTCTTCGCGGCCATCCCGGCGGTCATCTACCTGGCGGCGGGCATGCCGTTCGCCCGCCTGTCGATCGGCACCCTCGTCGCGTTCACCGCGCTGCAGGCCGGACTCTTCCGGCCGCTGATGTCGCTGCTCAACGTCGGCGTCCAGCTGACTTCGTCGCTTGCGCTGTTCGCGCGCATCTTCGAGTACCTCGACCTGCCGGTCGAGATCCAGGAGCCGGCGAGGCCCGTGCGTCTGGCGGCGCCGCGGGGCCACTTGCGCTTCGAAGACGTGACTTTCGCGTACGGGGGGAGCACCGCCGCCGCCGTCGCGGGCGTGTCGCTCGACGTGCCCGCCGGCACCTCGCTGGCGCTGGTCGGCGAGACCGGCTCCGGCAAGAGCACGATCGCGGCGCTGATCGCCCGCCTGTACGACCCCACGGCCGGCCGGGTCACCATCGACGGCGTCGACCTGCGCGACCTCTCGCTGGCCGACCTGTCGTCGATCGTCGGCGTGGTCAGCCAGGAGACATACCTGCTGCACACCACCGTCCGCGAGAATCTGCGCTACGCGCGCCCGGACGCCACCGACGCCCAGATCGAGGCCGCCGCCCGGGCCGCCCAGATCCACGATCTGATCGCCGCCCTGCCCGACGGCTACGACACCACGGTCGGCTCCCGCGGGCACCGCTTCTCCGGCGGCGAGAAGCAGCGCATCGCCATCGCCCGCACCCTGGTGCGCGACCCGCGCATCCTGGTCCTCGACGAGGCGACCAGCGCCCTCGACAACGAGACCGAGCGGGCCGTGCAGCGCGCCTTCGACGAGCTGTCCCGCGGCCGCACGACGGTCACGATCGCGCACCGGCTGTCGACCGTCCGCCACGCCGACCAGATCGTGGTGGTCGACCACGGCCGGGTCCTCGAGGCCGGCACCCACGACGCGCTGGTCGGCGCGGGCGGGCGGTACGCGGCCTTGGCCGCGTAACTCCTCAGATGGGGGCGGCCGGGTGCCGATACCGCTCGGCGACACCGACTTCCCCTTCGCGAGAGAGGACCCCGATGGCGCAATCCACGCGTGAGATGCCCGTCCGGGCGGACGGGTGGCGCCCCACGGACCTGGTCCTGGAAGCCATCATCAAGCGCTGCATCACCGACGCCGAGCACGGCGCGTCCCGCGACGGCGTCCGCGAGTACATGGCCGGCGCCATGATCCTCGTGACGCTGGCCGTCGTGATGGTTCTGGCCGGCATGTCGGCCGCCGCCGCCATCCTCATTCCGGTGGCCCTGTTCGGCGCGGGCGCCCTCTACATGGTCAGCAAGGCCAAGCCGGTCCCGGTGCAGCGCGCCAAGGCCCTCGCCCCGATGGGCGGCCCTGGCCGGCTCCCCGCCGGCTACCTGGTCCACCCGGGCGCGTGGCAGGCCGGCATGGCCGAGCACGTCGCGTACATGCCCGAGTCCCAGCTGCGCGCCGCCGCCGACATGTCCCGCTCGTTCCCCGGCTCGGTCGACGACCTGCTGATCTTCACCGGGACCATCGCGGCCCAGCTGCCCCACCCGAAACAGCACCACCTGACTCCCGGGGACGTCGACCACCGCACCCGCGATCTGGTTCGCGTGGGCCTGCCGGTGATCCGCGACTTCAACCAGAAGTACCCGCCGCCCCCGTCGGCGCCCGCGGGCAAGAAGGGCAAGAAGACATAGTGATCGCACTATGTGCGCCGTGGGTGCACGGCGTAGGTCAGGTGCGTCACCCGCGCCGACGACTCCGAACGGACCGGCTCCAGCGCGACCCTGGACGCGTCCGCGCCGTCGAACAGGCGGATTCCGGAGCCGAACAGCACGGGCGACAGCGCGATCGAGAACTCGTCGATCAGGCCGGCGTTCAGGTGCTCCAGGATCGTCGCGCCGCCGCCCGCGATGCGGACGTCGCGATCGCCGGCGGCGTCGCGGGCCTGGTCGAGCGCGGCCTCGATGCCGTCGTTGACGAAGTGGAAGGTGGTTCTGCCCGGCCGCTCCCAGGGGTCGCGCTTTTCGTGCGTCACGACGAACACCGGGGTATGGAACGGCGCCTCTTCCGGCCACATCTGCTCGCCGGCGTCGAACATGCGCTTGCCCATCACGCTCGCGCCGGTGCGCTCGAACGTCTCCCGCGCGATGTCGTTGTCGCGCCCCTCTTCACCGCCGTCGCCCAGCTTCAGGTTCTCCCGGAAGAATCGCAGCGGGAAAATCCACGCCTGCAGTTCCATCCACTGCTTTCCCATCAACTCCCCGAGGGACCCGGGCGCGATGAACCCGTCCAGCGACATCGACACGCTGAAGAACACTTTCCCGGCCATCAGAGGCCCTCCTTGTTGTGGGCGATTTCGGCGACGTAGGCCGCCAGGTTGCTCAGCGTCTGCTCGCCGCCCTCGATCGCGCGGTACTTCTCCACGGCCTGGTCGCGCAGTTGTCTGGTGGGGAAGACAGTGCGCATCACGATCCGGGTCGCCGCACCTTCCGGCGCGAAGGTCAGGACAGACTCGAAGGCGTTCGGGTCGTCGCGGGACTCACCGTGCAGCAGCGCGATCCGCTCCGGTGCGACGATCTCGGTCCAGGTGATCCACTCGGAGTAGTCCGTTCCGTCCGGCCCGTGCATCACGAAGTCCCACTCCCCGCCGACGCGGAACTCGAAGGACCGCGTGGTGGTGGTGAACCCGTCCGGACCCCACCACCGTGACAGATGCCGGACCTCGGTGAACGCCTCGAACACCAGCTCCCGCGGTGCGTCGATGAGCCGGGAGATCACGATCTCCCGGTCGGCCGTCGCCGGCTCCGCCCGCGTTTCCTGTCGTGCCTCTGCCATCGGTCATTCCTCCTGCCGTGTCTGCTTGAGGTCCTGCACGTAGGTGTCCAGCCGGTCGAAGCTCTCGTTCCAGAACCGCTCGAACCCGCCGACCCATTCGTGGACCGGCCGCAGCCCGCGGGCGTCCAGGCCGTAGAGGCGCTGCTTGCCCGCCCCGCGGACCCGCACCAGCCCCACCTCCCGGAGCACCCGCAGGTGCTTGGACGCCTGCGGCATCCTCATCCCCAGTTCCTGGGCCACGTCGGTCACCGGCCGCTCACCCGCCCGCAGCAGCGCCAGGATGTCTCGGCGCTGCGGCTCGGCGATCGCGTTGAACGTGTCTGACGTCGTCGCTGCTCGTGCCACGGCATCCACCATATTTTCCCATATAGGAAAACGTCAAGCGCGCAGAAGATCCGGACGCGGTGTCGGATCGGGCGGCAGCTGGTCGTAGACAGGGTGGACGCAGCCACCACGGCTGCATAAGAAGGGAACTGACATGACCGCCGTCTACACCTGGGACGTCTTCTCCACCCTCGACGGCTACGGCTCGTACGCCGAGCCTGGCGACTGGGGTGGCTATTGGGGCAAGCAGGGCCCTGAGCTGCTGGCCCATCGCGCCGCCCTCTTCGGCGCCCAGCAGCGCATGGTCTTCGGAGCCACCACCTTCCGGGAGAATGCCGAGATCATGTCCTCCGGCATCGATCCCCACGCGCTCGACGAGTGGAACGTCCGGACCATGCAGATGCCGGCGACGGTGATCTCCTCCACGTTGCGGGACACCCTCGGGTGGCCGGACGCGACCATCGTCAGCGGTGACGCGGTGGAGATCGTCGCCCGGCTCAAGGAGGAGTCCGACATCCCGCTGCGCTCGCAGGCCAGCCTGTCGCTGAACTGGGCGCTGATGGCCGCCGGCCTGGTCGATCGGCTGCAGGTGACGATCTTCCCGGTCATCTCCGGGCGGACCGGCACCAGCCCGATCCTCGGGGGAGCGGGCGACTTCGACCTCGAGCTGCTCGAGAGCCGGACGCTCGACGGCCACACCCAGGAGCTCGTCTACCGCCCGACCCCCCGGTGACGTTTGGGTGGGGGCCCGCTCGCGCTCTTGGGATAGGGCGGGCCCCCACGTTCTTGGCGCCGGCGGGGCGGGCGAGCGGCGTGCCGGGCCGCCACCCGGCACGCCGCGGTCCGTGCCCGCTACGCGTGGTGTGCCGGCGTCCCCTCAGAGCCGGGCCGACGCGGTGGTCGCCGGCGAACTGCCGGCGCTGTTGCTCAGGCTGACCGTCGCCGTGCAGGTGGTGGTCGACGTCGGCAGCGTGTGTTCCCCCTTGACAGCACGACGATGTGTCGCGCCGCTCAGCGTGGCGGGAGGTCCTGACGCGCCGCTGAAATCCGGCTGGAACGAATCTGGAACGGGTCAGTTCTCCACGCAGAACTCGTTGCCTTCGGGGTCCTGCATGACGGTCAGGTCGCCGTTGGTCTCCTTGACGGTGGCGCCCAGCGATGCGAGCCGTTCCACCTCCTCGGGGACTCCGCCGGGGGCGCGCAGGTCGAAGTGCATGCGCAGCTTGGCGGTCCGGGGCTCGGGGACGCGCTGGAACCACAGGTTGGGTGCGCCCCAGCCGGGCGCCTCCACGTACGCCTTGTCGGCGGTGGAGTCCTCGTCGAGCTCGCCGCCCAGGGCCGCGGCCCAGAAGCGGGCCACCACCAGGGCGTCCCGGCAGTCGAAGGTGACTGACTTGATGTACGTGGGCATGCAGGCATTCTCGGGGGCCCGGCCCGTGGGCGCGAACCGGTTACCCAGGTTGTGGCGTGGCGTCAGGATCGTCGCGGAAAGCCAGCCCGGCGGCGTCCATCGCCGTTCGCAGGTGGCGAAGGGCGTAGGGCCCGACTCCGTGCAGCGCCTGCGCCTCGCTCTCACTGAGTGCGGCCACCTGTTCGAGCCGGACCACGCCACGCGCGGTAAGAGCACGTGTCGCGGCAGCGCCGATGTGTGGCAGCGGAGTGCCCGGCTCCGGTACCGGCCGGCCCTGGGCCGGCCGGGGATGACCCTCGTGGTCCAGGACGGCCGCGCCGCGCGCAGAGAGCCGGTACCCGATGTCGAGCGATTCGGTCAGGCCGCGCTCCTTCAGCTTGCGCACGTTCTGTTTGAACGACGGGGTGTCTCGCCCCATCCGCTGTGCGAGGTCGGGTGCCCGGGTGGCCGGCAGCTCGTCGATCAGCAGGAGCGTTGCCCGGGTCCACGGCCCCGTCGGCGAGGCGCGGTCGAGCCGGTCGAGCCACGCGACGATCGCGTCGATCTCCGCAGCGTCGGGTACCGCCTCCCGCAGCTCCTGCCGCGGGTCGACACCCGCGTACCGTAGCCCGATCCGATACACCGGCCGGTCGGGGTGGACGCGGTCCAACCCGTGGCGGAGCGCGGCCAGCGACGCCGCGCCGGCCCGGCGGGCGTCCGCGGCAGTCAGCGAGCTCACCGGCACGCGGTCGACGGACGTGACCTCGACCAGTCCGACCGCGGTACGCATCCGGGTACCGACCCTGAGCCGGGGCCGTTCCCACCGGCGGAACGCCACGTCGATATCGCCGGCCCGGATCGCCGTCAGTTCTGCGGGACGTATCTGCACGCCACCCAGTTCAACACACGCCACGATCCATCCGAGGGTCCGGGCATCTTCGCTCTGGTGGTGCCGCTTCGGCCGGGCGTTGCTTCTTTCGTTGCGCCCGGCTTATGTCAGTGGGTCGACGGTCGCAGTCGTCGTCACGTTCGGTCCGGGCTGCCGGCGCGAGGGCCGAGGAGCCGGGCTGGGCGAGGCGACAGCCGGCAGCGTCTCGGACGGCGCGGGCTCGCTGCTCGGCGTGAGTGTGTCTGCTCCGGTGTGGAGGAGGCCCTTGGCCTTCTCTTGTACCTGGGTGACGGTGGGATGGTTTTGGGCCTTGTGCGGCTCAGTCCGGCCACTGACCGGTGGCTTTGCGGACCCCGGCGGCGCCGGCGCGGTCGACCGCTGCTTTCACGACCGCGAAGATCGCGCCTTGGACGGCGGCTGCGAGCAGGATCTCGGTCCAGCCGCGATGCTCGTCGGTCGCGTTCGGTGCGTCGTCGTCATGGCCGGCGACTTTCCACACTTGTTTGAAGATCAGGCCGGAGATGACACCGGCGCCGGCGCCGAGCAGTAGTCCGACGGGCTTGTAGGCGACCTTCGCCACGGTGCTGCTCACGAGCGCCGCCTGCGCGCCACGACAATGATCACGATGATCAGCGCGGCTGCCGCCGCGCCGAGGGCGGCCAGCGGCAGCGGCCGACGGATCGGGGCGGGAAGGTCGGAGTCGGCCAGCTGCTGCTTGGCTGTCGACGCCCGCTCAGCGACCACACCGGCAGCTTGCGCTGCCTGATCCTTCACGCCGGTCAGCGTCCGCCGCGCTTGGCCGGTGGCGTCACCGACGGCCTGCTTGGCGCGGGTCTTCACGTCGGTTTTGGCGGCGAGTTCCTGCACGGTTTCGCCCAGCTCGGCGCGGGTTTGTTCGATTTCGGCGCGGAGCTGTTGCGGGTCGGTGGGGGTATCGGAGGTGGTCATGACGAGCGTCCTTCCCGTACGGCGTTCTTGACGGTCTGCACGTCTGCATGAGCGCCCGCGACGGCGGCGCTGGGCACCGGCGGCACCGCGGCCTGCAGTTTCTGCTTCCCCAGCAGGGCCGCGACGCCGGCGGCGGCGAACACGACGACCATCACCACCAGGACGGACAGCCACAAGGGCCAGGCCAGGTCCAGCAACACCACCGCGAGAGTCAGCAGCAGTCCCAGCCCGTAGAGGCCGAGCGCCGCGGCGCCGCCGAGCAGGCCGCCGCCGAGCCCGGCACGCTTGCCCTTTTCCGCCAGCTCCAGCTTCGCCAGCGCCAGCTCGTCGCGTACCAGCGTCGAGATCTGCACGGCGGCCTGGTTCACCAGCTCGGAGGTGGATGCCGCGGACGGCGCCGACCCGTTGAATGATCTTTCCGACATGGTGTTCTCTCCTCAATCCATCACGACCGGCGTCGCTGTTCGGATGGCAGATGATGCGTACCGGATGTCAGGCGGTCTCGTTGGCGCTGAGGCCTTGGTCGCTGCCCTTTTTGATCTTGCGGTCGTCGCGGAGCTCGAGGAACGGCTCGTCGGTGGGGTCGTGGCCGGCGGCTATTGCCCGGCCGCGTTCGAGTTCGGCGTCGAGTTCGGCGCCGAGCAGGATGGCGATGTTGCTGATCCACATCCAGACCAGGAAGGCGATGACCCCGCCGACGGCGCCGTAGGTCTTGTTGTAGTTGGCGAAGGTGGCCAGGTAGACCGCGAACGCGGCAGACGCCAGGACCCAGAGCAGGACGGCGAAGATGCCGCCGGGGCTGACCCAGCGGAAGCCGCCGGTCCTGGCGTTGGGCGACGCCCAGTAGAGGATCGCGAACATCAGGCTGACCAGCATCAGCAGCACCGGCCATTTGACGATGTTCCAGGTCGACACGGCGGCGGAGCCCAGGCCGATCTTGTCGCCGACAATCGTGGCGAGGTCGCCGGTGAAGATCACGATCGCCGTGGACAGGACCAGCATCAGACCGACCACGGCGGTGACGCCGACCCGGATGGGCAGCGTTTTCCAGATAGGCCGGCCCTCGGGAACGTCGTAGACGGCGTTGGAGGCACGCATGAAGGCCGCGACGTAGCCGGAGGCGGACCAGAACGCGACGACGATACCGACGATCGCCGCGATTCCGGCCTTGCCGGGGTCCTTGACCTGGCTCAGCACGGTGTTGACCAGGTCTTGCAGCTGCGGACTCGGGGTGAGCTCCTTAACCGCGTCTTCCACGGTCTGCTTGCCGTTGCTGCTGAGCATGCCCAACAGGGACACGATCACCAGCAGGCCGGGAAAGATGGACAGCACGCCGTAGTAGGTCAGCGCGGCCGACCAGTCGGAGAGGTTGTCCTGCGAGTACTGCTTGAAGGTCCGCTTGAGCGCGGCGAACAGCCCCTTGCCTTTCAGCTGTGCGGGGCTGCCGGGGCCGGCCCCGGGGGCTACGGCGGACAGGTCGTGGGGCTTGTCGTCGCCGGTCCTGGTGGTCGCGACCGCGTCGAGGTCGACGTGATCGCCGCGGTCGGAGTCACCGACTGCACTCATGGCGGGCCTCCTGCATGAGTCGGGATGCGCTGGCTGGAATCCCCCACGGAACGATTTTCTAATCCCCGCACCGGCATTTTTATTTCGCCATCCGGGAGGCGCAGCCTTCGTGGCCGCTCTGCGCGTTGTTTATGATCTAAACGCGCACGCGAAACAGTTTCACATCGGCGGATCTTTCGGGCTTGGGCCCGGCTTGTACCGTGTCGCTGGTCCTTGCTGACTCATCGCGCCGCCGCCATCTATGGGAGGCTTGCGAGGTATGTGACGGCGCACGGGCGGCCCGGGAGGCGTGATGCACGATCCGGACATTCCGCGGGCACGGGTTGACGCGGCCGCCGCCATCCCGGCCGGCGCACCCGGCTCCGGTCGCGGCGGCCTGGACCAGCGACGCATTCTGGACGCTGCAGTACGGTTCATCGACGAGAACGGTCTGCGCATGCTGACCATGCAACGGCTCGGCGCCTACCTCGGCGTCGACGGCATGGCACTGTACCGGTACGTTCCCGGCCGCGAGGCGCTGCTGGACGGCGTGGTCGAGACGGTCGTCGACGAGTTGTTCAGCGACCCCGACGTACACCTGCAAGCCCATGCCGGCTGGGTCGATTACCTGCAGCGCCTGGCCCATGGCCTGCGCCGCATCGCCCTGGCCCACCCCGAGGTGTTCCCGCTGGTGGCCACCCGCCCGGCGGCGGCCCCGTGGGTCCGCCCACCGCTACGCAGCCTGCGCTGGATCGAGTCTCTGCTCGAGGTGATGACCGGAGCGGGATTCTCCGACGAGAACGCCGCCGCCGTCTACCGGGCGTTCAGCAGCTTCCTGCTCGGCCATCTGCTGCTGGAGGTGTCCGGCCTCGGCGTCGAGACCGGACCCGTCGAGGAACCGGACGTGCCCCCGGCCGGGGACCTCAGCGACTACCCCCTCCTGCAGCGCCTGCAGCCGCACCTGTCGCTCGATGTCGCCGGCCTGGACTTCGAAGAAGCCCTCGAAGCACTCCTCGACCGTCTGGCCCTGCTGCTGCCCCGCCGCCGGCGACCGCCGCGCCTGACCCAAGGCAAGTAAACATTCGGGTGGCCAAAACCCCGGGGCCGAGCTCGTTTATGCGCTAAACGCGTCGGCACGTCGACTGCTCGACAAGGAAGCCGCAACGACGAGGAACGGCCCGCTCCATCAAATCTGAGCCGTGCTGATCCATTTCCCGGCCGGCTCTTCTGCGTTCCAGGGCCCTAGTATCGATGGATGTCGAACGAGCGCCGGCCGCGCTGCCGCACCTGCTCCGCGGTGTGCGACTCGCCGTGTTCGTGGCGGCGCCGACGCGCCGGCCATCGTGATTGTCTTACCGGCCCGACTGGTGGTTGACGACGTGGACGCGACGAGACCGTCGGCGGGTTTCCGTTGGTGGGCGGTGCCGTGGCCGGTGTGGCTGGTGGCCGGGCTGATGGTCGCCGGGTTGCTCGGACTGTCGGGCGCGTACGGCTTTCACGGTGACGAAATGTACTTCGTGGTGGCGGGACGGCATCCGGCATTCGGGTATGTGGACCAGCCCCCGTTGACGCCGTTGCTGTCGGCGGCGTCCGTGGCAATCCTGGGCGTCTCACCGGAGGCGGTGCGGATTCTGCCGGCGGTGGAGATGGCCTTGGTCGTGATCGTCGTGGCCTTCGTGGCCCGTGATCTGGGTGGTTCCCGCCGGGCGCAGGTACTGGCCGCGGTGACCGCCTCCGTGTCGGGGTATCTCGGTGCCGGGCATCTGGCCACCACCACCGAACTGGACCTGCTGGTCTGGGCGGTGGTGATGTGGTTGCTGGTGCGGGTGCTCGCCGGCGGGGACGCGCGGCTGTGGCTGGCGGTCGGGGTGAGCGCGGGCATCGGGCTGGAGAACAAGGACACGCTGACGTTCCTCGCTGCGGGGCTCGCCGTCGGGGTGCTGCTGTGCCGGCGCTGGGACGTCGCCCGCTCGCCCTGGGCCTGGGCCGGAGTCGTGATCGCGGCCGTGCTGTGGGCGCCCAACCTGATCTGGCAGTCCGTGCACGGCTGGCCGCAGCTGACGATGGCCTCGCAGATCGCCGGGTACGCGGCGACGAATCGCGCCCAGATCCTGCCGTTTCTGTGGCTGTTCACCGGTCCGTTGCTGTTTCCGGTCTGCATAGCGGGCCTGGTCTGGGTGCTGGGATCACGGGCGGCCGCGGTGTGGCGGCCGCTCGGGATCGCCGCTGTCGTGGCCATGGTCCTGGTCCTGCTCAGCGGCGGCAAGGCGTACTACGCGATCGGCAGCGCTCCGCTGTTCATGGCGGCCGGCGGGATCGTCCTGGACCGGTGGATCGCCCGGGGCCATCGATGGCTCAAGCTCGCGGGGTTGGCCACGGCGGCGGTCGTCTCCGGCGCCCTGGTCGCGGTGCTGACCCTGCCGGTCCTGCCGGTCGCCGACTACGCCGAGACCACCCTTCCGGCCACGGTGCCCGACACGGCCAACCAAATCGGCTGGCCGCAGTTCGTCGCGACCGTGGAACAGGTCGTGACCGAGCTTCCCCCGGAGCAACGTGCCCACGCGATGATCCTGGCCAACGACTACAGCGAGGCCAGCCCGCTGATCCTCCTCGGCAAGGAACTGCCGCCGGTCTACTCCGGTCACAACTCCTACTGGACCTGGGGACCCCCGCCCGCCGAGCGCACCGTTGTCGTCCACGTCGGCGACTGGCGACCGGGCAACTGGGCTCAGTACTTCACCGGATGCCGCGACGTCGCCCACATCGACAACCGGCTCGGGATCGACAACAGCGAACAAGGCAAGCAGGTCACGGTGTGCGCCGGCATCCGCGGTTCGTGGACGACGATCTGGCCCGCGATCCGCACCATCAGCTGACCCGGCAATCCAGCGCTCCCGCACGGCCGGATCGGCGTACTGCGCGGCGTGTGCCGCAGTGGCACGCCAGGGTCACGCTTTGAATTCAAAGCAAGTAGGATCATGGGGTGGTTGACCCGACGCCCGGCCTGAACTCAGAGCAACTCGGTGCGTACTTCGCTCTGATGGAGGTCAGCAGCCTTCTTCAGTACGCGGTGGACGAGCACCTGCGCGGCGACGGCGATCTCAGCTACGTGCAGTTCCAGATCCTGGCCCGGCTGGTGGACGCGCCCGAGGGAAGGCTGCGGATGACCGATCTGGCCGACGGCGTCGTGTACAGCCGCAGCGGGCTCACCTACCAGGCGGGATTGCTGGACAAGCGCGGCCTCATCACACGCGCGCCGTCGCCCGACGACGAGCGCAGTGTCATCGTCACCGTCACCGACGCCGGCCGGGCACTGATCGCCCACGTGCTTCCCGGGCACGTCGACCGCGTACGGCAGCTGCTGTTCGAACCGATGACCGGCAAGGACCTTGCCGCCCTCAGCGCGGTTCTCGACCGCGTCCGCGACCACATGCGCGCCACCCCGCCGCGGTCCGCCAAGGCCCGCGCCGGACGCAACCGAACCGACTGAAAGACGGAAGAAGCGATGGACCGAGCACTGCTGGCGGACTTCCTCCGGGCGCGTCGGGAGGAAGTGCAGCCGGAAGATGTCGGGCTACCCCGGGGCTCACGGCGTCGTACCGGCGGGCTGCGGCCCGACCCTACGGGCACCGCGGGCGAGATCGTCGACGCGCTGCCGGCGGTCAGCCCCGAGTTCCTGGCGGAGTCCGGCTCACCGAGCGACGAGAAGCTCCGGCGCCTGATCGCGATCTGAGCCCGCCTCGTTGTCCACGGACAGTTTGTCCGTGGACAACGGTGACATTCACCCGGCTTCCGGTTCGCGCCACCCTGGAGCGGTCGGACAGGAGAGATCCGCCTCCTGTCCGCCGCGGGCGATCAGGACCTCGGCGGCTGTCGGCGGGCTCACACTCAGGTAAGTTGCTTCGAATTCGAAGCGTGCTAGGGTCAGCAGGTGCTTCGAAAACGAAGCACTTGCCGATGGAAGAGACGAGGGCTTGCGATGAAGGCAGTGCGTTTCCACGAGTACGGCGATCCGAGCGTCCTGCGTTACGAGGACGTCGAGCAGCCCGCCCCCGGCGCCGGGCAGGCGTTGATCCGGGTCGCCGCGACGTCGTTCAACGGGGTCGACGGCAACATCCGCGCGGGTTTCATGCAGGGCCCGATCCCGGTGACGCTGCCGCACACGCCGGGAATCGACGTGTCCGGCACGGTGGCAGCGCTGGGCGAGGGCGTGGAAAGTTTCCAGGTCGGCGACCGGGTCGTCGGGTTCCTGCCGATGGCGGACGACGGCGCGGCCGCGGAGTACGTCGTGGCTCCGGCCGAGATTCTCGCGCCGGCGCCCACCAGCGTCCCCCTGGTCGACGCCGCGGCGCTGCCGAGCGTGGGCCTTACCGCGTGGCAGGCGCTGTTCGACCACGCGAAGCTGGCCGCGGGGCAGCGCGTGCTGATCAACGGCGCGGGCGGTGCCGTCGGCGGCTACGCCGTTCAGCTGGCCAAGAACGCCGGCGCGTACGTGATCGCCACGGCCGGCCCGCACAGCAGCGACCGGGCCAAGGCGGCCGGCGCCGATGAGATCATCGACCACACCACCACCGCGGTGACGTCAGCGACGGCCTCGGTCGACGTGGCGCTCAACCTGGCGCCGATCGAACCGGCGCAGCTGGGCGCGCTGCTCGACCTGGTCCGTGCGGGCGGTGTGCTGGTCAACACCACGGTGTGGATGCCCGCGCCCAGCGACGAGCAGCGCGGCGTCCGCGGCATCGACCTGTTCGTCCGCAGCGACGCCGCCCAGCTGGCACATCTGGTCACGCTGGTCGACTCCGGCCAGCTGCGCGTCGACGTCGCCCAGCGGGTCCCGCTGGGCGAGCTGCCGGCCGTGCACGCCCAGGCCGCCGCGGGCGCGCTGCACGGCAAGGCCGTCATCGTCGCCCCGACCGCCTGAGAACCAGCTCAACTCGGCAGCGGCGCGCCGCAGCCGAAACGCCTCCGATGCGAAGCGCAATTCCACCGGGTGATGTCGGCTCAGCCGTCCGCGCCGGATGCGCGCCGGTCCGCCTCGAGATCGTCGCTGCCCACCGGGACGCCGTCGTCATCGCGGGCGGCGTGGGTCAGGTCCACGTCCGCACCTGCACGGGCCGCGTCGGCGTCGGCGTCGGAGGCGCCCACGGCCGGCCCGGTTCGGGACTGTTCCCGGTCACGTTCGGCCGCGTCGGCCGCCACCGCGGCCGCGAGCGGAAGGTTCTGCGGTGATGGTGCATTGGTCACGGTGATCAACTCCCTATTGCTGTCAAGGCGGACCTTCGCGGTCGAGCCCGCCGACGTAGCGGCCTGGGCTCTCTGGCTCTCCACGGTCCTCGTCCTCTGGCTCGGTCTCGAAGTCTTCATGCTCGGTGGCGAAGTCGCCTGTCTGGTCGTCCCGGTCGCCGAGCGGCTCGAGTCCTGACTCCTCCGGGGTCGTCATTGTCGCGGGGTGCCCGCGTCATCCACCGTCAAACATGCAGCGGAGCGCCGGAGGCACGCGCAGCAGAATGAAGCAGGCCGCGCCGCCGGCACTCGTCCCAGCCGAACCGGCCATGACGAAACAGCCCAATCGAGTCGCGGGAGGCATCAGCGGAGCCTCCGGTGCTTCCAGCCGACCTCAGGGCACCCTTTGCGGGTGCGGCCGGCTCAGAGCGGGTCCAGGCCGACCAGCAGCAGGGTAGCGTCGTCCACGGCCGGTCCCTCGTGAAACTCGGCGACGGCGTGCGCCAGCCGCCGCAGCGTCTCCGGCGCGGGCAGCCCGGCTGCGGCGTGCCGTTCGGCGTGCTCGATGAGCCGGCCCGTCCCGAACATCTCCCGCTCTGCGTTCCGCGCTTCGGTGATGCCGTCGGTGTAGAGCAGCAGCGAGTCACCAGGGTGCAACAACTCGAGGCCGATCGCCATCGCGCTGGGCGGCACACCGAGCGGCGTACGGCGCCCGGCCGGTAGTTCTTTGACGTACTTGCCGTTGCGCAGCAACAGTGGCGCCGGATGTCCGGCGTTGATGTATCGCAGCGAGCCGGTGTCCATGTCGAGTTCGGCCAGGATCGCGGTGACGAACCGGGCTTCGGCCCCGAATTGCTCCAGCAGCGCGGCGTCGGCGGCGGCGGCCTGCGCCGGCAGGTCGCCGCCCGCACGCCGGGCGGCCCGGATCGACACCGTCGCGACGGTGTGCGCGAGCCCAGCCCGCAGACCGTGCCCGACCGCGTCGAAGACGGACATCCGGGCAATCGATCTGTCGATGGCGTAGTCGTAGCCGTCGCCGCCGACCTCACAGCGCGGTTCGAGGATCGCGCTGATCGTCAGGCGCTCGCTGGCGACCGTCATCGGTGGAAGCATTTGATCGAGCAGTTCGGCGCTGGCCGACATCGGCCTGGCCCGGCGCGCCTGGCGCAGGAAGTCGCCCTTGGGTGCGGTCACCGTGACGAGGTGACCGACCAGGCCGGCCACCGTCTCGCACCGCCGGCGCAGCACCTCGTCGCGGGTGTCGAGGCCGCTGGGGAAAGCGAACTCGATGACCCCGAGACGGTCCGTGCCGTTGACCATCGGCACCCACCAGCCCGAATCGCCGGTCGGCTGGGTCCGCACCATGCTGAACGCCTGGCCGGCGGCGGTATCCTCGAGCGACAACGGCTCACCGGCGGGCCCGTTGCCGGTTGGGATCATCCGCAGAGCACGCTGCTCGTCATCCACCAGGAAGATCGTGGTCCGGATGCCCAGCGGCGCCAGTGCGGTGGCCACCGTGGGCGCCAGCTCCTCCGGCTGCCACCGGTGCGAGCGGCCCAGCATGCCGGACAGCGCCCCTAACCAGAGGCCGTCCTGCTCCGATGTCATGAGCCCACCTTTCTTGATCTCTCCGGGCACGCTGTCGCGCCGCCCGTTCCGGCGCAGGTTTCCCGCCCCGTCGCCCGTCTACGCGCCATATCGAGGGTTGGTTGAGGCGAGACCAGCCTGTTCGCGGCGGCGCGGTAGGCCGGGGGCATTTGGCCGGCGGGCCGGGTGGGGTTCCCCACGGGGCGCCTCGGCCGTCACGCCGGTGGGATACGGAACTCCGCCCACACGTGCTTGGTCGTGCCGTCGGCGTACCATCCGACGGCTTCGGCCAGCTCACCGACGATGTGCAGGCCCAGGCCGCCGTCTCCGGGCTTCCGTGGGCCGGCGACCTCGGGAACCGTGCCGGGATCCTGGTCGGCCACGTCGAGGACGAATGTGTGCTCGGTGCGGCGCAGGTCGACCCGGGTGGGCGGCCGTCCGTGCCGGATGGCGTTGGTGGCCAGTTCGGTGGCGACGATCGCCATGTGTTCCGGTACCCCGTCCAACTGGCCGTCGGGCGGCATCGGCTCGCCGTTCAGGGCTTCGAACAGGCCGGCCCGTAGTTGCCGCAACTCGGCGATGCTGTCCAATACCCAGTGCTGGACAGCGACTGCGGCTTCCGGCGGCAGAGAGGCGGTTTCGAGAGACACCCGGCATTGGTTCCCCGGCGCCCGCACGCTTAAGCGTCTCCCTGCTCCGCGGCCCCGTCTCCACCGTGGTGATCGACCTGCTCGGTGGGAAAGGGGCGAAGGTTGATGTTGCCTGCGTCGATGGCTTACCGGCACATGATGCCCGGGACGTCGGGTTGCTACGTAGGGGCCTCGGTCAGGTTCGGGTCCGGAACGGGGCGAGGGTGGCGCGGATCTGGTCGCCCGCGCCCCAGTCGTCGTCGAACTGGGCCAGCACGGCGAGGTGTTGCCGCAGCTGGATGATCGGCATGCGGGCCCGCCAGTCGCCGTCGAGGGAGGTCAGCTCGGCGTAGATCTCGAAGAACCGTTGCGCCTCGGGCGGGGGCGACGTGGTCCACACGTGGGCGAGGTCGACCTCGGCCCACATGTAGGAGACGGCCGGGTCGATCAGCGCGGGCTGCCCGTCCGCGGTGGCCAGGACGTTCTGTGCCCACAGGTCGCCGTGCGTGAGGCAGGCGGGCCGCTCCGGCAGCAGCTCGGGCAGCCGGTGGCACAGCCGTTCCAGCGCCGTACGGTCGGCCGGCTCGAGTGCCGCGTCGACGCGGGGCTCTCCGAGCCACCTCAGCAGCCGATGCTGCGCGAAGAACGCAAAGCCGTCGTCGTTCCAGGTGTTGTGCTGCCGGCGGCGGCCCAGCCAGTTGTCGCGGCGCCATCCGAAGCGGGGGTGGGTCGTGCTCAGGTGCAGGTGGGCGAGCGCGTGGGCGAACTGCTCCCAGAAGGACTCGCTGGACGGCCTCGGCTGCAGCATCGACAACACCAGCAGTTCCCGGTTCGCCAGGATCACCTCGGGTGTCGACATTGCACCGAGCTCGCGCAGGGCGGCCAGCCCTTCGGCCTCGGCGGCGAAGACGTCGTCGGCCGGGGCGTCGGCGAAGGCCTTGACGAACACCGGCGGCGCGTCCTGGCGGGTGGCTATGCCCGCGAGCGCCGCTAGCCCGCCCGTTGCCGGTTGCACCGTGACCACATCGCGCATGCCGGCCCGGTGCAGGCTCTCCATCAGCAACGTCACCATTCGCAAGATCATATGTGGTCCGTCGATGATCTGACACCGGTGTTCGGGCCTGGCGGGGGACGCGCGTCTCGCTCGAAGGCAGGAGACTGACTGGCATCGGGGTCCGCGTACCCGGTCACCGCCGTCGGTTCGGCTCCGGTGCGACGGCTCGCGGCCCTGGAGGCTCGCCATGAAGCTTCGTCCCCGATCAATCCTGTTCACCGCGATCATCTGTCTCGTCGTCCCGTCGGCGACTCCGGCGGCGGCCGCATCGGCACGCGCCGGGCTGCGTACGGTCGATTTGGGCGACTGGGGGCACGGCGGCTATGTGGAGGACGCCAATCGCCGGGGAGAAGCGGCCGGCGCCGTCAACGACGAGAACGGCAACCGGCAACCGGTCCTGTGGGGACGTCACGGCGGTCCGGTGCCCATCGGCATCGGACCCGGTCCGTCCACCGCGATCAACAACCACGGCGACGTGGTGGGTGACAACTGGCTGTGGAGCAACGGTCAACTCCGCACGCTGACCCATCCGTCGGGCCTCGTGCAGGCGGTGGACATCAACGACCGCCGCCAAGTGATCGGCAATCTCAGCGGCGCCCCCGGCGAGTTCGGACAGATCTTCATCTGGCAGAACGGGCGATTCACGATCATCGCCGCTCCGGCCGGCTTGCACGGGTACCTCACCGCCGTCAACAACCGCGGCGAGGTGCTCGGCTACGTGGTCGACGCGAACTGGTCGGCCCGGCGGGCCTTCGTCTGGCGCGCCGGTGTGATGTCACTGCTGGATCCGCTGGGCGGCACCGTGATCGACGCCCGCGCGATCAACGACCGCGGTCAGGTCGTGGGCTACAGCTCGCTGCCGGATTCGGACGTCCTGCATCCCTTCCTGTGGCAGGACGGGCGCATGACGGACCTGATGGCCGGACGCCCCACCGAGGGCGGCTACGCCACGGACGTCAACAATGCGGGCGACGTGGTCGGCAATGTAGGGTCCCGGGCGGTCCTGTGGCGCGGCGGCCGCACCGTCGACCTGGCCCTTCCCGGTCTGTACGGGTACGCCCGCCTCCTCAACGAGCGCGGGGACGTCGCCGGGATGGTCACGTCGGCGACCCCCACCGGCGGCCAGAACCAGGTCTTCCGATGGAGGAACGGCCGCATCCTGCTCTCGGAGGCGTACAGCACCGAGGCGAGCCTGGTGTTCGCCGGGCTCGACGATCAGGGTCGCGTCACCGGGATGATCGACGACATGGTCAGCCCCATCCGGCCGGTGCGCTGGCTGGGCTGACCGGCAGGCGCCCGGACCGCGCAGTCGACTTCGGGGTTGGTGGCGGCGATCAAATGCGTGGGCCCATGAAAGGGGTCGAGACCACACAGCTGGCGTGGGTCAGCGTCGTGCGTGGCCCGGGGATGGGCTGAAGGTCGGTGATGGGAAACGGTGCCGGTACGGTCAGGCCGTCTCGAACTTGTCCCAGAAGACGACCTCGTCGAGGGGGCGTCGTTTCGGCTCGGCCCAGCGGCCCTTGCTGGGGTAGCCTAGCGGGA
Organism: Actinoplanes sp. NPDC051513; assembly: GCF_044454685.1. Taxonomy (NCBI): domain Bacteria; kingdom Bacillati; phylum Actinomycetota; class Actinomycetes; order Micromonosporales; family Micromonosporaceae; genus Actinoplanes; species Actinoplanes sp. NPDC051513. The sequence continues at coordinate 139,964 of NZ_JBITDW010000005.1, forward strand.
TCAGGGCCATCGTCAGCGCGTCGTCGGGCAGGCCCAGCAGGGCTCGCGTCTCGGCCTCGTGGCCCGAGTAGAGCGTGGTGAGCGTCGAGCCGATGCCGTAGGCGCGGGCGGCCAGCATCAGCTGCTGCACGGCGCCGTAGACCGAGGAGCCCAGGCGGGGATTCGCGGACTTCGCCGCGCCCATCAGGACCGGGAAGATCCAGACCGGGGCTTCCTCGAGGTGGGCGGCCAAGTGGTCGCCGGCGCGGAAGTTCGGGTCGTCGGCGGCCAGCATGCGCTCGCGGTGCACGCCGTAGAGACTTTCCCAGCCCTCGCGGTAGAACGCGGCGATCTGCGCCTTGACCCCGGGGTCGCGCAACACGATCCAGGCCCAGCGCTGGGTGTTGCCGCCGTTGGGGCCGCGGATCGCGGCGTCGAGCAGCTTGCGGACGATGTCGTCGCCGATCGGCTGGGGGGACAGGTAGCGGCGGGCGGGCGTGGAGTGCAACGCCTCCAGGACCGTGATCTCCGGGTCGGACATGACCATCACCCTATTCCGTCACCGGATGTGGCCGTGACATGACCTCGAGTGTTGTCTATGCTCGCAGGCGTGGAAAAGACGCCGCTCGATGAGGCCCGCACCACCCCGATCGACCGTATCGACCGCGCCGTCGCCGCGCGTGTCGTCCGCCGGATCGTGCGTCGTGATCGCGATGGGGTGACGCCCTTCTCGTCCGGGATCTGACCGGGCGTGACGTCGCCGTGGCGCCCGCTGCGCCACTACGTGCTCAAGGTCGCCTCCCGGTGCGATCTGGCGTGCGATCACTGCTACGTGTACGAGCACGCCGATCAGTCGTGGCGCGGGCGACCGCCGTTCATGTCGCCCGAGACCGTGCGGGCCGCGGCGGTGCGGATCGCCGAGCACGCCGCGCGGCACCGGCTGACCGGGGTCGGCGTGATCCTGCACGGCGGGGAGCCACTGCTGCTCGGGCCGGCTCGCCTTCGCTCGCTTCTGGCCGAGCTGCGCCGCACGATAGGCGCGGTCTGCGACGTCGACCTCCGGATGCAAACCAATGGCGTACGCCTGAATGACACGTACGCGGAAATTTTGCTCGATGCCGGGGTCAGGGTCGGCGTGTCGCTGGATGGCGCCCGCGACCACAACGACCTCCACCGCGTGTTCCGTCGCGGGACGTCCAGCTATGCCCCGACGCTACGGGGGATCGACGTGTTGCGGCGGCATCGGCCGATCTACGCGGGGCTGCTGTGCACGGTCGATCTCGCGAACGACCCGGTCGAGGTCTACGACGCCCTGGTGGCACAGGACCCGCCGCGGATCGACTTCCTCCTGCCCCACGCCACCTGGGAACATCCGCCGCCGGCCGGCTCCTACGCCGCCTGGCTTCTGGCCGTCCACGAGCGCTGGACCTCGCAAGGGCGCCCGGTCGCGATCCGGCTCTTCGACTCGGTGCACGCGCTCGCCCGCGGCGGGCCGAGCAGCACCGAGTCGCTCGGGATCGACGCCGGTGACGTCGTGGTCATCGAGACCGACGGCGCGTGGGAGGAGCCCGACTCGATGAAGACCACGTGGGACGGCGCGGGCGCCACCGGCCTGACCGTCTTCGAGCACAGCGCCGACGAGGTGACCCGGCAGCCCGCGATGGCCCGGCGGCGAGGCGGGATCGAGGCGCTGTCGGCGACCTGCCGCGCGTGCGCCGTGGTGCGACAGTGCGGGGGAGGCCTCGTCGCGCACCGCTACCGGCCCGGCAACGGCTTCGACAACCCGTCGGTGTACTGCGACGACCTGAAGGAGCTCATCATCACTCTCAACTCGCAGCCCGCGCCGTCGTCGGCGATCGGGTCGCTGCCGGCCGAGGTGTTCGAGCGGATCGCGTACGGGTTCGGCGACGCCGCCGCGGTCGAGGAGCTCGCGTCGGCGCAGCTGGCCATCAACCGCGCCCTGGTGGCGGAGATCGTCGCCCGGTTCGGGGCGGAGGATCTGGTCGCGCTCGAGCGATCGGACGCCACTGCGTTCAACGCCTTGCTGTCCCGGCCATACGTCCGCGCCTGGGCCGTTCGATGCCTCACCAGCGGCTTCACGGCGTTGCCCGAGATGTCCGGCAAATTCGTGGACGATGCCAGCCCGTTCCGAGATGTCTACGGCTTCCCGGTCACCGGCGCGCTCGACGACGACGCCATCGCTGCCTGGGCCGAGGTCCTCGACGCCGCGTGGAAGGTCCTCGAGACCGACGCGCCGGGGCAGGTTGCCGCCCTGCGGCGCGGGGTCAGGGCGATCACGCCGCTCGCGCCGGCTCCGGACGGGACGCAGCGCAGCGCCACCTCCCGGGACGCGTTCGGCGCGCTGGGCATCGCCTACACCCCGGACCCCGCCGAGATGGCCGTCCTGCTGGTGCACGAGTTCCAGCACACCAAGCTGGGCGCCGTGCTCGACCTGATCGACCTGGTCCGCGAGGACGCCACCGAACGGCTCGCCGTGGGCTGGCGTCCCGATCCGCGCCCGGTCGAGGCCGCTCTGCAGGGGACGTACGCGCATCTGGGGATCGCCGACATCTGGCGCCGCCGCGCCGAGCGTGACCCCGCGCTCAGGCCGCGTTATGCGATGTATCGCGATTGGACCGCCGCGGCGCTGCAGGCGCTGCGCGGCGGTGACGGGCTGACGCCGGCGGGCGAGCGGTTCGCCGCGCGGATGGCCGAGACCGTCGGCGGCTGGTCCTAGATGTACTCCTATTACCTCAGCTACGGGCATGCGCCGCGCCTGCGACCGGAGGACCGGCCCGATATCGATCACTGGGCCGGGATCCTGTACACCGCGCTGAACGCCGAACTGGCCGCGCTGGGCGCGCCCGGCGGTTACTACGACGATCTCTCCGCGCCGCTCGACGACTGGCGCGGCACCCTGCAGCGGGCGCTGAGCGGGTCGGACGTGTTCGTGGCGCTGTACTCGCCGGGGTATTTCGCCAAGGCGTGGCCGCTGCGCGAGCTGGCCTCCTTCGCCGGCCGTTTCGAGAGTCCGCCCGCCGCCGCCCGCTTCGTCCTGCCGGTGCTGTGGGTGCCATGGCCACGCTGGGAGCGGGCGGAGGAGAGGGAGGCCGCGTTGCGCCTGGGTGCGGGCGTTTCCGCGTACGCGTCGGAAGGCCTCCAGGCGATGGCCCGGTTGTCGATGTTCCGGGCGTCCTATCACGCCGTCGTGCGGCGGATGGCCGGCCGGATCGTCGCGGCGTCCCGGCTTGCGCCCCGGCCGGCGCCGGAGGCCTTCGTGGTGGACACGTTCCCCGATCCTCTGTTCACGGTGACCGCCATGCCCGGCGACACGGCGGTGGCTGAGCTCGCCGTGAACGTCGCCGAGCGGCTCGGCTACCCGGCCCGGATCTCCGAGCGGCCCGGACCCGGCGCGGGACTCGTGCTGATCTCCGACGCGTCCGCCTTGAGCACGCCGTTGCCCGAGTGGACCACCGTCCTGATCGTCGGCGACGAGCGCGGCGCGCGCAGCGCCGAACAGCTCACCGCTAGTCTGGTCGCCGCGGGCGTGGCGCGCGGCCGGATCGCGGTGGTCACCGACCCGGCCGGGCTCGCCGACCGGCTGCCGTCGATCATCGACAACGCCTGCCACGCCCACCGCAGGAGCACCCCGGTCTTCCTGCCCAAGGGCGCCGACTCGGCGCTGCCCGCCATCGGGGGAGAGGAAACGGCATGACCGACGAGCGCGGCAAGGTGGTCACGTTCTACTCGTACAAGGGTGGGACGGGCCGCACGATGGCGCTCGCGAACGTCGCCTGGATCCTGGCCGCGAGCGGCAAGCGGGTGCTGGTCGCCGACTGGGACCTCGAGTCGCCGGGCCTGCACCGCTTCTACCGGCCGTTCATCGAGCCCGCCGCGTTCGAGTCGGCCGGCGGGATCATCGAGATGGTCCGCCGGTACGAGCAGGCCACCATGGCCGACGTGCCCCGGCCCGACGACTGGCACCGCGACTTCGCCCGGGTCAGCGCGCACGCCTTCACCCTCAACTGGGAGCACTTCCCCAGCGGCGGCACCCTCGACTTCCTCGCCGCGGGCAACCAGAACCAGGACTACGCCCGCAGCGTCTACGAGCGCGACTGGGACGAGTTCTACACCCGCTACGGCGGCGGCCAGCTGTTCGACGCGCTGCGCGACGACATGAAGGACAAGTACGACTACGCGCTGCTCGACAGCCGCACCGGCTGGTCGGACGTGGCCGGCATCTGCACCGTCCACATGCCCGACGTGCTCGTCGACTGCTTCACCTTCAGCGACCAGGGCATCGAGGGCGCGGCGCTGGTCGCGGGCAACGTGGCGCGGCAGCGGGGGCGGCGGCCGATCCGGATCTTGCCCGTGCCGATGCGGGTCGACCTGGCCGAGAAGAAGCGTGCCGACGCGGGCCGGCTGGCGGCTCGGCAGCGCTTCACCGGCTTGCCCAGTGGCATGACGCCCGCCGAGCGGGACGCGTACTGGGCCACCGTCGAGGTCCCCTATCAACCCTTTTATGCGTACGAGGAGACGCTCGCCACCTTCGGCGACCGGCCCGGGTCGCGCACCTCGATGCTCGCGGCCTACGAGACGCTGGTCGCCTACCTGACCGACGGCGAGATCCAGTCGCTGCCGCCGATGGAGGAGTCGCTGCGCGAGCGTACGGCCGCGCGGTTCGTCCGCCCGACCGTGCTGCCCGAGACCGCGGTCGCGCTGCGGTTCGCCGCCGAGGACCGGCTGTGGGCCGAGTGGGTCGCCCGGGTGCTGCGGGCCGCCGGCGTCACCGTCAACCTCGCCCCGACCGGCCTCGACGCCGACAGCTCCCCGGCGCCCGAGGGCCGGCCGCTGACGATCGTCTCGCCGGCCAACGTGGACGCCGAGGAGGGCCGGGTGCCGCGCGACCGCCGCACCCCGTTGGTGGTGTACGTGGCCGACGTGCGGCCGCTGCGCGGGCAGACCGAGGCCGACTCGGCGTTCCTGGTCGGCCAGACCGAGGAGGTCGCGGTCACCCGGCTGCTCAAGCTGGTCGGGCACCCGGTCGACGCGTTCGATCGGGCCCGGATCGGGATGCGCTTCCCCGGCCGCACCGCGCTGATCTTCAACGCGCCGATCCGGAACGTGCAGTTCACCGGCCGCGAGGACGACCTGGTCGACATGCGCACCCGGCTGCAGACCATCGGCAGCCCGGTGGTGCTCTCCGGCACGTCGCCGGTCGCGCTGCAGGGGATGGGCGGCATCGGCAAGACGCAGGTCGCCATCGAGTACGCGCACCGGTTCCGCAACGCGTACGACTTCGTCTGGTGGATCAACTCGGACCCGACCACGTTCATCGACACCCAGCTGTCCGAGCTGGGCCGCGAGCTCGGCCTGCCCGGCGGCGGCGCGATCGCCGACCAGGCCCGCGCCACGCTGTCCGCGCTGAACCGCGGCGCCACCCTGCCCCGCTGGCTGATGATCTTCGACAACGCCGAGGACATCGAGTCGGTGACCCGCTTCCTGCCCTCCGGCCCCGGCGGCCACGTCGTGATCACCTCCCGGGACGCGCAGTGGAGCGACCGCGCCGAGACCATCCAGGTCGACGTCTTCGACCGCCGGGAGAGCGTCGCCCACCTGCGCCGCCGCGTCCCCACCATGCGGCCCGACGACGCGGCCCGGCTCGCCGAGTCGCTCGGCGACCTGCCGATCGCGATCGCGGCGGCCGGCGCCTGGCTCGCCGACACCGGCACTTCGGTGGCGGAGTACCTGACGCACATCGAGCAGTTCGTGCCGGACAGCCTCGAGCCGATCTGGGACCTGTCGCTGCGCCGCCTCGAGGACCGGTCGCCGGCGGCGCACCGCCTGCTGCAGCTGTGCTCGGTCCTGGCCCCCGAGGTGGCGCTCGACCTGGTCTACGGCGACCGGATGGCGGCGCTGCTCTCGCCGCTCGACCCGCTCGTGAGCGAGACGATGTACCGGGGCCGGCTGGTGCAGGACATCAACCGCCTCGCGCTGCTCAAACTCGACATCGGCACCGGCACGATCCGGGTGCACCGGATCATCCAGAGCGTGGTGCGGCAGCGGATGAGCCCGGCCGAGCTCGACGTCGCCCGCCACGAGGCGCACCTGGTGCTGGCGGCGGCCCGCCCGTCCGGCGAGGTGGACGACCCGGCCACCTGGGCCCGCTTCCAGCAGATCTGGCCGCACCTGGAGGTCGCCCAGGTCTGGCAGTCCACCGAGGAGGCCGTGCGGCGGCTGATCATCGACCGGCTGCGGTACCTGTGGACGTCGGGGGACCTGGCCAACGGCCGCCGGATCGGGGAGGAGTACGTGCGGCGCTGGGAGGGCCTGCGCTCGGCGGCCGCCGACCCCGTTCTCGACCGGCAACTGCTGCAGCTGCAGTACAACCTCGCCAACATCGTGTGCGACCAGGCCGACTTCGAGGAGGCCCTGCGCATCGACGAGATGGTGCTGGCCGACCAGCGCCGGCTCCTCGGCGAGCACCACCCGCACACGCTGATCACCGCGGCGGGGCTCGGGCGCGACCTGCGGGCGCTGGGCCGGTACTCCGACGCCCGCAAACTCGACGAGCAGACCACCGCGGCGTGGATCGAGTACTTCGGGGAGGACTACCCGCGCACGCTCAACGCGCAGAACAACCTCGCGACGTCGCTGCGGATGGCGGGGGAGATCCGGGCCGCCCGCGACCGCTCCCGGCAGGTGTACGACCGGGCGATGCTGATCGTCGGCCGCACCCACACGCTGACGCTGACGGCGGGCACGAACTTCGGGCGGGACCTGCGCGAGGCCGGCGAGTACACCGAGTCGATCACGCTGCTGCGCGACATCCTGGCCCGGCACCGCGAGGTCCTCGGCGACGCGTCGCCCCGCACGTACGGCGCGATGACCAACCTCGCCGTCTCCGAGCGCAGCGCCGGCCGCGCCGCGGAGGCCGCCGAGCGTCTCGAGACGGCGTACGAGAACTTGAACCAGTTGCTGGGCCCGGCGGCGCCCGAAACCCTGTTCTGCCGCCTGAGCCGCGCGGTGAATCTGCTCGCCATCGGCGAGGCGCACAGCGCGGGCAGCGAGCTGGCCGAGGTCGAGCGGCACTACCGCGATCGCCTCGGCGAGCACCACCCGCACACCGTCGCGTGCGTCAACAACCGGGCCGCGGTGGCCCGGGCCATGGGCGACCCCGGTGGCGCCCGCGAGCTGGCCCGCCAGGCCGCCGAGGGCTTCGAGAAGATGCTCGGCGCCGACCACCCGTACACCCTGGCGGCCCGGATGAACCAGGCCATCTTCGCCGCCGAGTACGGCGCGGTGCCGGAGGCGTACGAGATGCTGGAGCCGTTGGCCGAGAGGACCGACCACCTGCTGGGCCCGGAACACCCGGACGCGGCCCGCTGTGGCGCCAACCTCGTCCTGATGCGCCGCGACCTGTACGGCAGCACCCCCGAGGAGGAACAGGAGGCGCTACGCCGCCTGACGGAGGCGCTCGGCCCGGCCCACCCGGCGGTGGAGGCGATGCGTGAACGGCGCTACCTGCACCGCACGCTCGACCCCCACCCCTTCTAGGTTTCGATGGGCGTCAGACGGCGACGTCTATGTAGATCCGGTTGCTGAGTTCGCCGATGTGGTATTTCCGGACGCCGCTCACCCCGAGGGCGATCGAGACGTAACCCTCGTAGTCACCGACCACCGCGTACGCCTGGATTCCGGCAAGACCGGTGCGGTGGATCCCGGTGACGGTCGCGGTGCCGTCGGCCCGGTGCGCCTGAGCGGGGTTCAGCACGATCAGGAGGAAGGCCTCGCCGGGCATCGACACCGGGTCGCCGGAGCCGTCGCGGCGCACCTCGGTCACGTACTTCGCCGAGTAGCCGGGCAGGGCGCCGGGTATGTCCAGCACGATGCGGTCGAAGCCGTCGCGGTGCGCGGCGTAGCGGATCCCGGTGATCACGGGGACCGGCGGGACCGGTGGCGTGTGGGTGACGGTGATCGGGGTCGTCGACCAGCCGGTCGCGGCGCCGCTCGGGGCGCGGGTCGTGGCCGTGGCTTGCTTGGCCTCGGTCACGGGAGGGGCGGAGGTTCGGGCCGGCGGGGGTGCGGCGCTGGACGTCGTCGTGGGCGACGAGCCGCCGGCGCAACCGCCGGCGACGGTGAGTGCGGTGAGAACGATCAGTGCGTTGGTTCCCCTCATGGCCGTGGCCTCCGTCGTTGTTGCAGGGTGAGACCAGGCTATGGACGGAACGTCGCGGTGTATTCCCGGATTCGTGCCGTGCCTGCTCAGAGATCGCGAACGGCGACCGTCTGCCCGGCGATCTGCTCCCCGGTCGGGCGGAAGCCCAGCTTGAGGTAGAACTTCTCGGGTCCCCCGGCGCGCGGCTCGTACGAGACGTAGACCCGGGGGCCGCCGCGGGCGCGGACCTCCTGGCACACCGCCTCGACGGCGAAGCGGCCGTAGCCGCGGCCCTGGGCGTCGGCGGCGATGTTCAGCCGCCAGAGGCCGGAGCGCCGGTCCTCGGGGTCACGGGCGGGATCCCACGCGACGTCGAGGAAGGCCATCAGGAAGCCGACGACCCGGTCGCCGTCGTAGATGAGCCTCGGCCAGGCATGCTCGCGGTGGACGTACGCCTCGGCGAGTGACTTGACGACCGGCGCGACCAGGTCTTCCTGGTCGGGGCGCACCTTCACGTCGAAGGCCGCGTCGTAGTTCTCGGGGGTGACGATCTCCAGCCGCATCCGGTGAACCTCGCACGGTTCCGCGCGTAGTGCCAGAGGTACTACGGCTGCCGGGCCGCGACCTGGTAGCGGGTGGCCAGTTTCCCGAGCGCCGCGACGAGCTCGGGACCGTCGATCACGGTGAAGTCGGCGTCGAGCAGGCCGAGGTACAGGGCCAGCATCAGCGGGTGGTCGGAGCCCGGCGTGAACTCGCAGCGATCCGGCCCGAGCTCCGTCACGGCGACCTGGACCGGCATGTGGTCGCGCACGTACTGGGCGCTCGCGTGCACGACCACGCGAGCGCGATAGGGCCACGGGCCGCGCGACACCAGCGCCGTGATCGCCTCGTCCGAGGGCAGGGCGCGGGGCGTGAAGCGGGGGCCGCCCGGCACGCGCGGGGTGATGCGGTCGGCCCGGAAGGTGCGCCAACCGGTTCTGGTCGTGTCCCAGGCCAGCAGGTACCACCGGCGCCGATCGTGGACGAGCCGGTACGGCTCGACGTCGCGGCGGGTCGCGGCGCCGTCCTGCGACCGGTAGTCGAACCGGATCCGCTCGTGGTCGCGGCAGGCGCCGGCGATCGTGGCCAGCACCGAGGCGTCGACGGTCGGGTCCGGCGAGGGCGTCGGCAGCGCGTACACGGAAATGGCCTCGACCCGGCGGCGGAGCCGTGCCGGAAGCACCTGCTGGACCTTCGCCAGGGCCCGCAGCGACACCTCCTCGATGCCCGTCACCGAGCCGGAGGCGGCGGTGCGCAGCCCGACGGCGACCGCGACCGCTTCCTCCTCGTCGAGCAGCAGCGGCGGCAGGCTGCCGCCGACGCCCAGCCGGTAGCCGCCGGCCACGCCCGGTCGCGCGTCGACCGGGTAGCCGAGGCGCCGCAGCCGATCGACGTCCTTGCGGACGGTGCGGCCGGTCACGCCGAGCCGCTCGGACAGCTCGGCGGCGGTCCAGTCGCGGCGGCCCTGCAGCAGCGACAGCAGGCGCAGCAGGCGTGCGGAGGTCTCCAACATCTGTCCATCGTGGCCGCAATTGCGGAACGAAGCTGTCCGCGATCGTCCCTAACGTTCGGCGGATGGAAACGTTTCGCATGTCCGTGTCCCAGGAATCCCTCGACGATCTGCGCCAGCGTCTCGCATCCGCCCGCTGGCCTTTCTCCCTTCCGGGCCGGGGAATCGAGCCCGGCCGGCTCCGCGAGCTCGCCGACCGCTGGCCCGGCGTCGACTGGCAGGCGAACCTCAACCGATATCCGCAGTTCGTCGCCACGATCGACGGGCAGCGCATCCATTTCCTGCATGTCCGCTCGGCGCGCGACGACGCCCCGGCGCTGGTGCTCACCCACGGCTATCCCAGTTCGCCGGCCGAGTTCCTGCGGCTGATCCCGCTGCTCGACGACTTCCATCTGGTCGTGCCGTCGCTGCCGGGCTACGGCTTCTCGACCCCGCTGTCCGGTCCCGGATGGACGATGATGCGCATCGCCCGGGCGTGGGTGACCTTGATGGCCGAGCTGGGATACGCCCGCTACGGGGTGCACGGCGGCGACGTGGGCGCGGGCGTGTCGGGCGGCGTGGCGTCGCTCGACCCGGAGCACGTGACCGGCGTGCACGTGGTGACCGATCCGGCGACGGCCGCCGCCACCGCGACCTTCCTGCCCGGCATGGCCGACCGTCTCGACGCCGGCGATCCCGTCGACAAGCTGATCCTCGAGCGCATGGACGCGTTCCGCCGCGACGGGTCCGGTTACCTTGCGATTCAAGGCTCACGACCACAGACCATCGCGTACGGCCTGAGCGACTCGCCCCTGTTCCAGCTGGCGTGGATCGCCGAGAAGTTCGACGAGTGGACCCGCCTGCCGTTCGACGACGAGCAGCTGCTGACCACGGCCAGCCTGTTCTGGTTCGCCGGGTCGGGGGCGTCGGCCGCGCACACCCTGTACGAACAGGCGCATTCGTCGGAGTGGGGCGGGCCGGTGACGGTGCCGCAGGCGTTCGCGGTCTTCGGGGCCGACGAGACCGTCCGCAAGCTGGTGCCGGCGCCGGCCGGCGCCCGCTGGACCGAGTTCCCGGCGGGCGGTCACTTCCCGGCGATGGAGGCGCCTGCCGAGCTGGCCGGCGACCTGCGCGCGTTCTTCGGGACCCGGTAGCGGCTGATCCCGGCGGCGGCCGGCAGCCCGCCGCGGCGCAGCACGCCCACGTCGGGGGATTCGCCGGCGAATTCCTTGACGCCTCACGATCGCGCGTGCTTATTTGGGTCCGAATGAGGGGGCGGGATGGACCTGAGCAGGTGGCTGGCCGAGGCGGCCGGGGCCAACGCCGACTGGGCCAGGACCTTCGGCCCCTTCGACCCGCACCCCGCCCTCGCCGTCGACGACGATCGGTTCGCCGCCGCGTTCGCGTCCTTCACCGAGCGGCTCACCGACAACTATCCCTTCTTCCACCCCCGGTACGCGGGCCAGATGCTCAAGCCGCCGCACCCGGCCGCCGTGGTCGGCTACGTGGCCGCGATGCTGATCAACCCGAACAACCACGCCCTCGACGGCGGCCCGGCCACGGCCGCGATGGAACGCGAGGCCGTTCAGCAGCTGGCCACGATGTTCGGCTACGACACCCACCTCGGGCACCTGACCACGAGCGGCACCATCGCCAACCTCGAGGCCCTCTTCGTCGCCCGCGAGCTGCACCCCGGCCGGGGCGTCGCCTACAGCGCCGAGGCGCATTACACGCACGGCCGGATGTGCCGGGTGCTGGGCGTGGAGGGCACGTCGGTGGCTACCGACGACCTGGGCCGCATGGATCTCGGGGCGCTGGAGGACCTGCTGCGCCGCCAGAACATCGGCACGGTCGTCGTCACCGCCGGCACCACCGGCCTCGGCGCGGTCGAGCCGGTCCACGAGGTGCTGGCGCTGCGCGAGCGCTACGGCGTACGGATCCACGTCGATGCCGCGTACGGCGGATTCTTCACGCTGCTGGCCGGCGCGGACGGCCCCGAGGGTCTGCCCGCCGAGCCGTGGCGGGCGATCGCCCAGGCCGACTCGATCGTGGTGGACCCGCACAAGCACGGCCTCCAGCCGTACGGATGCGGCGCCGTTCTGTTTCGCGACCCCTCGGTCGGGCGCTTCTACGTGCACGACTCGCCCTACACCTACTTCACCTCGGACGAGTTGCACCTCGGCGAGATCAGCCTGGAGTGCTCCCGGGCGGGCGCGGCGGCGGCCGGGTTGTGGCTCACGTTCCAGCTGCTGCCGCCCACCCGCGAAGGGCTGGGCCGGGTGCTGGCGGCGGGCCGGCGTGCGGCGCTGCGCTGGGCGGAGCTGATCGAGGGCTCCGCGCGCCTGCGGCTCTACCAGCCCCCGGAGCTCGATATCGTCAGCTACTTCGCGGGCAGCTCGCTGTCGGAGATCGATGCGACCAGCGCCCGGATTCTCCAGGAGGGCATGACCGACCGCGACGACCCGGTGTTCCTCAGCACCCTGCGCGTCGGCGGCGAGCGCTTCGCGGCCCGCCACCCCGGGATCACCGCGGACGCCGGCGGCGCGCGGATCCTGCGCAGCGTGCTGATGAAGCCCGAATCGGAGACGTACGTCGAGCACCTGCACGAGCGGCTGGAAAGGCTCGCGGGCTAGAGCCTCGCGGGCCGCGCCCCCACCAGCTCGGGCTCGTTCTCGGCCGCCAGCCACGACAGGATCTCCGGCAGGATCTCCATCGCGCCGAAGTGGGCGGTGTCCGTCTGGATCTCGAACTCGGCCCGCGGGATCCGCTCGGCGAGCCACCGGGTGTGGCTGGCCGGCACCACGTTGTCGTCGGCGCCGTGCCACAGCCGCACCCGCTGGGTGATCTCCGGCAGCCGGAAACCCCAGTCGCGCCGCAGCGCCAGGTTGTCGTCGATCCACCCCCACGGCCCGGGCCGCATGGCTTCGGCGTACGTCTCGAGCAGCAACCGCTCGAAGGTCACGTCGCGCACCACCCGCCGGTCGGGTCCGCTGATCTGGCCGCGCAGCGTCTCGAGGAGGCTGCCCGGGCTGCGCCGGGTGCGGTCGGCCTGCAACCGCAGGCTCTCGACCAGCTTGAGCTCGTCGTGCCGGGCGGTGCTGAACTCGCGGGTGTTGGCGCCGTTCATCCCCGCGTACCAGTCGAGGTCGTCGGCGTCGCTGGGCCGCAGGCTCACCAGGACCGCCGCGCGGGTGACCCGTTCCGGAAGCAGCGCGGCGGCGGCCATCGCGTGCGGCCCGCCGCCCGACCGGCCGACCACCGCGAACGAGGCGATCCCCAGGTCGTCGGCGATGGCCGCGACGTCGGCGGCGCAGGAGGCGACCGACCGGCCGGGGTCGCGGTCGGATCCGCCGTAGCCGGGGCGGTCGTAGCTGATCAGCCGGACGCCGAGGCGGTAGAGGACGCTGTCGCGCGGGCGGGGCCCGAGGCGGCTGCCGGGCGTGCCGTGCATCAGGAACACCGGGGCGCCGTCGCCGGACGCCTCGTAGCGCAGGCGTCGCCCGTCGGCCGTCGTCACGTCCGAATACACGAAGTCTCTCCCGCCGGTCGGTACCGGGAAGGCGGCCACGACCGCCAGGCTATCGACGGCGGGGCAGCACCACCAGTGTCCGCGCCGCCCGCCAGTCGGGAGTGGCGAATGATGAACACCCGAGAGCGTGGCTCACGGCTGGTAGCGGTACCCCATGCCGGGCTCGGTGAGCAGATGCCGCGGCCGGGTCGGATCCTCCTCCAGCTTACGTCGCAGCCGGGCCATGTACTGCCGGAGATAGTTCGTCTCGGTCCCGTACTGCGGCCCCCACACGTCGTGCAGCAGCTGCCGCTGGGTGATCAGCTTGCCGGGGTTGCGCAGCAGGTGCTCGAGCAGCTGCCACTCGGTCGGGGTGAGCCGCTGGTCCGGCGTGATCGTGTGGTCGCTCAGGTCGATCGTGTACCTCCCGACGGTCGCGGTCGCCGCCCCGCCCGCCTCCGGCTGGTGCGATCGCCGGGTGACCGCACGGACCCGGGCGAGCAGCTCGTCCACCCCGAACGGCTTGGTCACGTAGTCGTCGGCCCCCGCGTCCAGCGCCGTGACCTTGTCCGTTCCCTCCGCGCGCCCGGACAGCACGATGATCGGGACGGTGCTCCAGCCGCGCAGCCCGCGGATCACCTCGGCGCCGTCCATGTCCGGCAGCCCGAGATCCAGCACGATCAGGTCGGGTGGGTGCGCCGCCGCCGCGTGCAACGCCCCCGCGCCGTCGGAGGCCACCTCCACGTCGTACTTGCGGGCGCGCAGGTTGATCCGCAACGCCCGCAGGATCTGCGGGTCGTCGTCCACCACGAGGATGCGCGTCACGACGGCCTCTCGAAGATCAAGTCACATGCTTTCGCGTACGCCCGGAGCAGAGCCGGACGCGGCCGGCATCGACAAGATCATCGTAAGGCCGCCACCGCTCGTCGCCGACGGCAGCAGTGTCCCACCCATCGCCTCGGCAAGTCCCCGGGCCAGCGCCAGCCCGAGCCCCACCCCACGATGGGCATCCCGATCGCCGAGCCGCTGGAACGGCAGGAACACCTGCTCCCACTTGTCGCGCGGAATCCCCGGCCCGTGATCGACCACCCGCAGCTCCACCATCTCGCCGCGCGCCACCCCGCCGATCTCGGGCGGCCGCCCCGGCGGGCTGTACCGCAGGGCGTTGCCCACGATGTTCACCAGCACCCGGTCGAGCAGCCCCGGGTCGGCCCGCACCGCCGGCAGATCGTCCGGCAACGTCACCACCACCAGCCGCCCCTCGGACCCCAGATCGTCCAGCGCCCGCGGCACCACGTCCTCGAGCCCCACGTCGGCCGGCGTCATCCCGAGCGCCCCCGCCTGCAACCGGCTCATGTCGAGCAGATTCGCCACCAGCCCCGCCAGCCGATCGAGCGACTCCTCGGCAGTGGCCAGCAGTTCGTCCCGGTCCTCCTTGTCGAACTCCACCTCCTCACTGCGCAGCCCCGCCACCGCCGCCTTCGCCGACGCGAGCGGCGTCCGCAGATCGTGCCCGACGGCCGCCAGCAGCGCGGTCCGCACCCGGTCGCCCTCGGCCGCCACGGTGAGCCGCTGCTGCCGCAACGCCACCGCCGCCTGCGCCGCGAACGCCCGCACCACCCGCAGATCCCCGGCCCCCAGCTCCGCCCCGCGAAGAACGAGCATCGTGTCGTCGCCCGCCGGCACCCAGATCTCCGCCTCATCACCTCGCGCGCCGCCGCGCGGGTCTCCGCCGTGCGTCTCCGCCTCGGGGTTCGCGGGAGGGCCGGCCGGTTTGTCGTGCGCGCCGGCGTGCGGGTCTCCGCCGTGCGTCTCCGTCTGCCGGCCCGGGGGAGGGCCGGCCGGTTCGCCGTGCGCGCGGGCGTGCGGGCTGCTGCCGCCTGGCTTGGCGGCGTTGTCCTCCTCTCCGGCTTGTGCCTCGCTGTCGTGTGACTCGGACTCCAGCTTGGGGTCTCCCCCAAGGGGAGAGTCAAGCCGCCCGGGCGTGGGGACCGATGGCGGGCCCACGGCGGCCGCGGGGTGCCAGTCGCCGCCCGGGGCGCGTTCAAGGAGGGTGACCGACGTCAGGCCGAAGGTGTCGCGGAGCTGGTGGAGCAGCGCGTTCAGCGGGTCGCCTCCGCTCAGGACGGCGCTCGCCACCGCGGCGAGGGTGTGGGCCTCGGCGGCAGCCTGGTCGGCCTGGCGGGTGCGCCGGGCGGCCAGGTCCACCACCCACGACACGGCGACGGCCACGACCACGAAGACGGCGAGCGCGACCCAGTTCGACCAGGTGCCGATCCACAGCGTGTGCAGCGGCGGCGCGAAGAACCAGTTGAGCAGGAGGAACCCGCCCACCGCGGCGACCAGTGCCGCCCACAGCCCGCCGATGAGGGCGACGCCCACGACGGCCGCGAGAAACAGCGGGATGGTGCCGGTCAGCCCCAGCCGCGACAGGTGCGCGAGCAGCGTGACCACCGGCAGACCCAGCGCGGCCAGCGCGAAGGCCACGGCGTGACGGCGCCGGGAGAGCGGCGGCGCGATGAGCGGCGCACCGCCGAGCGGCGCACCGCCGGGCCCGGGCCGCGAGGCGCCCATCAGCCGGCTCCACCGCGTCGCGCCGACTCGAGGAGAGCGGCGAGGCGCCGCCGCCGACACGGTCTCATCAGCTGTGCGGGCCGACCGCCGTCACCACCACGGCGGCGGCGCCGGCCTCGTCGGAGGCGGCCAGGTCGACGGTCGCGTCGATGCCCCAGTCGTGGTCGCCGTCGGGGTCCTCGAAGACCTGCCGGACCGTCCACGCCGTGGGGCCGGCGTCGATGTGCAGCAGGGCGGGCCCCCGCGCCGACGGGCCGGTGCCGATCTCGTCGTACTCGTCGAAGTAGTCCTCGACGGCGTCCTGCCAGCGGTCGGCGGTCCAGCCGGCCTCGGCGTCGAGCTCGCCGAGCTCGTCCCAGCGGCGCAGGGCGGCCAGCTCGACCCGGCGGAACAGGGCGTTGCGGACCAGGACGCGGAAGGCGCGGGTGTTGCGGGTGACCGCGGGCGGCTTGTCGTCGAGGCGGACCTCCTCGTCGGCCGCGAGGGGGTTGCGCAGGCGCTCCCACTCGTCGAGCAGGCTGGAGTCGACCTGGCGGACGAGCTCGCCGAGCCACTCGATCAGGTCGGTCAGCTCCTCGGTGCGGGCGTCCTCGGGAACGGTCTGGCGCAGCGCGCGGAAGGCGTCGGCCAGGTAGCGCAGCACCAGGCCCTCGGAGCGGGACAGGCCGTAGAACGAGACGTACTCGGTGAAGGTCATCGCGCGCTCGTACATGTCCCGGACGACGCTCTTGGGTTTGATCTCGTAATCGGCCACCCAGGGATGGCCGCGGCGGTAGGTCTCGTAGGCGCCTTCGAGCAGCTCCAGCAGGGGGCGCGGGTGGGTGACGTCCTCGAGAAGCTCCATGCGCTGCTCGTACTCGATGCCCTCGGCCTTCATGGCGTTGACGGCCTCCCCGCGGGCCTTCGTGCGCTGCGCGTAGATCACCTGGCGCGGATCTTCCAGGGTGGCCTCGATGATCGAGACGACGTCGAGGGGATAGGAGGGCTCCTCGCGGTCGAGCAGCTCGAGGCAGGCGAGGGCGAAGGGGGAGAGGGCCTGATTGAGGGCGAAGTCGAGCTGCAGGTCCTCGACCAGGCGGTAGACGCCGTCGGAGGTGCGCTCGATGACCCCGCCGGCGACCAGGGCGCGGGCGATCGCGACGGCGCGGCGGATGTGCCGGCGCTGGGCCCCGGGCTCCTCATGGTTGTCGGTGAGCAGGTGCCGCATCGCCGCGAACGGGTCGTCGCCGCGCGCGATGACGTTGAGCAGCATCGCGTGCGAGACCTGGAACGACGATGTGAGCGGCTCGGGGTCGGCGGCGACGAGGCGGTCGAAGGTGGGCTGGCCCCAGCCGATCGTCCCCTCCGGCGGCCTCTTGCGGACGACCTTGCGCCGCTTCTTCGGGTCGTCGCCGGCCTTGGCGAGGGCGCGGTCGTTGTCGATGACGTGCTCGGGCGCCTGCACGATGACCGTGCCGAGCGTGTCGTACCCGGCCCGGCCGGCCCGGCCGGCGATCTGGTGGAACTCGCGGGCCTTGAGCAGCCGTGTCTTCACGCCGTCGTACTTGGACAGGCCGGTGAACAGGACCGTCCGGATCGGCACGTTGATGCCGACGCCGAGCGTGTCGGTCCCGCAGATCACCTTGAGCAGCCCGGCCTGGGCGAGGGTCTCGACGAGACGGCGGTACTTGGGGAGCATGCCGGCGTGGTGCACGCCGATGCCGTGCCGCACCAGCCGGGACAGTTGCCGGCCGAAACCGGCGGTGAAGCGGAAGTTGCCGATGGCGGTGGCGATGGCGTCCTTCTCGGCGCGGGTGGCCATGTTGACGCTCATCAGCGCCTGCGCGCGTTCCAGCGCGGAAGCCTGGGTGAAATGCACGATGTAGATCGGCGCCTGATGCGTTTGGAGCAATTCTTCGATGGTTTCGTGCAACGGCGTCATCGCGTACGAGAAAAGGAGCGGAACCGGACGCTCGGCGCTGGCCACAACGGCGGTTTCGCGCCCGGTTCGCCGGGTGAGATCGCCGACGAAGCGCGTGGTGTCGCCGAGCGTCGCCGACATCAGCAGGAATTGCGCCTGGGGCAGCTCGACGATCGGCACCTGCCAGGCCCAGCCGCGGTCGGGCTCGGCGTAGAAGTGGAACTCGTCCATCACGACCTGGCCGACGTCGGCGTCGGCGCCCTCGCGCAGCGCGAGGTTGGCCAGGACCTCGGCGGTGCAGCAGATGATCGGGGCGTCGGGGTTGACGCTGGCGTCGCCGGTGAGCATGCCGACGTTGTGCGCCCCGAAGGCCGCGCAGAGGGCGAAGAACTTCTCGCTGACCAGGGCCTTGATCGGCGCGGTGTAGAAGGTGGTGCGCCCGCTCGCGAGGGCGATGAAGTGCGCGCCGGTCGCGACCAGGCTCTTGCCCGAGCCGGTGGGGGTGTTGAGGATGACGTTCGCGCCGGTGGCCAGCTCGATGAGCGCCTCCTCCTGGGAGGTGTACAGGGCGAGGCCCTGTTCGGTGGCCCATTTCTGGAAGGCGTCGAATACCGCGTCGGGGTCGGCGGTACCGGGCAGGCGGTCCGTGAGCGTCATGATTCGTTAACCTTATCGCCATTCAAGAACGTGTGGAATTTCACAAGTCGGGGGATCCCGAACCCGCAAGATCCCGTACTGTGCCCACGCATGAGCACAATGGTGGAATTCCGGCGAGTGGTGAACCGGCTGCTTGGCCGGAAGGGTGCGAGCACGGTGGTCGCCAAGACCACCGAATCGCGCGACAAGTGGGCGAGCGAGGCGCAGGAGGGCGAATTTCTCTTCCACAAGAACGACACGTGGCGCAAGACCCCCGACTTCATGAACCAGACCGACCGGCTGCTGCGCCACTTCGGTTTCACTCCGGAACAGTACGCGGACAAGGTGGTCGTGGACGTCGGGGCCGGGAGCATGCTGCGTACGAAGTTCTTCACGGACGCGCACCTGGTCGTCGTCGAGCCCCTCGCCGACCGCTTCCTCGCCGAGATCCCGGCCTGCGACCTCAAGGACGCCGCCGAGGTGTACTCGGAGCCGGCCGAGCAGCTCGTCGAGCCCCTCGTCGGCCGCTCCGACCTGGTGATCAGCATCAATGTGCTCGACCACTGCTTCGACTTCCCGCAGATCGTCGACAACATCCGGCAGTACCTCAAGCCGGACGGGCTGGCCTTCCTGACGTTCGACATGCACGACAAGGCCGACCACATGCACCCGCTGTCGCTGACCGAGAAGACCTGCAAGCCGATCTTCGATCAGGCGAAGCTGCGCATCGAGAAGGTGACGACGGGCGTCGGCGACGCGCTGGGTGGCGCCCAGACGTACGGCCATGGCCCGTTCACGCTGAACTACTGGCTGCGCCGCGGCGACGTCTAGTCGCGGGGCCAGCCGCTGAGCCGGGCGCGAAGTTCGGCGATCTGCGGCGCGTCCATCCCATACAGGGCGAAGCGGGCGTCATCGATCCGGTCCAGGTAGCGGCCGGCGTCGGCGACGTCCGCTTGTTCGATGGCCGGGTCGATGGCCCGGGCCAGCTCGAGGATCCGATCCAGGGGGTAGCGGTCGAGCGCCGCGGCCACGTCGATGTAGTCGCGCACCTCGCGCCGGTTGACCAGCGCGGCCACCTTCGTCGCGACCAGGTCGTCGAGGTGCATGACCGGCCCGAGCTCCATCACCACCGGCGCGCGGTTGCGGTCGAGCCGGCACAATGTCAGCCGCAGCGCCCGCCCGTCGCCGCTGACCACGAACTCCTGCAGGTCGTCGTCCATGCCGGCGAACAGCTCGTCGCCCTCCTCGCGCGCGACCCGGTAGCCGGCCGCGGTCAGGGCCGCGGTGACCTCGCCGGCCGCCGCCGCGACCCCGCCGTCGGTGTCGGTGAACAGGTCGACGTCTTCGGTGGGGCGGTCGACCAGGCCGTTGACCAGCCACGCGACGCCGCCGCCGAGGACGAAGCCATGCTTCTCCGCCACCGTCAGCGCCACCCGGGCGACCTCGCGGAAGAAGTCGTCGGCGCTCACCTCGTCATCGGGCGCGGCGCAGCCGGGGGTGCCTCGCCTCCCACGCCGCACGCACGGCCCGCGGGAGATTCAACTGCGTCCAGACGCGTACGAGGGTGGGGCCGTGCAGGTAGGCCCGCAGCTCCCCGACGCGGATCGCCTCACGCAGGACGTTCTCGTACATCCAGGCGAGCATGGTCGGCTCCGCCAGATCGAACGTGCCCCGCGGGCCCCACCACAGCCGCAACGGCAGCTCGACCAGGCCCTCGGTCGGGCCGGTCAGCTCGGTGAGGGTGCCGGCGACCAGGACGGGACGGTGCGGCCGGGCGAGAGGGACGACCGGTGCGTCACGCGTCGTGGCGGGCATGTGATCAGCGTAAACCGACAACCCGCACGAACCATAGCGCCTAGGTTCCTAGGACGCTCTACGGCGGGTGCGGGGCGTCACCCGCGCCGAGGGCTGCCGATCCGGACGTGGTTGCCGTCGGGGTCGATGAGGACGAACTCCCGCAACCCGTAGTCCTGATCCTTGACGTCGCCGACGCCGTCCACGCCCTGGTCGCGCAGTTGCTTCCACAGCTTCAGGGCGTCGGCGACGTGCAGGAAGCACGTGCCGGGCGTGAAGGTGTCCTGGGCGGGCTTCCGGGCGAAGTGGATCTCGACGCCGTCGTTGTGCAGCAGCAGGTAGTCGTCGTGACGTCCGGCATCGGCGAACCCGGCTCGGGCGTAGAAGGCCGCGGTGCGGTCGAGGTCGCTGCTGGGCAGGATGGGGATCGCGGCCTTGGCGGTGTACGGCGCCTCGGCCCGTCCGGCGAAGCGGGGCAGCAGGGCCCGGACCCGGATCTGCCGGAGCGCGGAGAGCAGACCGGCACGGCGGGCAGCCCAGAAGGCGCAGCCGGCGCAGATGTACACGCCGGGGGTGACGCCGAGCTCGGCGACTCGCTGGGCGGGGAACGACCGGCCGCAGCAGCCGCAACTGCGCGTGTCGGCGTCTTCGACAACGTCGGCGGGACGGGTCATGACATCGCCTTCTCGGTGAGAACAGCCACCAGGTCGTCGACCTCATCCTGCTCCTCGCGACCGCCTTCCGGTAGGCCGCCGGGCCGCAGGGGCGGGCGCTCAGCCCGGGGGAGTGAGCAGGCCGCGGTTGTAGCCCTCGGCGACCGCGGCGGCGCGGTCGTTGACGTCGAGCTTGGCGTAGATGTTGAGCAGGTGCGTCTTGACGGTGGCCTCGGTGATGAACAGCCGGGCGGCCGCCTCCCGGTTGGTGTGCCCGGCCGCGACCAGGCGCAGCACCTCGAGCTCGCGCCGGCTGAGCGGGCCGGTCGTCGGCGCCGGGGTGCGCAGCCGGCTCATCAGCCGGGCGGCGACCGAGGGGGAGAGGGCGACCTCGCCCCGGGCGGCCGACCGCACGGCGCGCAGCAGCTCGTCGCGGGGCGCGTCCTTGAGCAGATAGCCGGTGGCGCCGGCCTCGATGGCGGGCAGCACGTGGCTGTCGGTGTCATAGGTGGTGAGCACGAGCACCCGGGACGGGACGCCGCGCTTGGCGAGCTCGCCGAGCGCGGTGACGCCGTCCATGCCGGCCATCCGCAGGTCCATGAGGATGACGTCGGGCGCGAGGGTCTCGGCGAGCCGGACCGCCTCGGCGCCGTCGGAGGCCTCGCCGACCACGGTGAACTCCGGGTCGCGGGCGAACATGGCGCTCAGCCCGTCGCGGACCACGGGGTGGTCGTCGGCGATGAGCAGCTTGATCGGATCACTCACTTCGCACCTCGGGGATGCACGCTGAGATTCCGGTACCCATCCCCGCCTCCGATTCGATCTGCAGTGTGCCGGACAGCGCCTCGATCCGCTGCCGCATCGCCACCAGCCCGAAGCCCCCGTTGCCGCTGTGCTCGAAGCCGGGGCCGTCGTCGCGTACGTCGAGGGCGGTCTGCTGGTCCATGTAGGAGAGGGTGAGCCCGACCCGGGTGGCGGTGGGCGCGTGCTTGGCCACGTTGGCCAGTGCCTCCTGGGCGGTGCGCAGCAGGGCGACCTCGGCCTCCGGACGCATCGTGCGGGTCTCGCCGGTGACGGTGACCTGCGCGGGCACGCCGTGCCGGGCCGACCACTTGGCCGCCACCTCGGCGACGGCGTCGGCCAGCCGGCCGGTTTCGAGGGGTTCGGGGCGCAGCTCATTCACCGACCGCCGGGCCTCGGTGAGGCTCTCCCGGGCGAGGGCGGTCGCCGCCGCGTGGTGCCGGCGCCACGCGGCCGGCTCGCCGGCGGCGTGCTCGGCCGCCTGCAACTGGGTGACGATGCCGGTCAGGCCCTGGGCGAGGGTGTCGTGGATCTCCCGGGCCATCCGGGCCCGCTCGTCGAGGACGCCGGCCGCGCGGGCCTGCTCGACGAGCCGGTCCTGCAGCGCCGCGTTCTCGGCCAGCGCCGCGGCGAGCCGGTCGTTGGCCTCCTGAGCCTCGCGCAGCGCGGTCTCGCGGCTGTTCTGGTGGCGGAACACGATCTCGCCGAACCAGGCGAGCAGGCACAGCGGCACCACGTTCGCGGCGACCACCGTCGCCCACTCGACCCATCCGAACCACGAGTGGTAGTCCAGGCCGGTCGCCTGGGCAGTGCCGGCCACCACCGCGGCGCCGGCGATGAAGAACAGCTCGCGCGGCCACCCGATGATCCGGAACGCATAGAAGTACAGCGCCACGGAGTAGAAGCCGAACCACGGGTTGCGGATCACCATGACCAGCCCGAAGAGGATCAGGCCGGCCAGGAAGACACCCATGATGCCGCGCCGCTCGCGCCACGGCGGGTGCACGGTGAAGAAGCCCAGGTTCCACACCGCGGCCGCCGCGCAGAGCGCGAGGTCGATGGCGAGCGAGCCCGGCCGATCGTGCTTGTAGACGACGGTCAGGCCGGCCAGGAAGGCCAGCAGCACGTACGGCACCACCGTGACCATCGGCCGTTGCCGCTGTTCCCAGGCCGTCTGCCAGGTCTCCATCGCGCACCTACTCCCAGCGGAACAATCTAGCCGCCGCGAAGGCCGCCCCGCTGGCCCAGGCCAGGAGCGTGACGAGGGCGAGCCAGTGCGGCCAGTGACCGTCGGTGGCGTCCTGCATGGCGGTGACCGCGGCGCCCATCGGGGTGGCGTGGGCGATGTGCTCGACCTCGATCACGCCGCTCACCGCCGGACCGCCGGCCGCCGGTTGATCCGCACGACCACCGGCAGCACCAGCAGCCCGCAGATGGCCTGCTCGAGCCGGAACCACACCGGGAACGCCCCCGGCAGCGCCACGATCACCACGATCGCGACCAGCATGATCGCCGTGACGATCCGCAGCCGCAGCAGCATCCGCCGGTCGCCGCGCTCCGCCCGTACCGCGAAGAAGAGCGTGAGCAGCGACGCTGCCGCCACGATGCTGCCGCGTACCCAGACGCCCGGGGTGACCATCGCCGCGTCGTGGCGGAACAGGATCACCGTGACCAGGGTCAGCACGCTGACCGCGGCGTAGCCGCCGATCAGCCAGACCACATTGCGCATCTCTTTGCCTCCGTCTTGTTGTCGCTCGACGGAGAAAAGAGTCGCAACGAAGGCCCCTCGCGCGGATCGCCCGACCTGCGGTGCGGCCGGTGGATCCGGGCGGTCGCTCACCCGGTGGAGGGCATCAACCGATCGGTGGAGCGCATACTGCGGAGACGTACCTGAGCAAGATCGTTCAGCCGGGAGAGTGCATGGCCGTCGACCCGCCATCGGAGATCGACTCGTTTCTGGAAGCGCTGCAGGGCGTGCCGCCCCGCAGCCTGACCGCGTGCGACGGCTGGACCGCGCACGAGGTCGTGGCCCATCTCGTCTCCGGCGTCGAGCTTCTCAGCGAGCAAGCCCGGGCCCACCTCGACGGCGGACCCGCCCCCGTGGTGGACGACTGGGCGGTGCGGGACCTGCCGTACCAGGCCATGGACGACGCCGTGCTGCGGCGCCGGCTGGAGGCCGGCGAGCGGGACATGACGAAACTGCTGGAGCAGCTCGATCCCACGGCCGTGATCCCCGGACTCGGCTGGGGCATGCCGGTCGGGGAGATCGTCCTGCACATGCGCCAGGAGTTCGCCGTGCACCGCTGGGACCTCGTCGGCGACGACGACCCGGGCGACGAGGTCCTGGCCCGGCCCGAGCTGCTCGCGCACTCGGTGCGAATGCTCCAGGAATCCCTGCTCGCGAGGGGGTTGTCCGGCCGGAACGACGGCTTCGAGGCCCGGATCCGATGCCCCGGGCAGCCCGACCTCCTCGTCGAGGCGCGCGACGGCAAGGGGACGCTCGCGCTGGTCGATCCCGGCGACGGCCCCGCGGTGCACGCCGATCCGGCCGCCCGGTTGCTCCTGCTGTGGGGCCGCCGCCCCGCCGACCCCCGGCGGGTGCGCAGCGAGCTGTCGCCGTCGGAGTTGCTGCGGTTGCAACAGCTGCTGCGCGGATTCTGACCCGGCGCCTATCGATTGGAGCGGCAGCGCGGGAGGCCGATGATCAGGATTGCGCCGACGGTCAGGTGCATGGCGAGCAGCACCAGCTTGCTGCTCGTGCCGACGCCGCTGCCCAGCGGCCCGAGCAGCGACAGCATCAGCACGATCGACGCGACGATCCGGTAGGTCCGGGCCGGCCGGCGGACGTGCGTCCGCTCCAGCAGGGCGAGCAACGCCCAGGCGGCCAGGCCGGCGATCAGCGCGGTGGCCGCGACGGCGGCCGGCCCCACGGGCTGGACGTCGCCGCCCTGGCGGACGGCGAGGTCGATGCCGCCCCACGGGTCGTTGACGGCCCAGAGGATCAGGGCGCTCGCCGCCCCGGCGGCGACCGCGACGGCGCGGCCCGTACGCCGGGCGGTGGTCCAGGTGGTGGTCTGCTGCATGTTCGTCATGCCGATGAGCGTCGGGGTCCGGTGCCGGTCCGCACATCGGGCCGCCGGCCGCGCGGACGCCTTCCTCAGCATGACCGGCGTACGACTTTGGATGGTGTCGCCCGCCGCCACCTGCTGGTTAGTCTCGCGGCGTGGACAGCTCCGAAGAATGCGACCGCCGTCCCGGCGCCACCGCCGTCGCCACGACGCTGGCCGCGTCCGGTGCGCTGATCGCGGCGACGATCGCAGGCTGGTGGACCGGCCGCGCGCTCGGCCCGCTCTTCGCCCTCGACCTGGTGGCCGGCGTGCTCAGCTGGGCGCTGACACCGCTGGTGCTGTGGCGCCCGGTTCCCGCCACGGCCGTGCTGACCGCGCTCGCCGCGGTGTCACCAGCGGCGACACCACCGGCAACGATCGGCGCGGTGCAGGTCTCGCGGCGCCGGCGTTTCCCGGTCGCGATCGCGGTGGCGGCGGGCGGGATCGCCGCGCACGCGGTCCAGGGCGCCTGGCGATCCCACGGCGGCATGTCGTACGGATGGTGGCTGGCGCTGGTCGTCGCCGGCTACGGCGCGCTGGTCGGCTGGGGCGCCTGGGCGCAGGCCCGGGCGGCGCTGATCGGCTCGCTGCACGAGCGGGCCCGCCGGGCCGAGGCCGAGCAGGGCCGCCGGGTCGCCGAGGCACGCATGCTGGAACGCCGCAAGATCGCCCGGGAGATGCACGACGTCCTCGCGCACCGGCTGTCCCTGCTGGCCACGTACGCCGGCGCGATGGAGTACCGCCCGGACTCCTCACCCGAGCAGTTGTCCCGGGCGGCCGGGGTGGTGCGCGCCGGCGTGCGGCAGGCGCTCGAGGAGCTGCGCGAGGTGATCTCGCTGCTGCGCGACGACGCTCCGGAGGACGGTGACGGCAGCCGCCCGCAGCCGGTGCTGACCGATGTGCCGCGGCTGGTCGAGGAATCCCGTGAGGCCGGCGCCGAGGTGCAGCTGCGCGACACCGTGGACGAGCCGGCCGAGGCGCCGCCGGCGGTGGCCCGCACCGCGTACCGGGTCATCCAGGAGGGCCTGACCAACGCCCGCAAACACGCGGCCGGGCAGCCGGTCCGGGTGGCGTTGCGCGGCGGGCCCGGCGAGGGGCTGGAGATCGACGTACGCAACGGGCTGTCGCCGCGGCGTCCGGCTCCGGCCTGGTCCGGGGGAGCGGGCCTGGTCGGCCTCACCGAGCGGGTGCACCTGGCCGGCGGGCAGCTCGACCATCAGGAGGTCGGCGGCGAGTTCCGGCTGCACGCGTTGATACCGTGGCCGTCGTGACTCGGCCGGTGCGCGTGCTCGTGGTCGACGACGACGCGCTCGTGCGGGCCGGGCTGACGATGATGCTGGACGGCGCGCCCGGGATCGCGGTGGTCGGTGAGGCCGCCGACGGCGATCAGGTGCCGGCCGCCGCCGACGCGCACGGCCCTGACGTCGTACTGATGGACCTGCGCATGCCGCGAGTCGACGGCATCACCGCGACCCGCCGCCTGCGGGCGCGGCCGCGCCCGCCCGAGGTCATCGTGCTGACCACCTTCGACACCGACGAGAACATCCTGCACGCGCTGCGCGCCGGGGCCAGCGGTTTCCTGCTCAAGGACACGCCGCCGGCACGGATCGCCGAGGCGGTCCGGCAGGTCGCGGCCGGCGAGCCGATCCTGTCGCCCGTCATCACCCGGCGGTTGATGGACCGGGTCGCGGTGCAGGCCGGCGCGTACGCCCGCGCGAGGGCGGCGCTGGAGGCGCTGAGCCCGCGCGAGCGCGACGTGGTGGTGGCGGTCGGCCGGGGAGGCAACAACGCGGAGATCGCTGCGGCGCTCGACATGACGCTGGCCACGGTGAAGACCCACGTCTCCCACATCCTGTCCAAACTGAACCTCGGCAACCGTACGCAGATAGCGCTGCTCGCCCACGACGCCGGCCTGGCCTGAGGCCGGGCTAGCCCGCGAAGGTGCTTCTTCAGCTGCGAGCGCGGCGTGCTGAAGCCGTCCTCGGCGTAGAACGCGACGGCCAGCTCCAGGATCGCGCCGAGATCGTCCGTCCGTGCCGTCCGCAGCGTCACGGCAACCCCTTCCCGTTCGACTTCGCGGTCGTGGCCGGACCGCGGTGCCCGGCCACGACCGCGGCTCTGATCTCAGAGATCGAGCACCGTCGCGTCGATCTCGCCCAGTTCCTCGGCGGTCAGGACGAGGTTCTGTGTGGCGGCGATGTTGTTCTCGAGCTGGCCGACGCTGCTCGCGCCGATGATCAGGCTGGTCATCCGGTTGTCGCGCAGCGCCCACGCCAGGGCCATCTGGGCCAGGGACTGGCCGCGGCGCTTGGCGATGTCGTTGAGCGAGTGGATGCGGGCCATCGTCTTGTTGTCGAGGTCGCTCTCGTTGAGGAAGACGCTGGTGCGCACCCGCGAGTCGTCCGGCACGCCGCCGAGGTAGCGGTCGGTGAGCAGGCCCTGCTGCAGCGGGCTGTAGGCGATGCAGCCGGCGCCGGCCTCCTCGAGCGTGTCGAGCAGGTTGTCGCGCTCGATCCAGCGGTTGAGGATCGAGTACGACGGCTGGTGGATCAGCAGCGGGGTGCCCAGCTCGCGCAGGATCGCGGCGGCGCGGGCGGTCTGCTCGGCGGTGTAGTTGCTGATGCCGACGTAGAGGGCCTTGCCCGCGCGGACCACGGCGTCGAGCGCGGCCATCGTCTCCTCGAGCGGGGTGTCCGGGTCGGGCCGGTGGTGGTAGAAGATGTCCACGTAATCGAGGCCGAGCCGCTTCAGCGACCGGTCGAGCGAGCTGACCAGGTATTTCCGGCTTCCCCACTCGCCGTAGGGGCCGTCCCACATGTGGTAGCCGGCCTTGGTGGAGATGACCAGCTCGTCGCGGAAGGGGCGCAGGTCGGTGGCGAGCATCCGGCCGAAATTGCCCTCGGCGCTCCCCGGCGGCGGCCCGTAGTTGTTGGCGAGGTCGAAGTGGGTGACGCCCAGGTCGAAGGCGCGGCGGACGATGTCGCGCTGCCGGTCGAGCGGGCGGCCGTCGCCGAAGTTGTGCCACAGGCCGAGCGAGACCGCCGGCAGCTTCAGGCCGCTGCGGCCGGCCCGCCGGTAGGTCATGGAGTCGTAGCGGTTGTCCGCGGGGTTGTACGTCACAGCACCACCCTAGGGATACGCGATTGAAACGTGATCACTGGTAGCTTGGTCACCAGCCACGCGGGAGAGTTCACGGGCTTGTCAGCAAGCCTTGGTGGCGCCGAAGGGGCAAATCCTCCCCGGAACCTCTCAGGCAAACGGACCGCGTGGGCACGCGACTCTGAAGTACCCCGGATTTCTGGGTATGACAGAGGGGGAGGCCGCCCTGTCGACCTCCCGCTTCATTTGGAGCCGCCATGACGTTCGCTGCCCGGCACATCGGCCCGGACCCCGACGAGCAGACCCACATGCTCAAGACCATCGGCTACCCGTCGCTGGACGC
Source organism: Actinoplanes sp. NPDC051513 (assembly GCF_044454685.1). Classification (NCBI taxonomy): domain Bacteria; kingdom Bacillati; phylum Actinomycetota; class Actinomycetes; order Micromonosporales; family Micromonosporaceae; genus Actinoplanes; species Actinoplanes sp. NPDC051513. The sequence continues at coordinate 168,044 of NZ_JBITDW010000005.1, forward strand.
GCTGATGGACGCCGCCATCCCGGAGGTGATCCGGTGGCATGGCCGGCTCGACCTGCCGCCGGCGGCCTCCGAGGAGGAGACGATCGCCGAGCTGCGGGCGATCGCGGCGAAGAACACGGTGGCGACGCCGATGATCGGGCTCGGCTACTACGGCACGTTCACCCCCGCGGTGATCAAGCGGAACGTTCTGGAGAGCCCGGCCTGGTACACGGCCTACACGCCGTACCAGCCCGAGATCAGCCAGGGCCGGCTCGAGGCGTTGCTCAACTTCCAGACCATGGTCACCGACCTCACCGGGCTGACCACGGCCAACGCCTCGATGCTCGACGAGGGGACAGCGGTCGCCGAGGCGATGACGCTCGCGCGCCGTTCTTCAAAATCGAAGTCGTCCGTGTACGTCGTGGACGCGGACACTTTCCCGCAGACGCTCGCCGTGCTGCGGACCCGGGCCGAGCCGCTCGGGATCACGCTGCAGCTCGTGGATCTGGACGCGGGTGACGCGCTCCCCGCCGAATATTTCGGGCTCCACCTGCAATATCCGGGCGTTTCCGGCGCGGTGCGAGACCACTCGGCGCTGATCGCCGCCGCGCACTCGGTGGGCGCGCTGGTCACCGTGGCCGCCGACCTGCTCGCGCTGACGCTGCTGCGGGCGCCGGGCGAGATCGGGGCGGACATCGCGGCCGGCACCACCCAGCGGTTCGGGGTGCCGCTCGGGTTCGGCGGGCCGCACGCCGGCTACCTCGCGGTGCGGGCCGGGCTCGAGCGGTCGCTGCCGGGCCGGCTCGTGGGCGTGTCCAAGGACGCGGACGGGGCGCCGGCGTACCGGCTGGCGCTGCAGACCCGCGAACAGCACATCCGGCGCGAGAAGGCCACCAGCAACATCTGTACGGCTCAGGTGCTGCTCGCCGTGATGGCCGGCATGTACGCGGTCTACCACGGGCCCGACGGGCTGCGGCGCATCGCGAAACGCGTACACGATCATGCTCTGACCCTGGCCGGCAGCCTCGCCGCCGGCGGCGTCCCGGTCGCGCACGACGCCTTCTTCGACACCGTGACCGCCGTCGTTCCCGGACGCGCCTTCGAGATCGTCGAGGCCGCGGCCGCCTCGGGCATCGACCTGCGGCTGGTCTCCTCCGACCGCGTGTCGGTCTCCTGCGACGAGACAACCACCGACGCGCACATAGCCGGCGTTCTGTCGGCTTTCGGGGTCTCGGTGGCTGCCCCGGCGGCGTGCGGCGCCGTGCCGCTGGGCCGGACCAGCTCCTACCTGACCCACCCGGTGTTCAACACCCACCACTCCGAGACGAGCATGCTGCGCTACCTGCGCAAGCTCGCCGACCGCGACTACGCGCTCGACCGGGGCATGATCCCGCTCGGCTCGTGCACGATGAAGCTCAACGCCACCACCGAGATGGAGGCGGTGACCTGGCCGGCTTTCGCCGACATCCACCCGTACGCCCCGGCGTCGCAGACGGTCGGCTACGAGCATTTGGTCAGCCAGCTCGAGACGTGGCTCGCCGAGATCACCGGGTACGACGCGGTGAGCGTGCAGCCCAACGCCGGCTCGCAGGGTGAGCTGGCCGGCCTGCTCGCCATCCGCGGCTACCACCGCTCCCGCGGCGAGGCGCACCGCGACGTCTGCCTGATCCCGTCGAGCGCGCACGGCACCAACGCGGCGAGCGCGGTCATGGCCGGCATGCGCGTCGTCGTGGTGGCCTGCGACGACCTCGGCAACGTGGACATGCGGGATCTCGACGCCAAGATCACTCAGCACGCCGCGTCGCTGGCCGCGATCATGGTGACCTACCCGTCGACGCACGGCGTCTACGAGACCTCGATCGCCGACCTGTGCGCCCGCGTGCACGAGGCCGGCGGCCAGGTGTACGTAGACGGCGCGAACCTGAACGCGCTGGTCGGCTACGCCCGGCCCGGCAAGTTCGGCGCCGACGTGTCGCACCTCAACCTGCACAAGACGTTCTGCATCCCGCACGGCGGCGGCGGCCCGGGCGTGGGTCCGGTGGCGGTGCGCGCGCACCTGTCGGACTTCCTACCGGGGAACCCTCTTCTGCCCGGCGAGCACCACGCGGTGTCGGCGGCCCCGCACGGCTCGGCCGGCATCCTGCCGATCTCGTGGGCGTACCTGCGGATGATGGGCCCCGACGGCCTGGCCGCGGCGACCGGTTCGGCGGTGCTGACGGCCAACTACGTGGCGTCGCGGCTGCGCGAGCACTTCCCGGTGCTGTACGCGGGCAACAACGGCCTGGTCGCCCACGAGTGCATCCTCGACCTGCGCCCGATCACGAAGGCGACCGGCGTCTCGGTCGACGACGTGGCCAAGCGCCTGATCGACTACGGCTTCCACGCGCCGACGATGTCGTTCCCGGTGGCCGGCACCCTGATGGTCGAGCCCACCGAGAGCGAAGACCTGGCCGAGCTCGACCGCTTCGTCGACGCGATGATCGCCATCAAGGCGGAGATCGACCAGGTGGCGGCCGGCGTCTGGCCCGTATCGGACAACCCGCTCGCCAACGCTCCGCACACGGCGTCGTCGGTCACCGCCGACGAGTGGGACCACCCGTACTCGCGGTCGCTCGCCGCGTACCCGTCCGGCGTGGACCGCACGGCCAAGTACTGGCCGCCGGTGCGCCGCATCGACGGGGCCTACGGCGACCGCAACCTGGTCTGCTCGTGCCCCTCGCCCGAGGCGTTCGAGGACTGAAGTTTCTCTTAAGGGCGCGGATCTTCGGATCCGCGCCCTTAGCCGTTGCTGTGCACTCGCTGTATATCGTGCCGTGGCTAATTACCCGTACATATACGGATTCGCGACGTCGTTCGTGGACCGAGGGTAGGCAAAGCTGATCATTACGGAAGCGGCACCGGTGGATACGCAGAGTGGTATTTCGCCGAGGTCGCCATCGCTGATCGGGTAGACCTGGGTGGCCGTTCGGCCAGTGTTTCGCACCGGCAGTCCGTCGGGTGGTTCCCCCGTGGCGGCACTCTCGTGGGGTAGGCGCCGTCACAAAAAATGTATCTGTTTCGCGTTCACGCACCGTGACGGCCCTGGCAGGACGCCGGAGAGCCCGGCGCCGGCCCTTCCCGGGTTGTCGGGAAGTGGTCGACGAGCATACTTCCGTGGACCATAAGAACCGAGGATTCTGGCAAGGGGACGCCGTTACCGCCTCCGTCCGTCGTCGTTCGGATTGAGGTAACGTCCGTCACCGTCGTTGTGAATCGTCACACAAGCCCCCCGACCGGAGACCACACGATGTGCCAGCACCAAACGCAGTGTCCCAGCGCAGACGCCATCGACCGTGAGGCGGCCCGCATTCTTGCGGCCTTCCCCGAGCAGGGCTGGAGCCTGCTCTGCAACGGCGTGATCGTCTTCGAGGACACCGGCGAGATCCTGCCCGACGGCACGATGATCGAGCCCCACCGAGGCCCCGCCCGCCACGCCCTGGCGGCCTGATCGGCCGTCGGCCCAACCCCAACGCCAGGCAGGCAGAGCCGCCCCCAGGCACGAGCACTTCGCCGCTACGCACAGTAGCCAAGCGACCCCGAGCTCAACGCCGAGCCCCCTAGCAAGCCACTCTTCGCCCCCGCGAACAACGACGACCCGCGGCGGACGCCAGTCCTTTGCGCCCCTCACCCGGCGCCCGCCCCGCATTTCGGGCCTCACCCGACGCCCGCCGCTACCCGTGCCCCGCCTTTCGGGGCCCCATGCCCGCCGGCCTCGACCTGCCTTCCCACGCCCGGCCGTGCCGACCCCCCGGCCGTGCCGACCCCGGACTACCGTCGTGCGATGACCTTCGCTGAGTGCGCGCGGCTGGTGCTCGTGCGGCACGCCATGCCGGTGATCGACCCGGAGACCCCGGCCGAGCTGTGGCACCTCGGCCCCGAAGGCCGCGCCGCCGCCCGGGCCCTGGCCCCGCTGATCGCCGGGTCCGCCGCACACTACGTCTCCAGCACCGAGCCCAAAGCCCTGGAGACACTGCGCGAGATCGCCCCGCACGTGCCGATCGAGACCGACGCCGGCTTCGCCGAGGTCCGCCGCCCGCGAGCCACGCAGGCTGGGAGCCGCGCGACGAGGTCATCGCCCGCTTCGAGGCCGCGGTCGCCCGCCACCGCGTCCCGGCGGCCGCTTCCGCCGCCACGCTGGTGATCGCCACGCACGGCCTCGCTCCGACCCTGTGGCTGGCGAGCCGGGTCGAGCTTCGCCCGAGCCCGGCCGACTTCTGGGCCTCGCTCCGGTTTCCCGACATGATCGAGCTCGATTCGGGCCGCAGATCCGTCAGGCGCCTGCGCTGACGCCGGCGATTGCCTGCGCTGAGGCCGGTGATCGCCCGCGCTGACGCCGGTGATCGCCTGCGGGGCGTGGCGGCGATCGCCCGCGCTGACGCCGGTGATCGCCTGCGGGGCGTGGCGGCAAGACCACCCGCGCCTCCGGCTACGAAGGGTGTGTGTCGAGGACCTCGCGGATCCGGTCGAGCAACGTGGTTTCGGAGAAGGGTTTCTCGACGAGGGTGACGCCGGGGTCGAGGGTGCCCTGGGAGGCGAGGACCGGCTGGGCGTAGCCGGACATGTAGAGCACCTGGATGTCGGGGTAGCGGTCGCGGATCTTGGCGGCGAGTTCTTTGCCGAGCATGCCTGGCATGATCACGTCGGTGAGGAGCAGGTCGAGGTGACTGCCGGCGTGTTCCGCGGCCTTGAGGGCTTCCGTTCCGCTGGCCGCGGTGAGGACGTGGTAGCCGTTCCGGCTCAGGATGCGCCGGGCCACCTCGCGCAGCGCTTCCTCGTCTTCGACGATCAGGACGGCCTCGCCGCCGGGGTGATGCGCGGCGGCAGGCGTCGCCGGGGCCGCGGCGACCGGTGCGGCCGGCTCGGCGGTGGCGGGTAGCAGCGCGGTGAACGCGGTGCCGGCGCCGGGGCTGGAGGCGATCCGCGCGTGCCCGCCGGCCTGGGTGATGATGCCGTAGACGGTGGCCAGTCCGAGGCCGGAGCCTTCGCCCTTGGGCTTGGTGGTGAAGAACGGCTCGAACACGTGCTCGGCGACCTCCGGCGGGATGCCGGTGCCGGTGTCGGCGACGCGGAGTTTCACGTACCGGCCGGTTCCGAGGTCGGGGGCGGCCGCCGCGGTGGTCTCGTCGAGGGTGTGGTTGGCGGTGCAGATGCTCAGGGTGCCGCCGTCGGGCATCGCATCGCGGGCGTTGACGGCCAGGTTGACCAGGACCTGTTCGAGCTGGCCGGGGTCGGCCAGGACCGGCCACAGGTCGTCGGGCAGGGTGGTGTGCAACTGGATGTGCTCGCCGATGGTGCGCCGGAGGAGCGCTTCGACCTCGGCGACGACCGTGTTGAGGTTGAGGACCTGGGGGCGGACGACCTCGCGGCGGCCGAAGGCGAGCAGCTGGTGGGTGAGCTCGGTGGCCCGTTCCCCGGCCCGTCGTACCTGGGCGATGTCGTGCCGGACCGCTTGCCAGGCGGGGTCCGCGCCGTGCGCGTCGTCGATCTCCTCGGCGATGAAGGTGGTGTAGTTCAGCATCACGGCGAGCAGGTTGTTGAAGTCGTGGGCGACGCCGCCGGCGAGCTGGCCGAGGCTCTCGAGGCGCTGCGCCTGGTGCAGTTGCGCTTCGAGGCGTTCGCGCTCGGCCTGGCTCTTGAGGCGTTCCCGTTCGGCCTGGAGCTCGAGCCGGTCGGTGACGTCGCGGATGGCGGCCGAGACGACCGGGCCGTCCTCGGTGTCCACCCCGACGATCTGGCCGGTGGCGTCCACGATCGGGGACATGTTCAGCGACACGGTCACGCTGGTGCCGTCCTTGCGGACCCGATGGGTCCGGTACTGCTCGACCCGCTTGCCCGCGGCGATCTGGGCGAGGATGTCCCGCTCGACGGCCTGTTGGTCGGGTGGGTACAGCACCCCGACGTGCCGGCCGATGATCTCCTGCGCGAAGTAGCCGTAGAGCCGTTCCGCGCCCGGGTTCCAGCTGGTGATCACCCCGTCGAGGGTCTTGCCCATGATGGCGTCGTGGGAGGACTGCACGATCGACGCCAGCCGGTTGACCGCTTCGGCGGCCCGTTGCCGTTCGGTGACGTCGCGGACCGCGGCCGAGACCAGCACGCCGTCCTCGGTGTCGATGGCCGACAACGAGATCTCGCAGGGGAACTCGGTGCCGTCGCGACGGCGGGCGGCCAGGGCCATGCCGCCCCCCATCGGGCGATGGGCCGGGTCGGTCAGATACCTGGTGCGGTGTCCCGGGTGCCGTTCCCGGACGGCGTCGGGGACCAGCAGCTCGATCGTCTGGCCGACCAGTTCGTCACGGCGGTAGCCGAACAGCCGTTCGGCCTGCGCGTTGACCAGGGCGATCACGCCGTCCGGGCCGACCCCGACGGTGGCGTCCGGAGCCGCTTCGAGCAGCCCCCGGAACTTCGCCTCCGCGCGGACCCGGTCGCTGACGTCGCGTACCGCGGCGACCACCAGCGGCCCCCGGTCCGACTGCACCACCGACAGGGAGATCTCCGCGGGAAACTGCGTGCCGTCGTGCCGCCGGCCGGCCAGCTGCATACCGGCGCCCATCGGCCGGGGCCGCGCGTCGGCCAGGTAACGCCGGCGATGCCCGGGATGCACGGCCCGCGCCTGTTCCGGGACCAGCAACTCGATCGGCTGGCCGACCAGTTCGTCGCGCTGGTAGCCGAACAGCCGCTCGGCCTGCGCGTTGGCCAGGGCGATCGTGCCATCCGGGCCGACCCCGACGATCGCGTCCGGCGCCGCCTCGAGCAGCATGTCAGAGCCCCAACCCGACTGCGCCGACATACCGATCGCCCCCGGTCACGGTGTGCGGGCCTCCCGCCCGGTCGCCGGGCGGGACGGGCCCTGATTCACGGTAGACGGGTCCGGTCCAGATATCCGGGGCCTCGGCCGATGCCGGCGACCGGGTGGGCACCACCGTGCACTTGCGTCAGTCGCCCCCCTCGAGCCCGCCCACGGTGTAGGTCAGGTAGGCGAACTCGCCCCGGCGCGTGACATCGGCCAGCGCGAGCCGCGCCGACGTCAGCCGCCGGGGGAGCACCGGCGCGCCGGCCCCGAGGGCCACCGGCGCCACCCCGAGAATCAGCTCATCGAGCAATGACGCGTCGGCGAACGAGCCCGCGAGCTCGCCGCCCCCGACGACCCAGATGTTCTTGCCGGCCGCGGCCGCGGTCATCGCCTCGTGGACGGGACGCACGTCGCCCTGGACGAAGTGCAGCGTGGCCCCGGGGATCGGCGGCAGCGACCGGTGGGTGAACACCCAGGCCGGCACGTCGCCGTAGTATTCCTTCCATTTGCCCGGATTATCGAGCAAGTTATCGTGATCGAGAACCCACTGATACGTTGTGGCGCCCATGGCGAAGGCCCCCACGTCGGCGAAGAACTCGGCGAACGGGTTGGTTGCCGAGCCGTCCGGGCCGGACCCGACTTCGAACAACCAATCGAGGGAGTTGGACTCGTCGGCGATGAACCCGTCGATGGTGGTGGCTGTGTAGTACTGCGTTTTCGGCATGGGGCGACCCTGCCATGGGGGTACGACAAAATCCGGGCGCGCATCACTGTCACCTGATGGCACGTTCAGCCCGTCTTTGCGGGTAGAGGGTGCGGGAAGAGGGTCGCTGGTGACGGAAGATCTGCGGACGTTGCTGCGAGCCGACCTGAGCGCCGAACGGCCGCCGCCGCTGGGCGACATCGTGGACGCCGCGATCCGCGATGGGCGGCGAATCCGCCGTACGCGAAGAATTCGGGCATTCTCCGCAGGTTTGCTGGCCATCGCCGCGGCCGTGACCGCCTTCGTGCTCGTGGGTGACGGCGGCGTAGCCGGCCGTCGAGATGTGCCGATCGAGGCCGCCGGGCGATCAACTCCCCAAACCGTGCCACCTGTGCCGCCCGCCCCCATGGCGAGTATCGAAGCGCGTACGTTTTCCATCCGCAGCGGCAGTGACCGTGCCGGCCAGATGCGGGAGAAAGCGACCTCAGCGGCGATGCTTCATCTTCTGACGCAACTATTACCGCCCGGACGGACGAGCCATTTCGCCGTGGCGCCCGAGGATGATCTCCAGGTGCAGTTGTACCTGGACGGCGGGTCGGGCCCGGGTGTGGTGCGGGTGGAGGTCGACAAGAGCGCGCCGGAGAAAGGCGCCGAGCCGCCCCGTGGCGCCACCGCCAGGGTGACAATCAGGCACATGCCGGACAATTGCCTGGAAAGCATGGTGGTGGACGCGGCCTGGCCGGATGGCACGGTCGTTCAGGTCGAGGTGCCCAGCTGCCTGGACGGCCCGCAGCTCCCGCCCGCGCCGCCCGCCCTCACCGTCGACGAGGCGGTCCGCGTGGCCGCCGACCCGCGCTGGGGCGTGACCATGGACACCGCGCTGATCACCGTCGGCGCGAGCGAGTTCCCCAGCCCGCCGGTGATCGACTGAGATGACCGAGGACGACGAGTTCGCGGAGTTCGCGAACGCCCACGCCGAGCGCCTGCGCAACACCGCGTTCATGCTCTGCCACGACTGGCACCTCGCCCAGGACCTCACCCAGACCGCGCTCACCAAGCTGTTCCTGAGCTGGCGCCGGGCCGCGCAGGCCGACAATCTCCACGCGTACGCCCAGAAGATCCTGCTCCGCGCCTACCTGGACCACCGCCGCCGCCGGTCGTCGACCGAGTCGACGCCGGGAGTGCTGCACGAGCCGGCCTACCGCGAGAGCCCCGAGCTGCGCCTGACCATGCTCGACGCGCTGGGCCGGCTGCCGGTCCGCGACCGCGCCATCGTGATCCTGCGGTACTTCGAGGACTACAGCGTCGAGCAGGTCGCCGGCGTGCTCGAGATCCCCGAGAGCGTGGTGAAGAGCCAGACCCGCCGCTCCCTGGCCAAACTGCGCGAGGTGCTGTCGGCCGAGCAACTGGCCCTGTTCGCCTAGGCCGGTAACGCCCGGATAGCCTTTTACTCATGGCAGTTCGGCCCATTCGGATCTTCGGCGACCCGGTTCTGCGCACCGAGGCCGACCCGGTCACCGCCTTCGACGCGCAGCTGCGTGCGCTCGTCGCCGATCTCGAGGACACCGTCCGCGTGCCGGGCCGGGCCGGGGTCGCCGCGCCGCAGATCGGCGTGAGCCTGCGCGTGTTCTCCTACAACGTGGCCGGCCAGGTGGGCCACCTGGTCAACCCGGTCCTGTCCGGCTTCGAGGGCGAGCAGGACGACGAGGAAGGATGCCTGTCCCTGCCGGGACTGGCCTATCCGACGAAGAGGTCGATGTCGGTGACGGCGAAGGGCTTCGACGCGTACGGCGAACCGCTCGTGATCCACGGCACGGGATTCCTCGCGCGCGCCCTGCAGCACGAGACCGACCACCTGAACGGCACGCTGTACGTCGACACCCTCAGCGGTGACGCGCGACGGCAGGCGCTGCGGGAGCTGCGCCGGGTGAGCCCCGCCCCGCGGGCTCGATGACCACCCCGAGCTGATCCTCGAGCGCACGGGCGCCCACGTCGGTGACCCTCACCGCCCGGCCGGTGCCGATCCGCACGATCCAGCCCGCGTCGAAGGCGTGCCGGCAGATCGCCGCACCCACCGTCCCCGCCAGGTGTGATCGCCGCTCGGTCCAGTCGAGGCACTCCCGCAGCACCGGCCGCTTGCCCGATCTGTCGAGCGCGCCGGGTTTGTCGAGGAAGATCGCGTTGGCCGCCAGCCAGGCGGTGCCCCGCGGCGTCACCGCCAGGCCGTGCGACCGGCTGATCATGCCGTGGGCGGTCATGGCGTCGGCCACGGCGACGCCGACGAATCCGGCGAGGTGGTCGTAGCAGGTGCGGGCGAAGGCCAGGTTCCGCCGCCGGTGCGCCGCCGACAGCGACACCACCGGTGGCGGCGGCCCGGGCGTGCCGGCTGCCGCGACCGTCTCGATCAGCGCGGCCACCTCCGGGCCGGCCAGCTGCAGATAGCGGTGCCGCCCCTGCTTGCGTTGCGCGAGCAGGCCACCGGCGACCAGGCGGTCGGCGTGCTCGGAGGCCGTCGAGATCGCCACCCCGGCGTGCTTGGCCAGCTCACCGACGGTCCAGGCGCGGCCGTCCAGCAGGGCGAGGCAGAAGGCGGCTCGCGTGCGGTCGGCCAGCAGCGCGGCCCACCCGGCGAGCGACTCGGCGTTGTCCATGCCCCGATGATGTCCCGCCGACACTTCGGCGCCTACCAAAGTCGGATCGACACCACCCGCCGCGACCCGCAGAATCGGTGGCGTTCAGCGCATCGAAGGAGGTTGATCATGCATCGCATATCCCGCCGCTTCGCCGTGGTGGCGTCCGTCGTGCTCCTGATCCTCGGCGGCGCGGTCGGCGCGTCCGCCGCCACGGGGTTCCCGCACTTCGGCTACCACAAGGTCCGCAGCGGCCTGCCGACCGGCATCAAACATTTCACCCTGACCAGCAGCGATGTCCGGGCCGGCAAACCGATTCCGGCCCGCTTCTGGGGCTGCGAGGACGCCGGCGTCTCACCCGCGCTCGCCTGGCACGGCGCCCCCGCCGCGACCCAGAGCTACGCCGTCACGGTCTTCGACGCCGACGCGCCCACCGGCAGCGGCTTCTGGCACTGGACGGCGTGGGACGTGCCGGCGACGACCAGGTCGCTTCCGACCGGCGTGGTCCTGCCGGGGGTGAACGGCACGAACGACGGCGGCACGGTGGGTTACACGGGTCCGTGCCCGCCGACCGGCGACATCACCCACCGGTACACGTTCACGGTGATCGCCCTCGACGTGCCGAGCCTCGAGCTCACTCCCGACACGCGGGGCGCGGTCGCCGGCTTCGTGATCGGCCAGCACGCGATCGCGTCGGCGTCGTTCGTCGCCACCGCCCGGCAGTGATCGCGGTTCGTTGAGGGGGTGGCCCGGGGCGGCGGGGGGGGGGGGCCGGGCCCCCCCCCACCCAAAACCCCCACCCGGGCCGGGGGCGGCGTGGGGCCCGGGGCCCGGTTTGAACGGGGGGTGT
>NZ_JBITDW010000005.1:179044-410514 GCF_044454685.1 Actinoplanes sp. NPDC051513
GTTTTTTCTCCCCCCCCCCGCGCGCCGGTGGGGGTTTTGTCGCCCACCCCCCCGGTTGTTTCGGTGGTTGTGTGGGGGGGGGGCCGGGGGGGGGGGGGGGGCCCCCCCCCCCCACCCCGAAACCAAGACCCCCATCGCGTACGGTCGGAGCAGAGGCGCCTGAAGCCGTTGTGAACGGGGGGTTCTCCGTGCAGATGCGTTACCACAGCGCGGTGGAGGTGACCGTCGGCCTGATCGGCGGCAAGGGGCGGGCGGCGGTCCTCGCCCACCTGCACCACGGCGTCCGGCACGACGCGGAACTGCGCCGCCGGATGCCGGACGTGGGCGAGCTGACGCTGGTTCAGCTGCTGCGCGAGCTCGAGGTGGAGGGCCTCGTCCAGCGGCGGGAACTGCCCGGGCACGAGGTGGAGTTCGCTCTGACCGAGGAGGGCCGGAGCCTGGCGCCCGTGCTGCAGGCGCTGCACGACTGGGGTCTCGCGCGGGCGCGACGGCACGACGTGGTCGTCGACGAGCCGGGCCGGGCCGACACGCGCCGGCTGGCGGCGGCCTCGCTCGCGCGGGGCGACGCCACCGGGTGGTTCGAGAAGCTCTACGCCGAGGCGGGGGACGGCCGTGCCGAGATCCCGTGGGACCGGCCGGAGCCGAGCGCGAACCTGCTCTCGGCCGGCCTGCCCGAGGGCGAGGGGCGGCGCGCGCTCGTGGTGGGGTGCGGGCCCGGCCGCGACGCCGAGCACGTCGCCCGGCTCGGCTATGCGACCACCGCGTTCGACATCTCCGAGACCGCGATCCGTTCGGCCCGCGAGCGGCACCCCGACTCCGCCGTCGACTACCAGGTCGCCGACCTGCTGGCGCCGCCGGCGCGGTGGCGGCACGCCTTCGACCTGGTCGTGGAGAGCAACAACGTCCAGGCCCTGCCCCGCGACCTGCGGGAGCGGGCGACCGGCAGCGTGACCGGCTTCGTCGCGCCCGGTGGCACGCTGCTGGTGCTGGCCGCTGCAGCGCAGGAGGCGTCCGGCGACGGTCCGCCGTGGCCGCTGACCCGCGCGGAGGTGGAGGCCTTCGCCCGCGACGGGTTGCGCGCCGAGAGCGTCGAGGAGCTCGAGTCCCCCGACGACCCCCTGGTGGTCCGCTGGCGCGCGACGTTCCGCCGCTAGGCCCTCGGGGTGTCAGAGGCCCCAGCCGTATCTGATCCGGCCGGCGCCGCTGCTGTTGCGGACGGTCAGTGTCTGGTTGGTTCCGCTGCCGGACCGCGAGTACATGGAGTACGGGTCCCAGGTCTTCCCGGACGCGATCTTGCCGCCGATGGCCGGCCAGTAGACGCCGCCAATGCCGAGGGCGCGCTGGCGTTCGGTGACGGCGCGGAGGTACCGGACGAAGTTGTCGGTGCTGCTCGCGTTGTTGTAGTTCAGGCCGTTGTCCATCTGGGCGCCGTATTCGGTCAGGACCGCCCGCGAGGCGCAGGCGCCGAGGCGGGTGTTGAAGTCGCTGAGCCACTGGTCGTAGGTTTTCGTGCCGTAGAAGAACGCGTAGTAGTGGTAGGACAACAGGGTGCCGCTGAAGCGGCTGTCGTTGCAGAGGTCCCGCAGGTCCTGGCTGTAGCCGGTGCCGCCGATGAGAATCCGGCCCCGGGGGACCGACGCGTGGGCGCTGATCCACGAGGCGGCGAAGTTGCGCCAGTCGGCCGAGCTGTAGCCGTGGGGCTCGTTCATCGGCTCGAAGTAGACCTGGCCGTTGGCGCCGTAGGCGGAGACCACCGTGTTCCACATCGCGGTGAAGGCGCTCGTACTGGTGATCTTTCCGCCGGAGGCCGCGCCGTCCTCCCAGTAGGCGAGGATGACCTTGAAGCCACGGGCGGTCGCGGCGTCGATCGTGCCGCGGTAGGCGTTCCACCAGCTGGTGCCGGCGTCCTGGGTGTTGATCGGCAGCCGGACGGTGTTGACTCCCAAGGCGGCCATGCCGTTGTAGATCGCGCTGGCCTTGGCCTGGACGGTGCTGTAGTTGTCGGAGCTGCTCAGCCCTTCGAGGACGTGGGTGCCGGTGGTGAAGTTGTCGCCCACGCGGGCCCAGTTCATGCCTTTGAACTGGTTGGTGGCCGCGGCAGCCGGTGCCGCGCCGCTGACGGCGGCGACCGGAACCAGCATCACCGCGGCCAGGATCCCGGTAAGGACATGACGGCCGGATCGCCGACGGGACGTCGATGGCTCGTCGTGTCGAGTGTTGTTCATGTCTCGTCCTTCCGCATGGGGCCGGTGTCGGCGGCCGCGATACCCAGCACCACTTTGGTAATCCAAGGTGAACGGTCACGCGATCTTTCGAACCGATCCAGCCACAAACAGACATGGACGAACATGTCCGAAGCTTTCAGACGATGATGAACGACGGCGGGTCGTGGCGTAGGAACTCGTGGTGGGAGATGTCCCAGCCGTAGGCGCCGGCCCGCCCGAAGACCAGGATGTCGCCGGCCCGCAGCGACTCCACGTGCTGGCCGCGGGTGAGGACGTCGCGCGGGGTGCACAGCTCGCCCACGGCGTCGACGAGGCAGTCCGTCACGGACGGACGCGGGTAGGGGTGCGGCCACGTGTCGACCGGGACCACGGTGAACGGGTGGCTGTATCCCCAGGCGGCGGGCAGCCGGAAGTGGTGGGTGCCGCCGCGCAGGACGGCGAACGTACGCCCATGGGTGGTCTTGATGTCGAGAACGGTGGCCGCGTAGACGCCGGCGTCGGCCGCCAGGAAGCGGCCCGGCTCGAAGACCAGGTCGATGCCCGGCGGCACGATCACGTCGCGCAGAGGCGACAGATCCATCGAGGTGGTGTTCAGGTAGTCGACGCCGAGGCCGCCGCCCACGTTGACCACGCGCAGGGAGAAGCCGAGCTCGCGCGCGGTCTGCACCGACCAGTCGAGGCTGTCGCGGACGAAGGCCGCGTGCGCGACGCCGTCCACGTTGTTCGACACGGCATGCAGGTGGAAGCCGATCACGTCGACGCCCGGCACCTGCATCGCCAGGGCGAGCTGCGACTCCTCGATCCCGAAGGGCGTCGGCGTCCCGGTCATCGTGTGGCTGCCCTGAAGGCCGCCGCCGGGCCGGTTGACCCGCAGGCACACCGACGGCGGCGCCGGCGCGAGAGACGCCAGCCGGCGCAGCTCGTGCACGCTCTCCACGTTGATCAGCGCCCCGGCCGCCACCGCCGCGGCCAGCTCGGCGTCCGTCTTGCCCGGGCCACCGAACACGATGCGCTTCGCGCCGGCGGCGACGGCCAGGGACAGCTCGCCGCCGGACGCCACCTCGAGCCCGTCGCAGACCGATGCCAGCGCGGCGATGACTGCCGGATTTCCGTTGGCCTTCACCGCGTACAGAAAAGAAGCCGAACCCGGCAACGCCTGCCGGACCATCGCGGCCCGTGCGCGCAGCGCCGCGGTGTCGTAGACGTAGGCGCACGACGGCGCGGGCAGCGCGCGCAGGATCTCATCGTGCATGCAGTGGGTTCCGCACCGGGATGTAGACGTCGCCCGCGCCCTCCAGGCGCATCCGGACCAGGGCCTTGTGCGGCACGAGCGGCGCCGTGAAGGCGGCGTGGTCGTCGCCGGAGCAGCAGCTGTCGAGCACGTCGCGGACGATGCGCCAGGCCCGGTCCTCGTCGATGTCGAGCCGCAGGATGATCTCGCCGAGGTGGGCCTGGAAGAGCGTGTAGCCGATCTTCGCGCGGAACACGCCGAGGTCGTCGGTGCCGACCACCGAGCCCGGCCACAGGGCGATGTCGTGCCCGGCCCCGGCCAGGCGGGGCCGGTGCAGGCGCAGGCCGGCGAAGTCGCGCAGGGCGAGGCGGTGGGGGCGGCCGCCGACGAAGGTGGGCAGGCAGTTCTGCAGGTGCGCCTCCAGCGCGACGCCCTGGGCGGTGAGGCGCATCAGCGGCGGGAGCAGCAGTTCCGCGTATTCCCGCAGCCAGGTCTCGGGATCGCCGGTGACCAGCTCGCCGAGCAGGAACGGCAGCGCGCCGCCCGGGACGACCCGCTCGCCCTCGCGCAGGCGGCCGGCCAGGCCGTCGCGGCGGATGGCCGACAGGTCGCGCCCCGAGCCGATCGGCACCGCCGCGCCAGAGGTCTCTGCCAGCAGCAGAATCCTTTGGTCCGCCACGAGGCGGTGCAGCAGGGTGGACACAGCCGGGCCGTTGCGGGTGCTGGCGACGCTGATGCTGCGTCTGGTGGAGGTGACCTGAATGTCGAGCGAGACCTTGAGATATTCGCCGAGCGACGGCACGAGCAGCGTGCGCAGGGCCGCGGTCGGCACGGCGTCGAGCTCCTCGTCGAGGATCCTCAGCGAGCCGTCGCGCAGCAGGTCGCCGTAACGGGCGGGCAGCACCGAGTCGCGCTGCCAGACGTGCACGGGCTGCACCCGGTAACCCGCCGGGGCGTCGATCTCGGGGAACACGTCGTCGCCGAGGTGCAGCTCGTCGCGGACGGCCACGAAGCCGAGCCGGGTCGACGGCGCCTCGAGGTCGTGGGCGAGCACGTCGCTGGTGTCCCAGCCGAGCCGGGTGCGTCCGCACGGGTGCAGGTTGTGGCCGGCGACCGCGAGCCGTTCGAGCCCGATCGCCTGCCAGTCGGGCCCGTCGCCGATGGGCGCGGCCGGGCGGACCATCGCGATCGCCAGGTTGATGACCGCGTTGCGCAGCTCGGCCGCGAAGCCGGGCGCGTCGATCCCGTCGATCAGCTCGACCGGGTCGCCGACGCCCGAGGCCGGGTATTCCACCCGGTTGAAGGCGTGCAGCGGCCCCGGGCCCATGTCGCGGATGCCCTCGCGGGTCAGTGCCCCGCGTAGCCGCCGGCCGACCGTGTCCGCGGCCTCGGGCAGCGCCGCGACGAAGTCGTCCACCAGCTCCGGGGCGTGCACGGCCAGGGCGGCCTCGGTGTGCGCCAGGCGTTCCAGGGAGAGACTGCGTGTCATTGTGCCGCCAGGGGGTTGTCCAGATAGGCCCAGATGTCGTCGAGCGGGTCGGCGGCGAGCCGCATCGCGGTGGTCGCCTTGACCGGCAGCGGCTCGCGCAGCAGGTGCGGCACGTCCGCGGTGCCGGTCTCGCGCAGCGCCGCCGCCACGATGCCCCACAGCCGCTGCGGGTCGGCGCCGTGCCGGCTCAGCGCCGCGATGATCTCCGCGGCGACGGTGCCGAGCGCGGCCGCCGCGAGCTTGGTGCGCAGCACCTGGGGGTC
Organism: Actinoplanes sp. NPDC051513; assembly: GCF_044454685.1. NCBI lineage: Bacteria > Bacillati > Actinomycetota > Actinomycetes > Micromonosporales > Micromonosporaceae > Actinoplanes > Actinoplanes sp. NPDC051513. The sequence continues at coordinate 184,253 of NZ_JBITDW010000005.1, forward strand.
GTCGGTGGGCAGGTCGCCGCGCAGTCGCGGCGCCTCGAAGCCGGCTTTTTCGAGGCGGCGCGCGCTCACCCGCACCCCGCCGAGATCCCGGTAGACGATCCGCACCGGCCGGTGGCCGCGCAGCACCACGAGCGTGTTCTGCCCGTGGGCCTCCAACGCGATGCCGCGGTCGAGCACGCGTGCCAGCGGCGCGAACAGCACCTTGCCCAGCAAGACCATCATCTCGTACGGGTCGGGCACCGTCGCCAGCGGTTCGCTCGCCCCGTACAGCGCCAGCGGGACGATCGTCTCGCCGTCCGCCAGGCGCGGCGCCTGCCGCACCAGGTGGGCCAGGTGGCGCTGGGGCACGCCGTCCACCAGTACGGCGCCGGCGGCGATCTCCTCGAGCACGTCGATGGGCAGGTCGTTCGTGACCATCTTCAGCAGCCGCGACAGCACCGGCCCGTTCGCGACCGCCGCCGGCGAGACGGTGCGCACCGCCGAGGTCATCTGCACGTCGACCGCGGTCTTGACGTGCGGCCCGCCGCCGGCCATCGCCACGGTGCGCAACGACATCAAGGGCAGGGCCGGCCCGGTCTCCCCGTCGTCGGCCAGCCACGGGTAGCGGTCCCTCATCCGCGCCGCCTGCCAGGGGTGGGCGAGCAGAACGGGTTCGGCCGTGCCGTGCCACCGCTCGGCCGGCACCCGCAGGCGGCGCAGCCGGATCGTGGGGGAGTGCTCGGGCGCGTACGCGAGCACGTCGGCGACGCTCATGCCGCCGCGGGTGCGGCAGCAGGGGTGCAGCGGATGTCCGTCCGTGATGGACTGTTCGGCGATGGCCAGCCCGTCCGGCTCGCCGGCCTCCGGCAACGGCCGCTCCCGACGCCCTGCCCGCGCGAGTGCCATGTTGGCGACGCTGTTGTCGACCTCGGCCGCGAGGTCGCTGCCCGGCCAGAGGATCCGCACGAGCGTGCCCGGGTCGCTGACGAAGGCGCCCGGCGACAGCTCACCCACCCAGGCGTCGCTGTCCTGCCAGCCCTGCGCCGGTCGAGGGCCGGTCTCGGCGCCCCAGCCCGATGCGCTCAGCCCCGCCCACTCGTCCTCGGGCGCCGTCTCGGCCCGCACGGTCGCGGTCAGCCCTTCCTCGGCGCGGGCGAACGCCGTCGCGGCCCGCTGCGAATATCGCACTGTCACCCCGGGGAAGGACACCTCGCCGTGCCGGCGGTCGCTCAGCCCCGGCAGCGGCTCGCGGGCGAGCGCCCCCAGCAGCCGCGCCAGCACGGCCGCCCGCGCTCCCGCGAGCGCGGCGTCGTAGCGTTCGACCAGCTCGGGGCTTAGTTTGGTGAGCTCTTCGCGCGTCTGCGCGGCATCAGCGGTGTGCCGGATCGGCGGGGCGCTGTGCGGGGGTTGCGGCACGCCGCCCATTGTGCGCCCCGGGGTGTGCGCTTCTCGCCCCACCCATGCCCGCACGTGAGCGACGACGCAGTAACCCATCCATCATCCTAGGACGCTGTACGGGGTGTGCGCCGGGCCGCTGTCGGCGCACACCCCAAAACCAGAAAGGAATCAACGACATGCCGCCCTTTCGTTCTCGGTCGACGACCGATGGCCGGGTGGGGGCTCAGGGGCGCGCGGCGGCTCAGGGGCGCGCGGCGGCTCCGAGGCGGGTGGGGGCTCAGGGGCGGGTGGGGGCTCAGGGGCGGGCGCCGGGGCCGGGGAGCAGGTCGATGTCGCCGGCGTGCATGGGGGCGTTGCAGTGGGCGCAGCGCAGGTCGACGTGGCTGATCTCGCCGCAGGCGTGGTGGCGGTAGAGGACGGGTGGGCCGTCCTCGCCGGCCTGCCAGCGGTCGCCCCAGGCGACCATGACCATCAGCAGGTCCACGAGCTCGGCGCCCTTCTCGGTGAGGACGTACTCGTGGCGGGGGCGGCGGTCGTAGGGGCGGCGCTCGAGGACGCCGTGGTCGACGAGGTGGTTCAGGCGCTCGGTGAGGACCTTGCGGGAGATGCCGAGGTCGGCCTGGATCTGTTCGAAGCGGGTGAAGCCGGCGAAGACGTCCCGCAGGATCAGCGGGGACCAGGACTCGCCCAGCACGTCGAGGGTCCGGGCGATCGAGCAGGCCATGTCGCCGAAGTCGGTGCGTTGCATGGTCCCACTCTAGCGATTGGGGTTCCCTCAGGGAACTGTGATCTGGTACGGTCGCGAAGTCTCTTGAGGGAACTCAGTAGGGGAGAAGGACATGCTGGATCCGGAAGTTCGCCGCGTCCTCGACGGCACGCCGCTCGCGCACCTGGCCACTGTGCAGCCCGACGGAGCGCCGCACACCGTGCCGTTGTGGGTGGCGACGCGCGGCGAGCAGATCGTGTTCCTCACCGGCCCGCACGCCCGCAAGGTGCGCAATCTGCGCCACGATCCGCGGGTGGCGCTGTCGATCGCTCCGGCGGACAGCCCGTGGCGCCCCGTCGTCGTGCGCGGGCACGTCACGGCCTGGCTGGACGGCGACGAGGGCTGGGCGGTCGTCGACGAGATGGCGCGGAAGTACACCGGCAACGCGTATCCGAGGGACGAGGAGCGGATCGTCGCGGTGATCGAGCCGGATCGGCAGACCGTCGGCATCGGCTGACCCATCCATCCTAGGACGCTCTACACGTGGTGTGCCAGCTCACCGGCGCACCACAAGGTCAACCCCAAAAGCAAGAAGGAATCAACGACATCCCCTGGCTTGGTTCGTGCCGAGCGCCACGGCCGAATCCGGTTGCGACGGGCCGACGGTGGGGGCAGGGTGGAGGCCGGACCTGATTCCTAGGCAGCGGGGAGTGACTGTCTCCATGTGAGAGCCGGCTGACAAGCACGACGTCCGGGCGCGGTGCTCCGGGCGTACCCATGTCGGTTGTTGCCCTTGGAGATTCCCTTGCTGAAAGTTGTTTCCCTTGCCGCCGCCCACGACGGCGATCTGCTTTTCGAGGGTTTCGATCTGGTCCTCGGCGACGGTGACCGGATCGGTGTGGTCGGTCCGAACGGCGCCGGCAAGACGACCCTGTTGCGGCTGCTCGCGGGCGAGCTGCGCCCGGCGCACGGTTCGGTGACCTATGGTCCGGGGACGCGGGTCGGCTATGTCCCTCAGCAGATGCCGGATCCGGACGGCACGGTCGGCGAGTTCCTGGTCGGCGGGCTCGGTGAGTTGGCCGGGGTGACCGCGCGGTTGCGTGAGCTGGAGCGGGAGCTTGCGGCGGGCGGCGATGTGCTGGCCGAGTTCGGCGTGGTGCAGGAGCGGTGGACGGCGCTGGAGGGCTGGACGGCGGAGACGCGTCTGGCGGAGATCCGGCAGCGGCTCGGCATCGCGGATCTGCCGGATGATCTGGCGTTGCGTTCGGTGAGCGGTGGTGAGCAGGCGCGGTTGTTGCTGGCGCGGGCGTTGCTGGCTGCGCCGGATGTGATGGTGCTGGATGAGCCGACGAATCATCTGGATGCCGAGGGGGCGGCGTGGCTGCAGGAGTGGCTGCGTGCGTTCCCGGGTGGCGTGGTGGTGGTGAGTCATGACCGGGCGTTTCTGGATGCCGTGGTGTCGCGGATCGTGGAGTTGGACGGGATTCACGATGAGCCGCAGGACTTTCCGGGTGGGGGTTTCACGGCGTATCGGGTGGAGAAGCAGCGGCGGTGGGAGAAGTTGCTGCTGGAGTTCGAGGCGCAGGAGAAGGACCGCCGGCGGTGGGAGGCGGATATCGAGCGGACGAAGCAGCAGTCGCTGGGTGTCGAGCTGACGTCGGGGATGGGTGCGGCGGCGCCGCATCTGAAGCGGGTGGCGCGGTTGGTGGCGCGTAAGGCGAAGGTGCGGGAGCGGCGGTTGCGGCGGCGGATGGAGTCGACGCGGTGGATCGCGCGGCCTCGTACGCGGCCGCCGTTGACGTTGGCTTTTCCGGTTGACGATCAGGAGGCGGGGGAGGTGGTGCTGAAGGTCCGGGAGCTGACGGTGGCCTTCGGCGACAAAACCCTGCTGGATGCGGTCGATGTTGATGTGCGGCGGGGTGACCGGATTCTGGTGACGGGCCGGAACGGGGCGGGGAAGACGACGTTGATGCGGGCTCTGGCGGCGGCCGGGGGCGATGAGGTGGCGGTGTTGCCGCAGACGTCGGATGAGCTGCGTTCGGACGCGACGGTGATGGAGTTCTTCCGGTCGCGGGTTCCGGTGTATGTGGATGATGCCGAGCGTCTCCTGCAAGCGCATCAGTTCGGGACGGATCAGTGGGATGTGCGGACGCGGAGCTTGTCGGCGGGGGAGTTGCGGCGGCTTGTGCTGGCGGTGTTGGTGAACAGTCCGGCGCGGGTGCTGGTGCTGGATGAGCCGACGAATTTTCTGGATTTCGATGCGCTGGAGGTGGTGGAGGAGGCGTTGCGGCGTTTCCGGGGGACGCTGCTGACGGTTTCGCATGATCGGTATTTCGCGGCGGCGGTCGGGTATTCGCGGCGCTGGCATGTCGCGGGTGGTGGTGTGGCCGAGAGCTGAGACGATGGGCGCCATGCAGGTGGTGCCTCGGTCCGATGGCGGCGTGGTTGCGGAGATTCGGGCGGCTGAGCAGGTCACGGAGGCGTGGCTGGCGAATCGGCGGTTGTCGGAGCACACGCGGGCGGCTTATCGGCGTGATGTGTCGGGGTGGCTGTCGTGGTGCTCGCGGTCGGGGATTGAGCCGTTGCGTGCGTCGTTTCTCGAGGTCAACGCGTATGCGCGGGGTCTGGAGGCGCGGGAGCTGGCCGCCGCTACGGTCGCGCGTAAGTTGTCGGGCTTGTCAAGTTGGTACGACTTTCTTGTGAAAATTCGGGCTGTTGACGCCAACCCGGTGGGTGGCGCGGATCGCCCGTACGTGTCGCGGGATCATTCGGCGACGGTGGGTCTCGCGCCGCGGGAGGTCGATGCGCTGCTGGCGGCGGCCGGCCGGGCCGGTCCGCGGCATCGGGCCGTGGTGACCTTGCTGGCGGATCTGGGTCTGCGGGTGGGGGAGTTGGTCGGTCTGGATCTGGGCGATGTGGGCTGGGAGCGCGGGCATCGGACGGTCCGGTTTGTCGGTAAGGGTGGGCGGGCGCGGCGGCGGGCGCTGACCGATGGCGCGGCGGCGGCTCTCGACGACTACTTGGTGTTGCGGGGTCACGATGACGGTCCGTTGTTCGTGACGTCGACGGGCGCCCGGATCGATCGGCACGGCGTGTTCCGGTTGATCCGCCGGTTGGCGCGGGAGGCGGGCATTCCGGCCGCGGATCGGCTGTCGCCGCACTCGCTGCGGCACGCGTTCGCGACCGCGGCCCGGGACGAGGGCGTTCCGTTGGAGGATGTGCAGGACGCGATGGGTCACGCGGATCCGCGTACCACGCGCCGCTACGACCGTGACCGGCACAATCTGGATCGTGACCCGGCGTACACGCTGGCGGCGGCGCGTGCCCGCCGCGCCGGGGCGTGACACGTCCCCCTATGCTCATCCGCGGTCAGCGGTTCGGGACAAAGGCGGTCGGGTGTGAACATCTTCGAGGCGGTGCTGCTGGGTGCGGTGGAGGGGGTCACCGAGTTCCTGCCGATTTCGAGTACCGGTCACCTGACGATCATCGAGAAGCTTCTCGGGTACGAGATCGACTCGCCCGACATCACGGCGTTCACCGCGATCATCCAGTCGGGGGCGGTGTTCGCGACGGTGATCTTCCTGCGGAAGGACATCGCGCGGATCGTCCCGGCGTGGTTCAGGGGTTTGTTCAGCAAGGACGCGCGGAAGAACCCGGATTGGCGGTTCGGCTGGGCGGTGATCCTGGGTTCGATCCCGATCGGGATCGTGGGGCTGGCGTTCCAGGACACGATCGAGACGACGCTGCGGAGCCTGTGGTTCGTGGCCGGCTCGCTGGTGCTGTGGTCGGGGGTGATGGCGTTCGCGGATCACGCGGCGACGCAGGTGCGCCACGAGGACGACACGACCTGGAAAGACACGCTGATCATGGGGTTCGCGCAGTGCCTGGCCCTGATCCCGGGGGTGTCGCGGTCGGGCGCGACGATGTCGGCGGGTCTGCTGCGTGACTTCGACCGGGTGACGGTGACGAAGTTGTCGTTCTTCCTGTCGATTCCGGCGCTGCTCGGGGCGACGGTGTTGCAGGTGCACGACGAGGCGGGCAACATCTCCGCGGGGGTCGGCTGGCTGAACACGGCGATCGCGACGCTCGTGAGCTTCGTGGTGGCGCTCGGGGCGGTGTCATGGCTGCTGAGGTACATCGCGAAGCACTCGTACAGCATCTTCATCGCGTACCGGGTGGTGGTGGGGCTGCTGCTGATCGTGCTGCTGGCTACGGACACGATCGCGGCGAAGTGACTGTCCCGGCCCGGGCTCTGGATCATGTGCGGGCGCTGTTTCCGGCGCCCGGGCCGGCGGGTCTGTCGGGGCTTTTCGAGCGGGCGCCGATCACGGTGAGTTTCCACCCGGATCGGGTCGCGGCGTCGGGGCGGACGGTGGCGGAGTCGCTGGCGGCCGAGGGGGTGTACCGGTCGCAGTTCGAGACGGGGATCTCCAACGGTGGGCTTGGCGGTCCGCGGGTGTCGTGGGAGGAGCAGATGTTCCCGGGGGTGTATGCGGGGCCGCTCGGGCGTCCGGTCTACGGCGGGTTGAATCTGGCGGGGTATCCGGACGGGGCGTCGCCGCGGTTCGGCAGTTGTCATCTGGTGTTGCGGTCCGCGGTCGCCGAGCGGGCCACGTTCAGTCACGGGGACAGCGTGACGTCACCGACGGTGGTGGGGACGGCGGCGACGTTCGGTGCGGTGTGGGCCGCGTTGCTCGACGAGGTGGCCACGACCGGGTGGGCGCTGGGGCTGGCCGCCGATTCGCCCGATTCGTGGGTCTCGTTGGTGGGTGCGCCGCGTTCGGTGGCCGGGCGTGCTCTCGACAGCTATGTGGAAGCCCAGATCCACGGGGGACTCGCCCTGAGCGATGACGTCGCGGCCGTCGTTGCCGATCCTTCCTTTCGCGGTACGCCGTACGAGCGGCACCTCGCGTCGCTGACGGGGACCGTGACCTGGTCGCCGGGTTTCACCCTGCGCCCGGCGGAGTTTCCCGCGGATCTGCGCGGGCCGGAGGTACCGCCGCTGGCCGCCGAGATCGCCGGCCGGTACGGCGTCACCGAGCTCGACGCCGCGGTGATCGGGCGGGCCGCTCGCGAGCCCGGCGCCCCGCTTCAGCTGATCAAGTACCTGTGGCACATCCTGGTCCTGCTCGGCAGGCCGGCATGCTGACCGCGCGGCTCGAGTTGCGCCGGCCGACGGAGGCGGACGCCGACGCGATTCTGCGCATCCACAGCGATCCCCTCGCATGCGAGCACAACCCCTCCGACATGATCACGGTCCGGTCGGAGGCGGTGGACCGGTGCCGCCGCTGGCGGGCGCACTGGGAGCGGCACGGCTTCGGCTACTGGGTGCTGCGGCGGCGCGGCTCGGAGCGGGTGATCGGGTTCTGCGGGCTGAAGCTGGTGCGGTTGCACGACGCGCCGGCGCTCAATCTGTTCTATCGGCTCGACCCGGTCGCGTGGGGTGCGGGGCTGGCGTCCGAGGCCGCCATCGCCGTGGTCGCGGCCGCGCCGCCGGGTCTGCCGGTGATCGCACGGGTGCGGCCCGGCAACGTCGCCTCCGGGCGGGTCGCGTTGCGGGCCGGGCTGCACCGGGCCGAACATCTGGACACCGAGGGCGAGGACGGGCCCGACTGGATTTTCACCACGGCTACCCTGTGAGCTCATGGCGTTCCGTCGTGTGCAGATGAGCCGGCAGCATCCGTGGCGGGCCGATCACCCCGACGCGATCCGGGTGGACAGGTCCACGCGCTGGGGGAATCCGTTCAGCATCAAGGAGTACGGGTCCCGGGCGGCGGCGGTCGACGCGTACCGGGAGGCATTCGAGGCGGGGACGCTCGCGGTGACCGTCGAGGAGATCCGGGAGAACCTGGCCGGGCATGATCTGGCGTGCTGGTGCCCGCTCGACGGGCCTTGCCACGCCGACATCCTGCTGCGGGTGGCGAACACCTAGAGGGCGCGCGGGTCGGACAGGCCGGGGTGGGTGCCGGCGCCCGGGGGCGCGAACCAGCCGCCGGTTGCCGACAGGCGCAGTTTGGCCCATTCGTCGAGCTGCGGCAGCTCGCCGGCGGTGAACCAGCCCACCTCCAGGGATTCGTCGCCGTCCGGGCGGGCCTGGCCGCCGACGGGCCGGCAGCGGAACCACACGTGCAGGTATTCGCAGTGGTCGCCGTTCGGGTACGTCACCGGGTGGGTGGCGACGCCGCCGAGGCTCTCGATCGCGACGTGGACGCCGGTCTCCTCGTAGACCTCCCGCACGACCGCGTCGGAGGGCTGCTCACCCGGGTCGATCATCCCGGCCGGGAGCGACCATCTGCCGTTGTCGCCGCGCCGCACCAGCAGGAGGCGCTGCTCGTCGTCGTACACGATCGCGCTGGCCCCCGGCAGCAGGAGCAGGTCGTGACCGATGTGCGCGCGGAGCTTGCCGACGTAATCCGGTACCGTCATGACCGTACGATATCGTAGAATCCGAAATCGTGATATCGGCCCTGCTCGCCCTCCAGCGCACCACCCACCTCACCCTGCACGCGCTGACCGCCCGCCTCACCGACCTGCGCCTGACCCCCGCCGAGATCAACGCCCTCGGCGTCCTGGCCGACGGCCGCGAGCGCACCGTCTCCGAGCTCGCCGCCGACGCCGGCAGCCGCCCCACCACCCTGACCAGCGTCCTCGACCGCCTCGAAGGCCGCGGCCTGCTCGTTCGCGGCCCGCGCCCCGGCAACCGGCGGGTCGTCGTGCTGACCCTCACCCCCGCCGGGGAGGCCACCGCGTCCCGCATCCAGCAAGCGATGACCGATTTCGAGTACGGGGCGCTGGCCGCCCTTCCCGACGAGGCCGTTGCCGCCTTCCACACCGTGCTGGCCGCCTTGGCGGACGCCACCTGAATCGTTCTCCTGGAGGCGACATGACCACCTTCGAACGGCTTCTCACCGCCGTCGGCTCGCCGCTGAACCACCGCGCCCACGTGCACGTCACCTGGCTCGCCGTCCGCGCGGCCGGCATGCCCGCCGCGATCACCCTGGTCAGCGACGGCCTGCGCCGCACCGCCCGCTACGCCGGCGCCCCGCAGAAATACCACGCCACCGTGAGCCGGGCGTGGGTGGAGCTGGTCGCCCACCACGTCGCCGAGAACCCGGCGGCCGACTTCGGGTCGTTCGCCGCCGGCAACCCGGCGCTGCTCGACAAGCGGTTGCTCACCCGCTTCTACCGGCCGGCCACCCTCGCTGCCCCCGCCGCCCGCACCGGGTGGGTCGAGCCGGACCTCGCCCCCTTTCCCTGGCTGGCGTAGGGCCCGCACACCGAGCGAGCCCCCAATGTGCGGCGAACCCTGCCGCCGGGCTACGACATGAATGCCGCGCTGCCGCCGTCCCCCGCCAGCTCCGGGAACCAGGCGGGCGCCTGTGGCGCGGCCGTTGTCTCGATCCGCAGCATGGTCCGCTCGCCCAGCCCTGGAGGCAGCGCGTCCGGCGCGAACCAGCCCACCTCCAGCGATTCCTCACCGTCGGGACGGGCCTGCCCACCGACCGCCCGGCACCGGAACCACACCACGAGATACTGGCAGCGATCCCCGTTCGGATAGACCGCCTCGTGGTTGTCGACCCCGCCGATGCGCTCCACCTCGGCCCGAACCGTGACCGCATCGACCACCGCCGGGAAACGCACGCGGCTGCTCCAGGCGCAGCCGCTCCAGCCTCAGGTGGGCCATGACCTCAGCCAGCGGCGTTCCGCACGTCACCGTTGTCACGCAACGTCCCGGCGGGCGCCTCCGCGAGCGGCAGAGTCAGGTCAGCTGCCGCTCGCGGAGGCCAAAACGATGATGAGAACGACCAGCGCGACGGGAATCCCCACGCCGATCCAGCTCATCGGGCGCTGCAACAGCCGCGGGCCGGGGTCCATCGGCTGGCGACTGGGCGCGTAAGGGTGTGGCTGCGGCGGTGTGAGCCGAGCGACCTTGCCGCGGCGAATGAGATTCATGATGACCGTGATGGGGGTGATGATCATCGAGGCGTAGCCGTACCAGCCCTGCACCAGCGTGCGTGCGGTCATGTGCCGGAAGACCCCGAGCCCGCAGTCGCGGCAGAACGGCCCCGGGGTGCTGAGGAACTGCATCAGCACCAGCATCCCCCGATGCCCCCGGAAGGTGGTGTCGACAGCCGGCACGCTCCCGCAGAGCCGGCAAGCCGTGAACTCCATCTGTGCGCCTGGCGCGGCAACGCCGCCGCCAGGTCCGAACGCCGCCCCGTGGGCAGGCACGCCGAAGCCGGGCGCCCCCTGGACGGGCACGCCGAAGCCAGGTGCCCCCTGGACGGGCACGCCGAAGCCAGGTGACCCGTGGGCAGGCACGCCGTAGCCGGGTGCGCCGTGGACAGGTGCTCCCGGGGCAGGCACGCCGTAGGCCGGTGCGCCGCGGACAGGTGCTCCCGGGGCAGGCACGCCGTAGGCCGGTGCGCCGCGGACGGCTGCGCCGTGGGCAGGTACGCCGTAGCTGGGCGCTCCGTCGCCGGGATAGCCGGCGGGCGCCCCCGGGCCCGAGGCGCCGCCGTGCGGTGCCGGCGGGTACCCGGTCTGCGCGGCGGGATGACCCGGGGCGGCGGCCGGATAGGAGGGTTGCGCGCCGGGATGGCCCTGGGCTGAGGAGTGGCCGGTCGGGGCTCCGTAGGTGGGGCTTGCCGGTGTTCCGTAGGCGGGGGCGGACGGCGGGTGGTTGCCCCAGCCGGGCGGTGGGCCGTATGCGGGTGGCGCGCCGGGATCGCGGGGGTCCGGCGGGTAGTGGGGCTGGGACATATGAGGGCACCTCGGGGGTGGGGAACGGTCAGAGCCGCGTCAGGTTACTGGGTGATCGCGGTGCGCGCTGCCCCGTTGGGGCAGGTGCCGACAAGTGCATCGTGGCGAAGTCGCGGTGGCCGGGACATGAACGTCCGCCGATGTGATGGCTGGCCCCGACGGTGGGCGAGCCGGTTGCGCCGTCGCGCCGGATGAGTAGGGCGGGTGGGCTGGCCGGTTGCTCCGTCGCGGTGGGAGCGGGGCGGCACGGGAGCAAGCGCGGGCAAGGCCAGGCGGGGCGGGGTCAGAGGGACAGGGCGGCTCTCACCAGGGCCAGTGCCTGCTCGGGTGGGAGGCCCAACGCTCGGGTGGTGGCCGCGTAGGACTCGGCTGCCTGCTGGGCCTGGACCGAGGTGCCTGAGGCGCGGGCGGTGATGACGGTGCCGAGACGGCCGCGGGTCTCTACCAGGCCGGCGGACTCGAGCTCGCGGTAGGCGCGGGCGACCGTGTTGGCGGCGAGGTTGAGGGTGGCGGCCAGGGTGCGGACGGGCGGGAGTCTGGTGCCGGCGGCCAGGGTGCCGTCGGCGGCCAGTGCGGCTATGCGCTGGCGGACCTGGTCGTAGGGCGCGACGGGGGAGGCGGGGTCGATGTGGATGTCCATCAGAGCAGTCTGGGGGGTGTGTTGCCGGCGGCCTGGATGGCGCGGCGGATCGGGACCAGGGCCAGCAGGATTCCACCCACCAGGAAGAACACGACCAGGGAGATGATGCCTACGCGGTAGCTGTTGGTGAGCTGGAAGACGATGCCGAACAGCAGGGGGCCGAGCCAGCTGGTGCCCTTGTCGCTGATCTCGTAGAAGCCGTAGTACTCGCCCTCGCGGCCGCGGGGTATCAGCTGGGAGAACAGGGATCTGCTCAGGGCCTGGCTGCCGCCCAGGACCAGGCCGATGGCCACGCCCAGCAGCATGAAGGGCAGCGGCTCGCCGGCGGGGAGCCAGTAGGCGGCGATGACGACGCCCAGCCACAGGGCCAGGCTGAACAGCACCGTCTTGCGGGCGCCGATGCGGGCGGCCATGGCGCCCAGCAGCAGGGCGCCGCCGAAGGCGAGGAACTGGACCAGCAGGATCGTGATGATCAGGGTGGACTGTTCCAGGTCGAGTTCCTCGGTGCCGTACTGGCTGGCCAGGGCGATCACGGTCTGGATGCCGTCGTTGTAGATCAGGTAGGCGAGCAGGAAGAACAGGGTCAGCGGGTAGGCGCGGATGCCTTTGATGGTGTGGCCCAGTTGGCGGAAGCCGTCGAGCAGGATGTTGCCGCGGGCGGTGGAGGCCTCGGCGCCGGGGTGTTCGCGGAGCCAGGCAAGGGGGATCAGGGTGAACAGGGCCCACCAGACGCCGGCGGAGACGATGCACCAGCGGGCGATGTCGAGGGTGCGCTGGTCATTGCCGTCGATGGACAGGATGGTGACGGCCACCAGGTTGAACGCGAGCAGCAGGCCGCCGCCGAGGTAGCCGAGGGCCCAGCCGCGCGATGACACCTTGTCGCGTTCGTCGGGGCCGGCCAGCTGGGGCAGGAAGCTGTTGTAGACGACGATCGACGCGCCGCCGGAGATGTTGGCGATCAGGAACAGCAGGCCGCCGAGCAGGTAGCGGTCGCCGGTGACGAAGGCGAAGCTCACGGTGGCGGCGGACGCGATGAACGCGGTGACGGCCAGCAGCACCTTCTTGCGGGGGGCGCGGTCGGCGACGGCGCCCATGACCGGCAGGACGAAGACGGTGAGGAAGACCGACAGCGAGACGACGTACGGGAAGAAGGAGCCCGCGGCGACGGAGATGCCGAGCGGGTGCACGCGCCCGGCGCAGTCGTCGACGTCGGTGCTGAGCTGGCAGCCGGCGGCGACCTTGGTGACGCTGGTGAGGAACGGTCCGAGGAAGACGGTCAGGACCGTGGTGGAGAAAGCCGAGTTCGCCCAGTCGTAGAAGTACCAGCCGGTGCGTTCCCGGCGGCCGGCCGCGGGGACGTCGGTGGGGGTTCCGGTGGTTGCGGCCATCGTGGCGGCTCCTGCTCGTCGATCCGGTGCGCGGACACTATGCCATCCGCAACCGGTCGGCGGGGAGGTGCCGGGTACTCAGTTTTGCTGCCACCACTTGGCCAGGGCCGCGGTGGCGGGGTCGTCGGAGTCGGCGAGCGTGGCCCACGGATCGACGCCGGGCGGAAGGTCGGTCGCGGCGTACTCGGCGAGCTCCTCCGGGCGTACGGGATCGATGTGCTCTTGATCGTGCAGTGCGGCGGCGATGTCGGCCAGGCCGAGGCTGCCCGAGTCGATCCAGGGGAAGCCGTCGACCGGCTCGGGGAGCTCGCCGACGTCGACCGGCGGCGGGAACACCTCCTCGCCCGGCAGATCCGAAATGTCGGAAAGGCTGTGGGGGGCGGGCATGAGGGAGGCGTCGTCGACAGAGGAGTCAGGGGAGTCGGCGGGGTCGCCCTCGGAGGGAGAAAGGTGGGGCGCATCCAGGTGCGAGACGTCCGGGTGCGACACGTCGGCGTCGGGGGGGTCGAAGTCGTGGGAGAGGTCGTGGGAGAGTCCCGCGTCGTCCCACGCCAGGTGATCGTCGGGTGGGGGCGCGTGGTCGAAGGAATGGTCGTCGTCGAAGGAAAAGTCGTGGTGATCCGTCATCGGTTCTCCTCGTCGTACGGGACGGGCGTCAACGCCCGCGCCCGGATCAGCACGTCATCTGCCTGCCGTAGCTTCGCGCGCGCGGCGTCCAGGTCGGCCGTCGCCGCCGAGCGCCGTTTCGCCCGGCCCGCGGCGTCCTCGGCGGCCGCGGCGTCGATCTCCGCGATGTGCGCGTCGAGGTCGCGCAGCCTGCGCTCCACCGCGTCGTCGACCGCCACCGACAGGGCGTACTGCAGGTCGGTGAACCTGTTCACGATCTCGTCGGCGAGCGCCGCCCGGGCCTCGCCGAGCACGTCGCGCAGCCAGATCCGCGCCTGCTGCCGGTCGGTCTGCACCCGGCGCCGCCACAGCACGTAACCGCCGGCGGCCAGCCCCAAACCGATTCCCGCGACCGGAATGAGCAGCCCGCCGGCCGCGAACACCGATGCGCCGAGGATCGCCCCGCGCCCGGCCATGAACGCGATCCCGCCGGCGGACAGCGCGATCAGCATGTTCTCGCCGGACCCGTCGCGCGGCGGCGCCGCGGACAGCGCGTGCCGCAGCGTCGCGTTGAGCCGGCCCAGCATGCCGGCGCGTTCGGACTCGTCGAACACCTCGGCGAGGACCTTCCCGGCGACCTGGTGAAAGGTCTGCTCGAGCTGCCGCGACAGGGTCGCCGCCAGGGCCTGCAGCGCCGTGTCGACCGCGTCCGGCAGCTTGGCCAGCTCTTGCCCGCGCCCGGTGTCGATCCTTTCCGAGAACTCCTGCTGCAGTGCCGCGACCCGGGTGCGCAGCTGCCCGACCGTCTCGACCCGGGCCCGCTGGGTCTCGGTGCTCAGCAGCAGCGTCCACTGCCGTGCCTCGGTGCGCTTGCGGGCGGCCAGCGCCGAGCGTTCGGCCCGTACCGACGCGTTGCGGGCCGGGTCGGCCGAGGCGGCGTCGAGGCGGGCCTGCGCCGCGTCGACCAGCCGGGTCAGGTCGCCGCGGGCGGCGCGCAGCACGTTCGCCAGTTGCAGCTGATGTCCGCGGCCGGCCAGATCCACCAGCGCGTGCTGCAGGCCGGCGATCTTGGAGGCGTCCACCAGCGCGGCCTGCTCGCCGGGCGGGGACTCCAGCGCCAGGCAGGCGAGGGTCGAGGAGACCGGGAACCAGGGCGCTTCGGCGAAGCGCGGCGCGTGCGTGCGCAGCAGGGCACGGTTGTCGTCGGCGATGCGCCGCCACCCCGGATACGCGTCGATCTTGGTGAGGGCGAACACGACCGCGTCGACGCGTTCGCTGGCGGCGACCAGGAACGTCAGCTCCGGCGCGGACAGCGGCGCCGACGCGTCCGCCACGAACAGCAGCGCCGTCGCCTTGTCGACCGCGGCCAGCGCGACGGTCGCGTGCGCCGGGTCGAGCCCGCCGACGCCGGGCGTGTCGAGCAGGCTCAGATACTGCAGCAGCGGCGCCGGGTGGCTGACCTCGATCCGGCGGGCCTTCTGCTCGCCGGTCGCCCACCGGCGCAGGTCGTCGACCTCGATCGGGTTGGCCGCCCCCGGCACCCAGGCGAGGGCCCCGGCCTCGCCCGGCACGAACTGCAGGTAGGTGGCCGTGGCGACCGCCGCGTCGACCGGCGACAGGCCCGGCACCCCGAGCAGCGCGTTGACCAGCGAGCTCTTGCCGCGCTTGGTCTCCCCGACGATCACCACCGAGGGGCGGACGAGCTGCCGGCGGCGCAGCTCCGCGAGGTCGGCGCCGGCGTCGGCGTCGACACCGCGCACGTACGCGAGGGTGTCGCGCACCGCGGCGTCGAGAACGTTCGTCAGGTCGGCGGTCATGGGCGCACCTGCTGCGCGAGGAGGTGGAACCCGCGGTGCGCGACCTGCGCGACCCGTGATTGTGCCGGCCCGGCCCCGGCGACCGCGTACACGCGCCACCGGTTCGCCGCCTGGCGGGCCGCCGCGGCCAGCTCGTCGGCGCCGGCGCCGGGCAGCCGCAGGATCCACCGCGGATCGTCGGAGGTGGCCAGCCGGGTCAGCTCGGCCTCCCAGCCGGCCGGCAGCGGCACCGCCCCGGTGGCGACCCGCTGCGCCGCGTCGAGCAGCCGCAGCCGGTGATAGGCCGGGTCGCGCAGCAGCCTCTCGACGGCGTCGCGCAGGGTGTCGCGGTCCTGTTCGTCGCGGGTGTGCCCGGCCATCCGTTCCAGCCGGCCCAGCGCCCAGCCCGCCTTGATCGCGTCGGCGCGCCACCGGAACGCCTGCTCGAGGGTCTCGCGCAGCCGCGGGAACCCGGACGCCGCGACCAGCCGCCGTACCAGCTCGCCGGTGCCCAGCTGCGGCTCGGCGGTCAGCTGCGCCACGGCGAACCCGATCCCGTACAGGTCGAGCAGGGTGAGCAGCCGTTCGCGGCGCTCGGCGGGAACCGGGGCGGGCCGGGTGCGGAACAGGTCGACCGAGGCCAGCATCAGCCGCAGCTCACCGGCGGGCAGGGCGGCCAGCTGCCGCAGCGCGGCGCCGTCGGCGGCGGTCAGCCGCCCGGCCTCACCGGTCTCGGCCAGCAGCCCGATCACCGGGACGACATCGGAGACCGTACGGGCGAGCAGCGCCGCCTGCTGCTGTGCCAGCGGGCCCGCCACCGGCCACGGGTCGCCGGCCCCGCCGACCAGGGTGTCGGCCTTGCCGAACACGGCGAGCGCGTTGATCGGCGACGAGGCGAGCCGGGCCGACGCGTCCCGGAACGCGTCCAGGGCGCGGACGTCGTCGGCGCGCACGGCCTGGGTGAAGACGTAGACGACGGCCTCGGCCGCGGCGACCTCGGAGGCGGAGTCGGCGTCGATGTCCGCGTCGAACGGCGCCGTCGACACGCCGACCGCCTCCTGCGCGCGGGCCGAGACCATGGTGTCGGTCGAGGCGAGGCCGGGGGTGTCGACCACGGTCAACTCGCGCAGCTTCTCGCTGGTCAGCGTCACATCCACGTACGCGACCCGGCCCAGCGGCACGCCGAGACGCTGCGGGATCATGCCGTCGTCGTCGAGCGGCAGGCTGCGGCGCTCGCCGTCGCGGCACACCACGTCGACCCGGTCGGCGGGCCCGTAGCGGAACCGGGTGACCACCCGCGTGCATTCACCCACCGCCGTGGGCGCCACCCGCCGCCCGATCAGGGCGTTGACGAGTGTCGACTTTCCGGCTTTCAATCGACCCGCGATAGCAACGCGTAACGGTTCGCCGAGCCGATCACCGATCTGTCTGACCTGGCCACCGGCCTCCTGGCCCAGCCGTCCCGCGATCTGGTCACACAGCGTCGCTACGCTGGCGCTCAATGGGCCGTTCACGACGACTCGTCAGCCATGCATATCGTCAGCGAGAATGGGCTGACCACGGACCCTCCCACGGACGGGCGGGCTCGGGTACCCGCCGCAGACAGCCTACGGACAGCAGCGGAACACGGGATCCCGTGTTCGTGCCACAGGACAACACCAGGGAGGGGAGCAGGTGGCGGAAGATCAGGACCCGGTCTCCACCGCCGCTGCCCTGCTGCACCGCCCCGCCCTCGTCGTGCTGGCCGGACCGCCCGGCTGCGGCCGCACGAGCATGCTGCGCCGCGTCACCGAGGCGGTGCCCGGCCCGGCGTACGCGGGCGGCGGCCTGGCGATGCTGCGCGCCAACCCGGCCCTGGCGTTGTCGCGGGCGGTGCGGGCCCGGCTGCCCGCCCACGACGTGCACCTGCTCGCCGAGGCCGTGCGCTCGCGGGTGCGCGGCGGGCTGCTGGTCCTCGACGACCTGCAGTACGCCGACCCGGCGACCCTGGCCGCGCTGCCGCTGCTGGCCGGGCACTGCCGGGTCCTCGTCGCCCTGCGCACCCCGCACCGGCTGCCGGCCCGCGCCGCCGCGGCGCTGAGATCATCGGCGGCGGCGTGGCTGACGGTGCCGCCGCTGTCCCGCGACGCCGCGACCGACCTGGCCCGGCGCACGGCGGCGCAACTCGACCCGGGCGCCCTGCAAGCGGTGCTCGACCGGGCGGGCGGCAACCCCCTCGCGGTCACGGCGCTGGCCCGGCAGGCTGCCGCGGGCAAGGCGCCCGGCGGGTCCGGCATCGACCAGGTGGCGTACGCGATCGCGACCGCGCTCGCCGACCTGCCCCGCCCCGCCCGCACCGCCCTGGCCGCGCTCGGGCTGCTCGGCCGGCCCGCCCCGGCGGCGCTGCTGGGGCCCGGCGCCTCCGGCCTGCGCGCAGCCGGCCTGATCACCGACGGGCCCGGCGGCGACCTGGTGCCCGTGTCGACGTACGTGGCCGAAACCGCGGCGGGGCTGCTCGACGCGGCCGGCCGGGTCGAGCTGCACACCCGCCTCGCCCAGCTCACCCCGCCCGCCGAAGCGGCCCGGCACCTGGCGGCGGCCGGCGACCCGGCGGGCGCGCACCGGATGGCCCTCGCCGCGGCCGACCAGGTCACCGGCGGCGACCGGGCGGCGCTGCTGCTGTTCGCGTGCGACCTCGACACGCCGATCGACCCGCGGGTACGGGTCGCCGCCGCCGACGCGGCCCTCGCCGCCGGGCAGGCGGCCGCGGCAGCCAAGGTGCTGACCACCGGCACGCCCCTGGGGGTGGAGGCCGACGTGCTGCGCGGCGAGGCGCTGCTGCAGGCGGGATCGCCGGCAGCCGCCCGCGCCGCGGTGACGCCGGTGCCCGACGCGGCGCCCGCGCCGGTCCTGGCCGGCCGAGACCGGGTGCTGCTGCTCGCCGAACTGGCGACCGACCCGGCCTCGGCCCCCGACCTGGCCGGGAAGATCGCCGCCCGGTACCCGAACCCGCCGGCCGGGGTCGCGGCGGCCCTGGCGGCCGTGCACGCCCGCCACCGCACCCCCGGCTGGGACCAGGAACTGGCGACGGTCGCGACCGCCGGCGGGGACCGCCTCATCGCCCGGTACAGCGCGTGGCTGCTCGTCGAGGAACTGGTCGCCGACGGACGGCTCGCCGAGGCCGCCTCGGCGGCGCAGGCCGCGGCCCGGGAATGCGCGCTAGACCTGGCCTACGGGTGGCAGACCCGGTTCGCGGCCGCCGGGGACTGGGCCCTCGCCCTGCACGGCACGCTCCCGCAGACAGCGTCCGAAGGGGAGCCGGAACCGGAACCCGTTGCGGGGCAAGGGCCGGACGGCGTACTCGAAAGAAGCGGAAACCTCACCGACCGGGCCCTGCCCGACGAGGCCCGCGGTTATGCGACCGCGGCCGCGGCGCTGATCGAAGCCGACACCGGCCTGCTCGGCGCCGCCCGGGCCCGGCTCGACCGCGGCGTGGCGCATCCGGCGACGGCCTGGGTGGGCCGCGAGACCGCATGGCTCGACGGGCAGCCCGAACGTGCCGCCCACGCCGACGACGCCGGCACCCACGGGCTGCTCACCGGCCTGCACGCGATCACCGCCCGGTGGGCCGCCCACGACCTCGGACAGAAGGGGACGCCGCCGATCCCGGCGGGCCTCCCGCAAGCCGCCCGGCGGACGCTGACCGCCTGGGCCACCGGCACCGGCTTCACCGCCGCGGCCGACGGGTGGCGGCCCGTCGCGCTGCGGGAACAGGTCAGGTGCCTGCTCGCCGCCGGGCTCACCGACGGCGACCCGGCACGCGCGGTCGCCGCGCTGCTCGACGCCGAGAGGCTCGCCGACGCGGCGGGACTGACCGTCCTCGCCGGACGCGCCCGGCGCGGACTGCGGCGCCGGCACGTGCACCGCGACACCCGCAGCCCCCGATCGGGTGATCAGCTGACACGCCGGGAGACCGACGTGTTACGGCTGGTCGCCGAGGGGGAACCCACCCGGCGCATCGCCGGGCAGCTCGGCATCTCCGCCGAGACCGTCGACACCCACATCCGCGCCGGCATGCGCAAGCTCGGCGCCCGCACCAGAACGGAAGCCGCCGCCCTCGCCTTCGCCACCTTCCCCTCTGAGACGCCCAAGGACGGCCGGTGACCAGACAGCCCGACGCCCCTCGTCATGTCGTCGCCACACCCGGCGAGGCCGACACCGTGCTGCGCCGCCTGATCCGCGACGGCTGGGTGGCCCGCGACGGCTTCGCCCTGCCCGATCCGGTCTGGGACGTGACCGGTAACCGGCTGGTGCTGCACGGCCGGATCGCCGACCCGGAGACGCTGCAGCTCGCGGTGCTCGCCGCGGCGCGCGGGGCCGGCATCGTCGCGATCTGCGACGCAGAGTCCACGCTGGGGCGGGCGCTGATCGACGACCTGGCCCGGCTCGGCCCGGTCCGGCAGGGCGCGGCCGTCGAGGCCGCCGACGCGAGCCCGGTCGCCGACCTGGTGCCCGAGCAGCGGGCCCTGCTCGACCGGCTCGCCGCCGGCGACACGATCGCGGCGGCCGCCGCGGCCGAGTTCCTTTCGCTGCGCACCGCCAACCGGCGCATCGCCGAGGCCCGCCAGATGTTCGGGGTGCGCACCACACGCGAGGCCGTGCTCGCCTACCTGCGCCAGCGCGGACCACAGCCATGACGGTGATCGACTAGGGTGACCGGTCGGTAGAACGGACCGGGGTACGGGGGAACCGACGTGACGACCGAGGCATGGCCGACCGCCGCCCGGCTCGACGCGCCGCGCGTGCTCGAGCGGATCGCGTCGATCACGGGAGTACGGCTCGTCCTGGAAGGACCCGCCCCCGGCGGGGAGGTCGGCGCCGCGTACGTGCGGTGGCCGGACGGGCGCCGCTCGGTGCTCACCGCCGCCCGCACCCGCAGCGCCGTGCTCGTCGACCTCGCCCGCGCCGCCGGCGTGCCGACACCCCGGCACGAGCTGACCGCCCGCGTCGACGGGATACGGGTCGTGGTGCAGCAGCGACTGCCCGGGACACCGCCGGGCGACCTGGACACCGCGGTCGTGCGGCAGATGCTCGCGGTCAACGACCAGCTCGCCGGAGTGCTCGCGGCCGAACCCGACCCGCGGCCGGCCGAGCTGTACCTGACCTCGGACGGGCCGGGATTCTGCCTGCACGAGCCCCTCGAAGCGTTCAACGTCCGCACGGCGCGGCTTCTCGGGTGGGTGCGGTCGGTCGGGGCGGACGGGTCGCACATGGTCGGCGACGACCTGGTCCACATGGACTTCCACCCCGGCAACATCCTCGTCGACCGGGGCCGGCTCAGCGGTGTCGTCGACTGGGACGGCGCGGTGCGCGGCGACCGGCACTTCGACCTGGTCACCCTGCTGTTCCACCTGCGGGCCCACGCGCCCGCGCTCGCCGGCGACGTGCAGGACCGGCTCGGGATGCTGTCGTCGCGGCGGCTGCGCGCGTACTGGGCGCACATGAGCCTGCGGCAGGTGGACTGGTCGATCCGGCATCACGACGCGGCGACCGTCGACCGGTGGCTGGACGTCGCCGAGGCCGGCATCGCGTCGCTGTGAACCCGGTCGTGGTGGCTTAGCCCAGGCCCGCCAGGCGCTCGACGGAGACGCAGGAGATCAGGCAGCGTTCCTTCGCGTCGGCGCGCAGCTGCGCCGTCCACGTGGTGAAACCACCGTCGCCCAGCTCGACGTCGCCGGCGGTGATGCGCAGCGCCGCGCCGGCGTAGTAGCCGCGGCCGCGTTCCCGGTCCGGCTCCTCCCGCAGCAGCGGCACGTCGAGCGCCGCGAAACGCTCGCGCAGCGGCGGGCTGTCGAAGACCGTGTACCGCACCGCGGCGCCGGGCACCGGCTCGAGCACCCGCTGCCAGTAGGCGAGATGCCGGGTCAGCAGGCGGGCCTCGGTGCGGCCGGAACCCGTGTCGCGGGCCGAGGAGACCAGCGCGAACAACCGGAAATGCGCGCCCATGCCCGGCCCGAACACCTGGGCCCGCAACACCTGATGCGTCGCGGCGACATGCACCTCGCCCTGCTGGTCGCGGCGGGCGGCGGCCTCGATCGCCAGCGCGTTGGTGGGGTCGGAGAGCACCTCGACCGGGCGGGTCGCGGAGACGATCCGGTTCTGGCTGGTGGGGGAGACCACCGTGCAGGTACCCAGCGGCGTCACCGGGGACAGCTGCACCCCGTACACGTCATCGCCCAGCAGCTCCCACAACCGCGCCTCGACCCTGCTCACCTCGCGCGCGTCGGCGGCCGCCGGCCGCACGAAACGATCCTCACGCCAGCGGCGCAGCAGATCCGCCGGACGCGCCCGGGCGGCCCGCTCCCGCATCACCGGCATCAGCAACGTCTGCAACTGGCTGCCGGACAGCCCCGCGATCGCCTCGGCGGCGCCGGCGGGCATCCGGCTCCAGACCCGCCGCTCGGCATCGGACATCTCCACCCGGCCACGATCGCCGACCCGGCCCGGCCCGGTCCACCGGATTACGGCAACTCGGTGAGCACCTCGTCCCAATAGGCGAAGCTCGCCGTGCCGTGACCCGCACCCGGCAACGCGACCACGACCGAGCCGGGGATGCGGTCGGCGAGCCACCGGCCGTGCGCCAGCGGGACGAGGCGGTCCCGGTCGCCGTAGTACAGCCGGACCGGGCAGGTGATCGCGGTGACGTCGATGTCCCAGGCGCCGCCCCAGGCGACGTTGTCGCGGGCGTACCCGTCGAAACGCGACAACGCCTCCCGCAGGTCGGCCGCCCAGCTGCGCTTCTTCTCCCGGTCGAGCCAGCGCAGGTCGTCGGCGGGCGCGCCGTCGAGGTACGCGTCGACCAGCGCCTCGTCGTCCTCGATCTCCAGCAGGCCGCGGTGGTCGGCGACGGCGAGCGCGCGGAACCCGGTCAGCGCCGCCTCGGCCCGCCCCACGTCGGTGAGGGTGAGCAGGTCGCGTTCCGGGTCGCCCGGCACCGCCGGCTGGATGATCCGCCACGGCCCGATGCCCGCCACCACCGCGACCGCCGTCACCCGCAGCGGGCCGGCCAGCGCCGTCGCGAGCGCGTAGGGGCCGCCGCCGGACAGGCCCGCGGTCGCGAACCGGCCGACCCCGACGGCGTCGGCCACCGCGATCGTGTCCGCGCCGACCGAGGCGAGACCGGGCGGGGTGTCGGGGGCGGCGCCGTAGCCCGGCCGGTTCACCGAGATCAGCCGCACGCCGTGGCGCCGCGCGGCCGCCTCGACCAGGCCGGCCTGGTGCCGCGACGCCGGGGTGCCGTGGTGGAAGAACACGGGCGCGCCGTCGAGGTCCCCGCCCTCCCGGACCGCGACCCGCCTGCCGTCCGTCAGGGTGACCGTGCGCTCGACCGCCGCTTGGGCTCTCATGGCGCACCATGCTCCCACCTACGTTCGCGGGCCTGGCATCGCCTGTCACCACTGTGGAAACAAGCAGGCCACGCGGGCCGCCCGGGCGGCCTCAAGCCGGGTCGGCTTCAGCCGCGCCCGCTTCAGCCCCCTCAGGCCGGGCCGGCCTCCGTCGCCGGCGAGATGGGATGATCGGCGGGCCGCACGGGCAGCGTCTCGGCGCGCTGGTTCGGCAGCAGCGAGCGGCCCGGCCGGGGACGTACCCGCGAGTTGTCGACCGCCCGGGTGCGGTCGACCTCGCGGGGCATCTGCATCTCGCCGGCCCGCAGGTGGGCGAGGGTCTCGTCGATGCCCTCCATGATGAGCCGGGTGGCCTTCATCGCCCGCGCCCCCGGCGTCCCGGTCACCTGCGACAGATCGACCGCCGCGTCACCGAAACGCACGTACACCACCGGCCGCCGCCGCAACGCCCGCAACAGCGACCGGCCCAGCCCCACCGGCGTCGTGTACGGCAGCACCGTGTGGGTGTTCCACTGCGCGACCGGCAGCACCGGCGCCTCCGCCGCGTAGGCCATCCGCGCCACCCCGGTCTTGCCGCGCTCGGGCCACATCCACGGGTCCAGGCCGATCCGCCCCTCCGGGTAGACCAGCACCATCCCCCCGTCCCGCAGCGCCCGCACCGCGGCCGGCAACGCGTCGGCGACGCGGGTGGTGTTGCGGTCGACCCGGATGTGCCCCGCCGCCCGCATCGCCCGCCCGGCCACGGGCGCGTCGAAGATGCCGCCGGTGGCCATGAACCGCGGCGCTATCCCCACCTTGTGGCAGGCCGCCGTCATCACGATCGGGTCGAACGGGCTGACGTGGTTGGCCGCCAGGATCAGCGCCCGCCCCCGCAGCTCGTCGGGCACCCGCCCGGACACCCGCAACCGGCACAGCGGAAACACCAGAATCCGCGACAACCACAGCATGAACCGCCACATCAGCGGCGCCCGCAACGACGATCTCCCCATAAGGCCGCCAATAATGACACGCCCCGGTTGCCGGCCACGGCTCGTATCCGACCCCGGCTCGGCGGCCCCATTTACGGCTCGTATCCCGCCCGGCCCGGCGGTCCCGGCCCAGGCCCGGCGGTCCCGGCTCGGCGGCCCCGGCTACGGCTTGTGGCCCGCCTCGCCCAGCTCGGCCAGCCGCGCCTCGACCTCGGCCAGCTCGGCCCGTAACCGCTGCGCCTGCTGCTCGGCCTCGGACCGTTCCGCCGCCAGGATCTGCTCGACCGCCTCCTGCACCCCGGGCACGTCGACCAGCGACACCATCCGCAGCGCCTCGGTAGGCTTCACCACGTACGGCTTGGCCAGCACCTTGGAGCCCTGCGACGCGGAAACGGTCCACTCGCCCTCGCCGTACGCGAGGGTCATCGTCAACGCCGGCACCGGTTTCGCCTTGGCCGGCCGGGATGCCTTGCGGGGCGCGGGCGGCGGCGCTGCCTCCATCACTTCTCCACTCTTTCGCGGCGCCGGCGCGGCCGGCGACTCGGGGACCGGCGGCGGGCTCTTACGCGGCGCCGGCGGCTTCTCGATCGGTTTGTTGATCGGTTTGTCGATCACGAACTCGGGAGCGGGCCGGGCAGCCGGTGCCGGCGGCGGCGGGGGAGGAGCGGCCTTGCGCGCCGCCGCCCCACGCGGCGCAATGCGCAGGTCGCCGGGGGAGAAGGGCAACTCGTCCTTGCCGAACCGCACCACCACCCACTCGTCGGCCGTGGCCGGATCTTCCAGGGCCACGACCTGCCCGATCTGCCCGGCGATCTGCCCGGCCGTCTCGGTGAACTGCACCCGCGGCTTGCGCCCGGCGTCCAGCCCGTCACGGATCGTGGAAAGCTCCTCGGTGCTCAACCCCCGGGCCATCAACCCACCCACCTCACTCGTACGTTTGTGCGAATCTTTCTACCAGCACCCACCGACAATTCACTCGCCGCCACACCGGCCGCCCCGTTACGGTCCCCGGCATGGACGTTCTGGCCGAACAACGCGACTACTACCGCCACCGCGCCCCCGAGTACGACCAGTGGTGGCAACGCCAGGGCCGGTACGCCCTCGACCCCGAGGCCGAGCGTGGCTGGTTCGCCGACATCGACGAAGCCGAACAAGCCCTCGCCGCGTTCGCTCCCGCCGGCGACGTCCTGGAGTACGCGGCCGGCACCGGCTGGTGGACCGAGCGCCTGACCCGCCACGCCCGCCACATCACCGCCGTCGACGCGAACACCGAGACCCTCGACCTCAACCGCCGGCGCACCGCCGGCACCGGCAAAGTCACCTACCTGACCGCAGACATCTTCGCCTGGACCCCGCCCGAGAGCACCTTCGACACCGTCTTCTTCGCATACTGGCTCTCACACGTACCCGAAAGCCTGCTCTCGACCTTCTGGGCCCATGTCCGGCGAGCCCTGCGCCCGGGCGGCCGCGTCTTCCTCATCGACAGCTACCACCACGAACGCCTCGCCGGCGACCTTCAGCAGCGCCACCTCAACGACGGCCGCCAATTCCAGGTGATCAAACGCTACTGGCAGCCCGCCGAGCTCGAGTCCACTCCCGGCTGGCGCCTGAAAGCCCGGGTCACCACCCACCGCCAGGCCATCCACGCGCACGGCACGCCGATCTGATCAGGGCGTCCGCCCGGTCACGCAATACTCCCGCCCGGCCGGATCCCGCAACGTCGTCCACTGCCCGGGCACCCGCCGCACGACAACAGCCCCCAGCCCGACATGCCGCCCCACTTCACCATCAACCCCATCACCAGCAAAATCGAGGTGTACGCCCACAGCACCGTCCCCGATCCGCTGTAACAGCAGCCGCAACGGCAGCGCGGAGTCGCCCTGCAGGAACCGGAACTCCGGCAGATCCGAGCGGCGGTGCGCCCACCCGGTCAACGCCGCCCACAACGCCACCTCCGCGTCGTAGGCATCGGCGGGAATGTCGAGGGCGAGCTGGTCCACGAGGCTCGACTGCCCACCCGGCCACCGCACGGCCCGCGGCCGCACGCGCTCCCCGTGCCACGGCACCACACAGAACGGAATGCCGGCGGGGGAGAGCAGCACCACCAGATCCCCGTAGTCGCGCACGACGGATGCCCCGAGCGCCCCAGCCTCATCGGCGGCCGCCGACACGTCATCGACATGCAGATCGAGGTGCGCCCGCGCCGGCCCGTCGCCCACCACCTGCACGCGCAGACAGGCGTCCCCCTCGGCCGGCAGCAGCGTCGCGAACACTCCCGCATCCCGCCGAGCCGACAACGTCGTACCCGTGACCGCCAGCCAGAAAGCCTCCACGTCGGCCGACGGCGAATCGAGAAACCCGGTGACCCAGCGAACCAGCATCGGATGACCGTACAAGATCCGCCATGCCGCGCCACCCGCTCGAACCACACCTCGGACGCATCCGGGCGCGATCGGGAAACCGGCGGTTCAGCTCGGCCTCGACCAGCGGGCCGAGCGACGTACGCGGAGCTCTACGGCATCCAGGCCCGTGCGTATCGATGACGATAGGGCCGCTCCATCGACCAAATCCCAGGTCGATAATTGACATTATGTCAACCAACGTCAGTTAGGGTCGGCGCTATGACGCCAGCCCGCGCCACCAGCGCCTTCGACTCGCTGCGCCTCGACGCCGTGCCCGACCACGAGGCGCTGCGCCGGGCCTACGAATTCCCCAGCGATGCGGCCGTGCGCAAGCAGATGACCGAGCTCACCGAGCAGACCCGCCAGTTGATCAGCTGCTCGTCGCTGGTCTTCGTCGCCAGCGTGGACGCCGAGGGCAACTGTGACGTCTCTCCGCGCGGCGGCCCCGCCGGGTTCGCCGCCGTCCTGGACGCACGGACCGTGGCGATACCGGACGCGACCGGCAACAAGCGTCTGGACACCCTGCAGAACGTCATCGCGACCGGACGGGCCGGGCTGCTGTTCGTCATCCCGGGGCGCACCACGACGCTCAGGATGAACGGCCGGGCCTGCGTCTCCACCCGCCCGGATCTGCTGTCGCAGCTGACCGCCGTGGGCAAGCCGCCGGCCAGCGCGCTGGTGCTGGGCATCGAAGAGGTCTACCCGCACTGCCCCAAGTCGCTGCTGCGCAGCGGGGCCTGGAAGCCGGAACAGTGGCTGCCGGCGGACGCCCAGCCGACCTCGGCCGAGGTGACGCTGGCCCAGCTGCGGATGCCGGAGCTGACGATCGCCGACATCGAGCAGGCCGAGGCGGACATGCTGAAATACCGCTACGAGTAGACCGACAGAACTACGCAAATATGTCAAAATGCTGCATAATAGTGCTTATGCAGGATGGACGTGACGTTGCGGTGCTGACGCTGGTCGACGACTTCCTGACGGCTCGCGCCACTCGCAAGCCTTCGGTGCACACCCTCGCCGCCTACCGGCGTGATCTCCACGCGGTCATCGCGCTGGTACGCGGCGAGGCGATAACTCTCGGTGACCTCTCCCCTCGTTCGCTGCGTGGCGCTTTCGCCCGTTTCGCGGCGGATCGCGCGCCTGCCTCGGTGTCGCGGGCCTGGTCGTCCTGGAACGCGTTCTTCACGTTCCTGGTCACCGAGCAGCTGCTCCCGGGAAACCCGATGTCGGCGATCGACAAGCCGCGGATGCCGGCCTACTCCCCCAAGCCGCTGCGGGGCGAGGACACTCCCGAGCAGTTACTCTCCGCAGTTAGCCAGCGGGATGAGCGTCAGCGCGATCCCTGGCCGGAGCGCGATCTGGCGGTGCTGGCCCTGGCGCTCTGTGCTGGTTTGCGGCTTTCCGAGATGCTGGCGCTGCGGGCCGGCGACATCGTGGGCCGCGCCGGCGAGCGCCGTGTCGAGGTGGCCGGCAAGGGCGGCCGCCCGCGCACGGTTCCGATCGAGCCCGAGCTGGACTCGGTGATCGAGCGGTATCAGGTCAGCCGCCGGGCGCGGTTCGGTCGTTTCGATCCGCGTGACGCGCTGCTGGTGGATCGGGTGGGCGTTCCGTTGAAGCGTGGTGGTCTGCAGTATCTGGTGGAGTCGTGCTACCGGCGGGCCGGTGTCCGCGATCGGGTGCCGCGGGGTGCGCAGTTGCACGCGTTGCGGCATACGTTCGCGACGCGGCTGGCGGAGGACGGCGCGAACGCCTCGGAGATCATGCGGCTGCTGGGTCACGCGTCGCTGACGACGTCGCAGGGCTATATCGAGGTGACGGCGGAGCAGCAGCGGGCGGCCGTCCGGGCGAACCGCACCAACCGGGCGCTGCGCGGCCTGTAACCCGGTCAAGGTTCGCGGAGGTCGGTGATCAGGCGGGTCATGGCGCCGAGCGCTTCGCCGGCGGCCGTCCGCACGGGTTCCGGTGTGTCGGCCCAGGCGGCCCGGGGCGTGAAGGTCACGCCGCATGGTAGGGCGCGGTGGGGCGATGGTCGCGCTATGGCCTGGGGTGGCAGGTGGTCGCGTGGTGCGCCGGGGGCGGCCGGTGTTGTGGTTCGGGGGCGCGGTTGCCCGTACGTGTGAAGGGTTGTGACGCCGGAAGGGTGACCGGCGTCGCGACCGTGAGTGGTCAGGCCAGGCTGAGTTGGACGTCGATGTTGCCGCGGGTGGCGTTGGAGTAGGGGCACAGCTGGTGTGCGGTCTCCAGGAGCTGGTGGGCGGTGGTCTCGTCGACGCCGGAGATCTCGGCTTCGATGGTGGCCTTGAGCTGGAAGCCGCCCTTGTCGTTGGGGCCGACGCCGATGTCGATGGTGACGGCGGTGTCGGTGAGGGTGACTTTCTTCAGGCGGGCGGCGGCTTTGAGGGCGCTGTGGAAGCAGGCGGCGTAGCCGGCGGCGAAGAGCTCCTCGGGGTTGGTGAGGGCGCCGCCGGGGCCGCCCATTTCCTTGGGGACGGCGAGGTCGAAGTCGAGGACGCCGTCGGCGGAGCGGACGTGGCCGTTGCGGCCGTCGCCGGTTGCGGTGGCGGAGGCGGTGTAGAGGGCTTCCATGGTGTCCTTTCAGCGGGGGGTGATGCGGGTGAGCAGGGTGTGCAGCTGGCCGAACTCGTCGAGGGTCAGGCCGGTGGCGCAGGCGATCTGGGCGGGTAGCCCGGCGAGTTGGTCCTGCAGGGCGGTGCCGTCGGGGGTGAGGTGGATCCAGACGGTCCGTTCGTCGGTGGTGCCGCGTTCGCGGCGGATGCGGCCGGCTGTTTCGAGGCGTTTGAGCAGTGGTGAGAGGGTGCCGCTGTCGAGGTGGATCGCGGCGCCGAGGTCACGGACGGTGGTGGGGCCGCGGTGCCAGAGGACGCGCATGACGAGGTATTGCGGGTAGGTGAGGCCGGCGGCGTCGAGGGCCGGCCGGTAGAGGGCGGTCATCGCGCGGCTGGCGGCGTAGAGCTCGAAGCAGATCATCTGCTCCAGTCCGGTGGTGGCCTCCATGCCTCGAATCATTGCGCACAATCTAGTTGTGTGCAAACGGTGTGGCAGTGATCACCACTCTGTGTGAGCATGCTCGGCGTGCCGGAGATCCGATTTGTGAAGCTCTCCCCCGCGGCGCTGACCGCGCTGGTCGAGGGCGACCTGGCGGCCGCGAGCGCGGCCGCGGGCATCGCGTTGAGTCAATTCCTGATGGACGAGCAGTGGTTGTGGGAGATCCGTCTGGAGGACATCGAGCGGGATCCCGCGAGCGCCGACTGGATCGCCCGGGCGGCGGTGGCCGACGGGGTGGTCGTCGGGCACGGCGGGTTCCACGGGCCGCCGGACGCGGAGGGGGTCGTCGAGGTCGCCTATTCGGTGGATCCGCGGCACCGGCGCAAGGGGTACGCGAAGGCGATGCTGCGGGCGCTGCTCGAGCGGGCCGACGCCGACCCGGCGGTGACCGCGGTGCGGGCGAGCATCCGGCCGGACAACGTGGGTTCGCGGGCCACGATCGCCGGGTTCGGCTTCAAGAAGATCGGCGAGCAGTGGGATCCGGAGGACGGCCTGGAGGACGTGTATCTGCGTCCAGTTGCACGATGAGCGGCCGGTGGTCGGAGACGGGCGGGTGCGGGGCGCACACCTGAACGACGCGGCCGAGGCGCTCGGCGCCGCGCGGGTCGGCGAGGATGTGGTCGAGCTGGGCGCGGGGCGCGGGGCTGGGGAACGTGGCGGCCTTGCCGAGGGTTTTCCAGCCGGTGACGGCGCGGACCGGGGCGGTGGGCATGTTGAGGTCGCCGAGCAGCACGCGCGGGCCGGGCAGGTTCTTCAGGCTGCGTACGGCGTGGCGCAGCTGCCGCAGGTTCCAGCCGGGCACGAACGACAGGTGGGTGGTGGCGACGGTCAGCGGACCGTGCGGGGTGTCGAGGACGGCGGCGAGCAGCACCCGGGGCTCGTCCTTGAGCAGGCGCAGGCCGTCGTCGCCGGTGTAGACGGGCGAGCGGACCGGGGCGCCGGGCAGGGCGGTGATCTGCCAGCGGATCACCGGGTAGCGGCTGACCAGGGCGATACCGTACAGCGGGTGGATGTTGTCGTCCTCGGAGGCCCAGGCCTTCCAGGTCTCCCCCGGCGTGCCGGCGACGGCGGCGGCGAAGCGGTGGGTGGGGGCGCCGAGGGCGTCGGCGGCGATCGCGGTGAGGTCGAGCAGGCCGCTGCGGGGCTGGGCCCGGTCGACCTCCTGCAGGCCGAGGACGTCGGCGTCGAGCTCGGCGATCGCCGCGTGGACGCGGTCGGCGTGTACCGTGCCGTCGGACAGCGACCGGCCGTGCAGCAGGTTGAAGGTCGCCAGTCGCACGAGTACCGACCCTAACGAACCGGGAGGCGCCGGTGTTCATCAAGTTCCTGTGCTGTTCGATGTTGGTGTTCGTGGCCGTCGCGGCGATCGGCCTGTGGTTGCAAAAGGCGAGGCGTAAATGAGTGCGGAACTGATCGCGGAGATCGAGCGCCAGGAGCGGGAGCTGGTGTTCGATCGGTTCGACGAGGCGGACGCGTGGCGGCTGGGCTCGCTGCTGGTCTCGCTGGCCGAGGGCAAGCCGGTGGCGGTCGACATCCGGCGCGGGGCGCAGCAGCTGTTCCACGCGGCGCTGCCGGGCGCGGTGGCCGACAACGATCGGTGGATCGAGCGGAAGGTCCGGGTGGTCGAGCGGTTCGGCGTTTCGTCGTTCCTGTTCGGCCGGCGGCTGGCGCGTGACGACAAGGAGCTCAACCCGGGTATGGGTCTCGACCCGGCCGACTACGCCGCGCACGGCGGGGCCTTTCCCATCCGGGTGGGAAATGTCGGGGTTGTGGCGGTGGTGACGGTGTCGGGTCTCCCCCAGGCCGAGGATCACGCGCTGGTCGTCGAGGCGCTGACCCGGTTGCGCTCTGAGCGATAGCTCTTCCCGGGCGCGCACGCATCGGGCATCGTCGATGACCATGAAGCTGCTGATACTGGGTGGGACGGGTTTCGTCGGCCGGGCGCTCGCCGGTGAGGCGGTCGCCCGCGGCGACGACGTGACGGTCTTCAACCGCGGGTTACGCGGCTCCCCGTCCGGCGTGCGGGTGCTGAGCGGCGACCGGCTGGCGCCCGACGGCCTGGCCGCGCTGCAGATCGACCAGAGCTGGGACGCGGTGGTGGACACCTGGTCGGCGGGCTCCGGCGCGGTCGGCCGCACCGCCCGGCTGCTCTCGGGAAGAACAGGGCATTACACGTACGTGTCGAGCCGCTCGGTCTACAAGTGGGGCACCCCGGCCCCGTTGACCGAGCAGGCGCCGCTCGCCGACCCGCGCGAGCCCGGGTACGCCGGCGACAAGGTGCGCGGCGAGCTCGCGGCGGCCGACTTCGGCGGGCCGCTGCTGCTGGTCCGGGCCGGGCTGATCCTCGGACCGCACGAGGACGTGGGCCGGCTGCCCTGGTGGCTGCACCGCCTCGCCCGCGGCGGCCCGACGCTGGCGCCGGGGCCGCGGATCCTGCCGCTGCAGTACATCGACGCCCGCGACCTGGCGATCTTCATCCTGGACGCGGGCGCGGCCCGGCTGACCGGGGCGTACAACGTGGTGAGCGAGGCCGGGCACACCACGATGGGTGAGCTGCTCGACATCGGCAACCAGGTGACCGGCGGGCGGGCGCAGTTGCGCTGGGTGGATCCCAAGATCATCGACGCGTACGGGATCCAGGCGTGGACCCAGCTGCCGATCTGGCTGCCGCCCGGCCCCGACCACGACTTCCTGCACCGCGGCGACGTCTCCAAGGCCCTGGCGGCCGGGTTGCGTCCCCGGCCGGTGTACGACACGGTCGCCGACACCTGGCAGTGGCTGCGCTCGCTGCCCGGGGACGCGCCGCGCCGCACCGACCGCGGTGAACTGGGGCTCGATCCGGCGCTGGAGGCGAAGGTGCTGGCCGAGCAGTTCCGCTAGCCCAGCAGTTCCGCTAGCCCAGCAGTTCCGCCAGCCGGGCCGCGCCGACGTTGCCCCCCGAGATGATCACGCCGATGCGGGCCGGGACGGGGCTGACGTGGCCGGCGAGCAACGCGGCCACGCCGGAGGCGCCGCTCGGCTCCATGACCAGCTTGAGCCGGTCGACGGCGAAGCGCAGCGCGTCGCGGATCTCGTCGTCGGTGACCAGCACGATCTCGTCGACGAGCCGCCGGTTGATCGAGAAGGTGAGCTCGCCGGGGATCGGGGCGGCCTGCCCGTCGGCGATGGTGCGCGGCACCGGGATGCGGACCCGCTCCCCCGCTTGCAGGGAGCGTTTGGTGTCGTCGCCGGCGGCCGGCTCGACCCCGATCACGCGGATGCCGGGCTGCAGGCCCTTGGCGGCGGTGGCGCTGCCGGCGATCAGCCCGCCGCCCCCGACCGGGACGACGATCGCGTCGAGGCCGGGAACGTCTTCGAGCAGCTCGAGCGCGGCGGTGCCCTGCCCGGCGATCACGTCCGGGTGCTCGTACGGCGGGATCAGCGCCAGGCCCCGCTCAGCGGCCAGGCGCTCGCCGATCTGTTCCCGGTCGCCGGTGTACCGGTCGTAGGTGATGATCTCGGCGCCGTAGCCGCGGACGGCGTCGATCTTGGCGGCCGGGGTGTCGGCCGGCATCACGATCACCGCGGTGCTGCCCAGCTCGCGCGCCGCGAGTGCGACGGCCTGGGCGTGGTTGCCGGAGGAGTAGGTGGCAATGCCGCGGGCCAGCTGCTCGGGCGACAGCCGGGCGATCGCGTTGTACGCGCCGCGGAACTTGAACGCCCCGATCCGCTGGAGGTTCTCGGCCTTGAGGTGCACCTCGGCGCCGGCCAGGGCGTCGAGCGTGCGGGAGCGGATCACGGGGGTGCGGTGGGCGGCCCCCGTGATCCGCTTCGCGGCGTCGCGGATGTCCTGCAGGCTGACAGTCGTATCGGTCACGCCCAGATGTTAGGCAGCCTTGCGCAACCCGTGGGCGTCGGTGGCGGCCAGCCGGGTCGCCACGGTGCTGCGGGCGGCGATCTGCGCGGCGTACACGGCGCGGCGGCGGGCGACGCAGCCGTCCTTGGCGTTGCCGGTCTCCTGCTGCTCCATGTGGGTGGCCAGGCCGTCCTTGAGCAGGGCCAGGGCCTCGGTGCGCAGCTGCGACACCCGGGACTCGGTGACGCCCAGCTCGGCGGCGACCTCCGAGAGCGGCCGCTCCCGCAGGAACGACGCCTCGACGACGAACCGCAGCCGCTCGGGCAGCACGGCGACCGCGTCGTGCAGGTAGCCGATCCGCTCGCGGTGCAGCAGCAGCTCCTCCGGGTTCATGGAGGACTCGGTGACCATGTCCTCGGCGGTGCCGACCGCGAAGCCCTGCAACGACAGGACGGCGGCGCGCTGCACGTCGTCGTCGACGTTGGCGAGCTCGGCGACCGCGACGCCGAGCAGCTCGGCGAGCTCGGTCGGGGTCGGGGTGCGGCCCAGGCGGGTGGTCAGCTCCTGCCGGGCGACGTCGGCGCGGCGGGCCCGGGACCGCACCGAGCGGGTCGCCCAGTCCATGCTGCGCAGCTCGTCGAGCAGGGCGCCGCGGACCCGGGCGGCGGCGAACCGGCCGAACGGGATGCCGCGCTCGGTGTCGAACGCCTTGGCCGCGGTGACCAGCGCGGTGTAGCCGGCCGAGGCGAGGTCGTCACGGTGCACGTGGGGCGGGACCTTGAACAGCATCTCGCGGACCATGTGGCCGACCAAAGCCATGTTCTCGCGGATCAGTGTCTCCTGGGCGCGGGTGACGGTCTTCGTTGCGGCGCTCATGTTCGGTTCCCCCCTGTGTGGTTGCGGGGAGAACTTTTCGGGGCGCCGGGTGCAACGAACGGTCACTCATGGTTGCCGCCCGGTTGCATCGCGCGTTTTTCCTCAAGCTTCGAAGATCACGAAAGCAGCCATCCGTTGTCCAGGGCGAGACGCACGGCCTCGGCGCGGGTGCGGGCGCCGGTCTTGCCGATCGCCGACGACAGGTGGTTGCGCACCGTGCCCTCGGACAGGCGCAGGCCGCGGGCGATGTCGGCGACCGTGCCGCCGTCGCGGGCGGCGCGCAGCACGTCGGCCTCCCGGTCGGTCAGCGGGGACTCGCCCTGCGCGAGGGACTGGGCGGCCAGTTCCGGGTCGACCACCCGCAGCCCCTCGTGCACGCGGCGCACGGCGTCGGCGAGCTGGCGGGCCGGGGTGTCCTTGACGATGAACCCGGACGCGCCGGCGGCCATGGCCTGGCGCAGGTAGCCGGCCCGGCCGAACGTGGTGACCATCAGCACGCGGACGGCCGGAAGGTGTTTGTGCAGCTCACGGGCGGCGGCGACGCCGTCGAGGCCGGGCATCTCGACGTCCAGCAGGGCCACGTCGATCTCGTGGTCGCGGGCGGCGGCCAGGACCTCGTCGCCGCGGCCGACCTCGGCGACGACCTTGATGTCGGGCTCGAGGTCGAGCAGGGCCGCCATCGCGCCGCGGACCAGGGCCTGGTCGTCGGCGAGCAACAACTTGATCATGTGGGGACCTCCACGCGTACCCGAAAACCCGCCTCGCCGTCGCGGCCACCCGCGGTGAGGTGACCGCCCAGCGCTTCCGCTCGCCGGCGGAGCCCGGCGAGACCCTGCCCACCCTGCCCGATGTGTCCCTGAAAGACGCCGTCGTCGGTGATCTCCACGCTGCCCGGGGACAACGCGACCGACGCGTGCCGGGCCTTGCTGTGCCGCACGACGTTGGTGACCGCCTCCCGGATCGTCCACGCGAACAGCTCCCGGTTGCGGCTCGGGATCTCGTCGGCCGCGCCGGGCAGCGTCGCCTCCACGTTCGCCGCCGCCAGGGCCTCGCGCGCGGCGGCGATCTCGCCCGGCAGCGAGATCCCGCGCATCCCCATCGCCGTCGACCGCACGTCGGCGAGGGCGTCGCGGGCCAGGCCTTCGAGGTCGGCGAGCTCCTTGCGGGCCCGGTCCAGGTCGATGTCGAGCAGCCGCTGGGCGAGTTCGGCCTTCACGGTCACCACGGTCAGCGAGTGGCCGAGGATGTCGTGCAGGTCGTTGGCGATGCGGGCCCGCTCGTTCTGCACCGCGAGATCGGCGATCTCCTGCTGCGCCACGACGAGGCGGGTCTGCCGCTCGGAGGCGAGCCGGATCCCCCAGGTGGCGAGCGAGCCGAGCAGCACCGCCAGGCCGTAGCCGTTGTCGTGCCAGCCCGGTACCAGCGCCGGCAAGGCCTCGGACAACGCCACCAGCAGCGCGGCGAACGGGATCGCCCGCACCAGCGGCAGGCTCACCATCGAGAACGCCGCGATGTACACCAGGCAGGTCAGCGCGTGCGCGCCCGCGCCCGGGATCTGCAGCAGGAACAGCCCGAGCATCGCCGCGATGCCGAACCCGGCACGGCGGATGTCCCGCCGCGCCGGGGCCGACGTGCGCCGCATGACGCCGGCCAGCCGGACCATGGTCATGTAGGCGACCGCGAACAGCACGACCGCGACCAGCCCGACCACCCGCCAGGTCATGCTGGGCTGTTTGAGCAGGGCGTTGACGGTCTCGGCCAGGTAGAACAACCAGACGGCGGCGAAGATCCAGCCGAACCGCTGCCCGCGGGAGAGGTCGTTCGCCATGGTCATGACGTTAGACGCGGGCTGTGTCGCGGCGGAACCGCCACATCGCGCCCAGCGCGAACAGCGCCGTCCAGACCACCACGTTCAGCGTCGCCAGCCACAGGTTGCCGTCCTGGACGAGGGGGTAGCGGGCGATCTCGCCGACCCCGTACACCGGGGTGAACTTCGCGATCGTCGCGAACGTGTGGCCGAGGTTGTCGACCGGCACGAACAGCCCACCGGCGAACGACAGCACCGCGAGCACCGGGCCGAGGATCTGCATCACGTTCTCGCTGGGCAGCAGGTAGCCCATGAACAGGCCGAACGCGGCGAACACCAGCGCGCACACCCAGGCCAGCAGGCCGCAGAAGATCCAGGCGTGAACCGGCAGCTTCGCCCCCGCGACGCTGCCGACCGCGAACGCCACGGCCACCGACACCAACCCGATGATCATCGCGAGGACGAGTTTCACGGCGATGTAGGCGACCGGCTTGAGCGGGGTCAGCCGCAGCTGCCGGCTCCACCCGGCGGCCCGCTCGATGGAGACCATCGCGCCGCCGCTGGTGGTGGCGAGCATGGCGCCGTAGACGGCCATGCTGACCAGGATGTATCCGGTGACGTTGCCGCCGCCGGCCGCCTCGGCCTTGGACGACGCGTTGGTGCCGAAGAGCAGGAAGAACACCGCCGGCATGACGAGGGTGAAGATGACGGTGCGGCGGTTGCGCATCATGCGCCGCAGCTCGAGCTTGATCATCCCGAGGTTGAAGCCGCCGAGGCGCGGGAGGGATCGTTCGGTCAGCACGGTCATTTCGACGGCTCCTCGTCGGCAGTCAGGGTCAGGAACGCCTCTTCGAGATTCCGCGAGGTGATCTCCAGGTCGCGGGCCGGGGTCTCGTTCAGCAGGAAACGGGCGATCGTGTCGGTGTCGCGCCCGTGCAGGTAGACGGTGTCGCCACGGATCTCCGCCGTGTCCACCCCCGCGATGGACTGCAGGTCGCTCTCGACCGCGCCGGGGAGGGTGGCCCGCACCGTGCGGCCGGACGCGAGGGCCTTGACCTCCGCGGCGGTGCCGTCGGCGACGATCCGGCCGCGGCGCACGAAGACCACCCGGTCCGCGTACGCGTCGGCCTCCTCCAGGTAGTGGGTGGCGAAGATGACCGTGCGCCCGCCCTGGGCGTCCCGGCGGATCGCCTGCCAGAAGTCGTGCCGGCCGCCGACGTCCATGCCGGTGGTCGGCTCGTCGAGGATCAGCAGCTCCGGGTCGGGCAGCAGCGCCATGGCGAACCGCAGCCGCTGCTGCTGCCCGCCCGAGCACTTGCCGACCAGGCGCTTGCCGATGTCGGCGATCCCCGCGCGCTCGAGGGCCTCGGCGGCGGCGCTTTCCTTCTTGCCGAACAGCACGGCCGTCAGGCGGGCCGTCTCCTCGACCGTGTAGTCCTTGAGCAGCCCGCCGGTCTGCATGACCGCCGAGACCAGGCCGAGCGCGACCGCGTCATGCGGCTTGCGCCCGTACACCTGTACCGAGCCCTCGGTGGGCTGGGCCAGGCCGAGCAGCATGTCGACCGTGGTGGTCTTGCCGGCCCCGTTCGGGCCGAGCAGGGCCACCACCTCGCCGGGTCGGATCCGCAGGCTGATGCCGTCGACGGCGGTGACCGCGCCGAAGCGCTTGACCACGCCGTCGAGGTCGACGGCCGGCACCGCGGTGCCGCGGGCCGTCATGTCGGGTGAGGCGGTGAGCGTCATGTCCTCATCGTGATCCCGGCGGGCCGTGCGCCGAGGGGCCACGCGTCATCTCGCGTCCATGACATTCGTCAGGGGGTCAGAATGTGTCGATGGAACCGACCCACAGCGCGCTGATCATCACCGTTCCCGAGGCCGAGCCCGTCGTCGCCCGGCACCGGGAGCGTCTCGACCGGGCCGCGTCGTGGGGAGTGCCCGCGCACATCACGGTCCTGTTCCCGTTCCTGCCGCCCGCCGAGATCGACGAGCACGTCCTGGAGGTGTTGCGCCGCGTCGCCGCGACCGTGCCCGCGTTCTTCCTGACGCTGGACAAGCTCGGCTGGTTCGGCGACCGCGTCGTCTGGCTCGCGCCGCACCCCGCCGAGCCGTTCCAGCAGCTCACCGCCGCCGTCACCGCGCGTTTCCCGGCGGTGCGGCCCTACGACGGCGCCTTCGACGAGGTGATCCCGCACCTGACGCTGGGACACGACCACCCGGCCGGCGACCTGACCGCGGCGGGCGAGGCGGTCACGCCCCAGCTGCCCATCCACGCCCGCGTCGACGCGCTGCGCCTGATCACCGGCCGCCGCGAGGCCGGCGACTCATGGCTGACCCGCGGCCTGTTCCCCCTGGGCTGATTCCCCCTGGGCTGAGGCCTCCGGCTCCGCCTCGCCCAGGAAGGCGTCGACCGTCTCCTTGACCACGCCGAGCCTGGTCAGCGCCGGTTCCTGCTCCTCCAGCAGCGCCAGCAGCAGGTGGCCGGTCCCGACGCCCTGGTGCCCGAGCCGCAGCGCCTCCCGGAACGTCAGCTCCAGCACCTTGCGCGACCCGGCGTCGTAGGGGACCAGGCCGGGCGTCTCCCCGGCCGGCGCGGGCAGCAAGGCGTGCGCCGCGCTGCGCACCGCCTCCGGATCGAACCCCTGGGCCACGAGCGCCGCCGCCCCGAGACCTTGCGGCACATCGAGGACGCCCAGCAGCAGGTGACCCGGGACGATCTCGGCGTGGCCGGCCGCCTTCGCCTCGTTCATCGACGCGACGACCGCCATCCGGGCCGGGGCCGAGAACCGCTCGAACCCCTGGTCGCCCTTGGCCACGAACCGCTTCTGCGCGGCCTGCTTGGTCACGCCCATGCTGCGGCCGATCTCGGTCCAGGAGGCGCCGGAACGGCGGGCCTGGTCGACGAAGTGGCCGATCAGGTGGTCGGCGAGCTCGCCCAGATGGTCGCCGAGCAGCATCGCGTCCTGCAACTGCTGCAACGGCTCGTCGGGGCGGGCCCGGTTGATCGCGGTGATGAGGTCGTCCAGCCGCACCGGCGGCATGCTCTGCATCTGCTCCGTCATGGCGTCAACCCTAGGTTGACGATCGGGCATCCGTCAACACGCGGTTGACGGTCTGCCGGCCGAGCGCGGCGAACGCCGGGTCGGAGACGCGGTAGTAGTGCCACGCGCCCAGGCCGAAGACCAGCGCCCAGGCGCGGCCGCGCTCCCAGGTGAGATCGTCGGGGTCGAGCCGGGCGCGGAAAACCGGGCGCGTGGCCGCGTCGAACACCGTCCAGGCGGGCATGAGGTCGCTCGCCGGGTCGCCGATGCCGGCGCACCCGAAGTCGATCACCGCGCTGAGCCGGCCGTTGCTGGTGAGCAGATTCGGGGGCAGCAGGTCGCTGTGCAGCCAGACCGGTCTCTCCGGCGGCACGGGCAGGTGCAGCGCCGCGTCCCAGATCCGCAGGGCATCCGGGACGTCCAGGTCGCGGGCGGCGGTCCGCACGTACCCGTCGGAGGAAGCGAAGGAGCCGCCGCGGTAGGCCTTGGGGGCGCCGGACGGGATCGGCGCCCGTTGCAGTGCCGCGACGAAACCGCCCAGCTGTTCTGCCATGTCCGGCAGATCGGGGATATCGTGCGTGCCGTCCAGCCAGCGGTAGACCGACCACGCCAGCGCAAAACCCTCCCCCGGCTCGCCCAGCCCCACCGGCGACGGGATCCGCAGGGGCAGGCGCGGGGCCAGCCACGGCAGCCACCGATGCTCCTTGCGGATCACCTCGGCCGCCCCCGGCATCCGCGGCATCCGTACGACCAGGTCGTCGCCGAGCCGGAACATGACGTTCTCGGTCCCCGAGGCCGGCAGCTCCCACAGCGGCCGGTCCGCCCAGTGCGGGAACTGCTCCGCGAGCAGCCGCCGCACCAGGCCCTCGGTGATGTCCAGCTCTCCGTCGTGCAGCTTCACAGCGTCCTCCGCACCACGCGCAGCAGATATTCCTTACGGTCGAGGGGGTCGGGGCCGATCCGCTCGCGCGCCGGCGGTGTTCCGCGCACCGGCGCGTAATGGTCGAAGGCGCTGTCGAGGACCCCTTCGCCGCGGGTCAGCGCCGGCAGCCGCCGCTGCAGCTCGTGCACCTTCGCCGCCGGGATCTCCCCGTCGATCCCGTGCGCGCCGGTCGCGAGGGGGATCGCCCCGAGCCGCGCCAGCAGCGGCAGCACCGCCGGCGCCGTGTCCGGCGGCACCTCGGCGGTGAACGCGTGGATCGGCTCGTGCACCACGGTTCCCGCCCGCCGCAGCGCGGCCATCAGCACCAGCGGGGTGAGCCGGCGGAAATCCCCGGCCGTGCTGGACATGCTCTTGTCGAACACCGCGTGCGCGTGGCTCTGCCGCGCCGAATACCCCGAGTGCGTCATCGTCACGGCACAGTCCGGCACCGGCCAGCCGCGCAGCCCCTGCCGCAGCGTCTCGCGCACGGTCTGCTCGACCGCCACGAAGAACGCCGGCGGCATCGACCCCGGCTCCACCGCCAGATCGAAGGTGATCCCGTCGCCGGGCCGCACGCGCAGCCCGACGGTGGCCAGGAACGGGTTCGGGTCGACCTTGTTGAACTCGACCGCCGTCCCCTGCCCGGCGAGCCGCTCGACGCAGAGGACGGTGGTCTCCCGGAAGGACACGTCGAGGCCGTACTGCTCGGCGAGGGTGGCCTGGATGACCTCCTTCTGCACCTCGCCGTAGAGCGACACGTACACCTCGCCCCGCTCGTCGTCCTGCCGCAGGTTGATCAGCGGGTCCTGCTCGGCCAGCTCCACCAGCGCCGCGTGCAGGCCGGCCCGGCTCTGCGGCCGCGCGACCACGGCGGTCTCCAGGCTGGGCGGGGCGAATTGCGCTTGGTGCGCTTTGTCATCCCGTACGCCGATGGTGTCGCCGATCTTGATCTTGGTGAGGCCGCGGACGGTGCCGATCTGGCCCGCCGCGATCTGCCGGCGGGTGACCGTGCGGCCGTCGGCGAACACGGAGATCCCGGTGACCCGGTCGGCGCCGACGGTGTCGCGCACGTGCAGGGCGCCGCCGAACATGCGCAGGTAGGCGACCTTCTCACCGGCCGGGCCGCGGTCGACCTTGAACACCATGCCGCTGAGCTCGTTGACGCCGGCCTCTTCGTTGCCGGCCTCTTCGTTGCCGGCCTCTTCGGCGGGCGCGGCCGGTAGCAGGCCGGTGATGCCGTCGATCAGCTCGTCGATGCCGGCGCCGGTGATCGCCGAGCCGAAGAACACCGGGTGCACGTCGTCGTGGGCCCGTAGCGGCGGCGGTGTGCGGTCCTCGACCAGGGCGGCCAGCACCGCGTCGTCGTGGTCGGCCAGCCGCCGCAGGTCGGTCCGGGCCCGCACGGTGGCGACGCGGGTGCCGAGGCCGTCGACGCGGCTCATCGGCACGATCGCCGGGGACACGCGGGCCGCGAGCTCGTCGAGCAGGCCCTCCACCCGGGCGCCGACCCGGTCCACCTTGTTCACGAAGATGAGCGTGGGGATCCGCAGCCGGTGCAGCGTGCGCGCCAGCACCCGGGTCTGCGCCTGCACGCCCTCGACCGCGGAGACGACCAGGACGGCGCCGTCGAGCACGCCGAGGACCCGTTCCACCTCGGCGATGAAGTCGGGGTGACCCGGAGTGTCGATCAGGTTGACCGTGGTGCCGCGCAGCCGGAACGACACCACCGCCGACTTGATGGTGATGCCGCGACGGCGTTCCAGCTCGAGCGTGTCGGTGCGGGTGCTGCCCGCATCGACGCTGCCGAGCTCGTCGATGACCCCGGCGGCGTACAACAGCCGCTCGGTGAGACTGGTCTTACCGGCGTCGACGTGCGCCAGAATGCCGAGATTGAGCGTAGCCAAGCGTCATGTCCCTCACGGTGAGCCGGATTCCTTCCTGGGCGGACATGAACGCAGCTCGCATCGTGGGACTCTCTTCACTCGGGATCTCGGACGGGTTCCAGCTCACCAGGGCGGGACGGGTCGCGGCAACCGAATTAACCGCGCTTCTCCGCTTCCCGGCGGCCGCGCTTGCCCAGCGGCACCTCGGACAGGTCGACGGTCTGCGAGGTCAGGTTCTTGACCGGATAGCCGCGCTCGGCCATCCACGGCGCCGCCTTCGCCTCGGCGCCGGCCGTGATCGCCGGGATCTCGGCCTGCTCGGCGGCCTGCGCCACGAACCGGAACGCGAAGAACGGCCGGGCCGGCAGGTCGTAGGCCAGATAGCCCTCCGGAGAGTACTGCGTGTGCATGAAGTCGTGCTGCGCCTGCTCGGCGACCAGCTCGGCCTGCTGCTGCGCGCTCAGCCCGTCGAAGGCCCCGCGCACGGTGACCCGGATCGTCCGGCTCATCTCCCCCACCCTTTCCTCGGCAGTCCGCCGGCCAGTATCCGGGCGCGGGGCCGCGCCCGACACCGATTTCCGATCAGACGGCCGCGCTGCCGGCGGCTCAGACGGCTGCGCGGACCCGCTCGGCGAAGGCGGGCCACAGCGACGGGGCCGCGCCGATGGTGAGCTCGGTGGTGAAGTCGGCGCCGTGGCCGCCCAGGACCACCCCGGCCTCGCGGGCGATCAGGGCGCCGGCGGCGATGTCCCACAGGTTCGTGTCCAGCGCCAGGCCGCCGTCGAGCCGGCCGGCGGCCAGATACACCAGGTTCAGCGCCGCCGGCAGCCGGCGGATGTCACCGGCCACCGGGAGCAGCTCCTGGATCACCCGGCCGGCCCGGGTCTTCGTCGCCGGGCCGGGCTGGAAGCTGATGCCCACCAGCGCCTCGGCCAGCGGCGGTCCGCCCGACACCGAGATCGGCTCGCCG
The DNA here is from genome assembly GCF_044454685.1 of Actinoplanes sp. NPDC051513. Taxonomy (NCBI): domain Bacteria; kingdom Bacillati; phylum Actinomycetota; class Actinomycetes; order Micromonosporales; family Micromonosporaceae; genus Actinoplanes; species Actinoplanes sp. NPDC051513. The sequence continues at coordinate 226,681 of NZ_JBITDW010000005.1, forward strand.
CCCAGGAGCGCGCCGGCGCCGTCGATCGCGCTGAACGTCTCGTCCGCCACCGGCTCGTGCACGACGGCCATCCGGGGCTGGTCGCCCTCGTACAACGCGATGCACACCGACCAGGGACCGGTGCGGCTGATGTAGTTGCGGGTGCCGTCCAGCGGGTCGACGACCCACTTCCAGCCGGTCGTGCCGCCCCGGCCGTGGCCCTCCTCGGCCTGGATCGCGTCGCCGGGCCAGGCCGCGTGGATCGCCTCCACGATGAGGAGCTCGCTGGCGATGTCGACGTCGGAGACCACGTCGTTGGCGTGTGCCTTGGGCGCGCCCACCCGCAGGGTGTCACGGCGTTCCAGCTGCAGCCGGCCGGCCCGAACCGCGAGGCCGGCGGCGAGGCCGCACGCCGCGAGAAGATCCCGATCCATCACGCGTCAGGTTATCGGACGGGCGATGTCGAGAACGCGGCGCCGGCTCCGTCCTGGTTACATCAAGGGCCACCACCGGCCGTACGACGAAGGAGAACCACCGTGACGATCCAGCGCATGGACAACGTCGGCATTGTCGTCGGCGACCTCGACGCTGGCGAAATACCAGTCGCCCACGGCGACCGCCGCCAACCCGCCCCACCCGCCGCACAACACGCTGGGCATGCATCGCGTCATGTTCGCCGTCGACGACATCGAGGACACCGTCGCCCGCCTGCGCCCGCACGGCGCCGAGCTCGTCGGCGACGTGACCCGGTTCGAGGACAGCTAGCTGCTCTGCTACATCCGCGGCCCTGAGGGCATCTTCATCGGGCTGGCCGAGCAGCTCGCCTGACGCGTCCACCACCGACAACGAAAGAGACGACCGTGCAACCGAACGAGATCACCGAAGTCCTGAACCGGCCGGTCAGCCAGGAGCTGCTGGCCCGCGACGTGACCCGCCTGGCCTACGTCGCCAAGGACGGCACACCCCGCACCGTCCCGATCGCGTTCACCTGGAACGGCGCGGACATCGTCATGTGCACCACGAAGAACGCGCCCAAGCTGCCGGCCCTGCGCGCCAACCCGGCGGTCGCCCTGACGATCGACACCGAGGTGCACCCACCCAAGATCCTGCTCATCCGGGGCCGCGCCGACCTCGACTACGTCGACGACATCCCCGACGAGTACCTCCGGGCGACCAGCACCTACCAGATGACCCCCGAGCAACGCGTCGCATGGGAGGCGGAAGTGCGCTCGCTGTACCACGACGGCATGGTCCGCATCGTCGTGACCCCGACGTGGGCGAAATTGATCGACTTCGAGACGACCCTGCCGAGCGCGGTCGAGGAACTGGCCCGCCAGCGGGCCGAGCGTCAGCGACAAGGAGAACATGATGGCGAAATATCTGCTGCTCAAGCACTACCGGGGCGGCCCGGCCCCGACCGTGGAGTTCGCGCCCATCGACCAGTGGAAGCCTGCGGAGGTCGACGCGCACATGCAGTTCATGCGCGACTTCGAGGACCGGCTGAAAGAATCGGGCGAGTTCGTCGACGTGGAGGTGCTGCTGCCCGGCGGCGCGTTCGTGCGGTCCGACGGCGAGGGCCGGCCACCGGTGACCGACGGCCCGTTCGCCGAGACCAAAGACCTGATCGCCGGCTGGTACGTCATCGACGTGGAGTCGTGGGACCGCGCGGTCGAGCTCGCCGGCGAGCTGTCGGCGGCCCCCGGGCAGGACGGCAAGCCCTTGCACGAGTGGCTCGAGGTGCGGCCGTTCTACGGCGCGCAGCCCACGGTCACCGAGTGAACGAGGCACTGCTGCGCGATCTCGTACCCGCGGTGATCGGTGTCCTCGTCCGGCGCGGAGCAGACTTCGCGTCGGCCGAGGACGCCGTGCAGGACGCCCTGGTCGAGGCCGTCCGCGCGTGGCCCGGCGATCCCCCGAAGGATGCCAAGGGCTGGCTGGTCACCGTCGCCTGGCGCAAGTTCCTCGACGCCGCCCGGGCCGAGACCTCCCGGCGGCGGCGCGAGGAACGCATCGACAGCGAGCCGGCGCCCGGCCCGGTCGACGCGGTGGACGACACGCTCCAGCTGTACTTCCTGTGCGCCCACCCCTCGTTGACGCCGGCATCGTCGGTCGCGCTCACGCTGCGCGCAGTCGGCGGCCTGACCACGCGTCAGATCGCGCAGGCCTACCTGGTGCCGGAGGCCACCATGGCCCAGCGGATCAGCCGGGCCAAGCGGACCGTAGCGGGCGTCCGGTTCAACCAGCCCGGCGACGTCGCCACGGTGCTGCGCGTGCTCTACCTGGTCTTCAACGAGGGCTACACCGGCGACGTCGACCTCGCGGCTGAGGCGATCCGGCTCACCCGCCAGCTGGCGGCCAGGATCAGCCACGAGGAGGTCGCGGGCCTGCTCGCGCTGATGCTGCTCCACCACGCGCGGCGCCCGGCCCGCATCCGCCCGGACGGCAGTCTCGTGCCGCTGCCCGAACAGGACCGCGGTTTGTGGGACACCCGCCTGATCGCCGAGGGCGTTGACGTGCTCCAGACGGCCCTCGCCCGCGACCGCCTGGGAGAGTTCCAGGCCCAGGCCGCCATCGCCGCGCTGCACGCCGACGCGCAGACGGCCGGGGAGACCGACTGGGTGCAGATCGTCGAGTGGTACGACGAGCTGCTGCGGCTCACCGGCAACCCGGTGGCCCGCCTCAACCGCGCCGTCGCGGTCGGCGAGGCCGACGGCCCCCAGGCCGGACTGGCCGCCCTGGCGGAACTCGACCCGGCCCTGCCCCGCCACACGGCCGCCGCTGCATACCTGCACGAGCGGGCCGGCGACCCGGTCACCGCGGCCCGGCTCTACGCCGAGGCCGCCCAGGCAGCACCCAACCTCCCCGAGCGCGACCACCTCACCCGACAGGCCGCCCGGCTCAACGCACAACTGCGCGACAATTATTGAATTACCAATATCAGCAATCCCTCAATCGGAAAACGGACATAACGCCGAAGCACCATAATGACTGCTATGTTGTACTCGGATAGTTGATGTCCGAGACGTGTTTCAGGAGCCACGGAAGGCGTCCACGGCGGTGAACCTCAGGCCCCCTCGACAACCTCGAAGATGCCGGTGGGTGACACCACCGTTTTCCTGGCGCCCTCGGAGAGGTGGATCTCGTGGCCGTCGATGCGGACCGTGACCGGACCGCGGAACTGCACCACCCGGGCCGGTCGCCCCTGCGTGACCGAGTCGAGGATCCGCAGGCGAGCCAGTTTTGGCCGGCCGGCACCGGGCGGCGCACGGTCGAGGTAGGCGGCCGCGGCGAGAAGCACCTCCGGCCGGTCGGCCGCGTTGCCGATCATCGCATTGCAGGCGCCGCACAGCAGGCCGCGAACCAGGCCTGTGCGGTGGCAGTGATCCACGACCAGACGGACAGCCTCGGCGGCGGGGCGGCCGTCCAACCGCGGCCTGCCGGTGCGTGCCGGCGGAATGTCGTCCTCGTGGATGCCGCAGATCTGACATCGGTACGCCTGGGCGGCCCGCAGCGCGTCGTACTCCTCGGGAAGCAAACCGTACTTCTGCCGGAGGTTGTCGGCGCGGCGGCCCTCAGGCCCGATGCCGTCACGGTGGGTTCGGTTGGCCAGCCGCCCGCGTTCGAGACAGGAAGAGCAGCGTTGCGCAGGGCGGCCCGACACGGAGACGAACTCCGTGCCGGGCCGGTCCTGGTGGCAGCGAGGGCAACGCCTCAGACTTGGCTCGAACATGTGTTCGAGGCTAGCCGAGGGGTCTGACAAATCAGTTCTGGCCGGCCCGCACCAGGCCGTGCGGGTCGATCACGTACTTCTTCGCGGCGCCCTGGTCGAAGTCCTGGTAGCCCTGCGGGGCCTGGTCCAGCGAGATCGCCGTGGCGTTCACGTTCTTCGCGATCTGCACCCGGTCGTGCAGGATCGCCATCATCAGGTTGCGGTTGTACTTCATCACCGGGCACTGGCCGGTCACGAACGACACCGACTTCGCCCAGCCGAGGCCCAGCCGCAGCGACAGCGAGCCGACCTTGGCCGCGTCGTCGACGCCGCCGGGGTCGCCGGTCACGTACAGGCCGGGAACGCCGATGGCGCCGCCCGCGCGGGTGATCTCCATCAGCGAGTTCAGCACCGTCGCCGGCATCTCGGTCTGCGCGTTCGCGCCGTGTCCGCGGGCCTCGAAGCCGACCGCGTCGACGGCCGAGTCGACCAGCGGCTGGCCGATGGCGGGCGCGTCGTGCCCGAGGATCTGCTGCACCTGCTCGGCGGGGTCGCCCTCGGCGACGTTGACCGTCTCGCAGCCGAAGCTGCGGGCCTGCGCGAGGCGTTCCTCGTTGAGGTCGCCGACGATGACGACCGCGGCGCCCAGCAGCCACGCGGAGGTGGCCGCGGCCAGGCCGACCGGTCCGGCGCCGGCGATGTACACCGTGGAGCCGGTGGTCACCCCGGCGCTGACGCAGCCGTGGTAGCCGGTGGGGAAGATGTCGGTGAGCATGGCCAGGTCGAGCATCTTCGCCATCGCCTGGTCACGGTCCGGGAATTTCAGCAGATTCCAGTCCGCGTACGGGACGAGCACGTACTCGGCCTGCCCGCCGACCCAGCCGCCCATGTCGACGTACCCGTACGCCGAGCCGGGCCGGTCGGGGTTGACGTTCAGGCAGACGCCGGTCTTGCCCTCCTTGCAGTTGCGGCACCGGCCGCAGGCGATGTTGAACGGGACCGAGCACACGTCGCCGACCTTGATGTACTCGACGTCCGGCCCGACGTCGACGACCTCACCGGTGATCTCGTGGCCGAGCACGAGCCCTTCGGGGGCGGTCGTGCGGCCGCGCACCATGTGCTGGTCGCTGCCGCAGATGTTGCTGGCCACGGTCCGCAGGATCACCCCGTGCGGGGCCTTGCGGCCGATGTTGGCCTTGTTGACGCCGGGGCCGTCCCTCATCTCGTACCCCGGATAGTTGATGTCCTGGATCTCGACCCGGCCCGGGCCCTGGTAGACCACTGCGCGATTGGCTGGCATCGTTGCCTCCCATCGTCGTGATAGCGACGAGCAGTACAGATAGTCACGTCGCCGTTACGGCCATGGTTAAACAGGCTCGGCGGAAAGAGAACCGTCGATACTGACAAAAGCCGCTCATTGCGACATCGTGGTGGGCCGGGTCACATCGCGCGATGTCACAGGCTCGGGTGGCTGTCTCGTCTTGGGGCGAAAGCGTCAAGACGAGCAAGGAGTTGACGATGAATCTCGCGCTGTGGATCGCGGCCGCGCTGCTGGCCGCGGTCGCCCTGACCGGTGGCATCACCAAGACGTTCGTGCCCAGGAAGAAGCTGGCCGCGGCCCACGGCGGCGGCTGGACCGGCGACGCCAGCGACGGCTTCGTCAAGACGCTCGGCGTGCTCGAGCTGCTCGCCGCGGCCGGGCTGATCCTGCCGGCCGTGCTCGACATCGCGCCGGTCCTGGTGCCGGTCACCGCGCTCTGCTGGGTCGCGCTGATGGTGGGCGCGATGATCACGCACGGCCGGCGCGGCGAGACGGGCCTGGTGTTGCTGAACCTGGCCTATCTGGCCCTGGCAGCATTCATCGCGTGGGGCCGGTTCGGGCCCGAGTCGTTCTCCTGAAGGGATGGGGCATGGGGCGGGCCGAGGAGTTCCAGGAGCTGCGGCCGCTGCTGTTCTCGATCGCCTACCGGATCCTGGGCAGCGTCAGCGAGGCCGAGGACGCGGTGCAGGAGACGTGGCTGCGGTTCGAGGCGTCGCCGGCCGAGCCGCGGTCGGCGCGGGCGTTCCTGTCGGCGGCCGTGACCCGGGTGGCGATCGATGTGCTGCGCTCGGCCCGGGTGCGGCGGGAGCGGTATGTCGGGCCCTGGTTCCCGGAGCCGCTGCTCGCCGACCCGTACGCGGACCCGGCGCGGGCGGTGGAGCTGGCCGACTCGGTGTCGATGGCGGCGCTGCTGCTGCTCGAGCGGCTCAGCCCGCTCGAGCGGGCCGTGTTCGTGCTGCGGGAGGTGTTCGACTTCGACTATCCCGAGGTCGCCGCGGCGGTGGGACGATCGGAGGCGGCCTGCCGGCAGCTGGCGGCGCGGGCCCGGCGGCACATGGCCGAGGGCCGGCCGCGGTTCGACGCCGACCGGCGCGAGCGGGAGGCGCTGGCGTCGAGGTTCTTCGACGCGCTGCGCGAGGGCGACGTGGCGGGCCTGCGGGACCTGCTCGCCGCGGACGTGTCGCTGGCCGGCGACGGCGGCGGCAAGGCGCCGCAGCTGGCCCGCGAGCTCGCCGGCGCCGACCGGGTGGCCCGCCTGCTGGGCTCGGTCTATCCGCGGATGGCGCGCGCCGACGTGAGCTTCGACCGGCACGAGGTCAACGGCCAGCCCGGCGCGATCTTCCGCGATCGCGGCGGCCGGGTGCTGCACACCCTGGCCCTGGACGTCGTGGACGGCCGGATCCAGGCGATCCGCGTCGTGATCAACCCGGACAAGCTCGGCCACGTGGGCCCGGTCGCCGACGCGTGGGCGGTCGACCACGAGGTGCGCCACGCCCGCCGCTAGCGGTCGATGGGCGCGGGGACGAAGTGGAACGCCACGCCGGGCGCCCCGGGCAGCTCCACCAGGCCGTCCACCTCGGTGAACGCGCCCAGCCGCGCCAGGGCCGCCGAAGCGGACCCGGCATCGCCGAGCTGCACCCGGATACCGGCGAAGGTCAACCAGGCCGAAACGGCAATGTCGATCGGCCCCAACTGGTCGAGGTCGCCGCTGACGGTCACCTCGACCTGGATCCGCGGGCCGTCCTGCGCGAGCACCCGCACCGACACGCGGTCGTAGCGGTGGTGGCCGTGGTGGTGGACGCTGGCCTCGGCCGGCTCGGCGAACGACGTGCTCTCGCACGCGACACCCTGCATGGCGCGCCAGCCGGGCGCCGGCAGCGGCAGCCATTCCACGTCCAGCGCGGCCGGGTCGCCGCCGACCGGCTCGAACGGGATCCGCAGCGTCCAGGTCAGTGCCGGCGGCAAGCCGACCGCCTGATTGTCGAACAGCAGCCCGTGCCACTCGCCGCCCGCGGCGGGCACGAGATCCTGGGCCTTCAGCCCGCCCTCGTCGTCACCCACGGCGGCGAGTCTCCCACAGCGCCTTCGGCTACAGACCGGGCAGGTGGGCGTTCACCGCGCGGGCCTTCGCCGCGAACTCCGTCAGCTCGGCGACCTCGACGCCGGCGGCGGTGAGCAGGGCCACCCCCTCGCAGGTCACGAAGATGTCCGGCTCCCGCCAGGCGATCACCACGCGGGGGATGCGGGCGGCCAGGATCAGGTTGGTGCAGGTGGCGTGCGGCCGGTGCGCGCGTTTCGAGCAGGGCTCGAGCGTCGAGTACAGCGTCGCCCCGCGCAGGTCGAAGCCGGCCGCCGAGAACAGGGCGGACTCCTCGGCGTGCACGAGCGCGTCGGTGTCGCGGGACCAGCCGCGGGAGATCTCGGCGCCGCCCGGGCCGACGATCACCGAGCCGACGGCGAACGCGCTGGCCGAGCGGGGCGAGCGGGCGGCGAGGTCGACGGCCAGGGCCATCCACCGGGCGTCGTCGGGTGCGTGGGCCATCGCGCCAGACTAGTCAGCGCCACTCGTGGTGATAATCGGCGGTGCCCGCCGGCACGACCGCACGGTCGCGCAGGACGACGGAGATCTCGCTGCCGTTGGTTGCGCAGCTTTTCGGGTACGCGCCGGCGCCGTGCGATCGTGAGCCCGTTGGTGTGCGCGGTCGCGACCAGCAGTTTCGCGTACGCGGTGGCGTCGCCGACCGGTCCCGGTCGACGATCGGCACGGCGGCGGCCGGCCGGATCCGCACGTCAGAACAGGGTCAACGGTTCGGCGGGCACGGGTGTGGGCAGCGGCTCGAGCGACGGCACGGGCGCGCGCACCTCGTCGTGGAAGCGCCGGGCCAGCTCGGGGGCGTCCGCGTTGTCGGGCGTGTGCAGGAAGACGGTCGGCGACCGCCCTTCCCGCAGCCACCCGGCGACGATCGGCACCCACTTCTGCCAGCCCGCGACCGTCGCGTTCGGGTCGTCGCGACCGAGGTACCGCACGATCGGCCGCCCGGTCAGCGCGACGGTCCGCAGCGGCATCCGCGGTTTCTTCGTCCAGGCGTCGCGTTCCGCGTCGCTGGTCGGCGGCGCGGCGAAGAACGCCGTCGTGTCGAACGGCACCCATTCCGCGCCGGCCTTGTCCAGCACGGCTTCCAGCGCCGCCGGGGAGGCGAACAGCTCCGGGTGGCGCACCTCCACCGCGTACCGGAAATCGGCCGGAAGCCGGCGCAGGAAGCTCTCCAGAACGCCGAGGTCGCCGGGTCCGAAGGACCCCGGCAGCTGAATCCAGTACGCGTGCGCGCGCGACCCGAGCGGCTCCATCGCGTGCCAGAACTCCCGCAGGTCGGCGCCGGCGAGCCGCTGCTCGTGGGTGACGGCGCGGGGCAGTTTCGCCACGAACCGGAACGACGGGTCGGTCTGCTCGGCCCAGGAGGCCACGGTCTCGCGGGACGGCGTCGCGTAGAAGGTCGTGTTGCCCTCGACCGCGTCGCACCAGCGCGCGTACGCCCGCAGCCGCTCACCGGCCGGCAGGGCCCGCTCGACGAACCGCCCCTGCCAGGCCTTGAGCGACCACATCGCGCATCCCACCGGTAGCCGCACCCCGCCAGGCTAGCGCGCCGCCGGGTTACCGGATCAGCTGCCACTCCAGTCCCTGCCAGGCCACCGGCGTGGTGGGTGGCGCGGGGGCGAGGCCGGCGAGCGAGGCCCGCGGCTGCGGCGGGCGGTAGGTAGCGGTCTGACGCGGTCTGTCCGCGTATTCACGGAAGCGCATGTCCGCATGGTGGCAGCGCCCGGCCGGCCGAGGTCACACCCGGCGTCCGACGCGACGGCCCGGCACAAATAAGCATTGCTTAAATATCCAGGAGCAGAATTAACTGGACCTAACTGCTGGGCGGGGGGCACCGTGGGGGAATGCTCTACGTTCCCGTGATCACCCCGTTCGACGAGCAGGGCGAGGTGGCCTGGCGGTCCCTGGAGGCGCTGGCCCACGACCTGCTCGCCGGCGGCGCGACCGGCCTGGTGGCCCTGGGCACCACCGCCGAGCCGTCGTCGCTGACGGCCGCCGAGCGCCGCGACGTCCTCGACCTGCTGGCCGCCGTGTGCCGCGAGCACGAGTCGCCGCTGATCGTCGGCGCCAACGACGCCGACCAGCTGCGCATCCTCGCCGACCGGCCGGCCGTCACCGCCGCGCTGAGCCTGGTCCCGCCGTTCCTGCGGCCCGGCCCCGACGGTGTCCGGGCGCATTTCGAGCATCTGGCCGCCGCTTCCCCCGTGCCGCTGGTCGTCTACCACGTCCCCTACCGCACCGCCCAGCCGCTGAACGCCGAGGCCCTGCACCGCCTGGCCGCCATCCCCAACGTCACCGCGATCAAGCTGGCCCCGGGCGCGATCGACGCCGACGTGGTCGCCTTCCTCGCCACCGCGCCGCCCGATTTCACGATCCTGGCCGGCGACGACGTCCTGCTCTGCCCGCTGCTGGCGCTGGGCGCCCACGGCGGCATCCTGGCCTCCGCCCACATCGACACGGTCTCCTACGCGCGGGTGATCGCCGCCTGGCAGCAGGGCGACCTCGCCGACGCCCGCGCGGGGGGTCACCGTCTGGCCCGCTTGTCGGCCGCGCTGTTCGCCGAGCCCAACCCCACCGTCATCAAGGCGGTTCTGCACGCCGACGGCCGCATTCCCACCGCCCACGTCCGCCGCCCGCTGCTCGCGGCGTCCACGCCGGCGGTCCAGGCGGCCATGGCCCTGACGCAAGCGCCGATCAAGACCTGAAGTACGGGCGGAGCACAGCTCACGTCACCGGCCGCAGCTCGAGAAACGCGATCCCGGGGTTGGGCAGCGCGAACGTCAGCTCCTCCCCCGGGGTGACCCGCCGCGCCGGTTGCGCCTCCCGCAGCACGTCCTGGGCCTGCAGCCCGGCCCACTGCTCGTCGGTGGGCCAGTCGCCGTCGAAGCGCACGGCGCCGTGGTCGGCGTCCACCCGCCACACCCGCAGCGTGTGCGGCCCGGCCAGGGACGGCGCGAACCGCACCAGCCGGGCCAGCGAAGCCTCCCCGCCGGCCCGGCTGTGATCGAGCGTGCCGTTCCACAGCAGCATCCCGATCCCGCCGTCGTCGTACCGCGACGCCCAGGCTTCGACCAGGCTGCCCGCGCCGTCGCCCGTCATCGACACCGGCAGCTCGACCGGCCCCAGCTTCTGCGCGAGCCACAGCGCCCAGAATTTCGGCTTGGCCAGGTTCCCCACCGTCAGCAGCCCGAACCCGCCGTGCAGCAGCCGCCGCGGCCGGCCCAGCTCCTCGAAGTGGTCCGAGGCGACCCAGGGCGCCAGAGCGTCGACCCGCCCGGCCGCCGACCGCATTCCCTGGAGCAGGAACGCCGCCGCGAACACCGAGTCGTTGATCGCGCTGCCGTGGGTGGCGGTGACCCCCCACTCTGTCCACAGGATCGGCCTTCCCCGCGCCCACGGCCGCAGGTCCAGCGGCAGCGTCCCGTACACGTGCGTGGAGAGGAAATCGACGGGCGCGTCCACTTTCAGCTGGTCGTCGATCCAGCCGACCGCGGCGGTGGCCGGCCCGCCCACCACCAGCGACGGGTCCACCGATTTCACCGCCGCGGCGGTGGACGCGTACAGCCGCCAGTACTCGGCCGGCGTGCCCGACCAGAACACCGACAGGTTCGGCTCGTTCCACACCTCGAACCGCCACCGCGCGCGCAGCTCCTCGATGCCGTAGCGCGCGGCGAGGTGGCCGGTGAAGGCCCGGATCAGCTCGTACCAGAGGTCCCAGTCCTGGGGCGGCGAGATGATCCCCTGGTAGGCGAACACGGTCCGCGACGGGTCGGCCGCCAGGTCCCGGGGCATGTACCCGAACTCGACGACCGGTGTCATCCCCAGCTCGCGGACCGTGTCGTACACCTCGTCGACCCTGCTGAAGTCGTACGCGCCGTCCCGGTAGACGCCCAGGTCGTCGCCGAGGATCGCGTGCGCGCGCACCGTCCGTACGCCGAGCTGGTCGTGCATCCGCCGCAGGGCGTCGCGCAGCTCCTCGCCGATGACGCGCCCGCCGGTGGTGTCGGTGGACAGCAGGTGGCTCAGGTGTTCCGAGCCCACCATCTCCTGCCACACCCGGTGCAGCGGCGCCGGATTCCCCCCGACCTTGACGGTGACCGCGGCCGGGCCGGCCTGCGGCGACGTGGCAACGGGCGCCGACAGCGGCCCGATCGCGTTGACCGTGGCGAGCGCGGCCACCGCATACCAGCCGCCGCGGCCGTCGGTGGTGTCCGCGTACGGCCCGGCGGGGACCGCGAGCACGTCCCCGCCGCCGTGGTCGACCACGTCGAACGGCCCCGATTCGGTGGCCGCCCGGTGCACCGCGTACCCGATGGCGCCCTCGACCGGTTCCCAGGTCACCGTGACCTGCCCGCGCCCGGCCACCGCGGTCACCCCGGCGGGCGCCGGCAGGTCGGCCGCCACCGGCTCGCCGGGGGTGCGGTCCTGCGCGCCGCCGCCGCCCATCAGCTGCGCCCAGCGGGCGCGGGCCTGGTCCTCGATCGTCATCAGCGACCCCTGCCCAGCTGCGGCAGCGACTGCCGGGCCGGCACGTTGAACGTCTCCGCCGCGAGCAGCGGCCGCACCTTGCGCTCGAAGGACGGTGTCACGAACGCCCGCTTGAGCACGTCGTTCGCCGACACGTTCCCGATCGCCCCCATGATCATCGACTGGTCGAGGGAGAGGTACCGCTTCGCGACGGTCTTGCTGCGCACCGCCACCGCGTCGTAGAAGCCGCCCGGCCCGTACGCGCCGAGATCGTTCTTGATCTTGGCCAGGTTGCGGAGGGCAGGCTGCGGCGCGTAGGGCAGCGCCAGGAACGCCGCGTGCGGTGTCACCACCCCGTCGCCGTAGACGGCGGGCGGTCCGGCCGGCCGGCAGTCACCGAACCCGGCGTCGTACTTGCCGCCCTGCACATCCGACGGGTAACCGTCGGTGTCCATGCCCATCGCGTCCACCCCCCACGCCGCGTAGCCGCCGAACGGGTTCGAGGCCGGCGAGAACCCCCAGTAGCCGTAGCGGGCGTCGTTGAGGCCGTGTTCGATCTGCGCCGCGACGGTGGCCGGGTGGTTGCGGCCCCAGCTGTCCGGCCCCCACGCGGCCTCCGGCACGAACAGGTCCGGCATGAGCGCCTCGAACATGTCGCCGCCCCAGCTGGGCACGAACGTGATGCCCCGGTACCGGTAGGAGCCCTCGTAGACCTGCACGCCGAGGTGGGTGGTGGTGAAGCCGTGCGGCTGCATCTCCTGCCAGGAGTAGTCGCAGTTGTCGGGCAGGGTGCGCATGGTGTCGTAGTAGGCGGCCGGCGGGATCTGCCCGGCGCCGATGCCCAGGTAGGTGGCGATGCGCGGCTCGGTGACGGTGATGTCGTAATGGTTGCAGGTGAACCAGACGCCCTTGGCCGCGTCGGCGACCGAGCAGCCGGGGGGCTGGGTGTCCCAGAACCCGCCGCGGATCAGCCCGCGGGCGCCGATCGGGGTCTGCGCGGCCGGGTTGTAGTAGTAGCCGAAGTTCATCGCGGACAGGATCCGGTCGGCCTTCGCGCGCAGTGCCGGGATCGCGCCCTCGACCACCCGCAGTGACGCGGCGAGCCAGCCGTTGTCGACGCTGGACAGGAACGGCGTGACGGTCGAGCCGTCCTCGGGCCAGGTCGTCACCACCGCCCCGGTGCGCGGGTCGTACCAGTTGTAGAACATGCCCGACGGGTTGTGGTGTTTCAGAGTGGCCAGCGTGTCGAGCGTCTTCGACACGCGTTCGGTGGCCTCGCGCGACGAGATGAGCCCCAGCGATCGGGCCACCACGGCCGACCACATGGAGCCGCCGATGTTCGTCGGGGAGGTGTAGGCCGACGGTGCCGACAGGTCGCCGGTGATGTTGTCGGCGACCAGCCCGGTGGCGGGGTCGGTCATGGCGGTCAGCGACCGCCAGGTGTCGCGGGCGTAGCCGCGCAGCGGATCGCCGCCGGCCGACGCGCCGACGAGGGCGCCGAGCACGAGAACGGACGCGAGCACAGCGCCGAGCAGACGTCTCACCACGGGAAATCCCCTCACTTGAGACCGGTCGTGGCGATGCCGCGCAGGAATTGCCGCTGCAGCACCAGGAAGACGATGAGGACAGGCAGCACGACGACGACGGCGCCGGCCAGCAGCAGCCCGAAGTAGATGCGGTTCTGCCCGATGCTGTAGAGCGCGAGCGCGACGGGCAGCGTGTACATGTCGTCGGTGGTGGCCACCACGAGCGGCCACAGGAAGTTGTTCCAGGACGCCAGGAACGTCAGGATCCCCAGCGTGGCGAGCGCCGGTTTGCACAGCGGCAGCACGACCCGCCAGAAGATCCGCCATTCGCCGGCCCCGTCGATGCGGGCCGCCTCGATCAGATCGTTGGGGATCGACAGCAGGAACTGCCGCATGAGGAACACCCCGAACGGCCCGGCCAAAAACGGCAACACCAATCCCGCGTACGAGTTCGCCAGCCCCATGTTGCTGACCAGCACGAACTGCGGCACGAACGTCACCATGCCGGGCACCATCAGCATGCCGAGCACGGTGAGGAACAGCGCCTGGCGGCCCGGGAAGTCGAGCTTCGCCAGGGCGTAGCCGAGCAGCGAGCAGAACAGCAGGTTCCCGACCGTCACGAGGACCGCGACGATCGCCGAGTTCAGGAAGTACCGCGGGAAGTCCAGCCGGGCGAACAGGTCGTGGTAGTGGGTCAGCGTCCAGTGCTGCGGCCACCACGTCGGCGGGTCCGCGCGGATCTCGGCTTCCGGTTTGAACGAGGACAGCAGCATCCACAGGAACGGCCCGACCACGATCAGCAGCCCACCGAACAGGATGGCGTAGAGCACGATCCGGGCGACGAGGTCGCGTCTAGTCAGCATCGCGCGCCCCCAGCAGCCGGAACTGCAGCACCGACAACGCCACGATCGCGACGAACAGCACGTACGCGGCGGCGGCCGCATAGCCGTAGTTGCCGAACCCGAACTGGTTGTAGATGTGGTACGACACCGACAGCGTCGACGACAACGGGCCGCCCTGCGTCATCACCAGTGGCTCTTCGAACAGCTGCAGATACCCGATGCCGGTGATGACCGCGCCGAACAGCAACGCCGGGCGCATCAACGGCAGCGTCACGTGGCGGAACTGCTGCCATCGCCCCGCGCCGTCGAGCGTCGCGGCCTCGTACAGATGAAGGGGTATGCCCTGCAGCGCCGCCAGAAAAATGATCATGAGGGATCCGAAGTTCCGCCACGCCGCCATCACGATGATCGACGCGAGGGAGGTGTCCGGGTCGAGAAGCCAGTTCGGCCCGGTGATGCCGACGTAGCCGAGCAGGGTGTTGACCAGGCCGGCGGACGGGTCGAGCAGGAACCGCCACACCACCGCGATCGCCACGATGCTGGTCACCACGGGCAGGTAGAAGCCGACCCGGAACACCGCACGCAGCCGGATCAGCCCCGAGTTCAGCGCGTTCGCCGCCGCCATCGCCGCGACGATCGTCAACGGCACGCCGATGACCACGAACACGGCCGTGTTCACCGCGGCCTTGCGGAACAGCGCGTCGGCGAACAGCCTCGTGTAGTTGTCCAGGCCCACGAAGTTCACCGCGAACGGGTGCCGCAGATCCGTGGCACGCAGGTCGGTAACGCTCATCACCAGCGACGCCACCACCGGCAGCAGCGCGAACACCACGAACAGGACGGTGAACGGCGCCGCGAACGACCAGCCCGTCACCGCCCGGCGCCACTTGCGGCGCCCGGCCACGCGATCCCCGCCGGCGGCAGGCCGGTCGGCGGTGGTGGCGTCCACCGCGGTCACGACGGCCACGTCAGACCCCGGTCCCGATCGCGTCGGCCTGCTGCTGCACCGCCTTCAGCGCGGCCGCCGGGTCCTCCCCGCCGACGCACACCTTCTCCACCTCGGTGTCGAACACGGCGGCGACCTGGTCCCACGTCGGGTACGCCGGCGGGGCCTTCGCGGACTTCAGTTGCTCGCCGAAGACCCGCAGGATCTTGTCGCCGGTCAGGGCGGAATCGGTCCACGCCGACTGCACGGCGGGCAGATCGCTGACCGTCTGGTACCACTTGACCTGCACGTCGGGCTTGCTCAGCCAGGCCAGGAACTTCCACGCCGCGTCACGGTTCTTCGCGTCCTTGAACACGGCGAGGTTGCTGCCGCCGATGAACGACGTCGACGACTTCCCGGTCGGCATCGGCGCCACCGAGAAGTCCTTGCCGCCCTGGTCCTTGAGGATGCCGACATGCCACGGCCCCGACATGAACGCGCCGATCTGCCCCTTCACGAAGGCGGGCTCGAGCGCGCCCTGCGGCAGGTCCTTCGGCGACAGCCCGCCGGTGAAGAACGACTGGTAGTACTTGAGCGCCTCGGTCATCTCCGGCGTGTCGAACGTGTACTTGCCGTCCGCGGCGATCTCGGCGCCGTTGGACCAGGCGAACGGCAGCACCGACTGCCAGCTGCCGGTCTTGCCGGGCTGGATGTTGAAGCCCCACTTCGCGCCGGCCTTGGTCTGCATCGCCTTGGCCATGGCGGTCAGGTCGTCCCACGTCTTCGGCCCGTCCGGGAAACCCGCCTTGGTGGCGAGGTCGGTGCGGTAGTAGACGCCGCGGGTCTCCACATACCAGGGCACCCCGAACGAGGTGCCGTCCACGACGGTGGTGTCCCACGCGCCGGGGAAGAACGTGCTCTTCTGGAACAGGTCGGTCGGGGTCGGGTCGAGCGCGCCGGTCTTGGCGAACCCGCCCTGCATCGTGGTGCCGATCATCGACACGTCCGGGGTCTGCTTCGCCGCGATCGCCGCCGAGATCTTCTGCCCCGCGGCATCCCACGGCACCGTGGTCACGGTGACCTTGGCGTCCGGGTTCT
Source organism: Actinoplanes sp. NPDC051513 (assembly GCF_044454685.1). Classification (NCBI taxonomy): domain Bacteria; kingdom Bacillati; phylum Actinomycetota; class Actinomycetes; order Micromonosporales; family Micromonosporaceae; genus Actinoplanes; species Actinoplanes sp. NPDC051513. The sequence continues at coordinate 242,643 of NZ_JBITDW010000005.1, forward strand.
CGGCGGTGAAGCCCTTCGCGAACTCGGCGAGCTTCTCCCCCTCCGTACCCATCGCCCAGACGGTGATCTCCCCGCTGGCCTTGCCCTCGCCGACCGCCTTTGCGGTCTCGGACTCTCCGCTCGAGTCACGACCACAGCCGGCCGCGACGCTCAACGCCATCGCCGCGCACGCGGCCACGGCGACGAATCGTTGCCTCATCGGTGAACCTCCGGGGAGTGGGTTCCGCAGCTGGTCCGGATGACCAGCCGGGTAGGCAGAATCCGCCGCCGTACCGCGGCGGCGTTGTCGGTTTCGGTGCTGTCGGTTTCGGTGTTGTCGGTTTCGGTGTTGTCGGTTTCGGTGTTGTCGGTTACGGCGCTTCGGGTTACGCCGCTTCCGGTTTCGGTGATGCGCCGATTGAGCCAGCGGGCGGCGGTCGCGCCGAGCTCCCGCATCGGCTGACGCACCGTGGTCAGCCCCGCGAACTGCGCCGCCATCAGGTCGTCCCAGCCGGTCACGGTCTGTTGTGGCCGTTCGAGCAGCACACCCAGCGCGAGCTCGTCGTTGGCGCAGATCACCGCCTGCGGCCGGTCGTCGAGCTCACGCGCCGCGGCCCGCCCGGCCTCCACGTCAAGACCATTGATCCGTACGAGGTGAGCACGCGCCGCGCCGGCCTTCGCCAGCCCCGCCTGCACACCCGACCAGCGCCCCCGCACGTCCGGCGCCCCGTCCGGGTCGCCGAGGAACACGAACCGCTCGTGCCCGTGCTCGAGCAGATGCCCGACCAGCGCCTGCGCGGTCTTGCGGTTCTCGGCGCGGACCGTGTCGACCCCCGGCACCGGATCCCGCGCGAGCAACACGATCGGCAGGCCCGTCGCGGCCAGCTTCGCGATGAACTCGTCGCTGACCGTCTGCCCCATCACGGTCAGCCCGTCCACCCGCGACGCCATGTCCCGCACCGCGGCCTCCGCGTCCGCCCGCCCGTTGGTGGCCAGGATCAGCACGCTGCTGCCGGACCCCGCGGCCACCGCCTCATACCCGAGAACAACCTCCGCGTAGTACGGCCCCACGAGATCCGGGAACACGATCCCGTTCGCCGCATGCCGCCCCTCGGCAAGGGACCGGCCCAGCCGGCTGGGCGTGAACTGCAGCTGCCGAGCCGCCGCGAGAACCCTCTCCCGCGTCTGCTGAGTGACCAGATCGGACCCGCGCAGCGCCCGCGACACCGTGGCGATGGACACCCCCGCGGCCTGGGCGACCTGATAGATCGTCGCCCTTGAAAGCGCTTTCATCGCCATGGCCGGACCGTAACCCGCCCGCAAACCCCCCGAAACTCGAGCGATTCACGGATTCACCATAAGCAATTTCCCCCAAACCCCAACGCTTCACCCTCCCGCCGCCCCGCCGCCCACCCCGCCGCCTCGCCCCACGCCTTCGCTTCGCGCCTCGCCGCCCAACCCACCGCCTTGCCCCCACGCCTTCGCTGCGCGCCCTGCCGCCCCACGCGACAGGCCTCCCCAGCACAGCCCTGAAGACTTACCGCCCCCACCGAACCGGAAGTCATCAGCCCGCGCCTGCGCCCCAACGACGCTCAGGATCTTGATAAGTCGCCGCACGCGCCGAACCGGAAGTCATCAGATCGCGATCGCGGCACAGCGGACAGCTGGCTCTTGGTGAGGTGCCGCCCCCCGCCGCAGCCTGAGGCGCGCCTGCGGTCACAAGGGACCAGCGGGAGCGCCGCGTAAGTGGTACGCGGGGCCGCCGGGCGCCAGCCGCGGTCGCGGCCTCGGCTGAGTGTCAGTGGTGCGCGGGGCCCGCCGGGCGCCAGCCGCGGGCGCGGCCCCGGCGCACGATCAGCGCCGCGGCGGCCAGCAGCAGGACGAGGGCGGCGCCGATGGCGGCGAACCACAGGGCCATGTGCTGGGAGTGGGCGCGGCGGGCGGCGAGCGCTGCCAGCTGCGGGTCGTCGGGGTGCATCACCTGCGGGGCCGCGGCGTTGCGGGTCGCGGGGCCGAGCGACTCGGTGATGGCGCGGTAGGGGTTGAGCAGGCCGGCGCCGTACTCGTCGGAGCCGCCCGGTGGCGGGTCGGCGGTGGCTTTCAGGCGCTGCAGCACCTCGTCGGGGGTGAGGCGGGGGAAACGCTCGAGCATCAGGGCGACCGTGGCCGTCACGAATGGGGTGGAGAAGCTGGTGCCGGAGTCGGTGGTGTGGCCGGAGCCGCGGGCGGCGGCGGTGACGTCTTTGCCGTAGGCGACCAGGTCGACGTAGTCGCCCCGCTGGGAGAAGTCGGCCCTGGCGCCGTCGAGGCTGACGGCGCCCACCCCGATCACGCCGGTGAAGTCGGCCGGGAAGGGGGTGTCGGCATCGGTCTGGTTGGTGCCGTTGTTGCCGGCGGCCGCTACCACGACGACGCCGGCGTCGAGCGCGCGGCGGACCGCGGCGGCCACCTCGTCGTTGTTGGCGGTCATCACCAGCGAGAGGTTGATCACCTGGGCGTCGCCCTGGTCGACGGCCCAGTCGATGGCCTGGGCGAACTGGGCGGGGGTGCCGCGGTCGCCGACCGCTTTGCCGTCGATCTCTTTCTGCTCGCTGATGCGCACCGGAATGATGGTCGCGCCGGGCGCGAGGCCCTGAAAGCCGGTGTCGGAAGCCGGCGCGGCGGCGATGATGCTGGCGACCTCGGTGCCGTGGCCGACGCAGTCCTGATCGCCGTCGTCGTCGCCGTGCAGGAAGTCGGCGCCGCGCTCGACGTTGCCCTCGAGCTGCGGATGGGTGGCGTCGACCCCGGAGTCGATGACGGCGACCCGCACCCCCTTGCCGGTCGCGATCGGGGCCAGCCGCTTCGGCGAATACACCTCGTCTTCCGGCGGGGTGCCCTTGAAGACCTGGGCCTGGGGCGGCGCCTGCTCGCAGACCGCCGCACGGGCCGGGGCCGGCGCCACGAGCACGGCGCACACCGCCACCGCCGCGGCCGCCAGGCGACGCCAGAGCATCGGATCACACCCCCGTCTTCAACGATTCGGATGGATGGTACCGAGGGGGTGCGACAGATTTGGGGACGCCCGGTTGTGCCGGAGGACGGGCCGCCATTAGGTTGATGACACCAATTCTGCGGCGTCGTGAGGGAAACCGGTGAGAGTCCGGTGCGGTCGCGCCACTGTGAACGGGGTGAGAGCCCCGTGAGTCAGAACGCTCACGCGTCGCAGCCTGTCGAACGGGACGCGTCATCCCGCTAGGAGGTTCTGCGCGCATGCCCCAGGCTCAAGCGGCTACCCCGCTCACCAGCCCCGCTGTCTCGCCCCGCATGCTCTGGGCGGCCCTCGCCGTCGTCGCCCTGATGCTGCTGATCACCTATCTGGTCGCGTTCGACCAGGGCGCGGTCTCGCGCAGCGGGATGTTCCTGCACGAGCTCATGCACGACGGCCGGCACCTGCTCGGCGTCCCGTGCCACTGAGCGCCCGCATGACCGCGCCGACCTACGGCGCGCTGCTGCTGCGGGGCCTTCTCGCCGGCCTGATCGCCGGGCTGCTGGCCGGCGTTTTCGCGTACGCGGCGGGCGAAACCAAGGTCGACGCCGCCATCGCGATCGAGGAGGCCAACGCCCACGCCGCCGGCGACGACGGCCACCACGACGACGAACTGGTCAGCCGCGACGGGCAGAAGGGCGGCCTGTTCCTGGCCACCGGCCTGTACGGCGTGGCCATGGGCGGAATCCTCGCGACCGCGTACACGGTGCTGCGCCGCCGCCTGCGCACCTCCAGCGACACCCGCGCCGCGCTCGGCCTCGCCGGCGCGGCCCTGCTCGGCATCGTCGTCGTGCCCTACCTGAAATACCCGCCCAACCCGCCGGCGGTCGGCAACCCCGACACGATCAACCAACGCACGATCAGCTACCTGGCGATCGTCGTGATCGGCCTGGTCGCGGTCTGGGCGGGGGTGGTCGCCGCCCGCACCCAGCCGGTCGAGTGGCGACGGGCCCTGGCCGCCGCGGCCGGGTTCCTGGTCGTGGTCACCATCGGGTACGTCCTGCTGCCGGCCATCAACGAAGTCCCCGCCACGTTCCCGGCCACTCTGCTGTGGAACTTCCGGATCGCCTCGCTCGGCACCCAGGCGGTCATGTGGTCGGCGCTGGGCCTCGGCTTCGCCGCCCTGGCGACCCGCCCGGCACGCAAACCCGCCACCGAGAAGGAGTCCGTCGCGGTCGCCTGACCAGATCGCGGCACCGGGCCAGACGGCCGCCACGCCAGCCGGCGACCGACAGCCGCCCGCCGGGCCGCAGCACCCGGGCGAACTCGGCCAGCGCCGCCACCGGGTCGTCCACGTGATAGAGCATGTGATTGGCGATCACCGCGTCGAAGCTCGCGTCCGCGAACGGCAGCGCCGCCGCGTCGCACTCGCGCCACCGCGCCCGGCACCTCACGAAGCCGGGCACACATGGCCGGGGAGAAATCGGTGAGGGTGAGCCGCAAGTCCCGCCCGGCATGATCGATGCGGGACCACAGCTTCCCGGTGCCGGACCCGACCTCGAGCACATCGCCGGTCAGCGGCAGCCGCTCGCCCAGCCAGGAGAACCAGTCCTGCGGGTTCGTGCCGTAGGCGTGCAGAGCGATCCGCGCGGTCAGGTTGCCGGTGGTCGCGGCGTACTGCTGCACAGCCCGCGCCGAGGGGGTCGTCATCCGCCCGATCGTATTGATCAGCCGCACGCCGCGCCGCCCCGTCAGCCTTCGAGAGCCTCGTCCGCCCAGCGCGCCACGACCTCCAGCACCGGCGCCCGCCCGGCGAACACACCGGCGAGGTCACGCTTGTCGTACGAGGCCTTGGTAGCCGGCGCCCGCACCGCGGCCATGACCATGCGCGGGGCGATCCAGAAGTACTTCGCCGCGCCGGTCGTCTTGACCGCCCGGCGGATCGTCGCCTCGTCGACCGCGCTGTCCAGACCCCGCACATACCCGTCGGCCACGGCCGCCAGCACCAGCTCCAGCAGCGCGATGTCGACCAGCCCGTCCCAGAACGTGTCGAGCGCCAGGTTCGCCGCGTCCTCACCGATCGCGCCCGGCCCCACGAACGCCCAGTCGAGCAGGACGGGACCACGCTGCGCCACGACCAGGTTCATCGGCCACACATCGTGGTGGCACAACGTACGCGGAAAGTCATCGGCAGCCGCGAGCAAATCATGCCGCCGCTCCCACACGCGGCGCAGGCCGCCGCGCAGCGACGCCGGCCAGGCAGCCGCCGCGACCGGATGATCCCAGTCCAGATCCTCCTCGGCGACCGGCTGGCTGAGCGTGTAGTCGCGCAGGAAGTCCCGCGCCAGCCACGGCTCCGTGGGCGGCCGCCCCAGCCACCCGGCCTGCCCGGCCCCGAGCCGGTACGCGACATCCCCGAGCGTGCCCGCGGTGAGGCCGGGCGAGCCCGGCGCCACCACGGGCGACGCAGCGACCGAAACACCGCCTAAATCTTCCAGCCACATCGCCGCCGACCCGTCCGCTAGCTCGGCCACCGAATCCAACGAAGGCGCCGAGACCAGCGGAAACGCGGAAGATGTCAGCCCCGACCCGTACGCGTGGATCTCACGACGCCAATAGTTGAAATGACCCGGATCGGTGCTCGCGGAAAGGTGTGCGGCGGCGCCCGCCCGCCGCGGCGTCGCGATCTTCAGGATCGCGGTGTCCCGGTCGCGGCGCACCCGCCACACCCCGCCCGTGACCTCATTGGCGGTGCTGTGCGTGAGCTCGGTGGCCGTCCATCCGTCCTGCTGCAACTCCCCCGGTATCCCCATGATCGGAAGCCTACAGCCGACCAAAAATACAGGCTGGACAACTTTTGTTTTCGGTGAGAAGGTCGACCCCATGCACGACGTAGCCGTCATCGAAGACCCCGCCGCCGCCGAGGTCTCCCTCGACCCGATCCGCAGCCGGCTCCTCGCCGAGCTCGCCCAGCCCGGCAGCGCCACCATGCTCGCCGGCAAGATCGGCCTACCCCGGCAAAAGGTCAACTACCACCTGCGCACCCTCGAACAACACGGCCTCATCCACCTCGTCGAGGAACGCCGCAAAGGCAACGTCACCGAGCGCATGATGCAGGCCACCGCCGCCTCCTACATCATCTCCCCCGCCGCCATGGCCGCCGTCGCCCCCGACCCCAGCCGCGCCCCCGACCGCCTCTCCGCACGCTGGCTGCTCGCCCTCGCCGGCCGCCTCGTCCGCGACGTCGGCGCCCTGCTCACCGGCGCCACCGAGACGAAACAACGCGTCGCCACCTACGCCCTCGACGGCGAAATTCGCTTCGCCACCCCCGACGACCGCGCCGCCTTCGCCGCCGAGCTCACCGACAGCGTCACCCAACTCCTCAGCAAATACCACAGCGAAACCGGACGAAAACACCGCCTCGTCGTCGCCGTCCACCCCGCGCTGGACTCCCTGAACGAGGAGAAATAAACCATGGGCAAAGACTTCGAAGCCCGCCTCGACGCCACCGTCGACGCCACCCCCGAACAGGTCTGGGACGCCATCGCCAAGGCCCTCAGCGAGGCCCTCCCGGACGCCCGCTACCGCACCCTCCCCGGCCAGACCCACATGGTCAAGGCCGACGCCGTGGCCCCGTCCGTCAAGGAATTCCTGGCGGCTGCCTCCACCCGCTGACCGCGTCGAGCCCAGCCCGCACGGTGCTGGGCTCAGCGTCGTCGCCTGAACCGCAGGTACAGCAGCCCACCGAGCGGGAGACGAACAGAATCACCAGCCGCTCCGAGGCCTGGGCCAAAGGAAAAGGTGGGTAGTCGTTGATTCCTTATGGGTTTTGGGGTGAGCCCGGCTTGTGACGGCGCGCTCGTCGTGTAGAGCATCCTAGGATGGTGCCTGACCTGGGAAATGCCGTCGGTGTGGTGGCGCGGATCGGGCCGCGAACCCGCCTAGGGTGATCAGGCGATGAGCGACAACGACGCCCTGGACACCGAGACCCGCCCCTGCGCCCACTGTGGACGCCCCGTCCCGCAGCGCGCCTCGGCCGGCCGCCCCTTCCGCTACTGCCGGGACAACGACGGCGAATGCCAGCGCGCCTCCCGCAACACCCGGATGCGGCACCGCTCCTCCCCCGGCCTCGCCGGCCAGGTCGCCCGCACCTGGGAGGTCGTCGACCGCCTCGACACCCTCGTCGAGACCCTCACCGACGCCCTGCACTCCGAGCTCTCCCCCGCCGGCGTCGAACGCCAGCTCGCCGAACTTCGCGCCGAGACCTCCACCCAGGTCGCTGCCGCCCACACCGAACGCGACGACGCCCGCCGCGACGCCGAACGCGCCGAGACGTCGGCCGCCAACGCCCAGCAGCTCACCGCGGCCGCCGTCGCCGAACGCGACGAGGCCCGCCACCGCGCCGACGACTCCGACCACAAGGCCGCCGTCGCCGCCGAGACCGCCGACCAGGCCCAGGCCGACCGCGACCAGGCCCGCCGCGATGCCACCGCCGCCGCGGCCCTGCGAGAGCGCGCCGAGTCCGAACGCGACGCCGCCCGCGCCGAGCTCACCGCCGCCCGCGACGAGGCACGCCAGGAGCTCACCGCCGCCCGCGAGGCAGCCCGCGACGAGCTCGCCACCGCCCACGCCCAGCTCCAGGAGACCCGCCGCGAACGCGACACCCTCGAGCGCGACCTCGCCACCGCCATCCAGGAGGCCCAGCAGGCCACGGCCCGCGCCGACGACCTGAAAGCCGCACAACGCACCCTGAGCGATCAACTCACGGCCGCCCAGAAAGCCACCGATTCCGTACGCCGTGAGCACGCGACCACCAGCGCCGACCTGACCCAGGCCCGCCAGGACCTCACGGCCGCCCTCGCCGAACGGGACGCCCTGCGCCGCGCCCAGGACGACCTCACCCGCGCCGCCGACCGCGCCACCCAGGACCGCACCGACCTGGAACGTCGCCTGGCCGCCGCCCTCACCGACGCCGGGACCGCCCAGAACCGCGCCGCCCAGCTCTCCGCCCAGGTGAGCGACCTGGCCTCCGCCCTGGCGTCGCTCGGCGCCAGCCGCCCCACCCTGGCCCCCCAGGCCCGCACGTCATCCTGAGGGCCTCCACCCACCTCGCCCTGGCCCCCAAGGCCGCACCTCATCCTGAGGGGCCTTCGCCTCCGCCGGCACGCTCGTGTTGCAGTGCCCGACCGGGCACACGAGCGACCGCGGGCTCTTCGGCGACGAGGCCGCCCATCGCCTCACCGGCCCGGCCAACCCCACCCACCCGCCCCGCGGTTGGCCGGGCGGGTGGGGTTGTACAAAAGTTGCAAGTTGACACACACGAAGAGGTCGGCCGCTCAAAGGGCCGGGCTGTCGTTGATTCCTTCTTGGTTTCGTGTCCGCGACGGACGTGACCAAGCGCACCCCGCCTGAGGCATCCTAGGATGATGGTTTTGCCCTGAATGCGCGAAATGGCCGTCCCAGCGCGGGACGGCCATTTCGGTGTTCGGTTGCGGGACGGGTCAGCGGCCCCGGCGGGTGCGGACCTCCTGGAGCCGTTCGTTGAGGATGTCCTCCAGCTCCGAGATCGACCGCCGCTCGAGGAGCATGTCCCAGTGGGTGCGCGGCGGCTTCGCCTTCTTCTGCTCGGGCTCACTGCCGTCCACCAGACGGGCGACGCTGCCGTCGAACTTGCACTCCCAGGTGGTGGGCACCTCGGCGTCGACGGCGAACGGCACCTCGAACTGGTGACCCTTGACGCACAGGTACTCTCGGGTCTGCCGGGGAGCCAGCTCGGTGTTGCGGTCGGACTCGTAGCTGACTGCGCCAAGACGGCTGCCGCGCAGCATGCGTTCGCCCATGATCGGCTTTCCCCTCGCTCGTGGTGCTGCTCTCGTTGGTGTAACGAAAGGGACGGCCGCGGGATTCCACGGTCGCCAAGGCTCTGGTACCACCGTTGTGACGGTGGTGTTAACGCTACGAGCGTAACCGGACCCGGCCCGTTCCCGTCACCGTGGACCCTCGCAGAAGTGGACCTTGGTCCACTTTACGGGAATATAGGTGTTCTGCGGGTGGTGCGATGTCAGTCACTCGACCGGTTATCTCGCAATCCGGCGGCCGTTTCCGCCCGTCGACCGGAGATGTTCGTCCGGCGGTCACCGCAAATGAGGGTTAGCGAAGGACCTCACCCTCGATGACCTCGCCCTCGATCGCGCCGCCCGGCGTGCGCGCGGGGGTCTGCTCGGGCACCACGACGGTCACCGGCTCGACGACCGTCACCGGCTCGCCGCGGCGGACCTTCACCCGGCGCGGGCCGAACAGGTCGCCGGCCACGGCCGGGTCGACGCGGCTCTCGGCGAACCGCTCGATGCCGCGCCGGGCCAGGATGCGGCCCGGCGGCAGCAGCAGGAACAGGCCGGCCACCGCGGTGATGAAGCCGGGCACGGCCAGCAGCAGCGCGCCACCGAGGCCGGCCAGGGAGTTGCTCACCTGCGGGCCGGGCGGGCGGCCCTCGACCGCGGCGGCCTGGAACGCGCGCCAGCCACGGATGCCCTCACGGCGCAGCAGCACCATGCCGGTGATCGAGAAGGCGGCGAGCAGAAGCAGGGCCCAGCCACCGCCCAGGGCGTGCACGACCGTCAGGAACACCGCCACCTCGGCGACCGCCAGGACGGCCAGGACGAGGGGTAGCAGGGCAAATCCTCGACGCTGCATGGAAGCCTCCGGTGTCACGCCATTCGGTCAAGCATGACACGCCGCCGCCCGGTCACGGCCAGGTCGAACCCTGGCGGGGCTTGCGGCCCAGGCGCTTCAGGACGCCGTCGCGGCGCGCCCGCACCCCCCACACGGTGACCCTGAGCAGCTGTTCCTTGAAGATGTTGCCGCTCATCTTGCTGACGCCGTGTTCGCGCTCGGTGAACGTGATGGGCACCTCGGTCATGCGGAACCCGTTGCGGTAGGTGCGCCAGGCGAGCTCCACCTGGAAGGAGTACCCGGTGGAGGCGATCGTCTCGACGTTGATCGCGTCGAGGACCGGCATCCGGTACGCGCGGTACCCGCCGGTCGCGTCGCGGAACGGCATGCCCAGCGCCATCCGGATGTAGATGTTGCCGCCGCGGGAGAGCAGCAGCCGGTGCACCGGCCAGTTGTGCACGCTGCCGCCGTGGATGTAGCGGGTGCCGAGCACCGCGTCGTGGTCGCCGAGCGCGCCGAGCAGCTTCGGCAGCTCTTCCGGGGCGTGCGAGCCGTCGGCGTCCATCTCGACGACCGCGTCGTACCCCTTGTCTTTCGCCCAGGCGAAGCCGGCCTTGTAGGCGGCGCCGAGGCCCTCTTTGCCGGCCCGGTGCAGCACGAAGATGTGGTCGTCGGCCAGGGCCAGCTCGTCGGCGATCGCGCCGGTGCCGTCGGGAGAGTTGTCGTCGGCGACGAGGATGTCGACCGCGGGCACCGCGGCCCGGACCCGCCCGGTGATCATGCGGATGTTGTCCGCTTCGTCGTAGGTCGGGATGACCATGAGGACCCGTCCCACTCCCGGGTAGCCTTCCGCCTCGCTCACCGTGCCTCCGCCTTCCCCGCACCCTCATCGGTGTTCGACCGCCGGCGGCGCCGCAGCACGTACGCGCCGACCAAAGCGGCCGCCGCCAGGGCGACAGCCGCGAACTCGGGCAGTGCGCCCAAGCGAGTGGCCAGCGTACGCGACGAGCCGAGATGCATCGCACGCACCTGCACCGACTTGGTGTTGAATCCTGTCTCCTTGTGCACGTTGCCGTAAACGTCGACGAAGCCGGAGACCCCCACCGTGGAGACCATCAATGAGTCGCGGCCGTGCTCGACCGCCCGCAGCTGCACCATCGCCATCTGCTGACGCGCTTCGGCCTCGTTGAACGTCGCGTTGTTGGTCTGCACGGCGAGCACCTGGGCGCCGCCGGTGACGGTGTCGCGGACGATGCCGTCGTACGCGACCTCGAAGCAGATCACGTCGCCGAGGGTGAGCGGGCCCGTCCTGAGCACCCCGGGCTTGGAACCGGCGAGCATGTTCTTGACCAGGTCGACCTTGTCGGAGACGAGCCGGGCGATCGAGCGCAGCGGCATGTACTCGGCGAACGGCACCGGGTGACGCTTCACGTACCGCTGGGTGGGGTCGGGGCCGGCGCCGGGCACCCACAGCAACCCGGCGTTCTTGATGTTGCTGGGGTTGCCGGTGCGCAGCACCGCGCCGACGAGGATGGGCGCGCCGATCTCGTCGGCGGCCGCGGAGATCTCGGAGGCGGCGTCCTGGTTGCGCAGCGGGTCGATGTCGCTGGAGTTCTCGGGCCAGACGACCAGGTCGGGCTGTTTCTGCTTGCCGGCCTTGACGTCGGCGGCCAGCTCGAGGGTCGCCTTGACGTGGTTGTCGAGCACGGCGCGGCGCTGGGAGTTGAAGTCGAGGCCGAGGCGCGGCACGTTGCCCTGGACGATCGCGACGACCTTGGTGGGCCCGCCGGCGTCGCCGACCGGCAGGCCACGCGGGAGCGCCAGGAACGCGAGCGCGATCAGCAGCAGCACCAGAACCGGCTCGCGCCACGGCTTGCGCCAGTCCGGCGACGGCAGAGCGAGCCAAGGCTTGCGGCGCTCGGCGGCCGGCCGGGCGCGCCACGCGGGAAAGAGCAGGAGGAACAGGCCCACCAGCGCGCCACCGGCGGCGGCGACGGCGAAGGTGACGGCGGGGGCGCCGCCGTACGCGGCGAACCGCAGCGCCGGCGCGCCGGCCTGGCTGAACGCGAGCCGCCCCCACGGGAACCCGCCGAACGGGGCCCGGTCGCGCGCCGCTTCCTGGGTCACCCAGAGCAGGCCGAGCAGCAGCGGCCACAGCAGCCCCCGATAGCGATCGAGCAGCGGCCGCAGCCACGCCGTGGCCATGCCGGTGAGGCCGAAGAAGACCGCTTCGGCGGTCGACAGCAGCGTCCACGGCAGCCAGCCCGCCGCGAAGCTCGTCCAGCGCAGCAGCGGGAAGAACAGCACCACCCCGGCGAGGAACCCGAGCCCGAACCCGGCCCGCAGCCGCCGCCGGTGGGTGGCCACGGCGAGCAGCGCCACCCCGACCGGCGCGAGCGGCCACAGATCGAACGGCGGAAGCGCGAACAGCAGCGCCAGCCCGGCGGCGACCGAGAGGATCAGGGCCGGGCGCAGCGGCATCGGCGCGGGCGGTTCGGCGTGCGCCATGACCTGGGGCGCGACCGGCGGCTGGAGCGTCATTTCCACGCGCGAGAGGCTACCGGTCGCAGCTGGGAACCCGGAACACGGGAACAACGGGAAAAGGCGCGACCGCAAACGTCGGGCCACGCCTTTTCTGCTCCCTTGACTCCCGGGCACGGCCGGTGGGTCAGCAGGACGTCGCGTACGCCTTCGGACCGACCCGCCGAGGACTGGCTGCCTCCGTCGTGCCGTTGTCTACTGGTGCCGTTCCGAACCCCTGCCCCACCGACGCTGCGATCGGTCATCGGCCGCCCCGCCGACCCCCGCCCACTGGACCTGGCTGAACGCGCGACCCCTGCGAGGACTGCGGCCAGTGGGAAGGGGAACGAAGTAGACAACGATCGCTTGCCGTGCTCAGGACCTGAAGACGGTACGTCCGGCCCCCGCCCGGCTGTCAACAGCCTCTCCCGCTCTCTGGCGTGTCGCGTTGTTCGGCGTGTCATGTCCCGTACCCGATCGAGTTACAGCGTGTTCAACAAGGCGATCGCGGCGTCACGGTGATCGATGGCCAGCAGGCCGGCCGCGGCGAGCACGTACCGCTCGTCGACCACCGTACGGGCGCCGGCCGGGGCCGCCCACCCGCCCGCCGTGTCGGCCAGGACCGCTTGCAGCACATATCGTCCGCCACCGTGCCGCAACACCCCGCCCGAGCCGACCACCAGGCGGACCTCCCGCAGGTCGCGGCCTCCGGTGCGTGGCCGGCCCGGTCCCGGAGAGTGACCGCGGGCGTGCCGCCGCAGGGCCACGATCGCGGCCGCGGCGGCCAGAGATCGATCACTCTCCGGCGTCGGCGATCGTCCGGTTTCCGGAAGTGCCAATTTCTCGGCTGTGGCAGCCGCCACAGTTCCGGGGGCACCGACTGCAACACCGAGGTCACCCTCGACGGTCCGGGCACGCCACAGCGTGCCGGCCACGTCACGGCGCGGCCCCTCGGTCAGCTCGGCGTCGGGCACCAGCGCCGAGTACACGTCGGTGGTGGCGCCGCCGACGTCGACCACGAGCACGCCGGTGCCGGTCAGGTCGGCGAGCAGCTCCACCCCCGCGAGCACGGCGTCGGGCGTGGCGGCCCGCACCAGCGACGCGAACCGCCCGCCCTTCGAGAGCCGCTTCCCGCCGATCACGTGACGCAGGAAGACGTCGCGGATCGCCGCGCGCGCCGGCCCCGGATCGAGCACGCCGATGCGAGGGAGCACGTTGGAGGTGACGGTGACCGAAATATCCCGTTCGGCGAGCAGCCCCGCGGCGGTATCCGAAATATCGGAATTGCCGGCGACCACGACCGGCACCCGCATCCGCGACGTCGCCAGCCGCCGGGCGTTGTGGAGCAGCACCGACGAGTCACCCCCATCGGTCCCACCGACCAGCAGGATCACGTCTGGGCGGGACGCACGCAGGGCGGTCACGGCACGCCCGTCGAGGGGTCCGGAGGCCACGTGTACGACCTGAGCACCCGCCGACAGGCCCACCCGGTGCCCCGCCTCGGCGGTCACCAGAGCCTCGTAGCCCACCACCGCCAGCCGCAGGCCCCCGCCGGCCGAGCTGCAGACGTACAGATGATCGGTTTTGGAATGACCAACGGCCGCGACCGCGGCATCGAGGCCGACAAGCACGTCGCTCGCGGCGGTCGTCGGCACCTCGGCCCGGCCGGTCATCTCGCCGGTGCCCAGATCGATACGACAGGCTTTCGTGTACGTGGACCCGACGTCGACGCAGACGGCGGCCGTCATCCCTTGGGTGGCACGACGACCGTGCCGAGAGCGGTGACCGCGACGATCGGCTCCTCGAGCACGGCCGCCGTCGATCCCCCGGTCCCCCGGCACACGACCTTCGACTCGAACGCGATCTTGCGGGACCGGGTGCCCATCTTCACGACCGTGGCCGTGATCTCGAGGACGTCGCCGGCCTGCACCGGCGCCTTGAACTGGACGTCGTCGTAGGACGCGAACAGCCCCTCGTCCCCGTCGAGCTGGATGCACACCTCGGTGGCGACGTCGCCGAACAGGCCGAGCGAGTACGCGCCGTCGACGAGGTTCCCGGCATAGTGGGCGTGCGAGTAGGGCACGTAGCGGCGGTGCGTCACCGTGATCATTTGTCTCCCGAGGCGAGGGCGTGGACGAGGTAGGAGGCGACCTCGCGGGGCGTGGTGCCGCGGCCGAAGATCCGGTCGACGCCGAGCTCGCCGGCCATCAACTCGTCGAAGCGCGGCCCGCCCACGATCAGCAGCGGCCGCTTGCCCTCCGGCAGCGCCTCACGGAACGCCGCCGTCATCGCCCGGGTGTTCTGCAGGTGCGCGTCGCGCTGCGTGACCACCTGCGAGACGAGAACGGCGTCGGCCTTCTGCTCGCGGGCCGTCTCGACCAGGTCGGGCACCGACACCTGCGCGCCCATGTTGGTCACCGACAGCTCCCGGTAGTACTCGAGGCCCTTCTCACCGGCGATCCCCTTGAGGTTGAGGATCGCATCGATGCCCACCGTGTGCGCGTCGGTCCCGATGCAGGCCCCGACCACGTTGAGCCGCCTCCGCAGGCGCCGCTTGATGACCGCGTTGACCTCCTTGGCCGACAGCAGCGGAAAGTCCCGCTCGACGACCTGCACCTTCTCGGTGTCGACGAGGTGGCCCACCTTGCCGTAGACGACGAAGAACGTGTACGCGTCGCCCATCGGCTGGGCGTGCACGAGCATCGCCGGGTCCATGCCCATCTTCCCGGCAAGTTGCAGGGCGGCCCCCTCGGCCCGCTTGTCGTGCGGGATCGGCAGCGTGAACGACAGCTGCACCATCCCGTCCCCGGTGGTGTCCCCGTAGGGCCGGATGATCGTCATGCCTGCGCCTCCAGGGCCTCGGTCACCGGGTTGTAGTAGTCCTCGTCGTGCTTTGCGACGCCGTCGAGGCCCTTTCCGCGGTCGGCCGGGCGCTTCATGATGCCGAAGGTGCCGTCGGCGATCGCCTCGAGCAAGGTGTCGTCGACGATCTTCTCGAGGAGGTCGACGGCCTCGCCCAGCACCTGGTGGGCTCGCTGCTGGATGAAGCCGCCGGGCGCCGGCACGAAGTCCTCGTGGAGCCGGCCCGCGCCGTTCAGGACATAGCGCACGTTCTGCAGGGCGATGTCGCGGTCGGAGAGCCACGGCGTCACCACCGCCTCGGTCATCATGCCCACGAGGAGGATGCCCTGGCCGGTGAGCGCGCCGACCAGGTTGAAGAAGCCGTCGAGCAGGTTGCCGCGGAACACGTCGCCGGTCATGTGCTTGGTCGGCGGCATCCACTTCAACGGCGCGTCGGGGAACAGCTCGCGGGCCAGCAGCGCGTGTGCCAGCTCCAGGCGGAACGATTCCGGCAGATCCGGGTTTATCTCGAAAGCGTGACCCAGCCCCAGCTGCCAGTTCTCGAGGCCGGCCTCGTGCGCGAAGAACTCGTTGAGCAGCTGCGACACCGTCACCGTGTGCGCGGCCTCGACCGCGTCCGCCGTAGTCAGGTAGTTGTCCTCGCCGGTGTTGATGATGATGCCGGCGCGGGCGTGGACCTGGCGGCTGAAGCGCTGGTCGACGAAGGTGCGGATCGGGTTGATGTCGCGGAACAGGATCCCGTACATCGAGTCGTTGAGCATCATGTCGAGGCGTTCCAGGCCGGCCATCGCCGCCATCTCGGGCATGCACAGGCCCGACGCGTAGTTGGTGAGCCGCACGTACCGGCCAAGCTCCTTCGACGTCTCGTCGAGCGCCGCCCGCATCAGCCGGAAGTTCTCCTGCGTCGCGTAGGTGCCCGCGAAACCTTCGCGGGTCGCGCCCTCGGGCACGTAGTCGAGCAGCGACTGCCCGGTCGAGCGGATCACCGCGATCACGTCGGCGCCGGCCCGCGCGGCCGCCTGGGCCTGGGGGATGTCCTCGTAGATGTCGCCGGTCGCCACGATCAGGTAGATCCACGGGCGTTGCGGCGGATCCCCGTACCGCTTGATCAGCCGGTCCCGCTCGGCGCGGCGCCGATCAACCCGCCGCAGGCCGTCGCCGGTCGCCCTTCTCGCGGCCCGGCGCGCCGTCGTGACTTCCGCTTTCTTGTCCGGTACGGCGAATCGCACGGCCCCCGCGGCCGCTTTCTGCGCGAGGACCGTGATGTCGTCGACCCCGGTGGCCCGCATCGCGTGGAAGACGGGCACCGCGACGCCGTGGCCGAGCCCCACGTCGGCGCGCACCGCGTCGACGAGCCGGTTCACCCAGGGGATGCCGTCGGAGTCGGCGCCGTGGACGCCGGCCAGCCGCAGCACCGCCCGCTCCACCGACACCGTCGTGTGCGACCGGGCCAGGTCGACGACGGGCCGGCCCGCCTTCGCGGCGAGCCGCCGCGCCTTGCGGACGACCTGCGGGTCCAGATTCAATTTCCCGGCCACCCTGTACTCCTTGCTTCGTTCCCGGCCGGCGCCGTTGCCGGCCGGGAGATCACCCTTCGAAGATCGTTTCGCCGGCGACGACCGTGCGGCGGCAGACCGGCCGCGCCGGCGCGACGCCCTCGATGTCCGGCAGCACGTCGGGCAGGCCCTCGCGGATCCCGCCCGGCGTCTCCCACACCGCGAACGTCGCCTGCTTGCCGGGCGCGAGCACGCCCGCGTCGGCCACCCCGGCCGCCCGCCAGCCGCCCCGCGAGGACGCAGCGAACGCGGACCGCACGCTCATCCGGTGCACCGGGTTGCGCGGGGCCGCCGCCGCGACCACCACCGACCACGGGTCGAGCGCGGTCACCGGCGAGTCCGACCCGAAGGCGAGGGGCACCCCGGTGGCGTGCATCGTGCCGATCGGGTTGCTGGCCAGGGCCCGCGCCCGGCCGAGACGCTGCGCGTACATGCGGTCGGTGCCGCCCCACAGCGCGTCGAAGACCGGCTGCACGGACGCGGTCACCCCGAACTCCACCATCCGCGCGATCATCGGCTTGTCGATCAGCTCGACGTGCTCGACCCGGTGCCCGGCCGCCCGCACCTCGTCCACCCCGGCCTGCTTGGCGGCGAGGGCGAACCCGTCGAGGACCGCCTCGATCGCGGCGTCGCCGATCGCGTGGAAACCGCCCTGCACGCCCACCCGCATGCAGTCGAGGAGATGCTCGGCGGCCTGCTCGGCGGTCACGAACGCCTCGCCCAGGCCGTGGTCGCCGTCGTGGTACGCGTGCCGCAGCGACGCCGTGCGCGAGCCGAGCGCGCCGTCCGCGTACAGGTCGCCGGCCGCGCCGACCGCGCCCAGGTCACGCGCGCGCTCGGCCCCGCCCAGCTCACCCCAGTAGCCGTACACGAGCGGCAGAGCCTGCCCGGAGAGCGCGAGCACCGACAGCAGGTCCTGCTCGCTGGACGTGCCCGGGCCGCCGCACTCGTGCACCGCGGCGATCCCCATCGACGCCGCCCGGGTCAGGGCCGTGCGCTGCGCCGCCGTGCGCTGCGCCGGCGTCAGCGATCCGAGCGCCACCGCGCGTACGGCATGGTGGGCCTGCTCCCGCACCCAGCCGGATGCGTCGTACCCGGCCACGCCCTGCGCCGCGACCAGCAGCGACGTCGACGCCAAGGCCGAGTGCACCGAAGCCTGCGACAGATAGACGCGGCGGCCGCCGGCCGCCCGGTCGAGCTCCGGCGCGGCCGGAGGCGTCTGATCGTCCCAGGTCGACTCGTCCCAGCCGTGCCCGAGCACCACCCCGTCGGCCGGCCGGGTCTTCGCGAACTCCGCGACCCGGTGCAGGAGCTCGGCGGCCGAGCGCACGCCCGACAGGTCGAGGCCGTCGAAGGCCAGGCCGGTGTCGGTGGCGTGCAGGTGCGCGTCGACGAACGCGGGAGTGACCAGCAGACCGCCCAGGTCCACCCGCCGGTCGGCGGACGGAGCGTCGGCGGCGTCGCCCAGCCAGGCGATCATCCCGTCGCGGACCAGCATGGCGGTGGCCCGCGGGTCGGCGGCGGCGTAGAAGCGGCCGTGGGTGAAAAGAACCGAGGGGTGCTCTGTCATAGGCGTCAGTGTCCCGCGACCCGCGACTCGAACAGCCGCCGCACCGCCGGGACACGGCGGAGCAGGTCGACCGCGAACTCCGCGTGGCCGGGCAGGTAGCCGTTGCCGATCAGCATCGTCACGTCGGCGGCCAGGCCCTCGGCCCCGAGCGCGGCCGCCGGGAAGCTGGTCGCCATCGAGAAGAAGATCACCGTGCCGCCCGCGGCAGTGGCCAGGATCGCGCCGTGCTCGCAGCCCGGCACGTCCACGCAGACCACCGTGACCGTGGCCGGGGCGCCGAGGGCCTCGGTGACCGCCTGCGAGACGGCGACCGGGTCGCGGGCGTCGGCGACCGCCACGACATCGGCGAGACCAGCATTCCGGACAATCTCCGCCTCGCGGTCGCTGACCACCACCGCCGCCGTCCGGGCGCCCGCCTCGCGCGCCGCCGTGAGCGACAACGAGCCGCTCTTGCCGGCCCCGCCCAGCACCGCAACGGTCACCGGGGTCTCATATTCGCGGACGACGCGGTCGGTCAGCGCCGGAGCGCCGCACACGTCGTAGACGGCCAGCGCCAATTCCGGTTCGAGGTCATCGGGCAGCACCGCGGCCACCGAGCGGCCGAACAGGATCGCCGTTCCGCGGGCCGGGACCTGCTCGCTGCGGCCGTCCCAGCCGGTCAGGCCGTCGGTGATCCGCAACGGGGTCAGCGTCAGCGACACCAGGGTGGCCACCCGGTCGCCGGGCTTCAACCCCAGCGGCGACTCGGGGCCGGCCTCCTCGACCACGCCGATCAGCATGCCGCCCGAGCCGGTGACCGGATTGTGCATCTTGCCGCGGGTCGCGACGATCTCGAGCACCTCGGCCCGGACCGCGTCGCCGTCGCCTCCGTGCTTGGTGGCCAGCTGGCGGAAGCTCGCCGCGTCGAGATTGAGCCGCTCGACCGCGATGCGCACCTCGCCGGGCGCGATCTCGGGCCGCGCGTCGAGCCGCCACGCCGCCTGCGGCAGCACACCGGCCGGCTCGAGCACCCGCTCGATCCCCACAGAAGCAGACATCAACCCCACCCATCCCAGCAATAAACCCGTTGAACCGCCGTCATACCGTAAATCCTCCGGGCCAAAGGTTTCTAGACGAAAAGATATCCAGTACGTTGGTCGGAGTCCGCACCGCCGCCCCAGGGAGGCACCCCGATGACCGCAGCAACGGGTCAGCCCTACGACTACCAGCGCCGCACCCTGGCCGAGCCCGACTGGACGAGATTCCCCGGCTGGCGTGACGTCACCGCCGCGCAGTGGGAGTCGGCCCAGTGGCAGCGGGTCAACTGCGTCAAGAACATCAAGCAGCTGCGCGCGGTCATGGGCGACCTGCTCGACGAGCGCTTCTACGCCGACCTCGAGGCCGACCAGCAGCGGCACGCCACCATGTCGATGCTGGTCCCGCCGCAGATGGTCAACACCATGGTGCCCGGCCGGACGCCCGACACCGAGTCGTTCTACGCCGACCCGGTGCGCCGCTACATGATCCCGGTGGCCTCCGACCGCGACCCGGTCTGGCCGTCGCACCCGCACGCCACCCGCGACTCGCTGCACGAGCACGACATGTGGGTCGCCGAGGGCCTGACCCACCGGTACCCCACGAAGGTCCTGGCCGAGCTGCTCTCGACCTGCCCGCAGTACTGCGGCCACTGCACCCGCATGGATCTGGTCGGCAACTCGACGCCCACGGTCGACAAGCTGAAGCTGTCGCTCAAGCCGGTCGACCGGTACGACGCGCACCTGGCGTACTTGAAGGCCCACCCCGGCGTACGCGACGTGGTGGTCTCCGGCGGCGACGTGGCCAACGTGCCGTGGAAGCAGCTCGAGGCGTACCTGATGGGGATCTTGTCGGTGCCCACCGTGCGCGACATCCGCCTCGCCACCAAGGCCCTGATGGGCCTGCCCCAGCACTGGCTGCAGCCCGACGTCGTCGAGGGCATGCAGCGCGTCGCGATCACCGCGTCGCGGCGCGGGGTCAACCTGGCCGTGCACACCCACGTCAACCACGTGAACTCGCTGACCCCGCTGGTCGCGAAGGCCACCCAGACGCTGCTCGAGATCGGCGTGCGCGACGTGCGCAACCAGGGCGTGCTGATGCGCGGCGTCAACGCCACCACCGAAGACCTGCTCGACCTGTGCTTCGGGCTGCAGGGCGAGACCGGCATCCTGCCGTACTACTTCTACATGTGCGACATGATCCCCAACGCCGAGCACTGGCGGGTCCCGGTGTGGGTCGCCCAGCAGCTGCAGCACGACATGATGGGCTACCTGCCCGGCTACGCGACCCCGCGGATCGTCTGCGACGTGCCGTTCGTCGGCAAGCGGTGGGTGCACATGCTCAACGAGTACGACCGTGAGCACGGCATCTCGTACTGGACCAAGAACTACCGCACCTCGATCGAGCAGCACGACGACGAGGCGCTGTCCAAGCTGTACGCGTACTACGACCCGATCGACACCCTGCCCGAGTCCGGCCAGGACTGGTGGCGCAAGCAGATGGCCACCGACTGACGTTTCTCCTCTGGGGGTGTGACGGGCCCCGGGACTTCGCTGTCCCGGGGCCCGTCATCCCTTTTACCGTGCGGGTCTACTTGAACGCGTCCTTGGCGTCCTTGCCGGCGTCCTTGACGTGCTCGGCGGCCTTGCGAGCCTCCGCGGAGGCCTCCTGTGCCTCACCCTTGGCCACCAGGCTCTCGTTGTCGGTGGCCCGGCCGACGGCCTGCTTCGTCTTGCCGGCCAGCTCGTCGGCCTCGTTCTTGACCTTGTCGGTGAAGCTCATCGGTTCAACCCTCCTTGGTTGTCATCCAACAAGGGTTTGCCCCCGGCGCTCCGGTCTGAAACCGTGCGGTCCGGGACACATCGCCTGAAGCGTCCTAGGACACTGCGATATAGGATCTTCGCCGTGAATGATCACGCCGCACACGCCAACTCGTTCGGGCCCGCCGCCGAGATCTACGAGCGCGGCCGCCCCGGCTACCCCGACGCCGCCCTCGACTGGCTGCTGCCCGCCGGCCGCCCCCGCGTCCTCGACCTCGGCGCCGGAACCGGCAAGCTCACCCGCCAGATCGCCGACCGCGGCCTCGCGGTCACCGCCGTCGACCCGTCCGAGGGCATGCTCGGCCGGCTCGCCCTCACCGTCCCCGGCGTGCCGGCCCTGATCGGCTCGGCCGAGAGCATCCCGCTGCCCGCCTGCTCGGCCGACGCCGTGCTGGTCGCGCAGGCCTGGCACTGGGTCGATCCCGGGCGCGCGGTCCCCGAGGTCGCCCGGATCCTCTCCCCCGGCGGCCGGCTCGGCCTGATCTGGAACCTGCGCGACGAGTCGGTCCCCTGGGTCCACCGCCTCGGCGAGATCATCGGCAACCAGGAACGCGAGCGCCAGACCACCGTCGGCCCGCCCTTCGGCCCGGTCGAGCTCACCCATTTCCGCTGGTCGACGACGCTCGGCCCGGAGCGCCTCATCGACCTGGTCGCCTCCCGCAGCGCGATCATCCTGCTTCCGGCCGCCGAGCGGGCCGCCCTGCTCAGCGAGGTCCGTAAGCTCGTCGCCACCCACCCCGCCCTGGTGGGGCGCACCGAGTTCGAGATGCCCTACATCACCGAATGCGCCCGCGCCGACCTGCCGGCCTGACCGCACCGACGTGACATGTGCCTGCCGTTCGTGTCGTGCCGGTCCGCTATGGCCGGACGCCAGAGTCCGACTTCGCCGGCGCCGGTCGCTCCCGGCCGGGTCGCGGAGGTGATGCCGCCGCCGCCGGCGTCGAGACGTAGACGAAGGGGCCCCGGACGTTGCCGTTGAACCGTTCAGCGGCCTCCAACGCGACCTGCAGCCGCCGGCGGGGGCCCATCCGGGTCCGGGCGGTGGCGTACAGCGCGCCCAGCGCCAGTTCGTCCCCGGAGCCGACCGCGTCGTAGCCCTGGGTCGATTCTCCGATCTGGTAGTCGGAGTCCACGAAGAACAACCGGCCCGCGACGCCGACCAGGAACACTCCGCCCGACTCGCGATCGTTTTCCTTGCTGGCCCACCCGCCACCCTTGAGGCAGTCGCGCACACCGTCGACGAAGGTCGTAGCCATGAAGCGGTCCAGGTCGCTGGCGGGTGGTTCGGGCGGTGTCCAGGCCCAGCGGATGAGCTGGCCCATCCGGAAGCTGGTGGTGAACCCGAAGGCGTAGGTGCCGGTGGTGAAGACCTTGGTGTCCGCCCGGGAGTGGATGACATAACCGGAGACGCCGGCGGAGTCACCGCCGATGTGGACCAGTCCGTTGTGCGCGATCCCGACTATGGCGGTCATCCAGGTCTCCCTCGATCGAATCCGTCGTGGCGATCCGCGATGGCGGACGTTTCCGGCCGGTGCCTTCATCCAAGCGCCGCACCGGAGTCGGCGGTAGGCGCTCTCCCGTAACCGGTTCGTCCGGGAGCGGCTCGGGGCGAAAATGCCTCGGCAAGGTGGTGCCGCGGCCCTAGGATCGATCCCGCTCGACTTCGGGGGGTGTCGATGATCGCCGCGCGAATGCGATTGCTGCGGCTGCTGCCGCGCTCGGGCGGGGCCATGCTCGCGCTCCTGCAGAGCACCCGGGCGGTGGTGCCGGCGCTCATGGCGCTCGCGGTCGGGCGCCTGGTCACCGTCCTTTTCGAAGACCAGGGCGTGCGGGCGGCGGCCGTCGCCGCGGTTGCGGTCGCCGGGCTGTTCCTCGTCGACCAGGTCGCGTGGCTCGTCTTCCAGCCGCTGCGGACGCTGGTGGTGCGGCGCATCGACGGGGATCTGCGGGCGCGGATGCGGGCGATCGCCACCGGGCTGCCGCGGCTGGACATCCTGGAGAGCCAGGACTTCCAGGACCGGATCTCCCGCGCGGTCGACAAGGGCATGGGCATCGCGCAGGAACGGTCGGCCGGCAACGCGGCGGTCGGGCAGCTCGTGCTGGTGCTGCGGATGGTCAGCGCGGTGGCCGCGGCCGTCGTGGTCGCGACCTTCTCGGTGCCGCTCGCCCTGCTGCTGCTCGCGGCCGCCCTCGCCATGCGGGCGGTCGTGCGCCGGCAGTGGATGAAGATCATCGACAAGCTCGACGCCGAGACGGCCGGGCAGCGGTACGAGTACTACGTCTCCTCGCAGGCGGTGTACCACGCGGCCAAAGACGTGCGGCTGTTCGGGCTCAGCGACTGGTTCGCCGGGCGGTTCCGGGCCGCGGCCGTGCGCACGTACGGGCCGGTCTGGCGCGAGATGCTCGGCGTGCTGCGCCGGCAGTGGCCGATCGTGGGCGGGTCCCTGCTCGCGGGGGCGGTCGTGCTGGCGGCGCCCGCCTGGGCGGTGCTCGACGGGCGGCTCGAGCCGGGGCGGCTCATCACCTGTGTGCTCGCCGGGTTCGGGGTGCTGGCGATCAGCGGCATGGGCATGGAGGCCTACGACATCGAGTACGGGCTGCGGGGCATCGCCGACGCGGATGCGCTCGTCGACACGTACGAGAAAAAGCAGGCCCGGCCCACCACCGAGCCGCAGCCGTCGCCGCCGGAAGTCTGTTTCGACAACGTCGTCTTCAGCTATCCGGGCGCGCAGCGGCCGGTGCTGGACGGGCTGACGCTGACCCTCGCGGCCGGGCAGGTCGTGGCGATCGTCGGGGAGAACGGCGCCGGGAAGACGACCTTCGTGAAGCTGCTCGCCGGGCTGTACCGGCCCGACTCCGGGACGATCACGGTGGGCGGCGGCTCGGCGATCACGGCGCTCTTCCAGGATTTCGTGAAATATCCGGCGTCGCTGCGGGAGAACATCACCGCCGGGCTCGGCGGCGACGACGCGGCGGTGCTCGAGGCGCTGCAGCAAGCGGGCGCAGACGACCTGCCGGCCTCGCTCGACACGCTGCTGTGGCAGGAAGGGCCGGACGGGACGGATCTCTCCGGCGGGCAGTGGCAGCGGGTGGCGCTCGCCCGGGCGCTCTACGCCGTCGCGGCGGGACGGCGGCTGCTGGTGCTCGACGAGCCGACCGCCAACCTGGACGTGCGGGCCGAGGCGTCCTTCTACGACCAGGTCGTCGCCCAGGTGCGGGACACGACCACCATCCTCATCTCGCACCGGCTGTCCACCGTGCGCTCCGCGGACCGGATCATCGTGCTGCACGACGGCCGCGTCGCCGAGGACGGCACCCACGACGAGCTGATGGCGCTCGGCGGGCAATACGCGCGGTTCTTCACCACCCAGGCGCAGGCCTTCCGATGAACGACTGGGCGCGACTGCTCGGGCACGTCACCCGGCTCGCCTGGCACCGGGCCCGGCGGCCGTCGCTGATCCTCGCGGCGCTCACCGTGGGGCAGGCCGGCGTCATCGCGGCCATGGCGCTCAGCCAGCGCAAGCTGGTCGACGACAGCGCCGCGGGACTCACCGCGGGCGTCGTGCTTGCGGTCGTGATCGGTGCTTTCGCGTACGCGATCAGCGCCGCCACCGGCCGGGTCCGCACCAACCTGTGGATCTACATCGTCGCGCGCACCCGGGGCGGGCTGAGTGAGGAGATCCAGCGGCGCGTGTCGTCGATCCCCACGATCACCCACCTCGAGCACGCGCCGTACGTCGACCGGTGGAACCGCATCTTCGACAGCTCGCAGGCCCTCGCCGCGATGCCGTGGTCGACGCTCGACTCGGTGGTGTCCGGGCTCGGACTGGTGGTGACGGTCGCGCTGCTCGTCACGGTCAGCCCCTGGCTGTGCCTGCTGCTGGTGCTGGCGATCCCGCTCGTGCTCGCCAACCGCCGCGCCGACCGCCTGCTGCGCGACGCCCGGGACGCGGGGACGACCCTGCTCCTGCGCGAACAGCGGCTGCACGAGCTGTGCGTGTCCCCCGAGCCCGCCAAGGAGGTCATGCTGGCCGACGGCGGCGTCACGCTGAACCGCACGGCCCGGTCGTTCTGGGACCAGGCGGCCGCCATCGAGGGCGGCGCGCAGTGGCGCGGGGCGCTGTGGCGGTCGCTGGCGTGGGTGCTCTATGCGGCCGGCTTCGCGGTGGCGATGATGGTGGTCGCGGATCTGATCCACTCGGGGCTGGCGTCGGTCGGCACCGCGGTGCTGGTCGTCTCGCTCGTGACCCAGCTGCAGAGCCAGTTGCGCGACGTGCTGGAGAGCCTGCGGGTCGCGGCCGAGGCCGGGCACGCGGTGTCGCACTACTGGTGGCTGCGCCGGTACGAGGCCTCCTTCTCGGTCGCCTCGGGGACGCCGCCCGCCCGGCTCGCGTCGGGGATCACGCTGTCGGAGGTGTCCTTCCGGTACTCGGGGGCGTCGTCAGACGCGCTGCGGGATGTCTCGCTCTGTCTGCCGGCCGGCAGCACGGTGGCCGTCGTCGGCCCCAACGGCGCCGGCAAGACCACCCTGATCAAGCTGCTGACCGGCCTCTACGTGCCTACCGCCGGCGTGGTCACGGTCGACGGCGTGCCGCTCGGCTCGCTCTCCCCGGTGGGGTGGCGGTCGCGGCTGGCCGGCGTCTACCAGGACTTCGCCCGCTTGCGGCTGCGGGTCCGCGAGACCGTCGGGGTCGGGAACGTTCCGTTCATCCGTCATACGCCGTCGGTCGCCTCCGCGATGTCCCGAGCCGGCGCGCCCCCGCTGAACGGCCTGGAGGGCCAGCTGGGCGCCGCCTTCGGCGGGGTCGAGCCGTCGCTGGGCCAGTGGCAGCGGCTGGCCCTGGCCCGCTCGCTGATGCGCGAGGTGGCCGGCGACAGTCCCCCGTTGTGCGTGGTGCTGGACGAGCCTACGGCCGCGCTCGACCCGATGGCCGAGCACGAGCTGTTCCAGCATTTCATCGACCAGGTGCGCGCGGCCCGCATGCAGGGCGCGGTGACAGTGCTGGTGTCGCACCGCTTCACCACGGTCCGGATGGCCGACCACATCGTCGTGCTCGAGGACGGCGGGATCACCGAGCAGGGCACCCACGAGCAGCTGATGGCGGCCGGCGGGGGCTACGCCGAGCTGTACCGCTTGCAGGAGAGCGCCTACCGCTGAGGCTCCTCGACGTCGCGACGGCGCAGCAGGATGGTCAGGACCGCACGCGCGTCGCGACGCCGTTGCGGGGCCGGGGCGAACACCGCGGCCACGGCGGTGACGGCGATGGTGGCCATGTAGAGCAGAGTGCCGATGCCGGCGGCAAGGGCTCCGTCGTGGATCAGGGTGGACATCGGGGACTCCTATGATGGCGTCCTTCGGTTCTCGGGCGTCCGGGAGGTGTCCGCCGAGCGGATAGTGGCTACCATTTTCCGCGTGGGCAGCTCACCACCGGTGGTAAAGGGTCCGGTCCCGGTCCGGGTCCGGATGCCGCCCGGACGGGTGCGCGGTTGAGATGACCGGAATCCCCCCGACCGCTGCCGACCGGCTCGCCACCGCGCTGACGGAACTGCGGCGGGCGGCCGGCAACCTGTCGTTCAGCACGCTGGTCCGGCAGGCCGCCGCTCAGCGGCCCCCGCTGACGATCACTCCGCAGCGGTTGAGCGACTGGTTCGGCGGCAAAGCAGTGCCCGCCGATCCCGCCGCCGTCCGGTTCCTGGTCGAGCACCTCCAACCCCGTGCCTCCCGCAGCGGTTCCTACCAGCTGCGTCCGTTGTCCTGGTGGCTGAACCTTCGCCAAGAGGCGGTACGGCAGCGGCGCCGCGCCACCGATCCGTCGCCGTCACGGCGAAGACCCGACCGGCTTGGCCAGCCGATCGGCGACTGCGACCCCCTGGCGCTGGAGGTACACCGGGCAATCGATCTCCCCAGCCGGAGCGAAGCGGCGCCGGTGCTGCCCCCGTACATGACTAGGGCCCATGACAAGCGGCTGCGCGACGTCGTCGCCGCGGTCGCGGGCGGCGCGAGCCGGATGATGATGCTGGTCGGCGGGTCGTCGACGGGCAAGACCCGGGCCTGCTGGGAGGCGATCCGGCCGCTGGCCCCGCGGTGGTGGCTGTGGCATCCGATCGATCCGACCCGCCCCGCCGCCGCGGTGCAGGGCCTGGCCGAGGTGGGACCGTACACGGTGGTGTGGCTCAACGAGGCCCAGCATTACCTGCACCCGCCGGACGCCGCCGTCGGCGAGCGGATCGCCGCCGGGCTGCGCACGCTGCTGTCCGACCCGGCCCGGGGGCCCATCCTGGTCATCGGCACCATCTGGCCGCATTACTGGGCCGCCCTGACCGGGCCACCGGCGCCCGGCGGCCCGGACCCGCACGCCCAGGCCCGGGAACTGCTCAGCGGCACCGAAATCCCGGTCCCCGACGCGTTCACCGGGCCCGACCTGCAGGCGCTGCGCGCCGCCGCCAGCAGCGACGCGCGACTGCGCCACGCTACCCGTCACGCCGAGGCCGGGCGGATCACACAACAGCTGGCCGGCGTGCCCGGGCTCCTGCGGCGCTACCTCAACGGCGCCACCGTCGCCCGAGCCGTGATCCACGCTGCCATGGATGTTCGACGCCTCGGCCATCCCCTGCCCATTCCCTGGGCATTCCTGCGCCGAGCCGTACCCGGCTACCTCGACGACGCGACCTGGAGCACCATCGGGAAGACTTGGCCGTGCGCGCTGGACGACGCCCTCGCCGACCTCGGCACACCCGTGCACGGCATCCTCGGCCCGGTCACCCCCATCCACCCCCGCCCTGACGACCAGCCCAGCCCACACCCCCATTTCCGGCTGGCTGACTACCTCGAACAGACCGGTCGCACCGAACGCGCTGACGTCTTCCCACCCGCGGGTTTCTGGAACGCTGCGGCCGCCGTCGTCACCGATCCGGCCGTCCTGAGCACCCTCGGCACCGAGGCCCACCGGCGGGGCCGCTACCGCCGCGCCGCCCAGTTCTACCGGCAGGCCGCCGACCGTGGCGACACCGACGCGCTCTGGGATCTGGCCGAATTGCGAGAGCGCGCCGGCGACCTTTCCGGCGCCGCGGATGCCTACCGGCAAGCCGCGGACCGGGGTGACGAAGCCGCGTTCACGAACTTGGCGCGACTTCGAGGAGCGGCCGCCGATCCCGGTCACATCGAAGCGCTCCGCGATCTGGCCCGGCGGAAAGCGCAGGCCGGTGACCTGACCGGTGCGGAGACCTTGTACCGGCAGGCCGCCGACCACGGCGACCTGGACGCGCTCCCGGCCCTGGCTCAGATGCGGTTCATGCTCGACGACGAGGCCGGTGCCAGAGTTCTGCTCGATGAGGCAATGCGCACTGTTGGAGCGGCAATCCGGTCCCTCACCAAACGAGGTAACCAGCAAGTATTCAAGCTCGGGTACCAAGAGGACCGTAACGACACCGGCGCGCTCATGACCCAGGCCGAAGAGCGGGAGGAGGCCGGTGACCTATCCGGCGCCGAAGCTCGGTACCGGCAGGCCCTCAACCGTGGCCATATCGACGCGGTGGGATACCTGGTCACGTTACGGCAGAAGGCCGGCGACGCTACCGGCGCTGAGCAGATCAGGAAGTTCGGGCTTGCCGATGACGGATCGCCCGCAACATCGCTCGAAGGTTGGTCGGCCACACGCTCTCAAGCATCCTAGGAATCTAGGTCACTGCTGATGGCGACGGGTGACTCCAGGCGCGGCGGGCGGTTCTCGTACGGCGTGGACAGCACCACCGTGGTGCGGGTCGTGACGTTGGCGGCCGTGCGGATCTCCTGCAGGAGGCGCTCGAGGTCGGCCGGGCCGGCCACCCGCACGAGGAGCATGTAGAAGTCCTCCCCCGCCACCGAGTAGCAGGAGTCGATCTCGGACAGGTGGGCGAGCCGCTCGGGCGCGTCGTCGGGCTGGGACGGGTCGAACGGGCGGATCGCCACGAACGCGGTCAACGGCAGCTCGAGCGCCTCGTAGGAGACGCGGGCGGTGTAGCCGGCGATCACCCCGCGCTGCTCGAGCCGGCGGACCCGCTGGTGGACGGCGGACACGCTCAGGCCCACCCGCTCGGCCAGGTCGGTGTACGACAGGCGCCCGTCCACGGTGAGGGCGCCCACGATCGCCCGATCGATCTCTTCCACGGCGGAAACACTACTTGGCCAGGAAAGGGGATTACGGGCGGTCGCGGTCGGCGCCGATGTCGTCCTGGTACGTGGCGCCGCCGTCCGCGGCCTTGGTCAGTGGCTTCGCGCCGCCCTCGGGCGGGCCGGCCAGGGACATCTCGCCCGCGGCCAGGTGCGGGAACTTCCCGTCGAACGCCGGGCGCTCCGAGCGGATGCGCGGCATGTGGTCGAAGTTGCGCAGCGGCGGCGGGCTGGACGTCGCCCACTCGAGCGAGTTGCCGTGGCCCCACGGGTCGTCGACATTCACGACCTGACCCACCTTGTAGGAGTGCCAGACGTTGTAGAGGAACGGCAGCGTGGCGCAGCCCAGCACGAACGAGCCGATCGTCGAGATCGTGTTGAGCGTGGTGAAGCCGTCGCTGGCCAGGTAGTCGGCGTACCGCCGCGGCATGCCCTCGGTGCCCAGCCAGTGCTGCACCAGGAACGTGCCGTGGAAGCCCAGGAACGTCAGCCAGAAATGGATCTTCCCGAGCCGCTCGTCGAGCATCCGGCCGAACATCTTCGGGAACCAGAAGTAGATGCCCGCGAACACCGCGAACACGATCGTGCCGAACAGCACATAGTGGAAGTGCGCGATCACGAAGTACGAGTCGGACACGTGGAAGTCGATCGGCGGGGCCGCCAGCAGCACCCCGGACAGTCCACCGAAGAGGAATGTCACGAGGAAGCCGATCGCGAACATCATCGGTGTCTCGAAGCTGATCTGGCCGCGCCACATCGTGCCGATCCACACGAAGAACTTCATGCCGGTGGGGACCGCGATGAGGAACGAAAGGAAGCTGAAGAACGGCAGCAGCACCTGGCCGGTGACGAACATGTGGTGCGCCCACACCGACATGGACAGCGCGCCGATCAGCAGCGTCGCCGACACCAGACCCTTGTAGCCGAACACCGGCTTGCGGCTGAAGACCGGGATGACCTCGGTGATGATGCCGAAGAACGGCAGCGCCACGACGTACACCTCGGGGTGCCCGAAGAACCAGAACAGGTGCTGCCACAGCATCGGCCCGCCGGTGTCGACGTCGAAGACGTGCGCGCCCACCACACGGTCGGCGGCCAGCGCGAACAGCGACGCGGCCAGGAACGGGAAGACCAGGATCACCAGCAGGCTGGTGACCAGGATGTTCCACGTCATGATCGGCATGCGGAACATGGTCATGCCGGGCGCGCGCAGGGTCAGGATCGTGGTGATCATGTTGACGGCGCCGAGGATCGTGCCGAGACCGCTGATGGCGAGGCCGACCACCCACATGTTGCCGCCGATGCCCGGCGAATGCAGCGAGTCGCTCAGCGGCGCGTAGGCGAACCAGCCGAAGTCCGCCGCCCCGCCCGGGGTGAGGAACCCGCACATCGTGATCGTGCCGCCGAACAGGTACAGCCAGTAGGCGAACGCGTTGAGGCGCGGGAAGGCGACGTCGGGCGCGCCGATCTGGATCGGGATCACGAAGTTCGCGAAGGCGAACACGATCGGGGTGGCGAAGAACAGCAGCATGATCGTGCCGTGCATCGTGAACAGCTGGTTGAACTGCTCGGGCGAGAGGATCTGCATGCCCGGCCGGGCCAGCTCCGTGCGCATCAGCAGCGCCATGAATCCGCCGAGCGCGTAGAACACGATCGACGTGATCATGTACATGATGCCGATCTGCTTGGCATCGGTCGTCCGCAAGACCCGGGTGAACGCCGATCCCTTCACCTGTCGCCGGACCGGGTACGGCCGGGTGGCTACCGGGCGCGGGGCGACTTGCGTCATGCGGAGCTCCTCGGATGTCACGCGTACGGGAAACCATTGCGCACCTTTCGTTATAGGCTTCCCCGGGTCCGAACCGCATGATTTCCGCGCAATGCCCGCATCTCCGGCGATCCCGGCGGAGATAACGATATGGGTTGGTCAGCGTTGACGGGCCCGCATGCCCGGGAGCAGGGTGTGTCGATGCGTGATCCCGCCCCCGAGCCGGAGTGGCGGCTGCCCGATCAGCCCGACCCCGACCCGGGCGGCCGGCCGGTGCACGCCGTGCTGATCAGCCTGCTCGCGCTGGCCGTGCTGTGCTGCGGCGGGGTGGGCCTGGTCCGGGCCTTCACCGGAGGCGACGACGCCCCGGACACCGGCGCGGTGGCCGGCGGTTGGCGGGAGCCGGCCCCCTTCGCCCGCGCGACGACGGCCGCCGTTCCGCTCGTGCCGAGGGTGGCGGTCCGGACATCCGCCTCCAAGGCCCCGCCGAAGCGGACAAAACGGCCATCCTCCAAGCCGGCGACGAAGAAGCCCACCACGAGGCCCACAACGAAGCCCACGACGAGGCCCACACCGTCGCCGACGGTCACCGCCGAGGGCCCGATCGTGCGTCCCGGCGCGTTCTGCTCCCCGGTGGGCGCGATCGGCTACACGGCGAAGGGCAAGATGATGCGCTGCACCCGGCGGACGGGCGAGGCCCGCGCCCGCTGGCGAGCCGTTTAGAGCGCCGCCCCGAGGCTCGTCCGTGGGCGCAGCACCCCGGCCGCGAGGGCCCGGGCCGCGACGGCGTCGAGGAAGGGCTGGTGCAGGTCCACGCCGGTGACGTGGCCGCCGGGGAGCTGGGCGAGGCGAACGGTGGCGGCGCCCGGGCCGCAGCCGACGTCGACGATCCGCGGACGGCCGGGCAGCGGGGCGGCCAGGCGCAGCAGCAGTGCGGTCGTGTCCCCCGAGCCGGGGGCCTCGCGGGGCAGGCCCTGGTGGGCACGCCAGAAGATGTCTGTCACGAGGAAGCAGTCTGCCGGTGACGAACGGACGCCGGTCAGAGGGTCTGAAGCTGACGGTGGACGGCGGCCGTCGTCCGGTCGACGTCACCGGTGGCGAGCAGGTCGAGCAGGGCGCCGCGGAGGATGGCGAGGGCGGCGGTGCGCCGGACGAGAGCGCCGGGCGAATCCGGCTCCGCGGCGGCGAGGACGGCCAGCCAGTCGGCGACCGTGGCGGCCGCGAAGCCGGACCACGGGCCGGACGACGGCGAGAGCAGGCTGCGGGCGTACGCCTCGACCCACAAGCGCAGCAACGGACGGTGAGCGTCGGCGGAGAGCCATCGCCAGACGGCCTCGGACGCGGCCGTCAGGCCCGCGGACGCCGGGAGACCGTCCAGCAGCGCGAGCTCCTCGGCCCGCGCACGGGCCAGCAGCGCCTTGACCAGGCCGTCCTTGCTCTCGAACAGGAACAGCAGCACGCGAGGGCTCGAGCCGATCGCGGCGGCCAGCGGGCGGAGCGAGAGGTCCGAGAGGCCGTGCTCGCGGACGTACGCGTATGCCAGCTCCAGCAATTCCTCTCGCCTGCCCGCCGCCACGACCGCTAGCATCTCACTGAAACGACTGTTTCAGTGAGGAGGGGTCAGGATGATTCGGGAGCTCGGGGAGCCGGGAGACCTCGGCTGGGTGGTCAAGGCGCACGGCGAGATCTACGCCAAGGAATACGGCTGGGACACCAGCTTCGAGGCGCTCGTCGCGCGGATCGTCGCCGACTACGCCAACGGCCGCGATCCGGAGCGCGAGAACGCGTGGGTGGCCGAGATCGGCGGCAGGCGGGCCGGGTCCGTCTTCTGCGTCGACGCGGGCGAGGACGACACCGCGGTGCTGCGGATCCTGCTGGTGACGCCGCAGGCGCGGGGGCACGGCGTCGGCGGGCAGCTGGTCGACACGTGCGTCGCCTTCGCGAAGGCCGCCGGCTACGCGCGGATGCGGTTGTGGACCAACGATCCGCTCGTCGCGGCGCGGCACATCTACCTGAAGCGGGGGTTCCGGCTCACCGGCGAACAGAAGCACCGCAGTTTCGGCGCGGACCTTGTGGGCCAGACATATGAGCTGGCCCTACGCTGATCGCATGGATGCCGAGTACGACGACGCGGCGTACGTTTCGACCGGCAAGCTCCCCTCCGCCGACATGGTCCGCAAGGGGCTCGACGAGGCCTACGAGCGCTACCGCGACGAGACCGGCGGCGCGCCCTCCACGCTCTACCCCGCCCTCGCCCGGGTCCCACCGCATCTCTACGGGTTGTGCGCCTCGGGCGTCGGCGGCGGCATCTACGCGGCCGGCGACGCCGAGCAGGGTTTCGCGATGATGAGCGTGGCCAAGCCGTTCGTCTTCGCGCTGGTCTGCGAGGCGCTCGGGGCCGGCGAGATGCGGCGCAACCTCGGCGCCAACGCGACCGGCCTGCCGTTCAACTCGGCCGCGGCCATCGAGCGCTCCCCCGACGGCCGCACGAATCCGATGGTCAACGCGGGCGCGATCGGCACGGTCAGCCTCGCGCCCGGCGGCGACGTCGAGGACAAGTGGAAGTTCGTCCAGGAGGGACTGTCCCGGTTCGCCGGTCGCGAGCTGCCGCTCGACGAGGAGGTGTTTCCCTCGGCCGCGGCGACCAACCATCGCAACCGGGCCCTGGCGAACCTCCTGCAGACGTACGGGTTCCTGGGCTGCGACCCGGTCGACGCGGTCGACCTGTACACCCGGCAGAGCTGCCTGCGGGTCACCGCGACCGACCTCGCCGTCATGGGCGCCACCCTCGCCAACGGCGGCGTCAACCCGCGCACCGGCGAGCGCCTGGTCGGGCCGGCCGCCTGCCATCACACCCTCGCGGTGATGGCGACCGCCGGGCTCTACGAGACGTCCGGGGACTGGCTCTACGACGTCGGCGTCCCCGGCAAGAGCGGCATCGGCGGCGGCATCATCGTGGTGTCCCCCGGCAAGGGCGGGCTGGCCGCCTTCTCGCCACCGCTCGACGCGTACGGGAACAGCGTGCGCGGGCAACTGGCGGCGAGCTTCCTCTCGCGCCGTCTGGGACTGACCCTCTTCGCGTCGAAGTCGGCCCAGGACTGACCCTCAGCCCGCGAGGGCGTCGACCAGACGGCGGGCGGAGCCGGCGAGGTTCCACCGCTCGGCCAGCACCAGCAGCGCGTCCGGGTTCTTCGGGGCCCGGGGCAGCGCCGGGTCGAAGGGCGGCAGCTTCACGTCGAGGGCGACCTTGCAGACCGGCAGCGCCTTCTCGAGGTACTCCTTCGAGGCCGCGAGTTTGGCGCGGACGCCCGGGGCGAAGCCCGCCTCGGGGTCGTCGAGCGCCGCCAGGATCTCGATGACGCCGCCGTAGCGGGTGACCAGCCGGGCGGCCGTCTTCTCACCCACGCCCGGCACGCCCGGCAGGCCGTCGCTCGCGTCGCCGCGCATGGCCGCGAAATCCGCGTACCACTTCGCCGGCACGCCGTACTTCGCCTCGACCAGCGCGTTGTCGGCGTCCTCGAGTTTCGCGACGCCGCGCCCGCAGTAGAGCAGCCGCGTCCTGCGGTCGTCGTCGACCAGCTGGAACAGGTCGCGGTCGCCGGAGACCACCTCGACCGGCGCCGGCTGGGTCGCGGCCAGGGTGCCGAGCACGTCGTCGGCCTCGTACCCGTCGACACCGAACGCCGGGATGCCCACCGCGGCGAGCACCTCGAGCAGGACCGGGATCTGGCGCTCGAGGGACGGCGGAACCACCTCGACGTCGCCGTGGGCAACCCGATGCTTCTTGTACGAGGGGACCAGCGCGACCCGCCACTCGGGCCGCCAGCTCGCGTCCAGCGCGCAGACGAGCCGATCGGGCCGCCGCGTGCGGACCAGTTGCGCGATCATGTCCATGAACCCGCGCACCGCGTTCACCGGCTCGCCGGCGGCGGTCTGCGCCGCCTTCTCGGGGATGCCGTGGAAGGCGCGGAAGTAGAGGCTGGGCGCGTCGACGGCGAGCAGCGGCTGTGCGGTCACCCCGACACTTAACCACAGGAGTGCGAATGCGAGCCGTCGTGCTGGACGCGCCCGGGCCACCGTCGGCCCTGCGGATCCGCGATCTGCCCGTCCCCGTGCCCGAGCCCGGCCGGGTGCTGATCGAGGTGCGCACGGCCGGCCTCAACCGCTCCGAGCTGCACACCCGCCTGGGCCTGGCTGAAGGCGTGGTCTTCCCGCGGGTGCTCGGCATCGAGGCCACCGGCGTGGTGGCCGCGGCGGGCGAAAGTGCCGCTGGCCAGGGTTTACGCGCTCGACGAGATCGCGGAGGCGCACGCCGGCCTCGAGGCGAACCGGGCCGCCGGAAAGCTGGTGGTGTCGATGCTGACGCCTCACCTGAACGGTCGTTAAGATGGACGGGTGACCGTTGACCGGATCCTCCCGACCGAGGAAGCCTACGAGCTCCTCGACCTGACCCGTGAGCTCGCCGACGGTGAGCTGGCCCAGGCCGGCGATTTCGAGCGGCGCGGCGAGTTCCCCCGCGAGATCATCCGGACGCTCGGGCGGGCCGGCCTGCTCGGCCTGCCCTACCCCGAGGCCGACGGCGGCGCCGGGCAGCCCTACGAGGTGTACCTGCAGGTCCTCGAGATCATCGCGGGCCTGTGGCTGGCCGTCGCCGAGGCGGTCAGCGTGCACACGCTCGCGTGCTACCCGGTCTACGCGCACGGCAGCGAACGCCAGCGCAAGCTCCTGCCCGACATGCTCGGCGGCGATCTGCTCGGGGCGTACGCGCTCTCCGAACCGCAAGGCGGCTCGGACGCCGCGGCCCTGTCGACCCGGGCGACCCACGACGGCGCGGGGTGGGTCGTCAACGGCACAAAGGCGTGGATCACGCACGCCGGCCACGCCGACTTCTACAACATCTTCTGCCGCACCGGCGGCCCCGGCGCCGCCGGAATCTCCTGCCTGCTCGCCGACGCCGGCACGCCCGGCCTGCTCGCGCAGAAACCCGAGCGCACCATGGGCCTGCGCTCCTCGGCGCCGGCCCAGCTCGTCTTCGACAATCTCCACCTCGACGCGGAAAGCCTGGTCGGCGTCGAGAACGGCGGCTTCCGCATCGCCATGGAGGCCCTCGACGCGGGACGGCTCGGCATCGGCGCGTGCGCGGTCGGGCTGGCGCAGGCGGCGCTCGATTTCGCGGCGGCGTACGCCCGCGAGCGCACGCAATTCGGCAAGCCGATCGCCTCCTTCCAGGGAATCGGCTTCATGCTCGCCGACATGGCGACCCAGGTGTCGGCGGCGAGGGCGCTGGTGCTGGCGGCGGCGAGGCTCAAGGACGCGGGCCGCCCGTTCTCCATCGAGGCCGCCAAGGCGAAACTTTTCGCCACCGATGTCGCGATGAAGGTGACGACCGACGCGGTGCAGGTGCTGGGCGGGTACGGCTACACCAGCGACTACCCGGTGGAGCGCTGGTTCCGCGAGGCGAAGGTCCTGCAGATCGTCGAGGGCACCAACCAGATCCAGCGGATGGTGATCAGCCGGTCGCTGACCGGGGCGTAGCGGCGGCCGGCCGGTCAGGAGTACCGCAGGTGCAGCATCATGCCGGCGTCGGCGTGCGGCAGGTTGTGGCAATGGTTCGCCCACATCCCGGGGTTGTCGGCGCGGAAGGCCACCTTCCAGACCTCGCCGGGCCGTACGTCGAACGAGTCGAGCCACAGCGGGCTTCCGGTCGCCGGGACGCCGTCGCGGGACAGCACCAGCACGTGGTGGCCGTGCAGGTGCCACGGGTGGATCGCCAGTGACCGGTTGACGATGGTGAACTCGACGGTCTCGCCCAGGTGCACGACCTCATCGGGGATGTCCGGGTAGGCCGCGCCGTTCACGGTGTGGGCGTAGCGGGGCAGCAGGCCGCGCAGGTCGAGGCCCCGGTCGAGCACCAGGGTGAACTCGCGGTCGGGCCGCGGCAACGGCGCTGCGGCCGGGGCGACGCCGTAGGCGAGGGGATCCAGCACCGGCCAACTTCCGGTCGCGGTCGACACCGGCCTGGTCGAGTAGACCGCCCGGCCGTCCGCGAACAGCGCCACCGGGGTGGCGGGGGCCGTGAAGGTCAGGTCGTAGCGTCCGCCGGCGGGGATCAGGACCGCGGTGTCCGACAGCGGCGTGGGCCCTTGCAGGTCGGCGCCGTCGATCGCGGCCACCCGGAACGGGGCGCCGGCCAGGGCGTACCGGTGGGTCGTGCTGTCGGTGTTGATCAGCCGCAGCCGGACGGGAGTCCCCGCCGCGACCCGCTCGGTCGTCGCGGCGGGCAGCGCATTGCCGGCGAGGGTGTGCACCGGCACGGTCACGTCGACGCCGGTCACCGGGGCCGGGCGGACCACCAGCACGCCGTACAGCCCCATCCGGACGCCGACGTCGGAGGCCTCGTGCGTGTGGTACCAGTAGGTCCCGGGCTGATCGGCCCGGAACCGGTACACGAACTGCTGCCCGGGCAGGACCGCCGCCTGGGTCACGCCGGGCACCCCGTCCTGGCTGTTCGGGACGTCGTACCCGTGCCAGTGCAGCGTGACGCCCCGGCCGATGTCCCGGTTGCGCAGCGTCACCTCCAGGAGGTCGCCCACGGTCGCGGTGATCGGCGGGCCGGGCACCTGCCCGTTGAACGCCCAGGCCGCGACGTCGTGCCCGCCCAGCCGCACCGTGGTGGTCCCGGCCGTCAGGGTGATCCGCTGGTCCGGCGCCCCCGCGGCCGGCGTCGCGGCGAACTCATGACGATGGGGCGTGGCCGGCGCCGCGCCCGGCGCGACGGCGAGGCCCGTTCCGGCCACCAGCGCCGCCACCGCACCCCCGACCGCCGCCCGAGGGGTACGCCCGCCGAGCAGCCGCCACGACACCAGCGTCACCCCGGCCACCC
The DNA here is from genome assembly GCF_044454685.1 of Actinoplanes sp. NPDC051513. Classification (NCBI taxonomy): domain Bacteria; kingdom Bacillati; phylum Actinomycetota; class Actinomycetes; order Micromonosporales; family Micromonosporaceae; genus Actinoplanes; species Actinoplanes sp. NPDC051513. Next base: position 280,404 of record NZ_JBITDW010000005.1, read on the forward strand.
CGGCCGCCGCGAGCAGCCCGGCGCTCGCCGACGCCGGGTAGCCGTGCAGGACCGTGACCAGCACGGCGGCGCTCGACGCGTACCCGGCGAACAGCAGCGTGACCGGACCCCGGCGCAGCCCGGCCGCGACGACCGCGGCGAGCGACAGCGGGCCGCCGATCAGAACCTTCTCCCCCGCGAACCACCAGCCGGCCCGGGCGAGCGCGACCGTGGTGCCCGCGCGGGCCAGCGTCGCGAGCAGCGCCGCCACGGCCAGGCCGAGCGTGAGCCGGCGCCGGCCGGATGCCGCCGCCGCGCCCGCGCCCAGCCACCCACCCGCGGCGAGCACCCCGGCCAGGAGGTCCAGGATGATCATCGTGCCGGTGGTCATGCCGGCTCCAGCGCGACGGGAGCGGGGGCGGCCAGCTTCCGGGCCGCCCGCACCAGGGCGACCACGAAGTGCACCGCGACGATGCCGTTGACCGCGTGCAGCCCACCGATGATCAGCGCGACGGGAGTGCTGGCGCCCGCGTCGTCGGTGAGCCCGTTCGCGAGCGCGGCCAGCAGCACCTGCAGCAGCACCACGCCGAGGGGCAGGATCGCCAGGCCGACGACCCGCCCGGGCGCGCGCGACAGCAGGGCGAGCACGGTGGTGAGCACGGTGAGGGCGGGGATGACCGCCATCCCGGTGATGCTGTGCAGCGCGTAGTCGCCGTCCCCGCCGGCGGGCTTCGCGAACGCGCCGACGGCGGCGAACACGAACTGCAGGGCGAACGCGACGAGCAGCAGGCTGCTCGCGATGACCAATGCCTTGCGCATGGCCGGGCTCCTATCGGTGAGCCGGGTCGAGGGCCCGGGCGACGTGGTCGGTGGCGGTCATCGCGCCGTACGCGACGAGCCGGACGAGATCGGCGTCCGACGGATGCGACAGGCGCCAGAGCTCGACGTCGCCCCGGCTGATCGCGGCCGGCGCGAACGCCGCGAGCAGCGCGATCCGGGCGCCCACGCGATCGGCGGCGGGCAGGTCGCGGACCAGGTCGGTGGCCCAGTCGGCGGGCCGGGCCGGGTGCCCGCCGTCCTCCCACCGCGCCGTGGCGGTGACGGTCTGCCGGGCGGTCCCGCTCAGGAGTTCTCCGCCGGTGGCCGCACGCAATGCCGCGTACGCGGCCCCGACCGGGCTGTCCCCGGCCCAGGCGGGCGGGTCGGGAAGGCCGGAGCCCAGCAGCGTGAGGCCACGGCCCGGCGCCTTCTCGACCCGGACATTCCGGGCATAGAGTCGTCCGCCGGCCGAACGCACCGCCGGGAACCGCTGCAGCCCGCCCGGCAGCAGATCCGGGGTGAGCAGCGCCGAGACGACCCGGTTGATGAAATGGAACGCCAGCAGCGTGCCGGTGAGCGCGACGCCATAGGGACTGGTCCAGCCCGATGCCCGGGGGTTCCGGCTGGCCTCGGCCCACTCGACGAGCTCGGCGTGCCGGGGCGAGGCCGGGGTCCCGCCCTCCGCGATGGTCTCGGCCAGCGAGTGCTCGCCGAGCGAGTGCAGCAGCGTCACGTGCGCGTCGACGCAGAACCGGCAGCGATTGGCCCGCGACACGGCCGATGCCACGACCTCGCGGTCCACGCGGTCGCCGGGCGAGGCCAGCAGCGCCTCCCGCATCAGGGCCCACGTGGCGGCCAGGACGTCAGGCGCGGCCGAGAGGGCCTTGAAGGTCGGCACCGGCCCGAGGAAGTCTTCCCGCATCTGCCGGTAGACCTCGGCGGCGAGACCGGTCGCCGGCCCCGGGGTGAAGAAACGGTATGTCATGGGAATCGATGCTCGTCCCGGCGGCCCGGGAAAGCGTCGTGCCGGCGCAGACACCTGGCCTTCCGCCCGCACGACCTGCGCGGTACGCCCACGTACTGCGAATGCAGGATGCTCCGGCCGGGCGCCCGTCCTAAAGTGCGACCATGCGACCCGACCTCCCCTACATCCTGGGCGGCGCCGCCATCGGCGTCCTCCTGCTCGGCGACGCGATCATCGCGCCCGACGCCGGCCCGGTCGGGGCGATCGACGTCGTCCTGATCCTGGCCGCGGCGGCGGCCGTGGCGTTGTGCCGTCGGTTCCCGGTGCCGGCCCTGGTGGTCGTCACCGCGGCCATGCTGGCCCTGCACGTACGGGTCCACGCGGGCGTGTCCGCCGCCTTCCCCGTCCTCGGCGTCGTCTACGTCGCCGCCTGGCGCGGCCATCGCGCGATCTCCGCCGTGGCGAGCGTGGTCTTCCTGGCCGGCTTCCTCGCCCGCGACATCTCGGTGGCGCCCCCCGGCCGGCCCGGTCAGGAGATCATCGAGCGCACCTCCCTGCTGCTGGGCTGGTTCGTGGCCGCCAACGTCGCGGGGCTCGTCGCGCGGCAGCGCCGGGCGTACCTGGAACAGGCGGAACAACGTGCCTTCGAGGCCGAGCGCACCCGCGACGAGATGGCCCTGCGCCGCGCCGGCGAGGAGCGGCTGCGCATCGCCCGCGACCTGCACGACTCGCTGACGCACAGCATCTCGGTCGTCAAGGTGCAGGCCGGGATCGCCGTGCACCTGGCCCGCAAGCAGGGCGAGGAGCCGTCGGCCGCGCTGCTGGCCATTCAGGAGGCCAGCGGCGCCGCGATGCGCGAGCTGCGGGCGACCCTCGAAGTGCTGCGGGAGCCCTCCGATGTGGACTCGGTCGGGCTGGCCCGGGTCGGCGAGCTGGCCGAACGAACCCGGGCCGCCGGCGTCCCGGTGCAGCTCACGGTCACCGGCGGCCCCGCGGAGCTGCCCGCCGAGATCGACCAGGCCGGCTACCGCGTCGTACAGGAGGCGCTGACCAACGTGGCCCGGCACGCCGGTCCGGCCAGCGCCGAGGTCCGCCTCGCGTACGAGTCGGCGCGGCTGACCGTCGAGGTGACCGACGACGGTCTTCAGGGCGCCGGCCCGGTGACGCCCGGCGTGGGCCTGCTCGGCATGCGGGAACGGGTCGCCGGGCTGGGCGGCACGTTGCACGCCGACCACCGCGACGGCGGCGGGTTCGCCGTGCGGGCCACCTTCCCGCTGGACGGCCGCGCGTGATCCGCGTCCTGCTCGCCGACGACCAGGCCCTGATGCGGGCCGGGTTCCGGGCGCTGCTCGACGCCGAGGACGACCTGGAGGTGGTCGGGGAGGCCGCCGACGGCGCCGGCGCGGTCCGGCAGTCGCGCCGGTTGAAGCCCGACGTGGTGCTGATGGACGTGCAGATGCCCGGGCTCGACGGCATCGAGGCGACCCGGCACATCGCCGCCGATCCGGGCCTCGCCGGCGTCCGCGTGCTCATCCTCACCAACTACGGCCTCGACTCGTACGTCTTCGCGGCGCTGCGCGCGGGCGCGAGCGGTTTCCTGCTCAAGGACGCCGACCCGGCCGACCTGCTGCGGGCGGTTGCCGTCGTGGCCCGCGGCGAGGCGCTGCTCGCGCCGGCGGTCACCCGGACGCTGATCAGCGAGTTCGTCACCGCTCCCGCGCCGTCCGACCCGGCGGCCGGCCGCGACCTGCTGACCGCCCGCGAGCAGGAGATCGTCGAGCTGGTGGCCCGCGGCATGAGCAACGACGAGATCGCCGGAAGCATGGTGATCAGCCCGCTGACCGCCAAGACCCACGTCAACCGGGCGATGACCAAACTGCATTGCCGCGACCGCGCGCAGCTGGTGGTGTGGGCCTACGAGTCGGGCCTGATCACCCCGCGCCGCCGCTGAGGTCGCGTCGTCGCCGGTGGGCCTGCTGCGCCGCTCGCGGTATGCGGGATGGGGCGTGCGGTCTTCCGGGTGGAGCGTGCGGTCTTCCGGGTGGGGCGTGCGGTCTTCCGGGTGGGGCGTGCGGTCTTCCGGGTGGGGCGTGCCATGTGCCGGGCGCGATATGCCGGACGTTGGCGCGGCGGGCTGCGCGAGTCTCCGCTGTGGTCGGCGCCGATTTCTCCCGGCCCGCCCCACGCCGATGCGATCGGTATTCGCCATGGTCGGTGGAGGCTGTCGAATGGTGTTTGCCGTTGCGGAAGAATGACGCGGAACACCGTTGACGGAATGGTACGCACGGCGGCCGAAATTTGGTCGGCGCCGCGGGTCGGTGGTGTGTGATCTTGGTCGGCGGGCGCACGAGCCGGGCCACAGTGACGGGTTCTTCCGTAACGACCCGGTGCGGTAGACCCGAAACCGCCCCTGGGCCGAGAGATTCGGTCCTGGTCGGCGGAGGCCAGTTGGTCGCCCGCGGCCGGCATGACCTGCTCGGTGGGTGCGGGCTGCGTGACCCGCTCGCCCGTGGCCGGTTCACCCGCGGCGGGCGCGGCCTGCTCAGTGGGTGCGAGCTGCGTGACCTGCTCGCCCGTGGCCGGCATGGCCTGCTCAGTGGGTGCGGGCTGCGTGACCTGCTCGCCCGTGGCCGGCATGACCTGCTCGGTGGGTGCGAGCTGCGTGACCCGCTCGCCCGTGGCCGGCATGGCCTGCTCGGTGGGTGCGGGCTGCGTGACCTGCCCGATCGTGGCCGGTTCACCCGCGGCGGGCGTGGCCTGCTCAGTGGGTGCGGGCTGCGTGACCTGTTCGGCCGCGGCGGGCACCGCCGGGATGGGCTGCGTGATCTGGTTGCCCACCGGGTGCACCACCCGCTGTGCTGGTGAGCCGAGGCCCTGGCCGGTGCGGGCGGGAGCGGGCGGCCCCACCGGCGCCACGGGCCGCCCAGGCGTGCCGGCGCCGCCGGACCAGAGCCGACGCTCGGCCGCCGTCAAGGGCGAGCCGTCGTCACCGCCGTGCAGGCGGCGCAGCTTACGAGCGTGCCGCTCCACAAGCCCCCACGCGCGATGCCGGGCATGCACGCGACGGAACTCTTCACGCGCCGGCGAATAACGACGCGACCGGGTCGGATCACGCATTTCCGCCAGCTGGGACCTGGTGAAGAACTCCATCTGCCGCACCCCAGAATTATCCCACCTCAAAGAATCCGGCGGTAAGCCCAGAACCGTTTTGGATCATGCCATTCTCGCCCCGAAATAGCCGCCGTCAACAATGGTAATATCAGGCCTGCGCTCCCAAACTATCGGGAAGCCCCAGCCGCGACGGCCGCTGCTACCGCGACCAGGCAGGCACCGGGCGATGGCATCCCCGGCCCGACCACCATCACGCCGTAACCGGCCGCAACCAAGCCGGTCGGTAATGGCACCCCGACCGGACGGTCGGTAATGGCACCCCGACCGGACACCACAGCCGAACCCGACCAGCCAGCCGCCAGCCGCGGCAACCGCAAACCGGCCACCCCCACAGTGGGCAACGAGAGATGCAGCACCACCAGGTGGGGGAAGCGAGACCCCAACCCCAGAACGTCTCTAGTTCCAGAGGGCGGCCGGCGACTCGGCGTCCGGGATCAAGACATGTTCGGGGTGACGAACGCGACCGTGGGCAGCGACGCGTAGTTGCTGCTGGACGGGAAGCTCGCGTAGGTCAGGTTGCTGGCCGCCGGCACGTTGCCGAAGTCGACCCAGCTGTTGTGCTTGCGGCGGTAGGTGCCGCTGGAGCAGCCGGTGTAGCCGTTGGACGGCATCGACTCGGAATAGCCCCGGAACGACAGGCCCGCGGTGATCAGCTGGTTGCCGAGGTTGTTGCCGCTGAACGTCTTGGGGCAGTCGGCCCCCGACGAGTGCGAGGGTCGCCACAGCGACCGATACACGCCGTACGGACATGTCTCGCATCGTCGGCAGGGCCGGACAAGCATGCCCGCACGGCACGTGGACGGCAGATTACGATTGAAAACCGTCGATAGGGAACGCATGAATGCCGGATTCACTCCGACGGCGTGCCCTTCCCCCGCCTGACCAGGATGAACCCGGCGACGGCGGCCACCACGACCACGACCAGCACCCAGATCCACCAGGTGCTGCTGCCGTCGTCGTCGTCGGCCGGAGTCGCGGCCACCGGGGTCACGGAGGTCGTCACGGCGGGCGCGGGCGACGCCGGCGCGGACGCGGACGCCGATGCGGGCGACGCCGGTCCCGACGCGGGCGCCTCGCCGGCAGCGGCGGACCCGCTGGGAGCGGCCGCGGGGCCGGCCTTCAGCGTGACCAGCGGGGCGGGGTGGTCGGGCTCGTCCTGGCCGGGCTGCTGGATCTCGATCCAGCGGACCACCTCGCCGTCCCCGTACGTCTCCAGGGTCTTGAAGCTCAAGCGGGTCTGCCCGGCGGGCAGCTTGGCGATCTTGACTTTCCAGACCGAGTCCTGACCGATCTTGAGGGCGCCGCCGCCGACCGTGAAGCCGTCCGGCAGCTGCTGGTAGGTCCAGCCCGCGGGCGCCTTGACCAGGGTCACCGTGCCCGGCTCGATGCCCTGGGGCAGCACGACCCGCTCGCTCTTGATGCCGGCGCTGTTGCTCTCGGCCTCGCCGGTGAAGGTGAGCGTGACATTTTCCGCCCCGGCGGTCGTCTTGTCCGCGCCGACCTCCACGTGCGCGAGCGCCGGACCCGCCAGGCCCAGCACCGCGAACCCCGCGACGGCGCCGATCGTCGTCACCCGCGACCCGCATCGCACTCCCCGGCCTGCCTTCCCTGAATACGCCACGAGGACACAGTCGTCCGCCGCGGGCGAAAAGTTCCGACGAATAGTACGGCGCTGGGGTTGTCGAAAGCGCTCAAGCCCGGAGCGGGCCGCCCGATTGAGGGCAACGGAGGCAACCCGGCCGACGGTGCGAACGAACGGAGAGCGCATGACGACGCGAGCCGCGCGCGCGTGCTTCGGCGCGTGGATTGTGGTGCTCACCGCCGTCTACTACGCCTTCCCCGGCAGCCACCTGTACACCTGGGCGGCGCTCGGCTACTCCAGCGCGGCGATGATCGTCGTCGGCGTACGCCTCAACAAACCGGCCCGCAAGCTGCCCTGGTACCTGCTCGCCGTGGCGCTGGTGTTCTTCAACACCGGGGACAACACGTACAACCTGATCATCGCGGTCGGCGGCACGCCGACCTTCCCGGGCGCCGCCGACGTGCTGTACCTGCTGGTGTATCCGCTGCTCACCGGCGGTTTCCTGCTGTTCGTGCGGTATCGCTCGGGCGGGGTCGGCAACCGGGCCGCGCTGCTCGACGCGCTGGTGCCCACCGTCGGCCTCGGCCTGCTCGCCTGGATCTACTGGATCGCGCCGTTCACCCGCGCCCACGAGCTGTCGACGCTCGAGAAGCTCGTCTCGGTCGGCTACCCGCTCGGCGACGTGCTCGTGCTCGCCATGACCCTGCGGATGGTCTCCACGCCCGGCCGGCGGCCGCGCGCGCTCACCGCGATCGGCATCGCCATGGTCGGCCTGCTGATCTCGGACATCTTCTACGGCCAGTCGCAGCTCAACAGCGACTGGGCGCTCGGCGGGCCGGTCGACCTCGGCTGGATCGTCTTCTACGCGTTCATGGGCTGGACGGCGCTGATGCCGTCGATGCGCAAGCTCACCGAGCCGTCCGGGGTGACCGGCGGCCACGACATGGGCACGCACCGGATCGTCTGGATGGCCACGGCCGCGCTGATCGCCCCGGCCGCGCTGTACATCGAGTGGATCGGCAGCGCCGAGGTCGAGAAGGCCCGCGACGGCGTCGTCGACGCTCCGGTCATCGCCGGCGCCGCGGCGCTGATGTTCCTGCTGGTGCTGGGCCGGGTCAACGGGCTCGCGCTGGCCCAGCGCCGGGCCCGCGCCCGGGAGCGGGCGCTGCGCCAGGCCGGGGCGGCGCTGTTCGCCGCCGCCGGCGTCGAGGACGTGCTCGAGGCGGCCGGCCAGGCCATCCGCACGCTGATGCCCAAGGACAAGCCCTACGAGCTGCTGATCACCGACGACACCGTCGAGGCGCCGACCCGGATCGGCGTGCGCCTGATGACCGCCGCCGAGCTCCCGCCCGGCGTGCCCACCCACGGCTTCGACGCGTTCGCGGTCGGCCAGCTCCCCCTGCCCGGCGACCCGCCGCGGCAGTCGCTGGCCGTGCTCGCCGCCGCCCCCGAGGTGCTCGCCGATCTGACCGACACCCTCGAGGCGCTGTTCGCCCAGGTCGAGGTCGTGCTCCAGCGGATCGCGCTGACCGGCGAGGTCAGCCGGCGCGACAGCGAGGCCTGGTTCCGGACGCTGATCCAGAACGCCTCCGACGTGATCCTCATCGTCACGGACGACGACGAGATCCGGTACGCGAGCCCGTCGGCCGCCACCGTCTTCGGGCACGAGGACCTGGCCGGCACGCCGCTGTCCGCGCTCGTCGCGGTCAGCCACCACCGGACCATGCAGGAGATCCTCGCCGCCGTCCGCGCCGGGCGCGGCACCCAGAACAGCCCCGACCTGACGATCCTGTGCGCCGACGGCCGGCTCGCGCAGGCCGAGGTCGACGGCCGCGACCTGCGCGACGACCCGACCGTGCGCGGGCTCGTGCTCACCATCGGCGACGTCACCGAGCGCCGCCGCCTCGAGGACGACCTGTCCCACCTGGCGTTCCACGACGGGCTCACCGGGCTCGCCAACCGGGTGCTGTTCCGCAACCGGCTCGAGCAGGCGTTCGCCGAGTGCGAGCGCCAGTGCCGCACGCTCAGCGTGCTCTTCGTCGACCTCGACGACTTCAAGGAGGTCAACGACACCCTCGGGCACGCCGTCGGCGACGAGCTGCTGGTCACGGTCGGCCGGCGGATCGCCGAGATCATCGGGCACGGCAGCACCGCGGCCCGGATGGGCGGCGACGAGTTCGCCATCCTCATCGAGGACGGCCACCCGGCCGGCGCCGCCGAGCAGGTCGCGGCCGCGATCGTCGAGGCCCTGGCCGTGGCGGTCGAGGTCTCGGACGGCATCGGCGGCTCGCACATCGTCAGCGGCGCGGCCAGCGTCGGCGTCGCCGCGAGCACCGACGCGGCCGGCGCCACCGAGCTGCTGCGCCACGCCGACCTGGCCCTCTACCAGGCCAAGGGTGGCGACAAGGGCACCTGGCAGCGATACCAGCCGGAGCTGCACACCGCGATGGTGCAACGGCTGGAGATCCGGGCCGCGCTGCACGACGCGATCGAGGGCGAGCAGTTCCACCCGATGTACCAGCCGATCGTCGACCTGCACACCGGCCTGATCACCGGCGTCGAGTCGCTGGTGCGCTGGGAGCACCCGACCCGCGGGCTGCTCGGCCCGTTCCACTTCATCGAGGTGGCCGAGGAGAGCGGCGCGATCGTGGCGATCGGCATGTCGGTGCTGCGCCGGGCGCTCGCCCAGTTCGTCGCGTGGAAGACCAAGGACCCGGACATCTCGCTGCGGTACGTGAGCGTCAACGTGTCCGCGCGGCAGTTCCGGACGCCCGGCTTCGTCGACCAGGTGCGCCAGGCCATCGTCGAGGCCGGTGCGCGGCCCGAGTGGCTGCTGCTGGAGATCACCGAGAGCCTGGTGCTGCGCGACGCCGACCAGGTGTGGGCCGACCTGCGGGTGTTGCGCGCCATGGGCGTACGCATCGCGATCGATGATTTCGGCACCGGGTCCTCGTCGCTGAGCTACCTGCGCCAGATGCCCGTCGACGTGCTCAAGCTCGACAAGTCGTTCATCGACGACATCCTGAGCAGCGAGCAGCAGCACACCATGGTCGACGCGATCGTGACTCTCGCGCGCAACCTCGACCTCGCGGTCGTGGCCGAGGGCATCGAGGACGCCGGGCAGCGGGCCGCGCTGGCCCGCATGGGCTGCCCATATGGACAGGGATACCTGTTCTCGAAGCCGGTCCGGCCGGCCGAGATCCTCGAGCTCGCGCACAGCGTGCCGGAACTCGTCTGAGGGTTTCTGACGGATATTCACTAGCGGCGGCGGCCCGCCGGGGGCAGGGTTCTGGGTGTGTTGGAGAACCCAGTGTGGGCCGCCCTCTCCGGGCCACAGGCCTGCTACGCCGAGGCGTCCGGTGACGCCGCCTGCTACCGGAGCGACATCTCCCCGTTCGGCGCCCTGGCCGAGCCGGCCGACCCCGCCGGCTGGCGTGACCTCGCCGCGCTGACCGACGACGTGCTGCTGACCGGGCCGTCGCTGACGCCGGGCCCGGGCTGGGAGGTGGCAATGTCGCTGCCCGGGGTGCAGATGATCGGCCAGAGCATGACCGGCGTAGAGGACCCCGAAGCCGTCCTGCTCAGCGAGACCGACGTCCCCGAGATCCTCGACCTGGTCGAGCGGGCCAAGCCGGGGCCGTTCCGCAAGCGCACCATCGCGCTCGGCCGCTATCTGGGCATCCGCATCGACGGCAAGCTGGTGGCGATGGCCGGCGAGCGGTTCCGGCTGCCGGGCTGGACGGAGATCAGCGCCGTCGCGACCGATCCCGACTACCAGGGGCGCGGGCTGGGGGCGCGGCTCACGCTCGCCGTGGCGGCCGGCATCCTCGGGCGCGGCGAGCTGCCGTTCCTGCACGCGGCGGCCGACAACGACCGGGCGCTGCGGCTGTACGAGCGGCTCGGCTTCGAGCCCAGCCACGACGTGATCTTCGCCCAATTCCGTCAGGTCGGCTGAGTTCCGCCAGGTCGGCTGAGCGCCGGGTTCATTCGCCCAGCGCGCCGTCCCGCTGGGGCGGGGCGCCGCCGCCGTCGGCGTAGCGGTCCTGCAGGTCGCCGATCTCCTGGAGGAGGCCGGCGAGCTCGCCGCGCACCTTGGCCAGGCGGTTCTGCTGGTCGGCGGGCAGGCCGCCGCCGTGGTCGTGACCGGCGAGGGTCGTCTCCTGCTCCTCGAGCTCCTCGCGGCGCTCGTGGAGGCGGTTGAGCTCGGCCTCGTACTCGTCCTGGCTGATCTTCTCGGGCTGCATGGTTCCTCTCTACCCCGTTCGGGCGCCCGCGGTCCAGGACGCCAGGACGCGCAGGGCGTCGTGGGACGGGGAGCCGGGCTCGGCCGTGAGCACCATCAGCTCCTGCCCGCTGCCGTCGGGGCTCGTCCACACGTCGCAGTCCAGCGTGAGGTCCCCGGCCGTCGGGTGGTGGTAGCGCTTGGTGCCGTAGCCCGCGCCCGTCACGCGGTGCTCTGCCCACCACGTACGGAAATCTTCGTCCTGAAGCGAAAGATCGCCGACCAGAAGGGCCAGCGCGGGGTCGTCCGGCTCCGCCGCGGCGCGCATGCGCAGCGCCGCGACGGCGTCGCGGGCGTCGTGGGACCAGTCCAGGTGCATGCGGCGGATCTGCGGGTGGGTGAAGAGCACGCGTACGTAGTTGCGACGGTCGACGGGGACGGCGGCGAAATCGGTGTACAACGCGGCGGCGGACCGGTTCCACGCCAGGATGTCCAGCCGCTTGCCGAGCACCACCGCGGGCGTCGCCAACTGGTCGAGCAGGCGGCGCATCGCCGGACGGACCTTCTGCGCGGCCCGGCGGCGGCGCGGCAGCGCGTCCGTCTTGCCGGCCACCTCGTACAGATAGGTCTTCTGATCGTCGTCCAACCGCAGCGCCCGGGCCAGGGTGGCGAGCACGGACGCGGATGCCTGCACGCGGCCCTGCTCGAGGCGGGTGTAGTAGTCGACGCTGATCGACGCCAGCTGGGCCACCTCCTCGCGGCGCAGCCCCCGAACCTTGCGGCGGCCGCCCAGCTCGGGCAGGCCGACCGCGCGCGGCGTCAGGCCGGCCCGCCGGGCCTTGAGGAAGGCGCCGAGCTCGGTTTCAGTCATGACACCATTCTGCGGATCCCGCCGGGCCGTCAGAACAGCATCGTCCAGGTCTCGCGGGTCTCGAATCCCAGGGCCTCGAAGAACGGGACCACCTCGTCGGTGGCGTGCAGATAGGCGGTGTGGGCGCCGGCCGCGCGGCCGTCGTTCAGCATGGTGGCGGTGAGCGCGTACGCGTGGCCCTGACGGCGCGACGGCTCGAGCGTGGCCACGCTGCCGAGGCCGAGGTGGCGGTCGTTGCGGATCGTCACGCCCGCCGCGACCGGCGTGCCGGAGTCGTCCTCGGCCAGGTAGGCCGCGATGCCGGGGTGCACGAGGACCTGCGGGCTGTAGACCGCCGAGACGATCTCGGGCAGGGCGCCGAAGCCGCCGGCCAGGACCGCGGCGAACGTTTCGTACTCCGCGGCCTCCAGGCGGCGGACGGTCGCCTTGGTCTCGGGCACGTCGCCGGTCAGCGGCCGGGTCATGAACGGCTGGGTCGTGTCCGTCGCGAGTCCGTGCCGGCCGGCGATCTCACGGATCTCCGGGCTCGGCTCGCCGCGCAGGCGGATGCTCCACGGCGAGCCACCCGACCGCTCGGCCGCGATGCCGGCCAGGGCGGCGATCTCGGCCGGGTCGGCCACGGCCGCCGGACTCAGGATCGGGTTCAGGGCGGGCACGTCGGCGTGCGTGATGGCCAGCAGCGTGCCGTGCTCGCCCCGGGTGTGGTACGAGCCGGGGACCGCGGCGGCGATCATTTCCATGCCGTCGCGGAAGGCGGCGGCCGAAGAGTCCGTGGTGTTCATCCCGGACATGCTATTGCCGCCCCATTCGGCGCGCCCGGCATTGTGCTCGGCGGGGTTCGCCTGATCCGGCCGAATTTCCGACACATAAGAGGTATCTGTGGCGCCGTTCGTCACTCTAGGTTTTTCGACAAGTGATGAGCGCGAAGGGTGCGGGATGACCGATTTCGTCCTGTCGGTGTGGAAGACCAGCGACGAGCCCGGGGACGGTGCGCCGATCCGGCTCGTCCGGGTGAGCGACGGCGCCCTGCTCGCCGGGCATCCGTCCGGTTTCGACACGGCCGGCTTCCGCCACGACGGCACGGTGGTCGACCCCGAGGACAGCCTGACCGCGGCCGGCCTGATGGACGAGGCGCGCCAGGAGTCCATCGGCGACCAGTTGTGGGCGCGGCTGGCGCCCGGCACGATTGGCGCCACCCTGCGGCCGCTGATCCGCGAGGGACGGATCTATCTGGACCTTCGCTCCGACGACCTGCTGCACCTGCCGTGGGAACTGCTGCGCTGCGACGACCAGTACATCTTCACCGCCGCGAACACCAGCTGGGCGCTCGGCCGCCCCGAGCCGAGCGGCCACTTCGCGGCCGGCGAGCCGCCCGCGATCGAGCATCCGCTGCGCGTGCTGGTCGTGCTCGGCAACCGGCCCGGCGACCAGCGCATCCGGGCCGACGAGGAGCTGATGCTCATCGAGCGGGAGGCACACCAGCGCAACGCCGAGGTGCTGCTCACCGCGCTCGACCATCCGGGACCGGATGTCATCGAGCGGGCCCTCATCGATTTCCGCCCGCACGTCTTCCATTTCATCGGGCACGGCGCCGGCGATCCCCCGCAGATCTTCGTCTACTCGTCCGAGAACGAGAGCGACCCGTGGCCGGCCGACAAAGTGCGCAGCGTCTTCGCCCAGGCGCCGCCGCGGCTCGTCGTGCTCAACGCCTGCCAGACCGCGCTCGCGCCGACCCGCGGATCGTCGCTGGTGCGGGCCTTCACCGACGCCGGGTGCCGGGCCGTCGTGGCGATGATGGGCGAGATCCGCGGCGCCGCGTCGGAGGCATTCAGCCGGCGTTTCTATCGGGAGATCTTCACGGGTACGCCGGTGGACACCGCCACGACCCGCGCCCGGCTCGCCGTTCAGGCGGCGGCCGGCGACGCGGCCGGCGACGTGCTCGAGGTCCGCTCGAACTGGGCGCTGCCGCGGGTCACCGTGCGCGGCGACGCGGGCACGGCGGTCACCATGGCGTACGCCGGGGTGCCGGCCGCCGTCCATTGGCTGAAGTCCGACTTCGTGACCCGCTGGGCCGAGCGCCGGCAGGCCTGGACCTCGATGGACGGCAGCCTCAAGGCCGGCCCGGCCACCGAGGCCCGGCTCGCCGTGCTGGTGGGCGGCCCCGACGCCGGCAAGCGCGAGCTGCTCAACACGATGGCCGAGGCGCGGGCCCGGGCCGGCGACGCGGTCGTCTACGTCAACCTGTTCGGCTACCGCACCGGTGACTGGCGCGACCTGCTGGCGCGGATCGCCGACGAGGCCGGCCAGGCCGGGTTCGACGCCGCCGCGCTGCACGTCACGGCGAAGTCCGCCGAATCGAGCGCCCGGACGTTCGAGCAGTTCCGGGCGGGCCTCGAAGCGCTGCACGACGGCCGCCTGCTGATCGTGCTCGACGGCCTCAGCGACTGGCAGGAGGACCTGGTCGAGCAGACGGTGCTGCCCGAGCTCTGCCGGCCGTTCCTGCGCGCCCCGGCCGGCTCCCGGCTGCGGCTGATGGTGTCGCTGGAGAAACCCGTCGGCGACCAGGTGTGGGGCGCGCGCCCGGCCGGCTGGGCGCCGGTCAAGGTCGGCGACTTCGACAGCGCCGAGTGGCGGCGGGCGGTGGCGCACTTCCGCGACTACTGGTCCGACCGCATCCCCGAGGAGAAGAAGCCGAGCTTCGCCGTCCTGGCGGCGGCGCTCGCGGCCTATCCGATGGCCCAGAGCCTCGCCTCGATGCGCGCCATCGCGGGACGCCAGTCGTGAGCGCGCCGCCGATCGAGACGCTGGTCGTCGACGCCCTGCCCGACGACGACCGCACGCTGCTGCGCCACGGCGCGGTGCTGCGCTACATCACCCGCCCGCTCGCCGAGGCCGCGACCGGCTCGGCCGAGGCGGCGGCCCGCCTCGTCGAGCACCCGGTGGTGCAGGGCCGCGCCGACGAGACCTGGACGATCCCGGCGCCGCTACGCCAGGCGTTGCTGGCCGGCTGGGACCCGGCCGACGAGATCCGGGAGCGGGTCTCGCGGGCCGACGACGGCATGGAGGGCCGCTACGCCCGGCTCTCCGCCGCGCCGAGCCGACCGGACGCCCTGCGCGACCTCGCCGGCGACGTCGGCCGGGCGCTGTCCACCGGCGACGTGCCCCGCGCGCACGACCTGATCCGGCTCCTCGACGAATGGCCCGTCCCCGACGACCCCGCCGCGCGCGGGCTGCGCGACGAGCTCGCGCCCCTGCTGCGCCGGCACTCGCGGGCGCTGCGCGACCGGGACGCGACGACCACGTACCTCGAGCGGGGCTTCGAGGACGTGCTGTGGGACCGGCTCGTCGCCGACGACGGTCGGTGGATGCTGCACCTGCACGCGCCCGGCGGCCGCGGCAAGACGATGTTCGTGAAGAACCTGCTCGGCCGCCGCTGCCCGGAAAGCGACATCCCGGTGGCCCGCATCGACTTCGACCACGTCACCCAGCTCGGCCTGGCCACCACCGAGCCGTGGCTGCTGCTGCTCGCCATCGCCGCCCAGCTCGACCCGCAGCTGCCCCTCTCGCCGTTCGGCTACACGCTCCAGCGGTTCGGCGCGTACCAGGACATCGTGCAGCCGGAGGCCCTGCCGCGGGTCCCGCCGGCCGGCGGCGTCGCGCCCGACACCCGCCGCGACGAGCTGGCGGTCGAGGCTGCCCGCGAGATGCCGGAGAAGTTCCGGGAGATCCTGGCGGCGGCCACCGGCGGTGGCCTGGTCGTCATCGCCCTCGACACGGTCGAGAACGTGCTGCACACCGAGGGCGCCGACCTGCTGCCGGTGCTCGACATGCTCGGCGAGTTGTTCCACGGCACCGGCGAGCCGGGCGTCGCGCGGGTCCCGGGCCTGCGGGTCGTCGTCAGCGGCCGGTTCGACCTGGCCGGCGAGCGCGAGCTCCCGTCGGGGCGGCGCGAGCGCGTGCCCGGCTTCCGGGAGCGGTGGGTCGGCGACGCGGTCACGAGCGAGCCCTCGGCGGGGACCGAGGTGCTCCTCGGGCGCGAGGTCGCGATGCTGGAGGTCCCCGGCTTCACCGAGGACGAGGCGCGCCGCTACCTCACCGAGCAGGGCGGAATCAGCGATCCGGCGATGGTGCGGGCGATCGTCGCGCGCACCCACGACAACCCGATGAAGCTGGCGCTGCTCGCCGAGTACGTCACCCGCAACCGCGACGTCGGCGCCGCGACGATCGAGTCGTTCGCGAACGTCGACCTGTTCTACCTGGTCGACCGGGTCGTCGACCGTCTCCCGGACGAGCACGTGCAGTGGCTGCTGCGGTGGGGGGCGCTGCTGCCGGTGCTGACCCGGGAGGCGGCCGAGGAGGTGATCTGGCCGGCCCTGGCCGCGTTCGCCTCGCTCCCCGAGCCCGGGCGCGACTACGACAACGCCGCCTTGGACCTTGGCGTGCCCCCGCCGGCCGAGGGCGTGCGCCGGTGGCCGGTTCCCGACCTGGCCGCGGTGCGGGCGCCGGGCGCGTTCGGGCGGGCCTGGGAGACGCTGCTCGACTATGCCGCGCAGTCGTCGTGGGTGTTCCGGGTCGAGGGGCTGTCCGACGCGGTGTCGTTCCACACCGAGGTCCGCGAGCCGCTGCGGGGGCTGCTGCGCGACGGCGGGCATCCCGCGTACGACGACATCCACCGGCGGTCGTACGCGTACTGGTCGCGGGAGGTCGGCACGGCGACGGGGGCGGCCCGGGGAGCCGCGCTGCACGCCGTGCTCTTCCACGCCTACCAGCCGTGGACCGGCGACGACCACGACGGGGACGCGCTGTTCCGCGCGTTGCTGGCGCGGGCCGGCCTCGACCGCGGCGATCGGCTGCTGTTGGCCCGGGCGGTGCTCGACATCGCCGGGCCGTCGGTCGAGGTGCGGTCGATCGCCCACCTCGAGATCGCCGAGGCGGTGGTGGCGCAGGCGAACCTGCACGGGACGCCGGTGCACGAGAGCACCCTCTCGTCGCACGTGTCCCAGATCGACCTCGCCGTCCAGGACCGCGAGCAGCGGCGGATCGGCTTTCTCCGGGCGGTCCTGGCGGAGGCGGCCGGCCGCGTCGACGTGTCCTGGGCGCTGCTCGCCGAGGCTCTCCCCGGGGCCGACGTCGCGCTGGCGTCGGGGTGGCTCGCCTCCCGGACGCCGCCGGAGCCGGGTCTGGAGACGGTCCGGCAGTTCCTGGCCTATGCCGCGGGCACGGTGTGGGCCGGCGACGTGGCCCGGTCGCTGACCCTGGGCCTGCTCGCGGCGGAGCGCTGGCTCGAGGCGTACGAGGTGGCGGACCGGGCCGATGCGCCCGAGCTCTGGGCCGCCACCCGGATGGCGCTGGGGCATGCCCAGGAGGTGCTCACCAGCAAGGCCCCGCGGATCTGGCAGGCCCGCGCCCGGCTGCTGCAGTACGAGCCCGGGCGGGTGCTGCGCGCGACGGACAGATCGTCGGCCGCCGCCGTGCTCGTCATCGGTCAGGCCTACGCCCAGCTCGGCAACCTCGACGCGGCACGGGACGACCTAAGCGGGGCCGCGTCGAACTCCGATCCCGCCGTCGCGGTCGAGGCCATCACCGAGCTGGCGCGGCTCGCGTACCGCGACGGGGGCACCGATGTCGCGGCCTCCCTCCTGAAACGGCTGAGCCATTTCTCCGATCCCCTGGTCGCGCTGCGCGCGCGGCTGCTGGAGGCCCGGCTGATCCGGCCGGGGACCTTCCCCGCGGCCGAGGAGCTCGCGGAGCGGATCGAGCGGATGCCGCCGTCGGTCGCCGTCGAGCTGGCGATCACCCGGCTCGTCGTGCACGGCGGCGCCGAGCGCCAGTTCCGTCTCCTGCGCGACGCGGTCGCCGCCGTCCAGGGCTCCGGCGCGCGGCTGCTCGCCCTGCGTGCCCTGGCCGAGGTGCGGCTGCCCGCGGCGGGCCACCGGCCCGCGGTCGCCGACGAGTTGCTGGAGCTGACCCGGTTCAAGCAGGCGCAGAGCCGCACGCCGGCGCTCGTCCTCGCCCGCGCCGACCTCGCGCGGGTGCTGGGCGACCACGACACCGCGGTCAGCCTGCTGGACGGCCTGAGCTCGATGCCGGACCCGGACGGGGCGATCGGCCGGGCCGTGACCGGCGCGCGCGGCCGCCTGGGCCCCGCCCGGCGCGGGGCGTCCGACCCCATCGGCGCGGCGGCCGACCGGCAGCAGGACGAGCGGGCCGTGCCGCTGCTGCTGCGCACCGTGCCGGACGCCGGCCAGGTCGAGGTCAACGTGCCCGGCGAACAGCTCCACCTCGCCGACATGACGGACGCCCTCGCCTCGCTGACCCGTCCGCCCTACACGGTTCTCGACGAGATGGGCCGGGTGTTGCCCGGCCGGGCGGACTGGGCCGCGGATGCGCGCGCGGACCTGATCCTCACCGATCCCGAGGCCGCCCGGTGGCCGTGGGAGGCCGCGCGGGGCGATCTCCCGCCCGCGGTCCTGCGCCGCCGGCGGGAACGCCCGCTGGCCGCCGACGAGCCCCGGCCGGCCCCGGTCGTGCTGCTCGGTGTCCTCAACGAGCGGTCCAAGCACGGCGCCCTGGCGCTGGACGAGCTCACTCGCGGCTACGACGGCCGGACCGTCGTGCAGCCCCGGCTGTTCCAGAACCCCGACGAGGCCCTCCCCGGCGGCGGCATCCTGCACGTCATCGCGGAGCCGGTGGACCGTCGCGGCTACCCGGCGCTGCAACTGACCACCGGCGAGCTGCTCACCGCGGAATCGTTCGCCAAGCGGCTGACGGGCGGCCCCTGGCTGGTGATCCTCGACGTCGCTCTGTCCAGCTACGACCACGACGCCGTGGAGCAGCTCGCCGTCGCCAACGCGTTCTGCTGGTACCTGGTGCGCGCCCACTTCGAGGTCGATGTGATCTGCGGGCCGCTCAGCGACGCGGGCCGCAGCGACGGCGTCCGGGAGCTGGCCCGCCGGCTCGGGCAAGGCGTGTCGCCGGCCGAGGTCGCCGCCGTGCTCCAGCGTCCCATGCGGGCCGGGCCGCGCAATCGGGCTCCGTGGCGGGACGTGGTGTCGGTCAGCACCGACCGGCCGGACCGGCGCTACCGCCTGGGCGGCCCGGCATGACCCTCTTGGACTTCTCCCTCGCCCGGCTGCGGGCCCGGGTCGACAGCCTCGGCGCCGACCTCGCGGACTGGATCGCTCGCGCCTCGAAACCCGGCAACCTGGGTATCCACCGAAACCAGTTGGGCCGGCTCGAGACCTTCATCGTCGGCACCCTCGACACGGTGGTGGACGGCACGCCCCTCGACCCCGTGGACCCGCCGCCGGGCGGCAGCGTCGACGACCTCCCCGGGCTGCGGCGCGGCATCGGCAGCGCCCACCTGATCTGGGACTTCTTCCGGGACAAGCTCGCCCAGCGCGACATGGCCGAGTACACGACGCACCTCGGCGCCGCCGACGACCTCGCCTGGGGCTGCTACGAGCCGTTCCTGCGGGCGTCCGCGCCCGGTTCGGTGGCGCTGCGCGAGCCGCCGCTGGTCTTCTACAGCACCGACCGCACGCCGTTCGCCCAGGCCCGCACCAAGACCCTGCACCCGCCCGGCCTCGACGCCAAGGACCTCCAGTTCTTCCAGGCCGCTCTCCAGCGGCTGCCGGTGCCGGTGATCGGCCTGCCGTGGGACATCGCCAACCGCATGCCGGAGACCGCCCTGGTCGGCCACGAGACCGGGCACGTGATCGCCGAGGACCTCGGGCTCGCGGCCGAGGCGAAGGCGGCGCTGGCCGCGGCGGAGCTCAGCGGCGACCGCGACGACGCGCGCCGCAGGGTCTGGGTCTCCTGGTGCGACGAGATCTTCGCCGACGTGATCGGGGTGCTCGCCACCGGCAGCGCGTACGTCGAGGGCCTGGTCCTCGAGCTGGCCGGGCAGCGCGACGACGTCCGCCTGGCCCGGATCGACGCCGGCGATCCCGGCCGGTACCCCACGGCGGCGCTGCGGGTCGCGCTCTGCCAGCGGCTGCTGACCGGCGTGGGGGTGACACCCACGACGGACTGGGCGCAGACGTACGGGCCGATCGTCGGCGATTCCCGCGACTACGCGCCGGACGTGGCCGTGGTGGCGCCGGCCCTGCTCGGCCGGGCCTGGACCACGCTCGCGGGCCGGCAGCTCGCCGACATCCTGCCGTGGACCGCCGTGCGGGAGCAGCAGGCCGCGCGGGTCGGCCGGCAACTGCTCGACGGGCAGCCGCCGAGCGTTCCCTTCGACGTACGGGTTTGGGTGGCCGCCGCGATGCACGCCTACCGGCTCGACGCCGCCGCGTACACGAAAGGTGATCTCGATGCCCGCCTGGCCACGATGATCGTGAACCGGCGGCAGGCCGGCGTGCGCAGCACGCGGACGCTCACGCCCGGCCGGACGCTCTCGGAAGAACAAGTGCGCGAAGCCGACCGGAAAGCGGGCGCCGACCTCGTCCGCGACCTCGGCCTCGCCGGGAAGAGGGGGATACAGAATGATCACGACCAATGAGCTGGTTGACAAGATCAAGGCGTCGGCGCCCACGGTCCAGCTCGAACTGAAGCATTTCGGCATCTCCGCGACCCGGTTCGTCGTCGAGGGCGACATCGGCATCGCGGAGGCGGCGGTGCCGGCGTACGCGGCCCGGCGGATCGAGATCGCCTCGGCGGCGCAGGCCGACCCGGACGCCGACCGGCAGGGGCTGCTCGGGATCGAGCGCGACGGCCGGACGCTGCGGTGGCGGCCGGGCACGAAGCTGACGTACGCCGTGTGGCGGCCCACGTTCCCCACCGACGCGGAGCACGAGAAAGTGGTCGACGGGATGGCGGCGGCCACCGCGGCGTGGCAGAGCATCTGCGGGTTCGAGTTCGAGTACGTGCCGGCGAAGGACACCGACGAGAACCTTCAGTTCGGGGACGTGTCGTTCCCGGTGGTGCGGCAGGACGGCGGCGGGAACACGATCGCCATGGCGTTCTTCCCGGACGACCCGGTGAACCAGCGGCTGGTGTGGGTGTTCGACGGGTACTTCAGCGGGAACGGCGGGTTCGATCCGGTCGGGGTGCTGCGGCACGAGCTGGGGCACGTGCTGGGGTTCCGGCACGAGCACATCCGGCCGGAGGCGCCGGATCTGTTCAATCCCGAATCGCTCGAACACACCGTCGAGATCACCGCGTACGACCCGACGTCGGTCATGCACTACGTGGCGCCGGGGATCGGGGATCCGCAGTTGCGGTTCACCGAGGCCGACCGCACCGGAGCCCGGGTCGTCTACGGCGGGCCGTATTCGGAGTTCTCGTTCGCCGACTGAGGGGGTCAGCCGCCGACGTGGCGCAGGACGGCCAGGACCCGGCGGTTGTCGCTGTCCGAGGACGGCAGACCGAGTTTCGCGAAGATGTTCGCCACGTGCTTCTCCACGACTCCGGGGGTGATGACGAGAGCGGCCGCGATGCCGGCGTTGGATCGTCCTTCGGCCATCAGGGCGAGCACTTCACGCTCGCGGGGGGTCAGCGACGCCAGCCCCGCGGTGTTCTGGCCGGCCCGCATCAGATGGCCGACCACCTCCGGATCCAGCGCGGTGCCACCGGACGCGACCCGGGTCAGCGCGTCCACGAAATCGGCGACGTCGGCGACGCGGTCCTTGAGCAGGTACCCGACGCCGCCCGGCCGATCGGAGAGCAGGCGGGCCGCGTAGCGCGTCTCCACGTACTGCGAGAACACCAGCACGCCGACGCCGGGATGGTCGCGCCGGATGTCGATCGCGGCGCGCAGTCCCTCGTCGGTGTGCGTCGGTGGCATCCGGATGTCGATGATGGCCACATCCGGTACGAAGGCGGCGATCGCGGTCCGCAACGCCTCCGCGTCGGCCACCGCCGCGCACACCTCGAAACCGCGGTCGGTGAGCAGCCGGACCAGCCCTTCGCGCATCATCGCGGCATCCTCCGCGATCACCACCCGCATGTTCCCGCCTCCGTTCACACGTGTGTGGGCAGCTCGATCTCGACCCGGGTCGGACCGCCGGCCGGACTGTGCACCCGCATCCGGCCGTCCACGACGGCGATGCGGCCGGCCAGGCCGGACAGGCCGGGACCCGCCGGGTTCGCCCCGCCGGCGCCGTCGTCCTCGACGGTCACCTTCAGGCTTTCGCCGGATCGGACCACGCCGAGCCCGATGCGCGTCGCCCGGCTGTGCTTGGCCGCGTTCGCGAGCAGCTCCGATGCGCAGAAGTAGGCGATGGTCTCGATCGCGGGCGCCGGGCGATCGGGCAGCTCGACGGTCACCGCGACCGGGATGGCGCTGCTCGACGCGAGCGTCGCCAACGCGTCGCCGAGACCGTTGTCGAGGACCGGCGGGTGGATCCCGCGCACCAGGTCGCGCAGGTCGGCGAGAGCATCCTTCGCCCCGCGGTGGGCGAGCGCGACCAGCTCGCGTGCCTGGGCGAGGTCGGGCGGCGGGCCGTCGGCGCCGAGCTTCTCGGTCGCCATGCCGAGGTTCATCGCCAGCGTGGCCAGCCGGATCTGCGCGCCGTCGTGCAGATCGCGTTCCAGCCGGCGCATCATCGCGGCCGCGTCGTCGATCGCGCGGGCCCGGCTGACCTGCAGTTCGCGTACCCGCTCGGCGAGCCGCCGCCGCCCGAGCAGCCGTCGCATCGCGGCCAGGTCCATCGTCGTGCCGGCCCGCATCAACCACGGCGCGACCAGCAGCATCGCGAGGCCGGCCGCGGCGATGAGGAACGTTCCGGCGAACGTCCGCGTGCCGATCGTGCCGAACGGGGTCAGCGCCCACACGGGCCCGAGCGTCGTGCCGGGCGGGTGGTTGCGGAACAGCGGCCACCACACCGGGTAGCTGAGGTTGACCAGGCCGAACACGTAGCAGAAGGCGCCGTAGCCCTCGGGGATGGCCAGCGGCACCTTGAGCAGGCAGTATCCGACGGCGCGCCAGCGCGGCCGGGGTTGTGGGGCATCCACGTGCTCGTCGAGGAGCCGGTCGGCGAGCCGGAGATGCAAGGCTCCCATCGCGCGCCCGGCCGGGACGGCCAGCAGGACCAGGAGCGCGATGGTGAGCGGGAACAGGACCAGGAACAGCGGTGCGACCGCCGGTGCGGGCTGCTTGGACATGGCTCCGCTCGCCCAGAGGATCAAGGTGCCCGCGGCCGGCACGATCGCCGGCACGGCCAGGATCGCGACGGCGCTGACCACGCCGGCGAGGCAGAACGCCACCTGGCGCAGGGCCAGTGTGGTGAACGGAGCGCGCAGCGCGGTCATCAGCCCATTGTCGCTGTTCACGCGTCGCGACGGCGCAGCAGCACGCCGCCGCACAGGATCGCCACCGCCGCGTACCCGCACATCAGCAGCGCGCTGATCCAGCCGGAGAACAGCCCGGGTACGGGCGAGGTCACCGCGATCGAGTTGAGCAGCATCAGCAGCGGAAGGAAGCGGCCGACCGGGATGGCGCCCTCGCCGAACATGCCGGCCACGATCATCGGGACGAACATCAGGCCGAACAGCGTGCCGATCGCGGCGCCCGAGTGCCGCACGATCGTCCCGATGCCGACCCCGATCAGCGCGGTGGCGCCAAGATACACGCCGGTCAGCACGACCGCGCGCAGGTTCGCCGAGTCCCCGAGGGACGCGGCCGGGATGGCGGTGCCGCGGATAGCGAGCTGCCCGCCCAGGTAAGCGGCGAAGCTGGCGACCAGGCCTACGGCGAGAGCCGCGCCGCCGCCCACGGCGACCTTCGCGGCCAGGACGGTCCGGCGCCGCGGGACGGCCGCGAACGTCGAGCGGATCATCCCGGTGCCGTACTCGCCGGTCATCATCAGCACGCCGAGCGCTCCGAGGAGCAGCTGGGCCGCAATGGCGCCGCCGAGGCTGTTGTCGAGGATCTGGGCGGCGGTGGCGACCGGGGTGTGCGATCGGTACCCGAGGCCGACCCCGGTCCCGGCCGCGGCCATCGCGACCACCGCCGCGATCGCCAGCCACCACGCCGACCGGACACTGCCCAGCTTGATCCGCTCCATCCGGGCCGCATGCCGGAATCCGTACCTGCTCATGACGCCACTCCGCGATAGTCGGTGTCCTGCGAGGTGAGCCGGAAGAACGCGTCCTCCAGGCTGTCGCCGCCGGCGGCGAGCGCGGCGACGGTGGTCTCGGCCAGCAGCCGCCCGCGGCCGATGACCACCAGCCGGTCGGCGGTCAGCGCCATCTCGGCGATCAGGTGGCTGGACACGAACACGGTCCGGCCTTCGGCGGCGAGTCCGCGCAGCAGATCCCGGATCCAGCGGATGCCCTCCGGATCCAGCCCGTTGACCGGCTCGTCGAGCAGCAGGACGCCCGGGTCGCCGAGCAGGGCCACGGCGACGCCGAGCCGCTGGCGCATGCCGAGCGAGTAGGTGCCGGCGCGCCGCCCGGCCACATCGGACAGACCAACGGTGCGCAGCACCTGCTCGACCCGGGAACCGGGGATGTCGTTGCTGGCGGCCAGCGCGGCGAGGTGCGCACGGGCGCTGCGGCCGGGATGGAACGCCCCGGCGTCGAGGAGCGCGCCGACCGCCTTCAACGGCCAGTTCAGCTCCGGGTACGGGACGCCGCCGATCAGCGCCTCGCCATGGTCCGGGGCGTCCAGGCCGAGGATCATCCGCATCGTCGTCGACTTGCCGGACCCGTTCGGGCCGAGGAAGCCGGTCACCACGCCCGGCTGGACAGCGACGCTCAGCCCGTCGACGGCGATCCGGCCGCCGTAGCGTTTGGTCAGTTCACGTAGTTCGATCACACGATCGACGCTAGGCATCGCCGCCCGGGGCCAGAAGCCGGAAACCATCCGACTTCGCCTGGGGGTTTTCCGCCCCGCCTTAACTGGGTGGCCCGTGGATCTGCCAACGGGGAAGATGCGGCGATGTCCGGTATACCTGAGGGATTCACGTATCGACTCCGCAAGAACGGGGACGTGGAAGTGCTGCACCACGGCCGCCCGGCCGCTGTGCTGCGCGGCGCCGCCGCAGCCCGATTCCTGGTCGACGTGGAAAATGAAGATCCGCAGGAGTTGATGGCGCGCATCACCGGCAACTACAAACACGGCAACGAACGAACCGCCAAGAAGCATCCACGCAACCTGCGCCGGTAGACGCGCGCTGTGGCGATACTGGTCGGGTGAGCGGCGCCTGGTTGTTGCACGTCGATCTCGACCAGTTCTTCGCGTCGGTCGAGGTGCTGCGCCGGCCCGAGCTGCGGGGCAAGCCGGTGATCGTGGGCGGCTCGGGCGATCCCACCCAGGCCCGGACGGTCGTGGCGACCGCGTCCCGGGAGGCACGGGAGCTCGGCGTGCACTCCGGGATGCCGATCCGGCTCGCCGCCCGCAAGTGCCCCGACGCCGTGTTCCTGCCCACGGACATGCCGGCCTACCAGGCGGCGTCGGCCCGGGTGATGGCGATACTGCGGGCTTTTCCCGTACGCGTGGAGGTGTGGGGCCTGGACGAGGCGTTCGTCGGTGGCGACATCGACGATCCCCAGCGACTGGCAACCGAGCTCAGGGCGGCGGTCCTCGACGGGGCCGGGTTGACCTGCGCGATCGGGATCGGCCATAACAAGAACCAGGCGAAGATCGCGGCGCGGTTCGCCAAGAGGGATCGGTCCGGCATCGCCACCCTGACCGGTGAGACGTGGATGCCGGTGATGGGCGAACGGCCGGTCGGCGAGTTGTGGGGTGTCGGACCCAGGACGGTCAAGAAGCTCGGCGAGCTCGGGGTCGTGACGGTCGCCGACCTCGCCGCGGCCGACCTCGAAACACTTGCCCAGCGCTTCCCGCCGCGGGCCGCCACGTGGCTGGTCGTCGTCGCCCGCGGTGGCGGCGACACCGAGCTGACGACCGAACCGTGGGTCGCCCGGTCGCGCAGCAAGGAGGTCACGTTCGGCCGCGACCTGACCGAGCGCACCGAGATCGAGGAGCAGCTCACCATGCTGGCCCGGGCGCTCGGCGCGGAGGTGACCGCGGCCGGCCGGCGGGTGATCCGGGTCGGTGTGAAGGTGCGGACCGCGTCGTTCTTCACGCAGACCCGCGAGGCGAAGCTACGCGACGGCCCGACCACCGACCCCGCCGTGATCGCTCACGCCGCACTGGCGGTGCTGGGCAAGTTCGAGTTGACGCGGCCGGTGCGGCTGCTCGGCGTACGAGCGGATCTGCAGGCCCCGCCGGCCGATGGCGGATCAGGTTGACGCTCGATCAGGACAGTGGGTGACCGGTAGTGCTGTCGACGTGGTCCGGTACCGCGCCGTCGTGCTGATCGCCGGTGGTGGACGTCCCGGTGGGCTCGAACATCAGGATGGCGCCACCGGGAGAGGACGGCTTGTGCTCGGTGCCCCTGGGTACGACGAACACGTCACCGGCATGCAGCGTCACCGTTCGTTCGGCGCCATCACCGTCGCGGAGGGCCACATCGAACTGGCCGTCGAGGGCGAGAAAGAACTCGTCGGTGTCGTGGTGGACGTGCCAGACGTGGTCGCCCCGGGTGTGCGCGATGCGTACGTCGTAGTCGTTGACCCGGGTCACGATCCGCGGGCTGTAGATCGCGTCGAAGGAGGCAAGCGCCTGGCTGAGGTTCACGGGCTGATCCATACGATCCAGACTGCCTCAGCCAGGCATGGTCTTGTAGCGCAGGTGCAACACGTGCTGGCCCGGATCGTCGACCTCACGTGTACGCACCTGCCGGATGAGCTGCAGCTCGACATGCTCGACCTGCTCGGCCGTGAGGTGATCGAACAGGCGACGGCCGCGACCGAGCAGCACGGGAACCACGTGCAGGTCCAGCTCGTCGACCTCGCCGGCGCGAAGCAGGGCCTGCGCCGCACCGGCTCCGTGCACCATGGCGACCCCGTCACCGACCGCGGCCCGGGCCAGCGCGGCACACTCGGCGACGTCGGTGACGAAACGGACGGTGCCCGGCGGCGCCTCGTCGGGGACCTCCCGGGTCAGGACGAGAATCGGCACACCGTTGTGGTGGTCACCGCCCCAGTGGCCGGCCAGCTCGTACGTCCGGCGGCCGGAGATCAGCGCCCGGGTGGCCATGGCTTCCGCGAACACCTCGCCGCTCGGCCCGGGGTCGTTCCGTTTGTCCAGCCAGTTGAACAGGCGGAACCCGCCGGTGCCCAGCGGCGCGTCCGGCCCGTCGGCCGGACCCGTGACATAGCCGTCCAGCGACATCGTCATGTCCACGCGGATCCTGCTCATGACCGGCCTCCCCCGACGACGCGGTAGCGCAGATGCAGGACGCCCGAGCCCTCCCGGGACCGCAGCAACTCCAACTCCACCTGATCCGGCGGAAGGCCGTCGAACAAGCGACGGCCCTGCCCGAGCAGCACGGGTACGACGTGCAGCTCGATCTCGTCCAGCTGCCCGGCCGCCAGGCACGCCACCGCCGCCGACGCGCCGTGCATCATGACATCCCGGCCCCCGGCCGCCTCCCTCGCCTGCGCCACGGCGGACCGGACGTCGGTGACGAATCGGACGTGCCCCGTCGCCGGCTCGTCAGGAACCGAGCGGGTCAGGACGAACACCGGCACGCCGTCGTGGTGATCACCGGCCCACCCGCCGGCGTGATCGAAGGTGCGCCGCCCCGTGACGACCGCGCCGGTCGCCATCGCCTCGTCGAAGACCTCGGCGTTCGCGCCGCTGCCGGCGGGACGATGCGAAACCGGGTCGACACAGCCGTCGCTCAACCAGGCGTGCAGCCGTTCCCCGTTCACCCCAAGGCCCCGGTCAGGCCCATCGTCCGGGCCGGTGATGAACCCGTCGACCGACATCGACATGTAGGGCCGAACCTTGCCTGCCACCTCAGTCATGACCAGGTAGACCGCCGAGCGTCTCGAGAATCATCGCTGGGGGCAGACCGAACCGCGGTGGCCGGCCGGAAGACCGGCCACCGCGGTGGGACGGATCAATGCTTGCGCCAGCTCCAGCGGTTGCCGGAGGGCGCCCAGCCTGTGCTGACCGGCGCCGACTCAGCGGCGACGGTCGCGGTCGAGGCGGCCGCGTCGGAGGGCGGCGTCACGCCGTCGCAGCCGCCGGAGTCGGGGCGGCCGGTCAGGAAGTACGCCTCGAGGTGCTCGGTGCACTGCGGCACCCGCGCGACCGAACCGTGGATGTCGTCCTCGACCGTGAACGCGGTGCCGCCGATCCTCGCCTGCACCTGGGCGATCCACGGGAACGGCGTCGGGCTCTCCCACCGGTGTCCCGACAGCTGCAGCGAAGCGTTCGACTTGCGCAGCTGGAACGGTTCCTTCGCGGGGATCGGCCAGCCGGCGCACATCTGGGTGAACGGCGCCAGGCCCGCGGTGATCGGGAACTCCCGCTGCCAGCTCCGGTACGTCTTCCAGAAGGTGGGGAAGTCGTGCGGGCTGGTGTCGTCGTTGCACAGGATCGCCCGGCCGGCGGCGTCGTTGAACTGCTCGGGAAGGTCGGCGGGCGGCTCGGTGGGCTCCTGCGGCCCGTCCCCGATGAGGATCGGCCGGAGCGCGTCCGGCACGGGGTCGCCGGTCTTCGCCGTGGTCAGCGCCGCCAGCGCGGGCGTGGATTCCGCCCACAGCGGGCTGGGCGCGACGGCCAGGAAGGCGGCCAGGTTGCCGTCGAGCGGCTGGTCGAGGTCGCTGAACACGATCGGCGCCGCGTCCAGCTTCCTCTTCAGCTGCTTGACCAGGGCGATCACTTCCTCGGCGGTGTCGCCGAGGTGGTACGTCGCGTCCCGGTGCGCGGCCCAGGCCGCCCAGCGCGGAATCTTGCCCTCGTCGGCGGCGGTCACGTCGTGGAAGCGCGAGTCGAGCCGGTTCGCGGTCGGGCCGACCACGCTGTCCAGCCACATCCGGCCCACCGACCCGGGGTAGAGGCTGCGGTAGACCTGGCCGAGGAGCGTTCCCCAGGAGACGCCGAAGTAGCCGAGTTTCTCCTGCCCGAGCGCCTTGCGCACCTGCTCGAGGTCGCGGGCCACGTTGGCGGTGGTGAGCTGCCCCAGGAAGGTGGGATCGCTCTGCCAGCAGGTCCGGTTCTGCAGAACCTGGAAGTCGTAGATCTTCTTGGCGGTCTCCCCGGTGAGCGGCCCGGCCGGGATTTCGGGCGGCGTGACGTCGCGGCCCGGGCGCGCGCATGCGGCCCGGGTGCTGTAGCCGACGCCACGCGGGTCGAACCCGATCAGGTCGTACCTCTCGGCGAGCGCCTCGAACTGCGGGCTGGTCAGCGCCAGCTCGTGCGGCATCAGATAGCCGCTGCCGCCCGGCCCGCCCGGGTTCACCGCCATGCTGCCCAGCTTGTGCCGCTGGTCGGTAGCCCGGAGCCGGCTGATCGCGACCGTGATCTTCGTGCCGTTCGGGCGGTTGTAGTCGAGCGGCACCCGGACGGCGCCGCAGTCGGTTCGGGCGAGCAGCGCCCGGATCCTGGGTAACTCCTCCGGCGGGACACCCATCGCTTCGAGGGTCTCGTCCGAGTAGGCCACGCAGTCGCTCCACGTCACCGCTGGTGGCGCCGTGCTCGCCCCGGCCGGCGGGGCGAAGGCGATGAGCCCTGCCCCGGCCGCCATGACGAGCACCCCGATCCCGGCGACAATTCCTGTGTGTCGTGTCATGCAGATATTGATACAGATGGACGCGTCACGCCGAGGTCACCAAAATCGTCCAGATTCCTCTCAGCTTCCGTCCACGTGCTGCTCGGCTGATCCTCAGGTCAGCTCGTCGGAGCGTCCGGCTCCGATGCGGGACCACTGGGCGATGGGGCGTCCGTCGGTACGCCAGACCTCGGGATTCCTGGCGTCACCCCAGGGCTGGGGCCAGCCGTCGGGCGAGTCCTCCCACGTCTCCTGGCGTCCGTAGACGGTCATGTCCAGCAGCCCGTGGGTGGGGGCCATGGCCTCGACGCCGCGACCGCCGGTGTAATACGTCTCGAACACCCGGTCGCCGTCGCGGACGTAGCAGACGAGGTGGTGGCGTTGCCAGTCACGACCCTCCAGGAGTTGCGCCGCCGTCTTCTCGACCGAGTACCACGGCATGTCCAAGCCCAGGAAGTCCCGGTACCGGATGCTCTGGTCGTACGGTCCCTTGCAGAGCGTGGCGTACGTGGCGTCGCGGGAATGGATGTAGGACAGCTCGCGGACCTGGCTGTTGAAGAAGGTGCAGCCCTCGCATTGCTCCGCGGCGGGCTGGTCGGGCCACCAGGCGTGGAAGTACGCGATGAGCTGCTTGCGGCCTTCGAAGACGTCGAGGATCGTGACCGGCCCGCCGGGACCGATGACCTCGATGGTGGCGTCGACCTCCACCATCGGCAGCCGCCGCCGCGCCGCCGCGATCGCGTCCCCTTCGCGGGTGTGTGCCTTCTCCCGCGCGAACAGTGCTTCCCGCGCCGCCTGCCAGGTCTTTCTGTCCACCACAGGCGGGAGGGCGGAGCTGGGTGCTTGGTCGTTCATGATCGCCTCCACGCGGTCGTTGCGGGCTCGCCCAACCAACGAGCGGGACCACACGGGATTCGACATCGAGCCCATTGTCCGTCGCCCACATGAGGAAGTCGCCACCAGCACGCCGCATAAGTGCTTCGTCAAACCGAACGGCGACTCCCGGCCCAATGACATCGACGAACGTGCACCCGTCAGAAGGTATTGTTGCCGACGTGGAACTCGTTGGAGTTCAGAAGACTCTCAGCCCCGTCCTCAAGGCCAAGGCGCTCGACAACCGGCTGCCAGTCCCGATCCTCGGCGACGCATACGCCGAGCAGGTGATGCGCAGCCTCGACCCCGCCTACGACAAGGGACGATTCGGTACCAGCCAGTTGGGCCTCGCCGCCGTGGTGCGCGCCAAGGCTCTCGACGACTGGGCCCGGAGCTTCCTTGCCGATCATCGCGAGGCGGTCGTGCTGAACCTGGGTTGCGGCCTTGACGCCCGGGTGTTCCGGATCGATCCGCCTGCCACCGTGGACTGGTACGACCTGGACTATCCCTCCGTCACGGAACTGCGGCAGGAACTGTTGCCGGCGCGCGAGCACTGCACCTTGATCGGCTCCGACGTCACCGACCTGAATTGGCTGGAGCGTATTCCCCGTGGCCGGCCGGTGCTGGCGATCGCCGAGGGACTGGTGCCCTACCTGACCGAGGCCGACGCCCGGCTGCTGCTGACCAGCATCATCGACGCCTTCCCCGCCGGCCAGATACAGTTCGACACGGTTTCGGTCTCGGCATGGCGAGCGTCGAAATGGGATCCACTCGGGCGTAAGTACAACGCCCAGTTCCACTGCGGCTTCAATGACCCAGCCGCGCTGGCCGATTGGCACCCGCGACTCGAATACATCGACGAGGCGCCGATGAATGACTCGCCGGTGTTGATGGCCAAGGCGCCCGCGACCATACGCCGCATGTTCCGCCTGATGAATCTGTTGCCAGGCTTCAAACGGTCCAGCCGCATCGTGCGGTTCCGATTCTGACGCCCCAACGGCGGGGATCGTACGGAGCGTGACGGCTGTTTGGCCGGCTTGGCGACGCCGCCGTCGCTTGCGAGGTACCGGCTACGTGCCGATCTCGCAGCGGACTTCGAGGGAAGTCGCGGTATGAGCGCATGCTCCGTGAATGGCGTATCCCGTGGCTGTCGAACTCGACCGAACCGACATCGAAACGCTGGCGCGAGCGGCGTCGGCCGGAGACCCGAGCGCGCTGGACGCGCTGTTGGTCGCGGTGCGTCCCGAGACGCTCCGGCTGTGCGGGCGGTTCCTTCCGAACCGTGAGGACGCCGAGGAAGCGTGTCAGGACACGCTGCTGGCGGTGGCTCGCGGCATCGGGAAGTTTCACGGCCGCTCCACCTTCCGCACCTGGTTGCACAGTCTCGCGGCGAATCGGGCCCGGTCGACCTATCAGGCGCTCCGGCGTCGGCACGGCGATGAGGTGGCCGGCGCTCCGCCGCCCGACCGGCCCGACCCGCGGCGCACCAGCGTCGTGGCCGGCACCCGGCTCGACCTGCTCGACGCCCTCGGCGGCCTGCCCCCGGAATACGCGGAGGCGGCCGCCCTGCGCGATGTGCTCGGGCTGAGTTACGGCGACATCGCCACGCTCCTCGACATCCCGGACGGAACCGTGAAGTCGCGCATCCACGAGGCCCGGCGCCGGCTGCGTCTTCGCCTGAACGACCACCGGCCGCGATGACCTTGACAAAGCCGCGAACAAAAGGCGGTGCCGATGTGACTAACCGAGTGACAGACCACAATGACAACGAAAGAGAGCTGTCGTGCTGCACTCCCGAATCCGTCACATTGCGAGCGCCGGTGCGTTCGCCCTGATCGCAACGATTCCGCTGACCGCTTGTGGCGACCCGGTTTCGCCGCGGCCCGCGCAGGCTGCCACGCCGGGCCAGACTCCGGATTCGACGCCCAGCGCGTCGGCTGCGGCCGGAAGCCCCGGACCCGGCGTCACGAAACAGCCGGCCGGGCAGAGACCGGCGCAGACAAGCACCACCAAGCCACACACCACCAAGCCGACTGCCACCAAGCCGACCGGCACCTGCTACGGCGCCGTCCGGCACGACCTGGACCTGCGCAACACCGTGCTGGACCTGGTCAAGTCGATGTGTTTCCACACCGGCGGGGTCCTGCGTCTGCAGGGGATCGGGCCGGGGATGGTGACCGCGGCCCCGGGGTCATTGGTGTCGCAGAGTTACGAAGGCGGCGTGGTGGACCTGCGCTTCGTCCGGGCGGGAACGGTCACCGTGACGATTCCGCAGGACGACCAGACGTACACGATCACGGTGGTGGTGGTCAGCTAGCCCCTCGGGCCGTCACCGTACCTGCACCCCGGCGAGCAGCGTGTCGACGAAGGCCGACGCGTTGTCCGCCGGTGGTGCGATCTGGACGTACACCAAGCCGGCCCCGGCCGGCCCCGTGCCGGCCGCCTCCACCAACTGGCCGCGCTGGTCGGCGCAGCTGAAGGCGGCGATCACCCAGTCGATGCCGGCCTGCCGGCTGTGGCGCACCTGAGCCGGGACGCAGTCGGCGTGCGGAAGCCGGCCGACGAGAGCGGCCGGCGTGCGGCCGGCCGGGCCGTCCCGGGCCAGCCCGATGAACGCGCCCCGTACGGCGTCGTCGGTGCGCCAGCGGGCCGGGTCGGCCGATATCAGGAGCGCCGGGTATCGCGGACCGCCCGGGTCGGCGGGCCAGGACCACCGCCCGGTCGTGGACCTCCACCCCTCCGGGAGCCGGACCGAGATCCGGCCGGTCGCGTCGACCGCAACTCCGGGCTGCTGCGAGAAGCCGCCGCCCACCACGTCGAAGCCGAGCGCGGACACCGTGGCGGCGGACGCGAGCGCCATCGTCGCCCGCGTCGCGGCGCGGGCCCGGGGTCTCGCCCGGGGTCCGGCCATGGCCCGGCCCAGGGCTTCCGCCATCGCCCCGGCGTCCCGGTACCGGCCGGCCGGCCGCTGCGCCGTCGCCACCCGCAGCACATCGGCGACCTTGCGCGGCACGCCGGCGCGCAGCCGCACCGGATCGTCCGGGCGGCGGCGCACCGGTGCGCCGAGGAGCCGGATGCCGAGTTGGCCCAGGCCGTAGACGTCGGTGCGAAGGTCGACGACCGCGGCCGGATCGTCCTGCTCGGGCGCCATGTAGCCCGGAGTTCCCGCGCGGGCGGTCAGACCGGAGGCGGTGGCGAGCGCCTTGGCCAGTCCCAGGTCGGCGATGACGACCTGTTCGGCGGGCGATCCCGGCCCGGACCCGGCGGAACGGGACCGGAACAGCACGTTTCCGGGGGCCAGGTCACGATGGACGATGCCGTGGTTGTGCAGCACCGCCACGCCTTCGCAGATCTCCCGCAGCAGTGGTCCGGCCTGCCGGACGGGAATCGGCCCGCCGGCCAGCCGGTCGCGCAGGCTGCCGCCGTCGGCCCAGGCCATCACCGAGTACGGGCGCCCGTCGGGCAGTTCCCCGAGCGCGTACACCGGCACGATGCGATCGTCGTCGAGCCACCAGAGCATCCGCGCCTCGTCGAGGAACCGCTCGCGGATCCGCAGGTCGTGACTCCAGTTCTCGGCCAGGACCTTGATCGCGACACGGGCGCCCAGCGACGCGTCGTATCCCAGCCAGACGGTCGCGAAGGAACCGATGCCGAGCAACCGTTCGATGCGGTACGACCCGATCCGGACCGGGGAGGTCACCACGGCCTGAGCATAGCCGTGCGGTCGCCGTCGTCCCGGCCATGTTCACGGGCGTTGCCCGGCCTTGTCCACGATGGCGATCCGCAGCAGCGCGGACTTGTAGATCACCTCGCCCGGCTCCGGGTTCGGTCCCGGCCGGAACTGCGCGGACCCTTTGCCGATGTCCGGCGAGCGGACCACCTTCGCGCCGGCCAGGTCGAACGCGGCCGCGATGATGTTGTGCCCGAGATACCGGTAGGTGGCCGGGTCGAAGACCAGCTCCTGACGCGCGCCCGCCTCGGTGCGCGTCACCGCGACGCCTGCGCGTCCGGCGGCATCGGTCACGTCGCGGCGCACCTGCACGCCGGTGATCCGCCCGGCAGCCCGGAAGGCGGCCTCCTGCACGGCCGGCAGATGGTTCTTGTACAGGATCTCGGCGATCTCGTTGAACGCGCGCTGGTCGTCGGAGAGCCGGACGAATCCGCGGGGCAGTCCGTCCGGCCCGGCGCCGATGGACACCCAGGCCGGTTCGGCGGCCGCGACCGCATACACGTACGCCAGCAGGCCGTCGGCATCGGTGGGGATGCGGCCGGGCCGGTAGGCGGGCTCGGGCGTGCAGGCGACCTGGGGCGTGGTCTCCGGCCGGTCGATCGTCTCGGCCTGCTTGCCGTTCGTGCAGCCGTCGATGTGGGTGCGGGTGGGCGCCTTCCGGGACGGCGCGTCCTGGATCACCAGCCCGTCGCGGGTGCCGTCCACCGACAGCCAGGTCCTGGTGCGCAGCGGCCCGGAGACCGTGGTCCGGCCCTTCCGGTCAATCGTCGACTCGACCTCGACGGAGTCGATGAACAGGAACTGGCCCGGCCGGGCGTCCATCGCCGGGGTGGCGGCCGCGTGCTGGGCCGCCAGCAGCAACACCTGCTCAGCGCCCGGCGGGGCCTGCGGCACGGCGCTCCCCCCGGCCTGGGCGCCGGGGCCGGGTGGCGCGAGCCGGCCACCCGGTGCGCCGGCCGGCTGTGCGGCCACCAGGGCTGCGGCGACGGCCGCGGCGGCAACGGCGGGCGCGCCGATCTTCCAGGCCAGGTGTACGCCGCTCAGCCTGGGCAGCAGCCGGGGGCGGCGTACCGGGCGCCGCATGCCGTTCATCACCCGATGGCGGACCTCGGCCGGCGGGTGGTCATCGGCCGGGGCCAGACTCGCCCCGAGCTCCTCGAGAAGGGACAGGTCAGATTTCATCGTTCTCCCCCATGGTCAGACTCGGGTCGAACTTGCTCAGTGCTTTCCGGACTTGCCGCCGGGCCCGGCTGAGCCGGGATCCGACCGTGCCCGCAGGGATGTTCAAGGCGCCGGCCACCTCGTCGTAGCTGAGCTGCCCCCACGCCACCAGCAGCAGAACGTCGCGGTCGCGGGGCGCCAGGCCGGCCAGGGCATCGGCCAGCGGCCCCCGCGCCGCGTCGGCGACCACCCTGGCCGCCACCCGGTCGGCCGGGCTGTCCTGCACGGTTTCGTGCGCCGAGCGGGCCATGGCCCGGTAGCGCGCCTGTTCCCGCCGCTGGTGGGCGGCCACTTCCCGGGTGAGGATGCCGAACAACCAGGGCCGGGCGTCCTGCCGGTCGAGGTCGTAGGACGCCCGCCCGCGGAACGCCGCGAGGAACGCCTCCGCCACCACGTCGTCGGCGATCCCGGGACCCACCCGTTGGTACGCGTAGCGGTACAGCATTGCGGCGTACCGATCGTAGATCTGCGCGAACCGGTCCGGATCCGCCAACGACGCGCGAATGACCGCGGCGTCCGTGTCGGCGTTCGTTCCGGCCGCTGCCTGCGTTGCCGCAGCCATCAGTGATCTGGCCGTTCCATAACGTCGAGCTCCTGTCGTCGGGTTACCTTCCACACGTATCTATGCGCGAGGAACGATCCGTCTTCATCCTCACTCGCCACGGCTCCGCGGGAAGGCTTCCGGATGGACACCGCGACCGCTTGTTGCTGGCGGTGGCCGCAACCACGAAACAGCGTGAGTCGCGTGACGGCCGGCCCGGCATGGGCCTCGCGGCCCCTGACCCGGCCGGCCGTCGTCGCTGCGGTTGCGGGAGTCGCCCGGCCGTACGATCAGGCGATTTTGTCGTTGAGGATTTTCCGGTTGAAGCCGCCGGCCTCGCGGGCGATCACGACGCGGTCGATCTCGTCGCCGTCCTCGGTCACCCCGCGCAGCGTCATCGTCGTGGTGTGGCCCTCGTCGGCGGGCTCCACGTCGACCGCCAGGAACGAATAGCCCGTGTAGCGGACGCGGGACCAGGTGACCTTCTCGGGGACCCGTTCGCGGCCGTGCGCCCA
The DNA here is from genome assembly GCF_044454685.1 of Actinoplanes sp. NPDC051513. NCBI lineage: Bacteria > Bacillati > Actinomycetota > Actinomycetes > Micromonosporales > Micromonosporaceae > Actinoplanes > Actinoplanes sp. NPDC051513. The sequence continues at coordinate 316,468 of NZ_JBITDW010000005.1, forward strand.
GACGTACGACTTCACCTCGCCGGCGTCGTGCTCGTGTCCGGCGTACGAGTCGGGGGCGTCGAACTCGTACAGGCCGCGGCCGCCCGCGCCGGCGGTGACGTAGACCGTGCCGTCACGCTCGGGGTGGACGGTGTCGCCGACCGGGGTCCTCTTCGCGACGCCGTTCCTGATCACGTCGGCCCGCTCGTACACGTGGTTGTGGCCGTTGATCACCAGGTCGACCTCGTGCTTGTCGAACAGCGGCACCCACTTGTTGCGCACCCCGCCGTCGGAGGCGTGGGCGGGCGTGGTCGAGTACGCGCAGTGGTGGAAGAACACCACGACGAAGTCCACGTCGGACTGCTCGCGCAGGAACCGCAGCCGCTGGTCGAGCCACGCGGTCTGGGCGCCCCCGGTGTAATCGCGGTTGCCGGCCAGCTCGAAGATGACGTCGTTGGCGTCGAGCGCGATCACGCCGACGTTGCCGTAGATGAACGAGTAGACCCCGGTTGCCTTGCCGGGTCCGTTGTCCGGGAAGGCCCACCGGGTGCGCTGGCCGCCGTAGCCGTCGTGGGAGTAGATCGCCTCCATGTCGTGGTTGCCCATGCAGGCCATCCACGGCACGGTCGAGGCGACCGGCTCGTTCTGGGCGAGGAACTGGTCCCAGGTGCGCGGGTTGTACAGGTCGTCCTTCTGGCCCTTGCCGCTGGCGTCGGCGTAGCAGAGGTCGCCGGCGTGCAGGTGGAACGCGGGCCGCTGGGCGATCAGCATGCCGTCGTTGCCCAGCGCGTGCGAGCTGACCCCCTGGTCGCCGAAGGCGGTGAAGGTGAACGGCTCGGCGACCGCGCGGCGGCTCGGCGCGGTGGTGAACGAGTCGATCCGGCCGAAGTCGGACAGGTCGGTGGGATCGTAGCCGTGGTGGCCGACCGCGTAGTAGTACGTCTTGCCGGGCAGCAGGTTCTCGGCGGCGGCGTGCACGTAGTACTGGTTCGTGGGGGCGATGACGTCGTCGAGCTCGGAGTGCAGGGCCCGCAGGTCGGCATCGATCTTCTCGCCGAGCGCGTCGGGTGAGTCGCCGACGCGCAGGAACGGCTTGGTGACGCGGTGCGGGACCTGCCAGGCGACGTTCATTCCGGTACGCGGGTTGGCGCCCCAGGCGAGGTGGCGGCCGAACGGCACGACCATCCGGCCGGGCAGGGGTGACGACCGGCGCAGGAAGGCGGCGGCCGGACTGCCGATCGCCATCGAGGCGGCCGCCGCGGCGGCGCCGGCTATCAGCGTACGGCGTCTGATCAGCAGCCCGTGCTGCTCGGCCATGCTCAGCCGCGCGGCGAGACGGTCCGGCAGGCCCATTCTGGGGATGTCGATACCCGGCACGCGGATGACCGTATCACCCCGATCAGCCGGGATTGTCCATTAGGTCGATGGTGCGCTGATCTTCACTGCCGTAGAAGCGGGCGATGACCGCCCGGAACGGCGCCGGATCGTGCGCGACCTGGGCAAACAGGGTCATGCTCGAGCGCAGCTTGAGGTCGTCGGGGAACGCGAAGAACTGCGCTTGGTGCGACAGAACGGATTCTGTGCATTCCAGCAGGCGCGGGCCGAGCAGGGTATGGGCGAGGTAGGCGGCCGCTTCGGCGCGTCCGCTGATCGCGTAGCGCTGGGCGGCCGGGCTCGAGCCGAGGCCGGCGATCTGCGGGAAGATGAACCACATCCAGTGCGAGCGCTTGTCTCCCGCGACGATCTCGGCGAGGGCCCGCTCGTACACGCCGTCCTGCGCCGCCACGAACCGCTCCAGATCAGCCACCCGGCCATTCTGTCATTCGCGCTCCATTTGCACCGTTTCCGGCCGAGAGTGGAGACATGTCGGACGGCGAGTTCCACGCCTACGCCGGCCTGCTGGGGTTCTGCGGGCTCGGGCTGCTGGCGCTGGCCGTGCTCGGGTTCGGTCAGCGGTCGTACGCCCGGGTCATCGACGGGGTGATCGGGCTCACGCTCCTCGGCGGGGCCGGCTATCTCGTCGTCTCGTCCGTCGATGCCGGACGCCTGTACCACCTGGTGTTCCTGGCGCCGGCGCTCCTGGTGATCCTGCTGGTGCGGGAGAGGCGCCGTGCTCGGCGCAGGCGGCTCGCCGCCGGCTTGCTTCCCCAGATGTACGTGGCGCCGCCACCGCCCACGCCGTTGACGCCCTTTCCCGCTCCCCCGCCGCCGCTCGGGACCGGCCCGGGCAGCGAGCAGGAAACACCCCATCGGTCGACATATCAGCCGCTGCCGTCGGGGCTCCCCCGCAAGCCCGGGCCGACCATGCCCGGATTGTCGGGAAATCAGGCCAGGTCTTCCGAACATCGAGCGGCCGGGCCGGCTCCGTCCCCTTCATCCCCTTCGCACGTCGAGCCCGGCCTCGGCGGGGTGGCCTCGGGACCGGGCGCGCCGTTGCCCGGCCGGGAGACGTTCCGGCATGCGATGGAGCCGCAGCAGGCCGGGCACGACACGGCCGCCGTGCAGGAGACCAGCAGCCGGCTGCGGCGGCCCGCCTACCTGGAGTCGCACCCGGACTCGCCCGGCGGCGGGCGGCACCGCGCCGCCGACGAACCCGAGCCCCCCGAGGAATGGCCGCCCTACCGGCCGTGAGCGGGGGCGTGGCAGGGTGGCGGCATGGACTACCGCCGTACCTATCGATCGGCCGCCGTCGCGTACGCCGACCTCGTCGCCCGCATCCCCGCCGATCGCTGGGGCTCCCCCGGCCTCGGCGACTGGACGCTGCGCGAGCTCGTCGGGCACACCGCGAGCTCGGCGCTGCGGCAGGTGCCCGACGTGCTCGGCACCCCCGCGCCCGTGGTCGAGGTCGCCACCGCCGAGGGGTACTTCGCGTTCGGCCGGGGCGTGCCCGCGCCGGTCCTCGAAACCGCGGTGGCCGCCTCGAGCGAGGACGCGCGCGCCACCGCCGCGCTGCTCGGCGACGACCCGGCCGCGCTGGTCGGCCAGCTCGCCGGCCGGGCCACCCACGCCCTGGCCGCGGCGGCCGACGACGACATCGTGGCGACCCCCGCCGGGGGCATGCGCGTGCGCGACTGGCTGCCCACCCGCACGTTCGAGCTGGTCGTGCACGGCATCGACGCGGCCGGCGCGGCGGGCGTACCGCACCATCTGGCCCTCGAGGCCGTCGCCGAGGCCACCACGCTGGCCACCCGCCTGGCCGTCGCCCTCGGCGAGGGCGACGCGCTGCTGCGGGCCCTGACCGGCCGGGCCGAGCTGCCGCCGAAGTTCACCGTGCTGTCGACCTGAGGCTTCCGCGCGGCGCAGGCCGTCGCGTCAGAGAAGACCGCGACGGCGGAGGAACACGTACACGCCGAGGCACACACCCGCGATGGTGACGGCGGCCACGCACAGGAAGATCGGATCGCGCCCGACGGGGCTCACCGCCGCGATGAAGCTCACCAGGGCGATGAGGATCGACGGGACCACGGCCGACAGCGACCACGCGGCCAGCCGGGCCATGGTCTGGTTCTGGTACATCGCCACCTTCCCCTGGACGAAGCTCGACACCTCCGCGGCCCACTCCGCCAGAATGGCCATCTCGGTCATCGCCGCCGCCGTCTCCGCGGCCGCCATGCCGTCGGGCAGCCGGGACCGTTCGGTGTTCAGCCGCCGGGCCAGGCCGTGCAACCTGAGCGCCTGCTCGCGCGCGGCGAAGGCCATGTCGATCGCGCGCCATGACCAACCGCCGTCGTCCGTGACCCGGTCGAGGTTGTCGGCAACGGCGGGGTGTGCCGCGCCGATCGACGCGACGGCCGCCAGCAGCAGGGCGGACACCACCCCCGTCGGCCCGGCGGCCCGCAGGGGGAGGCTGTCCCGCAGCCGAGCCCGGGCGCTCTCGACGGCAGGCGAATCGGGCCCGTCGACGAAACTGACCACCGCGCCGTCCGTGACCTGGACGACGACCTGCGTCTCCGCCAGGTGTAGCCCCCACACGTCGTCCCGGTGGATCTCCGCGAACGGGATGCGGAAGTGTTGCCACGTCGCTCCCGGCCGCGGCTCGGCGACGCGCAGCGCCGGCGGGACGTCCTCCGGATCGGACACGTGAAGCCACCGGCACGGCGCGTTGCCGGCCGCCGGCCGGAGCAGGCCGGCCACGGTGGCCTCGGAGCAGGTGACGCCGTCCTCCGAGATCTCCACCACCGCGACCGTGCGGGAGGGCTGCACGTCCGTCAGTCTCCCAGCAGGCGACGCTCCACGGCGACGATGCTGACGCCGAGGCGACAGTGCCTTGCGGCCGTCGCCGACACTGCGGGAGAGTCGCTTGTGGAGTTTCGGGGGGTGGTGCTCGGGCTGGCTGCGGTCGCGGTGTACCGGGATTAGCCTGTCTGCGTGCAGCGCTACGAACAGGTGAAGTCCGAGGCGGCGCTGCGGGACTGGCGGGAGATCCACAACCTGATCATCCCGACCGCGCCGCTGTCGGCCGAGGAGGTCGAGGAGCGGGCGATCCGCCATCACCTCGAGGTGGCCTACCTCGGCGACGTGGCGGTGGGCAACTCGACGGTCCGGCCGCCGGCCGAGGGGACGAGCGTGGTGATCGCGCGGGTGCTGCCCGCGTACCGGCGGCGCGGGTTCGGCGAGCAGCTCTACCGGCGGGCGGTCGAGCACGCGCGGGCGTGGGGGGCGAACACGATCGAGACCATCGTGCTGGAGTCCAACGACGACGGGCTGCGGTTCGCGGTGCGGCACGGGTTCGTCGAGGTCGAGAGGTACGTGCTTCCGGGAGACACAGTGCCGTTCATCGAGCTGCGCCGGGCACCCGGTCGAGCGTGATGCCGAAACTTTCCCGGTAGGCGGCCAGCAGCGCGTCGTCGGTCGGCAGTGCTTCCTCCGTACGCGAATCGCCCTTGGTCCTGATGAATTTGCGGCCGCTGATGGTGAGCCGGGCGTCGCCGTCGAGGCGCGTGCAGATCGTGTTCCGGGTGAAATGGGAGTCCGGGGAGGTCCGCTGGTACCAGCACGTCGGGATGAAGTCCGGCAGGTCGCGCTTTTTCATCTCGATGCGGTATTCGAGGCGTCCGTCCTTGAGGACGTCGACGTCGCCGTCGGGCGACGGCACGATCGTGAAGACGCCGCCGGGGTCGGGCTGCGGGTCGCGGGTGGTGAAATGCAACGGGTACGTGCTGTGCGCGCCGAAACCCACGTCGACCAGCCATCCGTCGACCAGCAGGGTCAGGTGGTCGAAGGGCGGGCCCAGGTGATCGCCGCCGTTGACGCGGCAGGCCAGGCGGGTCACGTCGTGGCCCAGCGCCTCCAGGACCAGGGCGAACGCGCCGTTGAGCTCGTAGCAGAAACCACCTCGCCGGCTTTGGACGATCTTGCGAAACAGGTCGTCCGGGTCGAGGCTGATCCGCTCGCCGAGGTGGATGCTGAGGTTCTCGAAGGGGATCGTCTCCTGGTGGAGGCGGTGCAGGTCGCGCAGGCCGGTCGTGCGGTCCGCGCCGATACGCTCCAGATAGGCGTCGACGTTCATTCCGACAGCGTCGTTGCTGAACCGGGGTTGAGGTCAAGGGATCGAGGGGAATCATGGCCGGCATGACGGTGTGGCCGGGAAATCCTTATCCGCTCGGCGCCACCTACGACGGTGGCGGCACGAACTTCGCGGTCTTCTCCGAGATCGCCGAACGGGTCGAGTTGTGCCTGTTCGACGACGACGGCAACGAGACCCGCATCGACCTGCCCGAGCGGGAGGCGCTCGTCTGGCACGGCTATCTGCCGCGGATCGTGCCGGGCCAGCGGTACGGCTACCGCGTGTACGGGCCCTACGACCCGCATCAGGGGCTGCGCTGCAACCCTTCGAAACTGCTGCTCGATCCGTACGCGAAAGCCATCGACGGCCGCAACGAGTGGAGCGAGGCCCTGTTCGCGTACCAGTTCGGGGATCCGCTGTCGCGCAACGACGCCGATTCCGGGGCGTTCGCGCAGAAGTCCGTGGTGATCAACCCGTTCTTCGACTGGAGCAACGACCGGCCGCTGCGCATCCCGATGTGGGAGACGGTGATCTACGAGACGCACGTCAAGGGGATCACCATGCGGCACCCGGGGATTCCCGAGGACGTGCGCGGAACCTACTCGGGGCTCGCCCACCCGACGATGATCAAGTATTTCCGGGAGCTGGGGGTCACCGCGGTCGAGCTGATGCCGGTGCACCAGTTCGTGCACGACTCGGTGCTGCTCGACCGGGGGCTCACCAACTACTGGGGCTACAACACCATCGGGTTCTTCGCGCCGCACAACGACTACGCCTCGTTCGGCGGGCACGGCGGGCAGGTGCAGGAGTTCAAGACCATGGTGAAGGCCCTGCACCAGGCCGGCATCGAGGTGATCCTCGACGTCGTCTACAACCACACGGCGGAGGGCAACCACCTCGGGCCGACGCTGTCGTTCCGCGGGATCGACAACCCGGCCTACTACCGGCTCGTCGACGCCGACAAGCAGTACTACTACGACACGACCGGCACCGGGAACAGCCTGAACGTGCGCCACCACGAATCGCTGCGGCTGATCATGGATTCGCTGCGGTACTGGGTGACCGAGATGCACGTCGACGGGTTCCGCTTCGACCTGGCGGCGGCGCTGGCCCGCGAGTTCCACGAGGTGGACCGGCTGGCGGCGTTCTTCGACCTGGTCAACCAGGACCCGGTGGTGTCGCAGGTCAAGCTGATCGCCGAGCCCTGGGATGTCGGCGACGGCGGGTACCAGGTCGGCGGATTCCCGCCGCTGTGGACGGAATGGAACGGAAAATACCGCGATTCCGTACGGGATTTCTGGCGGGGCGAGCCGGCCGGCCTCGGCGAGTTCGCGTCCCGCTTCACCGGCAGCTCCGACCTGTACGAGGACGACGGGCGCCGCCCGGTTGCGTCGATCAACTTCGTGACGGCCCACGACGGGTTCACCCTCGAGGACCTGGTCTCGTACAACGAGAAGCACAACGAGGCCAACGGCGAGCAGAACCGCGACGGCGAGAGCTACAACCGGTCGTGGAACTGCGGCGTCGAGGGCCCGACGGAAGACCCGGAGGTCGTGGCGCTGCGCGAAAGGCAGAAGCGAAACTTCCTGGCGACGCTTCTGCTCTCCCAGGGCGTGCCGATGCTCTCGCACGGCGACGAACTGAGCCGCACGCAAGGCGGCAACAACAACGTGTACTGCCAGGACAACGAGATCAGCTGGGTGGACTGGCCGTCGGCCCGCGACGCCGACGTCCTGACCGGCTTCGTGCGCCGCCTCACCAAGCTCCGCGCCGACCACCCGATCTTCCGGCGGCGCCGCTTCTTCACCGGCGACCTGGCCGGCGACACGAAGGTGCCCGACATAGCGTGGCTGCGCCGCGACGGCGAGCCGATGACCGAAGCCGACTGGAACACCCAGAGCGGCATGACGATGACGGTGTACCTGAACGGGCACGGGATCCCGGAGCGCGACGCCCTGGGCGAGGCGATCGCCGACGACTCGTTCCTGCTGCTGTTCAACCCACTGGGCGATCCGGTGTCGTTCACGCTGCCGCCGAAGGACTTCGGGCGCACGTGGGAGGTAGTGGTGAACACGGCGGATCCGCTGCTGGCCCAGCGACGCAGGACCGCCCGGGCGGGTGGGCAGGTGCAGGTGCCCGGGCACACCCTGGAGGTCCTCCGCTGCCGGTACTGAGACGGCCCGGTCGTCAAGGGGCGGCGAGGAACTCCTCGGTGCCCAGCACCCGCAGCAGGTCGAGGCGCTCGCGGGACTCGGCGTCGGCCGGCGTCAGGACCAGGAGCTGCTGGCCGAGGTCGGGCGTCACGAGCGTCTCGCAGTCCATCAGGATCGGGCCGACCCGCCGGTGCACCAGCGTCTTGCGGTCGGCCCGCTTGACCCCTACCTCGTGCGAGGCCCACAGCTCGCGGAACTCCTCGCTGGCCGCGGACAGACGGGCGATCAGCCCGGTCACCGCCGGGTCGCCGGCGCGGCGGCCGGCCACCGCGCGCAGGTCGGCCACCAGCTGGCGGGCGTGCCGCGAGGTCTCGGACGGTGGGTGGATCAGGCGGGCCGACGGCTCGGTGAACCAGCGGTACGCGAGGTAGCGCCGATCGCCGGTGAAGTGCTGGTGGTCGCCCATCAGCAGCATCGAGGCGCGGTTCTGGGCGAGCACCTCCCCCAGGTCGGAGATGACCAGCGCCGGTGTGTCGCCGAGCAGGTCGAGCATCCGTACGAGGCCGGCGCGGGCGAGGCGGGCCACGCCGTCGCCGGGCGGGGGCTGGTGGCCGGCCAGGTGGAACAGGTGGTCGCGCTCGTCGTCGGACAGGCGCAGGGCGCGGGCCAGGGCGCCGAGCAGCTGGGTGGACGGCTGGCTGGAGCGCCCCTGCTCGAGGCGTACGACGTAGTCGACGGACATGCCGGCCAGCATCGCGACCTCCTCGCGCCGCAGCCCGGCCGTGCGGCGGCGGGGGCCGTCGGTGATGCCGACCTCGGCGGGGCGGATGGCCTCGCGGCGGCGGCGCAGGAAATCGGCGAGCTGGTCACGCTGCATGTCTCCATGCTGCCCCGGGTCCGGGCGCGCTGACAGGGAGCGGCGCTCCCACGATGAGCTCTCCGCTCCCGCCCGGCGCGAAACCGGCGCACCGTGGACGGCATGACGACACACAAGCTGGGCCTCGGCGCGATGGGCATGTCCGACGCGTACGGGCCGACGGACCGGGCGGAGAGCATCGCCACCGTCAACGCCGCGCTGGACGCGGGCATCACTCTGATCGACACCGGCGACTTCTACGCCAACGGCCACAACGAGCTGCTGCTCGCCGAGGCGTTGCGCGGCCGGGACCGGGAAAGTTTCGTGCTGAGTGTCAAGTTCGGCATGCTGCGCGGTCCCGGCAACCAGTTTCTCGGTGCCGACGCCCGCCCGGCGGCGGTGAAGAACTTCCTGAACCATTCGCTGACCCGGCTCGGCACCGACTACATCGACATCTACCGGCCGGCGCGGCTCGACCCGGCCGTGCCGATCGAGGACACGGTGGGCGCGATCAAGGAGATGATCGACGCCGGGTACGTGCGGCGGCTCGGCCTGTCCGAGGTCGGCGCCGAGACGATCCGCCGGGCGCACGCCGTGCACCCGGTCGCCGATCTGCAGATCGAGTACTCGCTGATCTCGCGCGGCGTCGAGGACGAGGTGCTGCCGGTGCTGCGCGAGCTGGGCATCGGGATGACCGCGTACGGTGTGCTCAGCCGTGGTCTGATCTCGGGCCATTGGGACCCGGCCGGGGCGAGGCCGGGCGACCACCGCCGCCACATGCCGCGGTTCTCGGACGAGAACGCCGGCCACAACCTCGCGCTGGTGGAGGCGCTGCGGCGGGTCGCCGGGGCCAAGGGTTGCACGGTGGCTCAGCTGGCGATCGCGTGGGTGGCCGCCCAGGGCGACGACATCGTGCCGCTGGTCGGGGCGCGCACCCGCGAGCGGCTGGCCGAGGCGCTGCCGGCGGCCGAGCTGACGCTGACGGACGACGACCTGGCCGAGATCGAGAAGGCGGTGCCGGCCGGATCGGCGCGCGGCGACCGCTATCCCAGCGCGATGATGTCGAGCCTGGCCGTCGGCAACTGAAGCCGCCACCGAAGGCGCAAAGGCGCAATGGCGCAACTGGGCCGTCCGCAGAGAGTGCAAAGTTGACATTGAAGGCGGACAATAGGACGGATGAGGCTGCGGCTGTTTCGCAGGCGGACGCCCACCGACGTCTCCGCCACGTCCGCACGGCGGTCGCTCGCGCTGACCGAGCGGCTCATCTCCCGGCTGGACCGGCTCGAGTTCGCCGAACAAGACCCGGGCCGGCTCGCCGATCTGTTCGAGCTCGACCACCTCGCCACGCAGATCCGGCGCAGCCAGGAGAGCCTGCTGGTGCTCGCGGACGCCGAGCCGGCGAACGGCCGGCGCGAGGCGGAGAGCCTGATCGACGTGCTCCGCGCCGCACAGTCCGAAGTGGAGCAGTACACGCGGGTCGAGGTCGAGGTCGACGAGCCGGACATCCTGGTCGCGGCGGGCGCGGCGCACGACCTCGTCCATCTGGTGGCCGAGTTGCTCGACAACGCGGCGAAATTCTCCTCGCCCGACACCGCCGTCGTCGCGAAAGCGCGGCGGCAGGACGGCGGCGTGCTCGTCGAGATCACCGATGAGGGCGTGGGCCTCGACGACGGCCGGCGGCGGGAGCTCAACGAGCGTCTCGCCGGCCGCGGCCGGGACGCCGAGGGGACGCTGGGGCTGGCGGTGGTCGCGCGTCTCGCGCGGCGGCACGGCCTGCGGGTCGAGCTGAAGCCCGCCGAGCCGGGCGCCGTGGCCGAGGTCGCCCTGCCCGAGCGCCTGATCGTCGCGACGCGGGAGACGCCCGATCCGGCGCCGGTCCGGGTCGAGATGCCCGAGAGCCCGGTCATGCCGCCGCTGGCTGAGCGGGTCCGGGCGGTCGTCGCCACGATGTCCCGGACCGGGGTGGAGACCACGGACGAGGGCGATTTCACGATCAACGGCCCGATTGTCGTACGGGTCAAAGCGAACCCGCCGATGGTGGACGTCCTCTCCCCGCTGCTCGGCGGGGTCGAGGAAAGTGAGCAGCTGCGCGCGAAACTTTCCGAGCTGACCGCCGGCATGCCGGTCGGCAGGCTGTACTGGGCCGGCGGCACGGTGTGGGCCTCGGTGCCGGTGTTCGGTCACGACTTCCAGGGCACCCACCTCAAGCTCGCCGTCCAGGTGATGACCGGCCTGGCCCGCGACGAGAGCCTGAAGGACCAGCTGAAGGTGGATGCGGAAGGTGGCGACTAGCCCGTTCAGCGAATGTCTGCGCATTTGTCGGTTGAAGTCCGCTTACGCCACTACTATGCGGAATTTCGCGGTCCCGTCATGGCCGATTCGACCAATTCCGCCCAGTGACCCTCATCCCTGTGATGGACGCTGCTGCATGATGCAGATTTGTGGCGGGTAGAACTGGAGCCGTGCGCCGCCGGTACCTGATCCTCGCCATCTGCTGCATGAGCCTGTTCATCGTCGGTCTCGACACCACGATCGTGAACATCGCGCTCCCGTCGCTGCGGACCGACCTCGACGCGTCGGTGGCCGGCCTGCAATGGACCATCGACGCGTACACGCTGGTGCTGGCGAGCCTGCTGGTGCTCTCGGGATCGACCGCCGACCGGATCGGCCGCCGCCGGGTCTTCCAGACCGGGCTGGCGCTGTTCACGATCGGGTCGCTGCTGTGCAGCGTGGCGCCGGGCCTCGGCTGGCTGATCGCGTTCCGGGCGATGCAGGCCATCGGCGGCTCGATGCTCAACCCGGTGGCCATGTCCATCATCACGAACGTGTTCACCGAGCCGCGCGAGCGGGCCCGCGCGATCGGCGTGTGGGGCGCGGTGGTCGGCATCAGCCTCGCCCTCGGGCCGGTGGCCGGCGGCGCGCTGGTCGACTCGCTGGGCTGGCGGTCGATCTTCTGGGTGAACGTGCCGGTCGGGGTGGCCGCGTTCCTGCTCGCCGCGAAGTTCGTGCCCGAGTCCCGGGCGCCGAAGCCGCGGCGGATCGACCCGATCGGCCAGGTGCTGGTGTTCCTGGTGCTGACCGCGTTCACGTACGGGATCATCGAAGGGCCGGGAGCGGGCTGGACCTCGTACGAGATCGTGGGTTGCTTCGGTCTTGGCGTCCTCGCCCTGGTGACGCTGCTGATCTATGAGCCGCGGCGCCAGGAGCCCCTCATCGACCTGCGCTTCTTCCACAGCGTGCCGTTCAGCGGGGCCACCCTGATCGCGGTGTCGGCGTTCGCGTCGCTGGCCGGCTTCCTGTTCCTGAACTCGATCTACCTGCAGGACGTGCGGGGGCTGTCGCCGCTGCACGCGGGTCTGTGGACCCTGCCGATGGCGGCGATGACCGTAGTGTTCTCGCCGTTGTCGGGGCGGCTCGTCGGTTCGGTCGGCACGCGGCTGCCGCTGACCCTCGCCGGGGCCGGGTTCATCGCGGGCATCCTGCCGCTGACCCGGCTCTCCGCGACCACGCCGTTCTGGCTGCTGACGGTCAGCTACGTGCTGTTCGGGTTCGGCTTCGCCATGGTGAACTCGCCGATCACGAACACGGCCGTGTCGGGCATGCCGCGCGAGCAGGCCGGGGTGGCGGCGGCGATCGCGTCGACGAGCCGGCAGGTGGGCGGCGCGCTCGGCGTGGCGGTGCTGGGCGCGGCGGTGTCGACGGCGACCAGCGCGGACTTCGCGGCCCGCAGCCGCATCGGGTGGTGGATCATCGTGGGGCTGGGCGCGGTGGTGCTGATCCTCGGCCTGGTCACGACCGGGAAGTGGGCGCGCGGCACGACCGAGCGGGTCGCGGCGCACATCGAGTCGCCGGCGGCGGCCACAATGGCTCGGTGAGTCTCAAGCGGGTCGGCTCGGCGGCGGCGGCCGCCGTGGTGCTGCTTCTCGGCGTGTACGCCGGATTTCTGGGCCACCGGTCGCGGCACCCGGTGTCGCTGGCGCCGTCCGGACCGTACCCGGTCGGGCGGGCCGCCCAGGAGATCGCCGACCGGTCGCGGACCGACGAGCTGGCGCCGCTCGGCGGGAATCCGCGGGTGCTGTCGGTGTGGCTCTGGTACCCGGCGGCGTCGCGGGGATCGACGGCGGCCTACGCGCCCGGGCCCTGGGCCGGGCTGCGCCGGTTCGGGTGGGGGCAGACGACGTTCTCCCGGGTCACCACCGGGACCTATGCCGACGTGCCGTTTGCCGACGGGACGTTTCCGCTGGTGGTGTTGCTGCCCGGGCTGGGGTTGTCGGCGCCGCAGTACCAGGCTCTCGCGGCGTCGATCGCATCGCGGGGATATGTGGTGGCCGGGGTGACGCCGACCTACAGCGCCGGGCTCTCGGTGATCGGCGGGAATGCCGTTCGCTCCTCGGCCGCCGGCGAGATGCTCTCCGGCCCGGGCGCGGCCCGGCTGGCCGCGGTGTGGGCGGCCGATGCCCAGTTCGCGGCGCGGCAGGTCGGGGTGCTGCTCGGGACCCACGTGAACCTCCGGCAGGTCGTCTATGCCGGGCACGAATTCGGCGGGGCGGTGGCCCTCGAGGCCTGTCGTGCCGACGCGGCGTGCGTGGGTGCGGCCGATCTGGACGGCGCGCCCAGCGGGAAGGTGGTCAGCGCCGGGTTGCAGCGGCCGCTGCTGATGCTGGGGTCGCCGCTCTCGCCCACCGGGCAGTCGCTGCTGGCCGCGAGCGGGAGGTCGGCGTGGGCGTACACGATCGCCGGGGCCCGGTCCTACGACTTCACCGACTACGCGGCATATTGGCTGGCGGCGCCGGTGCGGGCGGCGCTGCCGCTGGGCAACCCGCGGGCGCTCGCGATCGCCGGGGACTACCTGGCAGCGTTCCTGCCGGTCGCGGTGCAAGGTGCGACATGGCGACCACCGTCGATCTCCGGGGTGCGCGAGGCTGACATGCTTAGCCGATGAGCTCGATCGTTCAAGTGTTCGACGAAGCCGCGGAGGCGTACGAGAACGTCGGCGTCCCGTTCTTCAAGCCGATCGGCGCGGCCCTGGTCGCCGCCGCCCGGGTCAAGCCCGGCGAACGGGTCCTCGATGCGGGCTGCGGCACCGGGGCCGTGCTGCTGCCGCTGGCCGAGGCGGTCGGGCTCACCGGGCGCGTGACCGGAATCGATCTGGCACCCGGCATGGTCGCGCGGGCGTCGGCCGCGGCGACCGGGCTGCCGCAGGTGACCGTCCGGTCCGGCGATGCCCAGGCGCCGGCGTTCGCGGCGGGCTCGTTCGACCTGATCACCTCCGGGCTGGTGCTGTTCTTCCTGCCCGACCCGCCGGCGGCGCTGACGGCGTACCGCACGCTCCTGAAGCCCTCGGGCCGCGTGGCCGTCAGCAGCTTCGCGCGGTACGACCCGCGATATCCCCAGGCCATGCGAGTCCTCGCGCGTTTCGCCCAGGATCCGCCGCCGCCACCACAGCACCACCCGATCTTCGAATCCGCCGAGAGCCTGCGCGCGGCCGTCCTCGCCGCGGGCTTCGCCACGGCGACTGCCACCGAGGTGTCCGTCCGCAGCGATTTCCGCGACGCCGCCCACGTGTACGAGTGGATCGCGTCGCACGGCGGCCGCCAGCTCGTCTCCCGGATCCCCCGGTCCCGGCGGGCGGCCGCCATCGCCACGCTGGCGTCCGAATTGGAACACCCCCTCGAGTTCGAGACGCGCATCCGGATCGTGATCGGCACGTGCTGATCATCGTCAGCGGGGCGCCGGGGACGGGGAAGAGCACGCTCGCGCACGCCCTCGGCCGTCTCGTGGGCTGGCCGGTGATCAGCCGGGACGAGATCCGCGAGGGCGTGATCCACGCCGGGACGCCGGACGAGGGTTTCCTCACCACGTACCGGATATTTCGGGAGACAGTCGGCGGGCTGGTGCGCGGCGGGGTCTCGGCGATCGCGGAGGCGGCGTTCCAGGACCACAACTGGCGGCCCCTGCTCGGCCTCGGCCCGACCCGCATCGTCCGCTGCGTGACCGCACCGGCGGTGGCCCGCGACCGGGTGCTCCGGCGGGCGTCGATGCCGGCCACGCCCATCGGCGTACGTGAATGGGTCCCGATCGCGTCGGCCGACCCCACGCTGATCGTCGACACGAGCGACGGCTACTCCCCCGGCCTCGACGAGATCGCCGCCTTCGCCCGCGAGCAGCCGCCGTCTTCGTAGCCGGGCGGGCGTAGCGTGATCGCATGGAGCAACGCATCACCCTGGTCACGCTGGGGGTTACGGATCTCCCTCGCGCCCGGCGCTTCTACGAGGCCCTGGGCTGGCGCGGCCAGGAGGTCGAGGAGACGGTCTTCTTCCAGGCGGGCGGATTGGCGCTGGTCCTGTGGAGCCGCGACAAGCTGGCGGCCGACTGCGGCCTCGAGCCCGAGCCGCCGGCGCGGTTCGGCGGAATCGTGCTGGCGCACAACGTCCGGTCCGACGCCGAGGTGGACGATCTGCTCGAGGCGGTGCAGCGAGCGGGCGGAACCATCACCAAACCCGCGGGCCGCAATGCCGTCGGCTTCTACTCCAGCGCCTTCACCGAC
Source organism: Actinoplanes sp. NPDC051513 (assembly GCF_044454685.1). NCBI lineage: Bacteria > Bacillati > Actinomycetota > Actinomycetes > Micromonosporales > Micromonosporaceae > Actinoplanes > Actinoplanes sp. NPDC051513. The sequence goes on from NZ_JBITDW010000005.1 coordinate 331,509, forward strand.
CCCGACGGTCACGCCTGGGAAGTCGCGTGCAACCCGGGGTTCCCCCTCGCCGAGGACGGCTCGCTCGTGCTTCCCGACTTCGGCCGTGGCTCGTGAGCTTCGTCGGGACATGACCGCCGCGGGCTGCGAGTTCGTGATCCGTTCCCCGCAGCCCCTTCACCGACTGGTCATTGGCCGGCGGCGCGGCTGGCCAGGACCTGCCGCGCGTGTGCCTCCCACCGCTGGTGGGCGAGCGAGTACTGCTGCTCCCACGCGTCGCGCTGCTCCTCGAAGCCCTCGAGCCACTCGCCGGTCTCGGAATCGAAGCCCTCGGGGTAGATGTAGTTGCCGTCGTTGTCGTAGTTCGCGGCCATCCCATACAGGGTCGGATCGAACAGCTCTTCGCTGTCGACGAACACCTCGTTGGCCTGCCGCAGCGACAGCGAGATGCGCCGGCGCTCGAGGTCGATGTCGATGACCTTGACAAACACCTCGTCGCCGACCTGGACGATCTGCTCGGGCCGCTCGATGTGCCCCTCGGCCAGCTCGGAGATGTGCACGAGCCCCTCGATGCCCTCGTCGACCCGCACGAACGCGCCGAACGGCACGAGCTTGGTGACCACGCCGGGGACGATCTGGTTGAGCGCATGCGTACGGGCGAAGTGGCGCCACGGGTCTTCCTGCGTCGCCTTGATCGACAGCGACACCCGCTTCTTGGCCTGGTCGACCTCGAGCACCTCGACCTCGACCTCCTGGCCGACCTGCACCACGTCGGCCGGGTGGTTGATGTGCCGCCAGGACAGCTCGGAGACGTGCACGAGCCCGTCGACGCCACCGAGGTCGACGAACGCCCCGAAGTTGACCACGCTGGAGATGATGCCCTTGCGGACCTGCCCCTTCTGGAGCTTGCCGAGCAGCTCGCCGCGGTTGGCGGTCTGGTGCTGCTCGAGCCAGGCGCGGCGGGACAGGACCACGTTGTTGCGGTTCTTGTCCAGCTCGATGATCTTCGCGTCCAGCTCGCGGCCCACGTACGGCTGCAGGTCGCGCACCCGGCGCATCTCGACCAGCGAGGCGGGCAGGAAGCCGCGCACGCCGATGTCGAGGATCAGGCCGCCCTTGACGACCTCGGTGACCGGGCCGCGCACGTACCCGTCCTCCTGCTTGATCGCCTCGATGCGCGCCCAGGCCTGCTCGCGCAGGATCTGAGCGGGGTCGGGCGCGGGCGCCACCGGCACAGCGCCCGGCTCGGGCGCGGGCCCGGGCGCCGGCGGCGCCGGCACAGCGCCCAGCTCGGCCGCAGGCTCAACCGCGGGTTCCGCCGCAGGCTCCGCCACAGCGCCCGGCTCGGCCACAGGCTCCGCCACAGCGCCCGGCTCGGCCACAGGCTCCGCCACAGCGCCCGGCTCGGCCGCGGGCTCCGCCACAGCGCCCGGCTCGGCCGCGGGCTCCGCCACAGCGCCCGGCTCGATCGCGGGCTCCGCCACGGCGCCCGGCTCGATCGCAGGCTCCGGCACAGCACTCGGCTCGGCACCTGGCGCAGCGCTCAGCTCGGCCATGGGCTCGGGCGCGGCCTCGGAAGGGGCCGGCTCGGGAGGCGCGGGAACAGCGGTGGGCTCAGCGGGAGAAGGGACAACGGATTCGGGCGAGCTCATCGACATTCCACCTTTGTCGTCGAACATCAGAGCTTACCAATCCGCAGGCTCGCCTCGGAAGGAGCCGAAACCGGTCGGAAAACGCCGTCGAGGGCCAGATCGATCGATCGACCCGCCGCGATCACGGCCTCGCCCGCCGTGGGAGCGCTTTCCACCACCCCCTCGACCATGCCGAACAGCAGCACGAGATCGTCGGGAACCAGGTCGGCGCGCACGCGGCCGTCCTCCTGCGCCCGCCGCAGCGGGCCGTCCAGCACGGTGATCACCCGCCGAAGGTATCGGCCCCGGGTCGCGGAGTCGAGCCGCCGGGTCAACTGGACGAGTGGCCGCATCGTCACCTGGACTTGCAGGATCGCGTCGAGAGCCTTGCGAAAGGTCGCCGGCTGCTCCAGCCCGGCGGCCACACAGCTCTCCAGACGCTCGATGAGATACGCGATGACCGCGCCCGCCAGAGCCACCCGATCGGGGAAGTGGCGGTAGAGGGTCGCCTGCCCGATCCCGGCCCGCCGGGCGATCTCCGGCATGCCGACCACCGGCTGCTGGCTGGTCATCACCTCGCACGCGGCCATCAGGATCGCCGTGCGGTTGCGTTGCGCGTCCCGGCGGCGGGCCGGCTGAGCACCGTAGAGCACCGCGGCCTCCTCGACGTGACCTACGTTACTGGCAAGTAACGATAATGTCATGAAGTTCAAATTCTCGGAACGGTTTCCTACCGTCCAGTAACCGGGGCGCGCTCCCCGGCCCCGCTGTACCACGACGCGAACGCCCCCGGCCGGACCATCACGATCGCGGGCGGCTCCTACGTGGACGCGGCGGCGGACCTTCGTGATCGCCGCCGGATGAAGTCGGACGTATGCCCGGCGAAACGCGGGGTAATTGCAGGTCATGCACCGGTACGGGGACGAGGTGGCGGCGATCGCGCGCCCGCTGCGCGACCCGGGCGACCTGGATGTGCTGCTCGATCGGGCCGGGAACGCGCGGGTCATGCTGATCGGCGAGGCCAGCCACGGCACGCATGAGTTCTACGCGTGGCGGGCCGCGCTGACCCGCCGGCTGATCGAGGAGTGCGGGTTCTGTTTCGTCGCGGTCGAGGGCGACTGGCCGGACTGCGCGCGCGTGGACGCCACGCTGCGCGACGGTCCGGCGCCGCGGCAGGCGCTGCTCGGGTACGACCGGTGGCCGACCTGGATGTGGGCCAACGAGGAGACCGTCGACTTCGCGGAATGGCTGCGGGGCCACAACCGCCGCACCGGCGCCGCGGCCGGCTTCCACGGCCTCGACGTGTACTCGCTGTGGCAGTCGCTGCGGGAGATCCTCGTCTGGCTGCGCGAGTACGAGCCGGACCTCGTGCCGGTCGCGCTGCGCGCCTACCACTGCTTCGAGCCCTACCACGAAGATCCACAAGCTTATGCGTACGCGACCAGATTCGTCCCGCACAGCTGCGAGGACCAGGTCGTCCGGATGCTGATCGAGCTGCGCGGCAACGACTTCGGCGTCTGGCAGAACGCCGAGGTGGTGGCCGGCGCCGAGCACTACTACCGGGCGATGATCGAGGGCGGCGCGCGGTCGTGGAACGTGCGCGACCGGCACATGGACGCGACGCTCGGCCGCCTGCTGGACCACTACGGCCCCCACTCCCGCGCCGTGGTCTGGGCGCACAACACGCACGTCGGCGACGGCCGGGCGACCGACCAGTCCGAGCACGGCGAGGTCACGCTGGGCGAGCTGGCCCGCGAACGCTACGGCGCCGGCCAGGTCGTGCTCGTCGGCTTCGGCTCGCACCACGGAACCGTCGTCGCCGGCCACTCCTGGGGCGCGCCGATGGAAGTGATGGACGTGCCGGCCGGGCGGCCGGGTTCGCTCGAGGACGTCCTGCACGCCGCGGCGCCGCCGTCGGCGCTGTTCGTCTTCCCGCCCCTGGGCGAGCGCCCCGATCTGCTGGTGGACGAGGTGCCCCACCGGGCGATCGGGGTGGTCTACCGCCCGGAGCGCGACCGCTGGGCCAACTACGTCCCGTCGGCGCTGGGCGACCGGTACGACGCGTTCCTGTGGATCGACGAGAGCAGGGCGCTCAGGCCCCTGCACCCGCTGCACGTCGACGTCCGCGAGCCGGAGACGTTCCCCAGCGGCGTCTGAAAAAATAATCCGGGGACGCTGTCGGATCGGTGCACGGCCGTTCGTAGCAGGGGTGAGAGGCTGCCCGCGAGAGGCGCCCCTGACGAGAAGGGCCACAGGAGATGACCATGCAGTACCTGGTTTCCGTGATCGACGACAACAACGACCTCGCCACCCCCGACGAGATGACCGCGATCGACGAGTACAACGACGGGCTCCGGGCCGATGGCCACTGGGTCTTCGCCGGCGGTCTCGCGGGGCCCGACTCGGCCACCGTGGTCGACAACCGGGTCGGGGAGGCCCTGTTCACCGACGGGCCGTTCGTCGAGACGAAGGAGTACATCATCGGTTTCTGGATCATCGAGGCGCCCGACCTGGACGTGGCGCTCAAGCTCGCCGCGGCCGGGTCGAAGGCGTGCAACCGCAAGGTCGAGGTGCGGCCGTTCCTGTGAGTGGGACCGGCGTCCGGGAGGCGATCATCCAGGCTCATCGGGAGGAGTGGGCCCGGGTGGTCGCCTCCCTGGCCCGGCGTTTCGGTGATCTCGACATCGCCGAGGAGGCGGCGGCCGAGGCGTTCGCCACGGCCGTCGAGCGCTGGCCGGGCGAGGGCGTGCCGCCCAACCCGGGCGGCTGGCTGACCACCACCGCCAACCGCAAGGCGATCGACCGGATCCGGCGGGAGAACAAGCGCGACGACAAGCAGCGGGAGGCGCAGATGTGGTACCACGACGACGTACCCGAGCCACCCGGCGCCATCGGCGATGTCCGTCTCCGGCTGATCTTCACCTGCTGTCATCCGGCGCTCGCGATCCAGACCCGTGTCGCGGTGACCCTGCGCCTGGTCGCCGGCCTGACGGTGCCCGAGATCGCCCGTGCCTTCCTGGTGCGGGCGACCACGATGGAACAGCGGATCACCCGCGCCAAAGCCAAGATCAAGGCGGCTCGCATCCCCTACCGGGTGCCGTCCGCGGAGGATCTCCCCGCCCGCATCTCCGGCGTGCTCGCCGTCCTCTTCCTGGTGTTCAACGAGGGCTACCTGACGACCGGTTCCGGCGCCGAGCCCGTACGCCACGAGCTGACCGCCGAGGCGATCCGGCTCACCCGCCTGATCCGCGCCCTGCTGCCCGGCGACGGCGAGGCGACCGGGCTGCTGGCGCTGATGCTGCTCACCGAGGCCCGCCGCACCGCCCGGGTGTCGGCGGCCGGCGACCTGGTCCCCCTCGAGGAGCAGGACCGCGGGGCCTGGGACGCGGCGCTGATCGCCGAGGGCCATCGGCTCGTGCGGGAGCGCCTGGCGACCGGGGAGGCGCCGGGCCGCTACCAGATCCTCGCGGCGATCAACGCCGTGCACACCTCCGCCCGCGACGTGCGCGACACCGACTGGTCCCAGGTCGTCGCCCTCTACGACCAGCTCGTCCGCCTCGACCCTTCACCGATCATCGCCCTCAACCGGGCCGTCGCGGTCGCGGAGCTCGACGGCCCGGAGGTGGCGCTGGTCGCCGTCAACCGCCTCGGCGACCGGCTGGACGGCTACCACGTTTACCACGCGGCCCGCGCCCACCTGCTGCGCGGGCTCGGCCGCGGCGAGCAGGCCCGCGCGGCGTACGACCGGGCCATCGAGCTCACCGGCAACCCCGCCGAGGCCGCCCACCTCCAGCGCCGCCGCGACCAGCTGCCTCACGAGTAGCGCCACGTCATTGCGTGACACGCACTTGATGCGTGCCACGCAAGTTGTGGTCTATGCTGCCGGTCGTGGACATGCGCGAGCGCAACAAACTGGCGGTGCGCGAGGCGATCGGCGAGGCGGCGCTGCGGCTCGCGCTCGATCAGGGCCCCGACGGCCTCGTGCTGGTGCGGGTCGCCGACATCGCCTCGGCCGCCGGGGTGGCGCCGCGCACCTACAACAACTACTTCTCCAGCCTCCCGGAGGCGATCTGCTCGTTCCAGGCCGATCGGGCCCGGCTGGTGGGCGACGCGCTGCGAGCCCGCCCGAGCTCCGAGCCGCTCCCCCGGGCGATCACGGCCGCCGTGGTCGAGGTCTTCGCGGAACCGGAACCGGACCGCGCGGGCCTCGCGCTGATCCTGCGGACGCCGGCGCTCGCGGGCGAGGCGCTCAAGGCGTTCGCGCTGGCCGAGGAGCCCCTCACCGAAGCGATCGCCGAGCGCTGCGACGGGAAGCTGCGCGCTCAGGTGCTGGCCGCAGGCGTCGCGGCCGCCGTGCGCGTCGCCGGCCGGCACTGGCTCGACACCACCGATCCGCCGCCGTTCGCCGAGGTGCTCCGAGCGGCCCTCGCACACCTTCTGCCGGGAGAGGACCTTCGATGAGCCGGATCGGTCTGGGCGCCATGCGCCTCGCGCTGGGACGCGCCGTGCCCCCGCCCGCAGACGCCATCGCGCTGTTGCGGCGCGCGGTGGAGCTGGGCGTGGATCACATCGACACCGCGGGAAACTACGGCTTCGGCGAGTCCCAGGCCCACGAGCTCATCAGGAAAGCCCTTCATCCGTACGCCGAGAGCCTGGTCATCGCCACGAAGGTGACCGGCGGCGACCTGCGCGCGCAGGTGGAATCGGATCTGCGCCGGCTCGGCGTCGAACGGCTCGACCTGGTCTACCTGCGGACGACGGGCCTGGCCGCGCCCGGCGGCGAGCCGATCGGCGAGCGCTTCGCGGCCCTCGCCGAGATGCGCCGCGAGGGCCTGATCCGCGACCTCGGCGTCAGCCACGTCGACGCCGCCCAGCTGGCCGAGGCGCAGGCCGTGGAGCCCGTCGCGGCCGTGCAGAACCAGTTCCATGTGCACCACCGGGCGAACGCGGACGTCCTGGCCCGCTGCGAGAAGGCGGGCATCGCGTTCCTGCCCTACTTCCCGCTGGGCGGCGGCGGAGCGAAGATCGACCACTCCCGGCTCGAGGCGGTAGCCGCCCGCCACAACGCGACCACCAGCCAGGTGGCGCTGGCCTGGCTGCTGGCCGTCTCCCCGGCGGCGAGGCCGATCCCCGGCACCACCTCGATCGCCCACCTGACCGAAAACCTGGCGGCCGCAGGCCTTCACCTGGCGGACGACGATATGGCCGAGCTGCTCTGATCAGAGAGGTTCGGGGGTCGCGGTCGTCGTCTGTGGACGGCGGCCGGAAATTGTCGTACCCGGCTGTTCTACTGGGCCCCACCCAGGTGCCGGGGCGGGGGAGGCCTGTGGGCCGCCGGGTGATCCGAAATTCTTGTGGCGATCAGTGGCTGGGCGGGGCGTGCCATGGCCGGGGGTCGTGGGTGGGTGCGGTGGGTGCGGCCCGTCGCGCTGAGCCCTGGGGGATCCCGCGATGTGGCGGTCGCGGCCAGTCTGTGGGACGCACTCCCACCGCCTGGCCGGGTGTCCTGCTGAGTGGGCGGATGGCCCATGGTGCGGGAAAGATCCCGGGCGAGCGACGGGAATATCCGCTTATATCGACCGGCTGTTGATCGAGGGCGGCCAACGCTGATGAGTTCCCGTTCGCGGCGAACCGCCACCTATCAAGATCTCCACCCGCGGGCGCAGCAGCTGCGAGAGGGCCATGCGGCCGATGTACGTGGCGGCCCGCCCACCCGCCTCCACCGCGGCCACGGCTCAGCGCGCCCGCAACAGGTGATGGCGCAGGTCGCGGGTCTCGCCGGTGACCGGGCGAGCGGCCAGGATGCACGTGTCGTCGTCCGGGTTGGCCTGGCGCAGACGGGACAGCAGCTGCGCGAGGGGCTGTTGCGGCGACGCCCGGACGGCCTCGTCGACCGTGCGGATCGCCTGCGCGAGGCCGTCGTCGAAGCCGCGGCGGCGATGCTCGACCAGGCCGTCGGTGTACAGCAGCAGCAGGTCGCCGATGTGGAACGCCAGGCGGGACGTCGGGTAGACCGCGTCGTCGACCACGCCGAGCATCGGCCCCGGCGGGCGCTCGAGGGGCGTGGTGTGACCGCCCCGGCTGAGCAGCGGCGGCGGGTGGCCGGCCTGGGCCCACACCACCTCCATGCGTTGCGGATCGAACCGGGCGACCACCGCGGTCGCCGACAGCTCGGGATTCTCCCGTTCCAGCTCGCACGTGAGCCGGTTGAGCTGCCCGAGCAGGATGCCGGGGTCGGAGGTGGCGACGGCCAGGGCGCGCAGCGCGTGCCGCAGCTGGGCCATGGTGGTCGCCGCGGGCGTGCCGTGGCCGGCCACGTCGCCGACCGCGAGCAGCACCGAGCCGTCGCGCATGCGGGTCGCCTGGTACCAGTCGCCGCCGACCAGGCTCTCGCGGCCGGCCGGCAGGTAGCGCAGGGCGACCTTCAGGCCGGGGAACTCGATCGGGCCGTCCGGGATCGGCAGGATGATGCGTTGCAGGCGGCCGGCCAGCTCGTGCTCGTCGGCGAGCTGGCGTTCCACCTCGGCCAGGCGGCGGGCGTCGTTCTCGCGGTCGGTGACGTCCTGCACGATGCCGTAGATGCGCAGCGGGCGGCCGGCGGTATCGCGGACGGCGTCGGCGACGGTGCGCAGGAACTTGACCCGGCCGCCGATCCGCACGCGGGTGGTGACGTCGACCTGGGCGGAGCGGTCGAAGGCCTCGAGCGCGGCCCGGATCAGCGGCGCGTCCTCGGCGACGGCGAGCGCGTCGGACTCGTCGCGGCTCAGCGGGCCCAGACCGGGGTCACGCTCGTAGATCCGGTACAGGTGCTCGGACCAGAAGATGTCGCCGGTGATCAGATCCCATTCGCCCCAGCCGAGGTTGCCCAGCCGCTCGGTGCCCTCGACCCGCGAGGCGGAGGGGCCGGTCTGGTCGTGGCGGGTCCAGTTGAGCAGCAGGCCCTGGCCGAGGCGGTGGGCGCGCAGGGTGTACTGATGGTCGCCGTAACGGAACGGCCCGACCGCGGCGGGGCAGCCGGTGTCGAGGACGCCCTGGTAGACGTCCCAGCGCCCACTGTCGGGAGCGGACGGGAACTGCAGGCTGGCGCGGCGACCGATCAGCTGCGAGCCGCGCAGACCGTCGGGGGTGGACGCCTCGGGCGTGGTCGCGGCCCAGATCAGGTCGGTGATCCGGCCGGTGGTGTCGCGCTCGGGGGTCAGGTAGCCGCACATGCCGGGGGTCACGTCGAGCACCCGCTGCACCACGGTGAGCCACGGCTCGAACCGCTGGGTGGGCGGCGGCGGGAAGCTGGAGACCAGCGGGGGTATCGACCGCTCGGCGACCGTCTCGGCGACGTCGAGCAGGCTGATCACGCCGTGCGCCACGTCGAGCGGCTCGCGGCGCTGGTCGGCGGCCATCCGCAGCAGGTGGCGGCGCGCCTCGGCGATCCGGCAGCGGGCCCGCCCGGCGAGCAGCCCCACGGCACGCTCCACGATGGCGCGTTCCGTTTCGGCGGCAGCGGCGGGGCGCAGGCTGTTGACGGCTTCCGCGTACGCCTGTGCCACCGCGCCTCCCCGGCCTGAGATTCCGACGTGAACTGATCCGGCATCCTGCTTACGGCAACCGGCGCATGAATGTCATCGGCCGTTCATCCGGGTCGACACCCGACCTGCGGCCCGGGTGCACACAGATCACCCGAAGGGGACTCACATATCGAACAGGGCGCGCATCGCCTCGGTGAGGCGCACCATGCTGGCGCCGGTCACCATGCCGATCCGCTCGGCGCCGGTCGACGCGGGCAGCCGGCGCATGCGGTTGACCACCACGACCCCGGTGATCGGGTCCTGCTCGGTGAGGGCGACCGCGTACGGCGGAAGCTCGGTGGCCCCGCGCTGGCGGACGATGGGCGCGCAGAACGGCGCCGCGTTGTTCCGGTCGTTGTAGCTGTCGCCGGAGAGCACGAGGACGCGGTAGCGAAGATCGGTGCGGCTGCCGATGGTCCAGATCTCGCCACGCCGCATATCAGGACGTCCCGCTCGGCATGGCGATGAGCCTACCGCCGCGCGGATCTTCGGTGACGCGCAGCCCGCGGGCGCGCCCGGACCAGGCAATGGGGAAGACGGGGATCGAACCAAGATCGGCCCTGCCCCGTAGGTAAGGTCGAGGCGTTGCAAGCAGCTAGGGAAGGACGTCAATGATGTCGGAGAAGGCACAGATCGGGGTCACCGGTCTGGCGGTGATGGGGCGCAACCTGGCGCGCAACTTCGCCCGGCACGGTCACACCGTGGCCCTGCACAACCGCTCCTACGGCCGTACCAAGGAGCTGGTCGAGCAGTTCGGCCACGAGGGGAGCTTCATCCCGTCGGAGAGCGCCGAGGACTTCGTGGCCAGCCTCGAGCGCCCCCGCCGCGTGGTGATCATGGTGAAGGCCGGCGGACCGACCGACGCGGTGATCGACGAGTTCGCGCCGCTGCTCGAGCCCGGCGACATGCTGATCGACGCCGGCAACGCCCACTACCTCGACACCCGCCGCCGCGAGGCCGCGCTCAAGGAGAAGGGCCTGCACTTCGTCGGCGCGGGCGTCTCCGGCGGCGAGGAGGGCGCGCTGCACGGCCCGAGCATCATGCCCGGCGGCCCGAAGGAGTCCTACGACGCGCTGGGCCCGCTGCTCGAAGACATCGCGGCCAAGGTCGACGGCGAGCCGTGCTGCGTGCACGTGGGCCCCGACGGCGCCGGTCACTTCGTGAAGATGGTGCACAACGGCATCGAGTACGCCGACATGCAGCTCATCGCCGAGGCGTACGACCTGCTGCGCCAGGTCGGCGGCCACGGCCCGGCCGAGATCGCCGAGATCTTCAACGGCTGGAACGAGGGCCGGCTGGGCTCGTACCTCATCGAGATCACCGCCGAGGTGCTCAAGCAGGTCGACGCGGCCTCGGGCAAGCCGTTCGTCGACATCGTGCTCGACCAGGCCGAGCAGAAGGGCACCGGCCGCTGGACCGTGCAGGCGGCACTCGACCTGGGCGTCCCGGTCAGCGGCATCGCCGAGTCGGTGTTCGCGCGGGCCTTGTCCGGCGGCGCCGACGTGCGCAAGGCCGCGGCCGATGCCGGCCTGCCCGGCCCGAGCACCAAGGCGGCCGAGCACGCGGGTGACCTGCAGGCCGACGTCGAGCAGGCGCTGTTCGCCTCCAAGATCGTCGCCTACGCGCAGGGCTTCCAGCAGATCCAGGCGGCGTCGAAGGAATACGGCTGGAGCATCGATCCCGGCGCGATGGCCAAGATCTGGCGGGCCGGTTGCATCATCCGCGCCAAGTTCCTCGACTTCATCAAGCAGGCGTACGACAAGCAGCCCGAGCTCGCGACGCTGCTGGTCGACGACTACTTCCTCGACGCCGTCAGCGGCGCCCAGGACGCGTGGCGTCGCGTGGTCGCCACCGCGGCGGCCCAGGGCATCCCTTCACCGGGCTTTTCGTCGGCTCTCGCCTACTACGACGGCCTGCGCGCCAAGCGCCTGCCGGCCGCCCTGATCCAGGGCCAGCGCGACTTCTTCGGCGCCCACACCTACCACCGCGTCGACAAGCCCGGTTCGTTCCACACCCTGTGGGCCACCGACGACCGCAAAGAGGTCGACGCTTAGCCGATCACCGGGACGGGGCTGGCGTTCATCAGCGCGCCGGCCTCGTCGGCGGGCAGCGGCTTGGCCATGTAGAAGCCCTGGCCGAGCCGGTAGCCCATGTCGCGCAGGCGGTCCAGCTGGGCCTCGCTCTCGATGCCCTCGGCGACCGCCGACAGCTGCAGGTACTCGGCCAGCTGCGCCACCGCCGCCGCCACCGCCAGGCGACCGCGGTCCTCGCCGTCGGCGATGCCGTCGACGAACGACTTGTCGAGCTTGAGCACATCCACCGGGAACGCCCGCAGCAGCGACAGCGACGAATGCCCGGTGCCGAAGTCGTCGAGGGCCAGCCGGACGCCCATCTCGTGCAGCGCGTTGAGGGTCTCGCGCACCTGCCGCCCGTCGGCCACCGACGACTCGGTGATCTCCACGACCAGGTTGGCCGGGAGCAGGCCGGTGTCGCCGAGCACGGCGGCGACCTCGTCCACGAAGCCGGGCTCGCGCAGCTGGCGCACCGCGACGTTGACGTTGATCGCCTTGATGGCGCCGTCGCCGTGCTCGGCCTTCCAGCGGGCCAGCTGCTCGCAGGCCTCGCGCAGCACCCACGAGCCGAGCGGCACGATCAGCCCGGACCGCTCGGCGACCGGGATGAAGTCGCCGGGCGAGACGAACCCGCGCACCGGGTGCTTCCAGCGCACGAGCGCCTCGGCGCCGTGCAGCCGGCCGGTGACGATGTCGAAGACGGGCTGGTACAGCAGGTACAGCTCGTGGCGGATGATGGCGTTGTGCAGCTCGCTGCCGAGCCGGGCGTGGTTGACCACGTCCTGGCGCATCCGCGGCTCGAAGCGCACCCAGGCCGCCTTGCCGCCGGCCTTGGCCTGGTACATGGCGATGTCGGCGTTGCGCAGCACCTCGTCGGCGCTGTCGCCCGGTCCGGCGATCGCCACGCCGACGCTGGCGTGCGCGAGCAGGTGGTCCTCGCCCACCCGGAACGGCTCGGCCAGGGCCTGCAGGACGCGGGTGGCCGCGTCCTCGGCGGTCGTCACGTCGTCGGCGTCGAGCAGCACGGCGAACTCGTCGCCGCCGAGCCGGGCCGGCAGGTCACCGGCGGCGCTGTTGAGGCGCAGCCGCTGGGCGACCTGGTAGAGCAGCTGGTCGCCGAACGCCGGGCCCATCGTGTCGTTGACCGTCTTAAAGTCGTCGATGTCGATCAGCAGGACGGTGGCCGGGCGGTGGCCGCCGAGCCGCTCGGCGAGCGCGTTGCCGAACCGGGTGCGGTTGGCCAGCCCGGTCAGCGGGTCGGTCATCGCGAGGCGCTCGAGCTCGGCCTGCTGGGTGCGGATGCCGAGCAGCAGCCGCTTGTTCTCGCGCAGCCCGAGCAGCTGGCGCGCCACCACGCACACCACGATCAGCACCGCACCGACGATCACCGCACGCTCGCGGGTCTGCATGTCCCGCGCCGACACGGTGATGACCAGGCCCGCGGTGGTGGTGACGGCCAGGAACGGCAAGAAGTCCCACAGCGTACGGCGGGAGCGCGGCGCCCCCGCGACGACGGGCTGGGGGGTGGCCAGCACGATGCGCTGCCGGTACGCGGCGGCGGTGAAGGCGATCGCGACCAGGGGGCCGCCGAGCACCGCCAGGGCCAGCCGGGGTCCGGGCGGGCCGGCGATCAGCATGACGGCCATGAGCACCGCGACGACCGGGGCGATCGCGAGCAGTCGCAGGGCCAGGGAGTCGACCGGGGCGCCGGGCACGGCCGCGGCCTTGCCGATGATCACCAGGCCGACGAGCCCGGCCACGCCGACCGAGCCGGCCGCGACCCGGGCGCTGAGCTCGGTGCCGGCCGGGGCGAAGCTCAGCACGACGTACCAGAAGATCAGGGTGCCGGCGACCGCGACCGTGACCGTGTCGAGCAGGGTCCGCAGCCAGGAGAGCGCGGATTTGTCGCTCAGCGGCAGCCGGCCGAGCGCGAACATGCCCCAGAAGATGCCGACGACGTTCGGCACGGCCGTGTACAACGACATGCCGACGTCGTTGTTGGCCAGCACGACCGCGGCGCCCGAGGCGAACAGCAGCAGGATCGAGGCGTGCGAGATCTGCCGCCAGAACGCCCGCACCGGGCGGGAGATCTTGATCTGGGAGCCGATCCGCTGGCACGCGAAGAACGAGGCGACCAGGGCCAACGGGGCGCCGAGGTACCCGGGCACGAGGTTGCCCGAGTCGTGCACGACCAGCCACACCGACACGTACGCTACGCAGGCGATCGCCACGAGCACGGGTCCGAGCCCGCCGCCGAGCCGGATCCGGGCGGCGCGCACCACGGGACTTGACATGCGCTCCCTCGGCTCCCGATTCGGTAGGTCCGTTGCGGCATACCTGTCGGCCGGGAGCCGGAAGAACTGAGAGAATCGGTTTCGGGTAGGCGGCTCAGCCCTTCAGGGCGGCGGAGACCACCGCGCGGGCCTCCTGCTGGATGCGGGCGAGGGCCTCGGGACCGTGGAACGACTCGGCGTAGATCTTGTAGACGTCCTCGGTGCCGGACGGGCGGGCCGCGAACCAGCCGGACGCGGTGGCGACCTTGAGCCCGCCGATCGCGGCGCCGTTGCCGGGCGCGGTGGTGAGCACCGCGATGATCGGCTCGCCGTCCAGCTCCTTCGCGCTGACCTGGGCCGGCGAGAGCTTGGCGAGCACCGCCTTCTCCTCGCGGGTGGCGGGCGCGTCGATCCGGGCGTACGCGGGCTCGCCGAACTTCGCGGTCAGGTCGCGGTAGTGCTCGCTGGGCGTGCGCCCGGTGACCGCGATGATCTCGGAGGCGAGCAGGTCGAGGATGATGCCGTCCTTGTCGGTGGTCCAGGCCGAGCCGTCGAGACGCAGGAACGACCCGCCGGCGCTCTCTTCCCCGCCGAAGCCGACCTCACCCGACAGCAGGCCCGGCACGAACCACTTGAACCCCACCGGCACCTCGTCGAGGCGGCGGCCCAGCTCGCCGGCCACCCGGTCGATCATCGAGGAGGAGACCAGGGTCTTGCCGATCGCGGCGCCCGACGGCCAGCCCGGCCGCTTGCCGAACAGGTAGTTGATCGCGACGGCCAGGTAGTGGTTGGGGTTCATCAGCCCCGCGTCCGGCGTGACGATGCCGTGGCGGTCGGCGTCCGCGTCGTTGCCGGTGGCGACCTGGAACTTGTCCTTCTGATGGATCAAGGACGCCATCGCGGACGGGGAGGAGCAGTCCATCCGGATCTTGCCGTCCCAGTCGAGCGTCATGAAGCCGAACGTCGGATCGACCCGCGGGTTCACCACGGTCAGGTCGAGGCCGTGCCGCTCGGCGATCTCGCCCCAGTAGGCGACGCTGGCCCCGCCGAGCGGGTCGGCGCCGATGCGCACGCCGGCCTGCCGGATCGCCTCGAGATCGATCACCGAGGGCAGGTCGGCGACGTACTCGCCGAGGAAGTCGTAACCGGTGACCTGCGCCGACGTGCGCGCCCGGTCAGCCGGCACCCGGCGTACCTCCTTGAGGCCCGCCGCGATGAGCGCGTTGGCGCGGTCCTGGATCCACTTGGTGGCGTCGGTGTCGGCGGGGCCGCCGTTGGGCGGGTTGTACTTGAAGCCGCCGTCGGCGGGCGGGTTGTGCGAGGGGGTCACCACCACGCCGTCGGCGAGCCCGCTCGTACGGCCGCGGTTGTAGGCCAGGATCGCCCGCGACACCGCCGGGGTCGGGGTGTAGCCGTCGCGGCTGTCGATCAGCGTGGTCACGTCGTTGGCCGCGAGCACCTCGATCGCCGTGATCATGGCGGGCTCGCTGAGCGCGTGCGTGTCGCGGCCGAGGAACAGCGGCCCGTCGGTGCCCTGCGCGCGGCGGTACTCGACGATCGCCTGGCTGGTGGCGGCGATGTGGTCCTCGTTGAACGCCGTGTTCAGGCTCGACCCGCGATGCCCGGATGTCCCGAATGCCACCCGCTGACCGACCTCGGCCGGGTCGGGGTGCTCGGTGTAGTAGCGCGAGATCACCCTCGGCACGTCGATGAGATCGCGGGCCTCGGCGGGGGTCCCGGCACGGGGATCAACGGACATTGGTGGCCTCCAAAGGAGCAGGTACCCTGCCTGGCAGCCTATCGATACCCGGTTGAACCTTTCCGATACAGGATCCGAACTACTAGATGTGACGAGGGCTGTGCGCGTACTTTTGGTTGTTTTTGTCGCCCTCGGCGCCCTCTTCGCTGCCCCCGCCGGCCCGGCCAGCGCCCACGCCGCGCTCCTCGGCTCCACGCCCGCGCCCGGCAGCGTCATCGGCAGCTCGCCCACCGAGATCGTGGTGACGTTCAGCGAGGGGATCACCCCGGTCAGCGGCCGCGTGCAGGTGCTCGACCCCGACGGCAAGCGGATCTCCGGCACGCCCACGGTCTCGGGCGCCACGCTGCGCATCCCGGTCCGGCGCGCCGGGCAGCCGCTCGGCACGTACCTGGTCAGCTACCGGGTGATCTCCGCGGACAGCCATCCGGTCGGCGGCGCGATCACGTTCTCGGTCGGCGCGCCCTCGGCCTCGCCGCCGGCGCCGGCCGACGAGAAGACCCATCGTTCGGTCGCGGTGGCGACTCCGGTCACGCGCTTTCTCGGGTACGCCGGGCTGACGCTCGCCGCCGGGCCGGTGCTGTTCCTCGCGTTCCTGTGGCCGCGGCGCCGATCCCGCGCGGGCGCGGCGCGGCTCGCGTACGCGGGATTGGGTCTGATCTTCGTGGCGACGCTCGCGTCGCTGTGGACGCAGGCGCCGGCCAGCAGCGGCTCGGCCCTCTGGGATGTCTCGGGCGCCGAGCTCGGGCAGGTCCTGACCAGCGCCTACGGCCTCACGCTGATCGCCCGCCTCGCCGTGCTCGCGATCATCGCCGGTCTCGTGCCGCCGCTGCTGCGCGCCCGCACGTCCCGCCCGCGCGGCATCGCCCTCGCGGTGCTCGCGCTCGGCGGGCTGGTCACCTGGCCGCTGACCGGGCACGCCGCCGCCTCGCCGCTGTCGCCCGCGATCGTCGCCTCCGACGTCGTGCACATGGCGGCCATGGGCGTCTGGATCGGCGGCTTGATCACGCTGAGTGTCTTCCTGCTGCGCCGCACCGACCCGCGTGTGCTCGGCGTCGTGTTGCCCGCCTGGTCACGCTGGGCAGCCTTGTCGGTCGTCTGGCTGGTGGCCGGCGGCGTGGTGCAGGCGGTCGTGCAGGTCGGCTCGGTGCCGGCGCTCTGGCGCACCGACTACGGCCGGCTGCTGATCGCCAAGGTCGCCGTGCTCGCCCTGGTGCTCGGCACCGCCTTCTTCGCCCGCCGCATGGTCAACCGGCGGCAGGTCGTGACCGCGGGCCCCGCCCGGATGCTCCGCGCGGTCGGGATCGAGGTGCTCGCCACCGCCGTGATCCTCGGGCTCAGCGCCGTGCTCGTGCAGGTCAACCCCGGTCGCAGCGCCTCGGTCGACCAGGGCGCGGTCCGCGACGACGGAGTGTCGCAGACGCTGACCTGCCCGCTGTACACGCTGCAGTTCAACATCTTCCCGACCCAGGTCGGCGACGCCAACACGATCCACGCGTTCGTCTACACCCCCGCCGGGGCGCCGCTGCCGGCCGACGAGTGGACCGTGACCTCGCAGTTGCTCGGGCGCGACCTCGAGCCGGTCACCGAGCCGCTGCTCCCGCTGCAGCCCCGGCACCATGCGGCCGGTTCGATCACGTTCCCGTTCCCCGGCCAGTACGAGATCAAGTTCACCGTGCGCATCGGCGAACTCGACCAGGCGACCGTCAAGACCACGATTTCGGTCCCGGCGGATACCTCGACGAGGTGACTTTCGGTCACCTTCTGGGCAGAGATAGGGCCTGACGCCCGTCCCTTGCCCGCACCGGAGGTAAACCGCCGTGCACGTGTCCGTCGTCGGCAACCCCGACGCCTCGGTCGTGGTCGCCGTCCGGGGAAACCTGGATCTCGACAGCGCCACCGTCCTGACCACCACCCTCGACCAGATCCTCGACCGGCCGGCCGCGCGCGTCGTGGTCGACCTGTCCGGGGTCGAGTTCTGCGACTCCACCGGCCTGTCGGCCTTCGTCGTCGGCCACAACCGCGCCGTCGCGACCGGCGGCTGGCTCCGCCTGGCCGCACCCAACCCGTTCCTGGCCGACCTCCTCGAGACCGTGGGGCTGGCCCCGCGCGTCGGCGTCTACCCGACGGTCGCCGACGCCCTGGCCGCGCCGGCGGGCTGAGGATCTGGCCGGCTGACCGGTTGTCTACTCTCGCGACGTGCTGATCCTGCTGCCGCCGTCCGAGGGCAAGACCCCCGCGCCATCCGGTGACCCCGTCAACCACGACGAGCTGTGGCTACCTCGCCTGGCCACGGCCCGCAAACGGGTCCAGACCCGCCTGGTGGCGCTGAGCAGGCGCACCAGCGCCCGCGCGGTGGCGGAGTCCTTGCAGGTGCTCGGCCTGACCGACGGCCTGAAGCCCGAGCTGGCCCGCAACGCCACACTGCAGCACGCGCCCGCGGCCCGAGCCTCCCTGGTCTACACCGGCGTGCTGTACGAGGCGCTCGAGCCGGAGACCCTGGACGGCGCGGCCCGCGACTGGCTCGACCGCACGGCGGTGGTCTTCTCCGGCCTGTGGGGCGTGGTCCGGCTTGCCGACCGGATCCCGGCATACCGTCTCTCGGTGGGCGTGACCCTGCCGCCACCGGTCGGCGGGCTCACGGCGTACTGGAAGAAGCATTTGAAGCCGGCGCTCGACCCGGCGGCCGCCGACGGCCCGGTGCTCGATCTGCGATCCGGCGCCTACGCCGCGATGTGGGCGCCGCCGGCCCGCACCTCGGCGACCGTGCGGGTCCTGCACGAACGGCTGGTCGGCGGCTCGCCCCAGCGGTCGGTGGTGAGCCACTTCAACAAGGCGACCAAGGGCCGCATGATCCGCGCGCTGGCCACGGCCGCCGCCGAGCCCTGCTCCGTCGACGAGGTCGTCACCGCGCTGAAGGACCTCGGCCACCAGGTCGAGGAGGTGCCGATGCCGGCGGGCAAGCCCCGCCAGCTCGACGTGATCGTGCGTGACCTGTAGTCGCTGCGCCGCTCGTTGCTTGGCCGCTCGTCGCTGCGCCGCTCGTTGCTTGGCCGCTCGTCGCTGCGCCGCTCGTTGCTTGGCCGCTCGTCGCTGCGCCGCTCGTTACTTGGCCGCGAGGATGTCGACGACGAAGCGGAGGTCGCCGCGGGACTCGCCGTAGGCCAGGGCCGCGGGAACGTCCAGCTGGATCCGGCTGCCGACCTTCTGACCGGGGATGCCCTGGTCCCAGCCCTGGATCACGGCGCCGACGCCGATCTGGGTGCTGAACGGCTCGCCGCGCGACCACGAGGAGTCCATGACCTCGCCGGTCTTGTAGTTGACCAGCGTGTAGTTCGCGGTGATCGTCTGGCCCTTCTGGACGGCCGGGCCGGTGCCCTTGACCAGCGGCGTCACCACGATCTTGGTGAGGGTGCCCTGGCCGCCCTTGACCACCGGCTCCTTGGCCAGCGCCGCTGGGGTGTTCACCTGCGCCGGGGCCGGCTCGGTGGCCTGGGGCGGCGCGGTGTCCTGCGCCGCTTGCGAGGGAGCGGCGGCCGGCGGGCCGGCCGGAGCGGCCACAGGCGACTTGTCGGAATTATCATGCCGGACCACGAAGAACACGACGGCCAGGACGATGACGACGGCCACCCCCGCGATCGCGCCCGCGAACGCCTGCCCGCGGCGCTTCGCCGACTCCGCGCTGCTCGGCTGCACGGTCTGGGTGCTCATATGCTGTCGGCTCTCTGGTAGGGGACGCTGGGGAAACTTCGGACACGGTACCCGTAGCCGGACACGGCCCCGCGGCAAACCTCCTCCGAACCGCCAGTGCGGGTGATCGGCCTTTCGGATCGTCACTCAAATAGTTCTTCACCGTCACTGCGTGAAATGAGATCGTTTACCGGCTCACTCAGCGAGACCAAGCGAAAAAGATTCACGGCCGGGCGGGGCCGTGCGAACGACCAGGGGAGGGTCGGTTTGCCGTCGACCGGTAAAGGTCGCCTACCCGCGCGCCGCGGCGGTCCGAATCGACGGACCGCACACATCGGATTCCGACGTGCTACAGACTCCCCCGAGGGGGAGTCCCGCGACCGGCGCGGGTGGAACGAGCTGTTGTCGTCCGGCCTGGTGATCCTGGCCGGCGTGATCGTCGTGATCGGCTTCGGCATCGTGGCCAGCCGGGCCATGCGCTCGGATCACGACAATCCGTTGCCCGATCCGCCGCCGACCGCCGCGCTCGGCGGCGTCACGCTGCCCAGCGCCAGCCCGGGCGGGCTGATCCCGCTGGGCTCGCCGTCGCCGTCGCCCACCCCCTCGTCCGCCTCGCCGACGCCGTCGTTGTCGCCGTCGACATCACGGCCGCCCAGCAAGAAGCCGGTGGACCAGGGCGCCATCGCCATCGCGGCGGGCGGGGCGCCCTCGACGGTCGACCTGACCGCCGAGGGAACCCGGGACTGGGTGCACTGGGGTGAGGACGGGACCTTCTCCCTGGAGAGGAACAAGAACGGCGGGTTCGCGATCCTGGAGGGGACGCCGACCGCGCCCCGGTTCCGGCACGCGCTGAGCCCGTCGCGTTTCGCGTGGACCGGCGGTGACCCGGTGGACCACAGCGACGGGACGCCCACCGGCATCCGCACGTGCGGGGCCGGGAACGGTTTCACCATCTCGGCGCCGGCGTCGACGACCAACCGGACCCTGCGGCTCTACCTCGGCGTCGTGTCGGCGAAGGGGGTGTTGCAGGCCCGGTTGTCGGCCGGCAATGCGACATCCTCGGCCACGGCGGAGCAGCGGGACGGGCAGTTCCAGGCGGTGGTCTACACGATCACCTACCGGGCGCCGAAGGCCGCGAAGATCAATCTGACGTGGACGACCGCCCAGGCCTTCGGGAGCGGCTGCGGCGGGGTGGCGCTCGATGCCGCCACATTGCACTGATTTTTCTGCTTTTTTGCGTGGGATAAACGAAAAAGGGGACATAGTGTTCGCGGGCTGGGGATCGTGGGTCGCCCGCTTCCGGTGGCCGGTGCTGACCGTCGCGCTTGTCGCGGTGATCAGCGCCGGCGTCTGGGGGCTGGGTGTTTTCGGTGAGCTGACCGAGGGCGGCTACAACGACCCGAACAGCGAGTCCACCCATGCCGCGGAGGTCGTGCGGGACACGTTCGGCGCGCAGGGCGGCGACCTCGTCGTCATCTACACCCCGGCCAAGGGCAAGATCGACGACCCGGCGCTGGCGAAACGGGTCAAGGACTCGCTGGCGAAGCTGCCGAAATCGGCGGTCACCGGCGCCACCTCGTACTGGTCGTCGAAGTCCGCCCAGTACACGGCCAAGAACAAGTCCAGCGCCATCGCGGTGATCACCCTGGCCGGCGACGACGACACCGCGAAGCTCGAGGCGTACCGCGAGATCGACGACAAGTTCGCGGTCGAGGGCGCGACGGTGCAACTCTCCGGCGCGACCACGCTCGCCGACGCGTCCTCGTCGCGCTCCACCGACGATCTCGGCACCGCCGAGGCGATCTCCGTGCCGATCACGCTGGTCCTGCTGGTGCTGATCTTCGGTTCGCTGGTGGCGGCGTCGCTGCCCGTGCTGGTCGGCGGCGCGGCGGTGCTGGGCTCGCTGGGCATCCTGCACGCGATCTCGGCCCACCACGACGTGAACTCGTTCGCGGTGAACGTGGCCAGCCTGCTCGGCCTCGGCATGGCCATCGACTACGGCCTGTTCATAGTGGGCCGCTTCCGCGAGGAGCAGGCCCAGGGCCGTACGCCCGCCGAGGCCGTCGCCCGCACGGTCGGCACGGCCGGCCGTACGGTGGTCTTCTCCGCCACCCTCCTGATGATCGCCCTCGCCGGCCTGCTGCTGTTCCCGCAGGGCTTCCTGAACTCGCTCGCCTACGGCGGCCTCGCCGCCGTGTTCCTGGCCGCGGTGCTCTCGCTCACGCTGCTGCCCGCGATGCTGGCGGTGCTCGGCCCCCGCGTCGACAAGCTCCCCGTACGTCTCCCCCGTCGTTCCGGCGCCGGCGCGCCCGGCAGCGGCTGGGAGAAGCTGGCCGCCTTCGTGCTGCGCCGCCCGCTGGCGGTGGCGGTGCCGATCCTCGCGTTCCTGCTGCTGCTGGCGTTCCCCATCCGGCACGTGAGCTTCGGCGAGAGCGACGAGCGGATCCTGCCGGCCGGCGACCCCGCGCGCGTCGCCGTCGAGACGCTCAAGGCGGACTACCCCCAGTTCACCGGCGACAGCGTGCAGATCGTGCTGCGCAACGCGTCCACGTCGGCGGACTTCGCCGTGCAGCTGCGGCAGATCCTCGGCATCACCCAGATCAGCGCGGCCCGCAAGGACAAGGGCGTCACCCTGTTCACCGCGACGCTGAAGACCCAGGACGCCTACAGCGCCGAGGCCCGCGACGTCGTCGAGGCGATCCGCGCCATCCCCGTGCCGACCGGCGCGCAGTTGCTGGTCGGCGGCACCACGGCCCGCAACGTGGACAGCCTCGACGCGACCGCGGACCGCCTCCCGTGGATGGTCGGCCTGCTGGTGGGCGCGACCCTGATCCTGATGTTCCTGGCGTTCGGCTCGGTGCTGCTGCCCATCAAGGCGGTGCTGATGAGCGCCCTGAGCCTGTGCGCCACCTTCGGCCTGCTCGTCTGGATCTTCCAGGAGGGCCACGGCTCGGGCCTGCTCGATGTCAGCCCCGCTCCCCTCGAGGTCGGCATCGTGGTCCTGATGGCCGCCGTGGTGTTCGGCCTGTCCACGGACTACGAGGTGTTCCTGCTCTCGCGCATGGTCGAGGCCCGCACGAGAGGCGCGTCGACCGACGAGGCGGTGACCACCGGCCTGTCCCGCACCGGCCGCGTGATCAGCGCCGCGGCCCTCCTGCTGATCGTCGTGACCGGCGCCTTCGCATTGTCGGCCGTGACCACCATGCGCTTCGTAGGCGTAGGCATGATCATCGCCCTGCTCCTGGACGCGACGGTGGTCCGCATGCTCCTGGTGCCGGCGGTGCTCCGCCTGCTGGGCGACGCGGCGTGGTGGGCCCCCGGCCCGCTGCGGCGGCTTCAGCAGCGTGCGGGCCTCACCGGGTACGAGCAGCCCGCGGCCCCCGCGGTCGCGCCCGGCCGGCACGCGGCCCCCGACGACACCCAGATCATCCGGTACGCCCCGTACGGCGCCGGCACCCGAGCCCTGCCGGTCGCCGCTTCGGCCTCTTCCGCCGTTCCGGCCGCCGACTCGGATCGTCACGCCCTACCGGCGGGTTCCTCGCCGTTCGCCCTGCCCGCCGGCTCCCTGTCGGCGGACGACGCGACGCAGGTCTTCGCCCGCTTCGAGGACACGGCCGTCATCAGCCTGGCCGGCTCCCCGCCGCTGGAGGAGGTCGAGGCCGAGACAGTCCCCGACGACACCCCCGCGGCCCCCTCATCGGCCGACGACGACTCCATCGTCGACGCCCTGATCCTCGACGACGAGCCCCCGTTGCCGGAGCCTGGCTCCACCGCTGAGGACGGGCCGTCGTTCGCCGCCGTGGCCGGGGACGACGCTTTCCGGGACGTGGCCGACGAGGACACACCGGCCTTCGCCGAGGCGGCAGAGGCCCGCCCGTGGAACTTGCCGACGGGCCAGTCCAGCACCCCATACGTCGCCGGCAACCCGGCCTCGTCCGATTTGACCACGTGGCGCCCCACGGACCCGTCCCACGAGTCCCACGCCCCCCGCGCCGACTGGACCGTGGCCGACGACGACGGCTTCTTCTTCAGCCCACCAAGCGCCCCCGGCACGACCACCCCACCGGCCCTCCCGCCGGCGCTCCCCGCCGACCCGAGCCCCTACGACAGCCCGTGGACTCCCCCGTCCTCGTACATCCCTCCGTCCTCGTACATCCCTCCGCTGGACGAGGCTCTCGAGCCGCTCCCCCGGCTGGACGACGCCCGGGAGCCCAGCAGCCAGGACTCCGCGCGAACCGTCCAGGACGAGCCGGTCCCCACCGAGCCGGAGGCCGCGGACGAGTCGTTCGCCGAGCCTGTCCCTGCTCCCGAGAGCTTCGAGTCGACCGGCGGATCCGTCATCTACCGCCCGTTCGTGACCGAGGCCGCCGGCCACGTGACTCCGGACGAGCCCGTGGCCGCCGCCGACCAGATCTCGGCCCACCAGCCCGTAGTCGCCGACGGCGAGCTCTCGACCCGCCCGGTGGACGAACCCACCGCCGACGAGCTCGCTCCGCTGACGGCGGACGAGCCGGCGACGGCCGCTGAAACCGTCGAGCCGGCGCCGACCGTGGATCTGGCCGGCCGCGCGGCGCGGCGTCCTTCGTCGCTCGCCGATCAGTTCCCCTCCCGGCGACCGGCGAACACGGTGAGTAGGCCTGCCGATCTCGATGCGTATGCCCAGGCCGGCGCCTCCGAGCTGGTAGGGAACCCGCCACCGCAACCGATCGGCCTCGATGGGCAGACATCGGCGCGCCGCCCAGCTACGCTCGGCGATCAACCGCTCCCCCGGCGGCCCATCCCCTCCCTTCCGGAGCAGCAGTCCATGACCGAGCCACAGCCGCAGCCGCAAGCCGCTGCCGGGCCGGCTGCCTCAGCGCCGGCCGACATACCCACATCGCCCGAGCCGCCGGCGCCCGCCACCACACAGGCGCCCGCCGCGGCAACGCACCCAGCACCCGCACAGCCAGCACCCGCACAGCCAGCACCCGCACAGCCAGCACCTGCACAGCCAGCACCTGCACAGCCGGCACCCGCACAGCCGGCGCCCGCACCGAGCTCGGCGCCCGCGCCGGAAGCTTTGCCCGTGCGGCCGGCGGCAAGCACGCCGGCTTCACCCACGCCGCATTCGCCCGCGCCGGGCAAGGCTCTCGTGGCGAAGGCCTCCACTGTGGTGCCGGCGGTGGTGCGCCGTCCCGCCGATCTGGCGGATCACCTGCGGGAATCGCGACCGGCCGATCTCAGCGACTACACGTCGGGGAAGATCCCGCGGATGCGGCGGCCGGTGGAGGAGCCGCCGCCGGTGCAGCGGCCGGCCACGCTGGCCGACCATCTGTCGGCGCGGACGCCGGGCGAGGAGGCCACGCGCGATCTGCGCGACCACGCCACCCAGGAATGACACCCGTCCCGCGGCCGCCGCAACGTACGTTGCCCGGCGGTCGCGGGCAGATCACCGCCACCATGTCCGCAGCAGAGCCGCGGAGGCACGGGCCGCGATCAGCGGAAGATCAGGCCGCCGCCCACCTCGATCACCTGGCCGGTGAGGGCGCCGGACCCGTCCGAGACCAGCAGGCGCAGGGTGGCGACCAGGTCCTCGGGAACCAGCGACCGGGGAATGGCCTGGGTGGCGACCAGCGGGGCGTGGGTCTCGGCCTCGCGGCCGGCCGCCAGCTCCGCCTCGCCCTCGGTGCGGATGGCGCCCGGCGAGAGCGCGTTGACGGTGATCCCGGCCGGGCCCAGGGTGCGGGCCAGCGAGCGGGTCAGGCCGATCAGCGCGGCCTTGCTGGAGACGTAGGACGGACCCGACGGGCCGCCCATGCGGACCGTCGGCGAGACGACGTTGACAATACGGCCCCAGCCTCGCTCGGCCATCCCCACGCTCAAGGCCTGGGTCAGCAGCATCGGCGCTGTCACGTTGACGGCGAAGGTCTTCTGCCACTCGTCGAGCGGGAGCACGCCGATGTCGACGTTCGAGGCCTTGGCGGCGTTGTTGATGAGAACGTCGACCGGTCCCGCCGCCGTGGCCAGGGACCGCACCGCCGCCGGGTCGGCGAGGTCGGCGTCGAGGAGCTCGGCCTTGGCGCCCAGGTCGCGGCACAGGCCGGCCACCGTCTCGGCCTCCGCGGCGGCGTCGAGGTGGTGCAGCAGCAGGATGTTCCCGGGGCGGGCCAGGCCCACGGCGAGGGCGGCGCCGATGCCGCGGCGGGCGCCCGTGATCAAAATCCGCTGACCCATGTCGTTCACCTTATGCGGATGCCGGCTCACCTGCGGCTCGGCCGGGGTCCGGCTTCCGTGGGACGGAGGCCGGACCCAGCACAAACGTCAGAGTCCCAGGGCGTTGAACAGGTACAGCCAGACCTCGCTGCGCGTGGGGAAGGCCGGAATGGCGTGCCGCAGCCGTCGCAGCGGGACCTCACCCACGATCGCGATGGTCGCGGCCTGCAGGAAGTCGGCCACCTCGGAGCCGGTGAACGTGACGCCGACCAGCACCTGCCGGTCCTCGTCGATCACGAACCGGCATGTGCCCTGGCCGCCGCCGGTGAACGCGCCACCCGCGTTGGCCTCGGTCCCGATGTCGACGACACGCACCTTGATCCCGGCGGCGGCCGCGTCCGCCGCCGTGTAGCCCACCGCCGCCACCTCCGGCTCGGTGAAGATCACGCGCGGCGCCCGGGGGCCGTCCGCCAGGTGCTCGACCACCATGTCCTGGCCCTGGATGTCGGCGGCCGCGATCGCCGCCTGGTACTTCGCCATGTGCGTGAACAGCGACCGCCCGTTCAGGTCGCCCACCACATAGAGCCAGTCCTTGCCCGGCACCCGCATCCGATCGTCCACGTCGATGTAGCCGTCGACGTCCAGGCCGAGGTCACGCGACTGCGGCGTCCGGCCGGCCGCCACCATCACCTGGTCGGCGGTGGCCGTGCTCCCGTCCGAGAGCGTCACCGTGACCTTGTCGCCGTCGCGGCGCACGGCGGTCGCCCACTGCCCGGTGCGGATGTCCACGCCCTGCGCCGTCAGCGCCTCGGTGACCTGCACGCACGCGAACTCCTCCTCGCGCGACAGCAGCCGGTGCTCCCCCTCGACCAGCGTCACGTGGCACCCGAGCGACGCGTACGCCTGGGTCATCTCCGCCCCGACCACCCCGCCGCCGATCACGACCAGTGAGTCCGGCAGCGAAGAGGCCGTGGTGGCCTCGCGATTCGTCCACGGCGACGCGTCCCGCAGCCCGTCGATGTCCGGGATGTTGGCCACCGTGCCCCCGGCGAGGATCACCGCCTTGCGCGCCGACAGGGTCTCGCCGGCCACCTGGACCTGCTTTTCCCCCGCGATCCGTCCCCGGCCGCGCACGAGCGTGATCCCACGGTCGGTCAGCCACGGCACCTGCCCGGCGTCGTCGAGGTGCCCGATGTTGTCGTCGCGCTTCGCGAGGACCGCGGCCACGTCGAGCTTGCCGGTGACCGCCTCGCGCACCCCGGGCACCCGCCGCGCCTCGGCGAGCAGCTCACCGGGACGCAGCAGCGACTTCGACGGTATGCACGCGTAGAAGGAGCACTCGCCGCCGACCTTGTCGGCCTCGACGATCGCCACCGACAGCCCTGCCTCGGCCAGCCGTCCCGCGGCGACCTCGCCCCCGGGCCCGGCCCCGACGACCACCACATCAAAAGTCTGCATACCTTTCATGATTCCCGAGCCGCCGGGCCGGGGAGCACTCAGTGTCGATATCCCGCCGCCTGGAGGGTGAAGAGCCCGGCATGTCGGCCCCCCGCGAGCAGCCCCACGACGCCGGCCAGCAGGTTGAACACCTCGGTGACCAGCACGATCGCCGACTCGGTCCGCGGGCGGCGCGCTCCATGTCGTCGGCGAAGCTGTCCTCGTCGAAGGCCTCGAGGCGTACGGCCGAGGTCGTCTCGAACAGGCGGCGCTCGACCTCGCGGTTGACCTGCGGGGTGAGCCCGTTCAGCGCGTACCCGGTCGCCATGCTCAGCGCCCCGCGCGCCGCCGTCGCCGCGGCCAGCCAGGTCAGCGCCGGCAGGGCCGCTCGCACCCGCTCGGGCGTGGGCCCGCCGCTGAACAGCTCCACGAGCACCCGCTGCGTGGCCAGCAGCCCGAACGTCGCCGTCGCCCCCGACGCCAGCGTCGCCACCGCCACCGCCGCGAAAGGGTCAGAGGAATCGGACCGGTCGTGTGTGCGCCCCCCGATCGTGGCAAGGTGATCTTCATGCCGTTGAGCGCCCAGAAGAGCCGGGACGCGCTGCGCACCTCCGCGCGCCTTTCCGCCCAGACACTGCTGGTGCTGCTGATGACCGGGGTGGCCCTCTGGATCCTCGGCAAGATGTGGCCGGTCGTCTGGCCCCTGACCGTGGCGCTGCTGCTCACCACGCTGACCTGGCCGCCGGTGCGGTTCCTGCGCCGGCGCGGCTGGCGACCGGCCCTGGCCGCCTCGGCCGTGATGGTGGTGTTCCTGCTGGCGGCGTGCGGCACGGTGGTCGGCATCGCGGTGCCGGTGGCCTCGCAGTCGCCGCAGCTGGCCACCGGCGTCGAGAACGGCATCCAGCAGTTGCGTACGTGGGCCGCCGGCCCGCCGCTGAACATCGGCGACGATCAGGTCACCAAGGCTCTCGACACGGCGGTCGAGAAGATCCAGGAGAGCGTGGGCAGCATCGTCACGTACACGGTCTCCGGGGTCAGCACGATCGTCAACGGCGTGGTCACCACCGTGCTCGCGCTGTTCCTGATGTTCTTCTTCCTCAAGGACGGCCCCCGTTTCCTGCCGTGGCTCGCCCGGCAGATGCCGGGCCGTCTCGCCACGGACGTGCCGGCGGTGGCGGCTCGCGGCTGGGACACCCTGGGTTCTTTCGTACGGGGTCAGGCGCTCGTGGGCCTGCTCGACGCCGTGTTCATCGGCCTCGGCCTGTGGATAGTCGGCGTGCCGCTGGTGCTGCCGCTGGCCGTGCTCACCTTCGTGACGGCCTTCATCCCGATCGTCGGCGCGCTGTTCGCCGGCTTCGTGGCGGTGCTGATCGCGCTGGTCTCCAACGGCCCGACCGACGCGCTGATCGTGCTCGGCATCATCGTGCTGGTGCAGCAGCTGGAGGGAAACGTCTTCCAGCCGATCCTGCAGAGCCGCGGCCTCGGCCTGCACGCGGCGGTCGTGCTGCTCGCGGTGACCCTGGGCGGCAGCCTGGCCGGCATCGTCGGCAGCCTGCTCGCGGTGCCGGTGGCGGCGGTGCTGGCGGCGGTCTGGACCTACATCAGGGAGCAGCTTTCCGAGCCTCTCCCCGAGCCGCCGCCGGAACCTGCCGGTGAGCCCGTGCCGGAACTGTGAGGTCATGGAAGGAGGTCATGGAAGTGCTGCGGGCGTACCGGTCGCGGCAACCACCATGCGCGCCCGCAGCACTTCGGACCGGGCGCCAAGGCGTTCAGTCCAGCGTCGGCCCGCCGAGGGCGGCGGCGGGCACCGACAGGATCACGTCCCAATCCCCGGAGCATATGCTCCCTCTCCGCTCGGTACACATAGGCCTCATGGGTCCGGGATGATAAATACTGCGCATGACTTTCTCGATCGTCGCGCGCTCCGCCGACGGCCTCGCCCACGGTGTCGCGGTGGCCAGCAAGTTCCTCGGGGTCGGCGCGGCCGTTCCCGCCGCCCTCGCCGGGGTCGGCGCGGTGGCCACCCAGTCGTACGCCAATCTCGCCTACCGTCCGCAGACCCTGGCGCTGCTGCAGACCGGGGTGAGCGCCGCGTACACCGTGCGGGCGCTGGTCGCCGGCGACGGCGGTCCGGTCGCGCAGCGGCAGGTCGGGGTGGTCGGCGCCGACGGTGAGGGCGGCACGTTCACCGGGGGCGACTGCCATCCGTGGGCGGGCGGCGCGGCCGGCGACGGATTCGCCATCCAGGGCAACATGCTGGCGGGGCCGCAGGTGGTCGAGGCCATGGGGGTGGCGTGGCAGGCGTCGGTGGGTGAGTCGCGGCTGGCGTTCCGGCTGCTCGCGGCGCTGCGGGCCGGCGATCTCGCCGGGGGCGACCGTCGTGGCCGGCAGAGCGCGGCGCTTCTGGTGGTCGCCAAGGGCATGGGGTACGGCGGGACCAGCGACGTCTGGGTGGACCTGCGGGTCGACGACCACCCGGATCCGGTGTCCGAGCTGACCCGCCTGCTCGACCTGCATACGCTGTACTTCGAGCGACCGGATCCCGCGCTGCTGATGCCGTTGACGGGCGCCACCGCCGAGGAGGTCCGCAAGCTGCTCGACGGCAAGGGGCACACCCAGCCCGGTCTCGACGACGCGCTCGCGGACTGGGCCGGCATCGAGAACCTCGAGGAGCGCCTGGTCGCCGGGGCGATCGACCCCCTCGTGCTCGACCAGCTACGCGGCCGGTAGCGCCGGCCCGGCTACGCGGCCGGTAGCGGCAGGCCCGCGACGGTCTCGTGCAGAGCTTTCGACAGCGCGGCGGCGAGGGGGCGGGGGCGGCGGCTGGCGGTGACGATGCCGATGAAGCGCGACGGGCACGGCTGCGCGAGCGGCACCGTCGCCAGCCCGCCCTGGTCGGCGGTGAGCGCCACCTGCGGGATCATGCTGACCCCGACCCCGGCCCGCACCAGGGACTGCGCGAAGACGTAGTCGGTGCCCCGGCAGGCGGTCTGCACCTCGAAGCCGGCCATCGCCGAATAGTGGTCCATCAGGCCGACGATCGACAGGCAGCCGTGCACCCAGCGCTCGCCGGCCAGCTCCGCGAGGCTGAGCGTCTCGCGCCCGGCGAGCCGGTGCCCGGCCGGCAACACTATCCACATCGGATCGTCGAGCAGCGGCGTCCAGGTCAGCCCCGAGCGGTCGCCCGGCCGGATCGGCGGCGGCCCGTCGAAGTGGTACGCGAGGGCCAGGTCGGCCGCGCCCGAGCGCACCAGCGGGAGGCTGTCGTCCGGCTCGTTCTCGAGCACGGTCAGCTCGACGTCCGGATGGTCGGCGGTGAAGCGCAGCAGCGCGGCCGGCAGCAGCCGCTGGCCGCCGCTGGTGAAGGTGGCCACGGTCAGCCGCTCGGTGCGCCGCGTGGCGAGGCGCGCGATCTCCTCCTCGGCGTTGGCGAGCTCGGCGGTGATCGCGTCGCCCGCCTCGGCGAGGACGCGCCCGGCCTCGGTGAGCTCGACCCCGCGGGTGCTGCGCCGCACCACCGCCACGCCGAGGCCGCGCTCGAGCGCGCTGATCTGCTGGGAGACGGCCGACGGCGTCAGGCGCATCGCCGAGGCCGCCCGGTTGAAGCTGCCCTGCCGCGCCACCTCGCGCAGCACGGCCAGCCGGCGGACGTCGATCATCAGCTCTCCTTAACACGGCATCAGCAAGTCACCACTACCGCTTATGACTCTAGAGCGAGAGGGTCGACATGTGAATCGACGTGCCTGGCTGCTCTTCCTCCTCGTCTCGATGCTGTGGGGAATCCCGTACTTCCTCATCAAGGTCGCCATCGACGACCTCTCCCCCGTCTTCGTGGTCGCCGGCCGCGGCCTCATCGCCGCCCTCGTGCTGCTGCCGGTCGCCGCGGCGCGTGGCAGTCTCGGCGCGCTCCGCGCCCGCCTCGGCACGGTGGCGGTGCTCGCGGTGGTGCACATCATCGGGCCGTTTCTGCTGATCACGTATGGCGAGGTGCACATCACCAGCTCCCTGACGGGCCTGCTGATCGCCGTCGAGCCGGTCGTCATCGCCCTGCTCCTGTCCCGCGCCGAGCCGCTCACCCGAGGACGCGTCGCCGGCCTGGTCGTGGGCTTCGGCGGCGTGGCCGTCCTGGTCGGGCTGGACGTCTCCGGCGACCGCCTGGGCCTGCTGGGCGCCGGCATGGTCCTGCTGGCGGCGGTCAGCTACGGCGTCGCGACCATCTTCGTCCAGCGCCGCGCCGCCGACATCCCGGCCGAGACCCTGGCCGGAGGCACCACCGCCATCACCGCCGTGGTCCTGGCTCCGTTCGCGATCATGACCTGGCCCACCGAGCCGGTCCACGCGAACGCCTGGGCCGCGCTGGCCGCGCTCGGGGTGTTCTGCACGGCGGTCGCCCTGCTGGCCTTCTACGCCCTGGTCGCCGAGGCCGGCTCCAACCGCGCCGGCCTGGTCACCTACGTCAACCCCGTGGTCGCCGTCCTGCTCGGCGTGCTGCTGCTGAACGAGTCGCTGCGCTGGAGCACGGTGGCCGGCTTCGCCCTGGTCGCGGCCGGCTGCTGGCTCTCCACCCGCCGCAGCGCGGTCCGCGAGCCGGCCGAGCCGGTCCCGGTCGCCTAGGGTCTGCCCTGACCGCCGCTCGCGTCGGCCGGCCACCCGATCGCGTCGAGGAACTCGTCGATCGCGGTGACCACCCGCCCGAGCACCGCGATCGACTCGACGAGCGGCCCCGGCACGGCCATGCCGTGTTCGGCGCCCTCGACCTCGAACACGTACGGCGACAGGTCGCGCGCCAGGACCCCGTCCCACAGCGGGTCGGCGGTGCCGCCCACGAGCAGGAACGGCGCCGTCGCCCCCCGCAGGGCGGTCGCCACCCACGGCACGGTGAGAACCGGCGTCAGCCACACCGCGGGAAGCGACCGCTCGGCCGCGATCGCGGCGGCGTTCGTGCCGAGCGACTTGCCGATCAGCAACGGGCTGCCGCCCACCGAGTCGAGCACCGGGCCGATCTCGCCGGCGACCCAGTCCTCGATCCGGGGCTCCGACGGATCCGGCGGCGGCTGCGACCACCAGTGCCGGCGCACCGTCGCCCCGCGCCGCTCCGCGACCGCCCCGGCGTACATGAGCAACCCGGCCGCCGGCCCGAACTTCCCGCCCGGCAGCACCACAGCATCGGCCACGCCGCCGACCCTACCGAGAAGGCGGTCAGGCCGCAGGCCGTGCGGCCTCCGCCGGCAGCGCGCACAACCGCGCCAACTCGGCGACCAGCACCGAGGGCTCGGCGTTCGCGTCGATGCCGCGCACCGCGGCCGGGTCGAGCGGCGGGACCGTCACGTGCGAGATCAGCGGATGGAACGGGCGCACATCCGTCTCGCCCTCGCCGAACAGGACCTCGGACAGCTTCTCGCCGGGGCGCAGGCCGGTGTAGCGGATCTCCACCTCGGACGGGGCGAGGTCGACCATCTGCCGTGCCACCTCGGCGATTCGCACCGGCTCGCCCATCTCGAGGACCAGCGCCTCGCCGTCGCGGCCGATCGCGGCGGCCTGGATCACCAGGTG
The DNA here is from genome assembly GCF_044454685.1 of Actinoplanes sp. NPDC051513. Taxonomy (NCBI): domain Bacteria; kingdom Bacillati; phylum Actinomycetota; class Actinomycetes; order Micromonosporales; family Micromonosporaceae; genus Actinoplanes; species Actinoplanes sp. NPDC051513. The sequence goes on from NZ_JBITDW010000005.1 coordinate 363,654, forward strand.
GACCGCCTCCTGGGTGGTCATGAAGTAGCGCGTCACGTCGGGGTGCGTCACGGTGACCGGGCCGCCGTCGGCGATCTGGGCGCTGAAGGTGGTGAACACCGAGCCGCGGCTGCCCAGCACGTTGCCGAAGCGCACGCTCAGGAAGCTTCCGGGGCTGTGCCGGGCCACGTACGCGGTCAAGCGCTCGGTGATCCGCTTGGAGTAACCCAGCACACTGACCGGATCGGCGGCCTTGTCGGTGGAGATGTTGACGAACCGCTCCACTTCGGAGGCGGCCGACAGGACTGCCAACGTACCCCAGATGTTGGTCTTGATCGCTTCGCCCGGATAGCGCTCGAGCAGCGGCAGATGCTTGAGCGCCGCGGCGTGGAAGACCACCTGCGGGCGCCGGGTGCGGAAGATCTCGCGCACCCGGTCGACGTCGCGCAGCGAGGCCAGCAGCAGCGACGGGTCGGTGAGCGAGGCCTGCGGGTCGAGCGAGAGCTGCACGGCCTGCAGCGAGGTCTCGTCGCGGTCGAGCATCATCAGCTCGGCGGGGGCGAACCGGTGGATCTGCCGGCACAGCTCGGAGCCGATCGAGCCGCCCGCCCCGGTGACCAGCACCCGCTTGCCGGTCAGGTAGCCGGCGATCGACTCGAGGTCGGTGTCGATCTGGTGCCGGCCGAGCAGGTCGGTGACCTCCGGCTCGCGCAGGTCCCGCACGTTGATCTCGCGGTCCATCAGCTCGGTCACCGACGGCACGACGAGAAAACACACGCCGGCGTCGGTCGCCAGGTCGCGGATGTCGCGCACCAGCTCGGCCGCGGCGTTCGCCACGGCCAGGACCACGGTGGTCGCGCCGGTGCGGCCCACTTGCGCCGCGATGTCGTTGCGGTCGCCGAGCACGGGTACGCCGTAAAAAACCATCCGGCGTTTCCGGGGATCGTCGTCGATCACGCCGACCGGGAGGTAGCGCCCGTTGGGGTCGTAGCGCATCGACTGGAGCAGGTTGCGGCCCGCCGAGCCGGCGCCGAACAGCAGCACCCGGGTGGCGACCCGCGCGTCGGGCCGGGAGCGGGCGTCGAGCCGTAGCCGCCAGACGAGCCGGGCCGCGAGCATCAGGACCAGTGCGAGCAGCCCGCCGACCAGGGGCGCGCCCGGTGGGACCCGGGAGCCCGGCAGCAGCAGGTCGAGCAGGAGCAGCGCGATGGTGGTGGCGAGGACGGTCTGCCAGACGGTGCGGACGTCCTCGAGCGTGCCGAACGCGTAGCGGCCCCGGTAGAGGTGGCGGGCGTGGCCGAGGGCGGCCTGCAGCACGACCGCGAGGACGATCATCGGGAGGGCGCCGGCCGAATGGTGGGCGTCGAGGCCGAATTCGTACCGGGTCAGGACGGCCAGATTGAGGCCGGCGGCCCAGGCGAGCGCGTCGACGAAAAGGGGAACAATGCTATTCCCACGGGCCACGGCTGCACCTCCCGGCTCATCCGTCACTTGCGGTCGGCCGCTGCCGCTTTTAAAAGCGTAATCGACCTCTTGTCCCGCAGCGGAAGTTCGGGATATCGCCTCGGGGCGGTTCCCGGCCGCTTAGTTTGATCGTTGAGCGCGGGCATTCGGGAGGGAAGCGTGGAGCTACGCGACTACCTCCGGGTGGTGCAGAGGCAGTGGTGGGTCGTCGTGGTCACCGTGCTGGTCGCGCTGGGCGCGACCCAGGTGCTCAACAAGCGGATGCCGACCGAGTACGCGGCGACCGCGGCCTTCTTCCTCTCCGGCAACGGCAGCGAAGGGGCCTCGGCGCTCGAGGGCTCGATGTTCATCCAGGCCCGGCTCAAAACGTACTCGGAGTTGCTGTCCAGCGAGCGGATGGCGAGGGAAATCGCCACCACGGCGAAGGCCGGGCTGAATACCGAGCAGATCCGGAAACGCATTTCGGTGGATTACGCGGGCGATAGCGCATTTATGACAGTAACGGTGACGGATACCGTTCCGGCCCGGGCCCAGAAGATCGCCGAGACGATCGTCGACCGGTTCCCGCCGATCGTGCGCGCCTTGGAGGCGCGCCCGGGCAAGGATGAGAGCCCCGCCGCCACCGTCATCACGGTCGAGGCCGCCCGGCTGGCTTCCGAGCCGGTGTCGCCGCGCCCGCTGCACAACGACGCCCTCGCGGTCGCGGTGGGCCTGCTGATCGGCGCGGCGCTCGGCGCGATCCGCGAGGTCTGCGACCACTCGGTCCGCCTCGCCTCGGCCCTGCCCGATCTGACCGGCACGCCGGTGCTGGCGCTGATCCCGATCGACCGCAAGGCCCGCCGCAAGTCCGGGCCGTTCGTCTCGGACAGCCGCTCGCTGCGGGCCGAGGCGCTGCGCCAACTGCGCACCAACGTCCAGTACGCCGGTCGCGAGCACCCGGTGAAGATTCTGGCCGTCACCAGCGCGATGCCCGGCGAGGGCCGCTCCTCGACGGCGTGCGGGCTGGCGATCCTGTTCGCCGAGGCCGGCCAGCGGGTGCTGATCGTCGACGCCGAGCTGCGCCGGCCCCGGCTCGCCGGGTTCCTCGGCCGGGAGGGCTCGGCCGGGCTGACCACGGTGCTGGTCGGCGCGGCCTCGCTCGACCAGGTGCTGCAGCCGTGGGGGGCTGGGCTGTGGCTGCTGGCCGGCGGGCACCGGCCGCCGAATCCGAGCGAGCTGCTCGACTCGCCGCAGATGAGCGACCTGATCGACGAGCTGCGCGACCGGTTCGACAAAATCATCTTCGACTCGCCGCCGCTGCTGCCGGTCACCGATGGCGCGGTCGTGGCGGCCCGCGCCGACGGCGCGCTGCTGATCGTGCGCGCCCGCAAGACGACCGCCGCGCAGGTGGCCGCGGCCGTGCGGGCGCTCGCCGCGGTCGACGCCCGGATGCTGGGCACCGTGTTCAACATGGTGAACGCGCCGCGCCGGCGCCCCGGCCTGCCGGCCGTCTGCGGCCCGCCCGGCCAGGAGTCGCCGTCGGCACACCGGCCGGGCTGGTGGAACGCGGTCGCGTTGAGCAGCGCGGCGTGACGCCCGTGCCGGCGCTCCGGTTCCTGGCCCGCGTGCCGGCCGCGGTGCGGCGGGACTACGTCGCCACGTTTGGATCGTCCTGGCTGACGCTCGCCTCCGGGTTGTTGCTATTCCACCTGGTCGCGCGGCGGTCGGGGGTAGCGGGGTTCACCTACTACCAGGTCGCGCGCGGGGCGGTCGCCACGATTCAGCCGCTCGTGCTGGCCGGGCTGGTGCCGGCGCTGCACCGCTACCTGCCCCGGGCCGGGCGCCGGATCCGGGTGCTGGCCCGGCAGGCGTTCCTCTTCGAGGTCGTCGTGCTGAACGTGCTCGGCCTGATCACGCTGCTGTTCGCCGAGGACGTCGGCCGGTTGTTCGGGATCGGCGCGGCGGCGCAGGTCCGCGCGGTGGTGCTGCTGACCGCGGGCAACTGCCTGTGCACCCTGGCGGTGGCGGCGCTGCGGGGCTGCGGGGACGTACGGGCCTCGATTCTCGCCTCGCTGATCGGGTTCGCGCTGGTGCCGCTCGCGGCGTTCGTCCTGACCAGCAAGATCGACGTCTTCCTCGCGCTGCAGGGAGCGGCGCTGGCGGCGGTGGCCGGGTGGGCGATCGCGAGGGCCGGGCGGCGCGGCGCCGAAGGGTCTCCCGCCGGCTCGCGGCCGACGCCCGGGTTGCGCACCCTTCTCCGGTACGGGATCCGCCGCGCGCCCGGCGACATCGCGCTGCCGGGCCTGTTCGCGTTTCCCACGTTCTTCGTGGCCGGGACGGCGAGCAACTCGGCCGACGCCGGGTACGTGGGGTTCACCACGTCGACCATCACCCTGGTCTGCTCGATCTTCGGGATGCTGACACCGGTCCTGCTCCCCCGGCTCAGCGGGCATGCCCACGAGGCTGCGGCCGCGGGCCGCGGTTTCGACGCGGATCTGGCCCATGGGCTACGGATCCTGCCGTTCGCCGCGGCCGGGGTCGCGGCCCTGGCGAGCACGGTGGTTGTCGTCACCGCCGTGCCGGTAGTGCATTGGTTTCTCGGAGCCGGCTTCCACGAGGCAGTAGCGGTCGTCCGGTTCGGGGTGCCGGTGTCGGTTCCGCTCGCGGTGTTCTACGCGGCCCGGCCGACGATCGACGCGCTACACGAGGCGCCGGTCGCCACGGGGTTGCTGGTGGGCGCTCTCGTGGCCGAGGTCGTGGCGACCTACCTCGCCGCCGTGGTGGTGCCGGCCTGGCCCGCCGCGTTGTTCGGGTTCGCGGCGGCGGCCGTGCTGCTCGCGGTTTTCTCCTACCTGGCGATGCTGCGGGCGATCCCGCGGGCGGCGCGGAAACCGTCGCGGTGACGTCGCCGCGGCCCAGTCCGTTCCTGGTGGTCGTCATCTTCGTGGCGACGCTCGCCGGGCACTTCACCCTGTCCCGTGCCGGGTTCGCGATCCCGGTCCTCGACGACGTACGGGTGCTGCTCTTCCCGGCCGTGCTGGCGGTGTTCGTGCTCGAGGCGAACCATGCCGGGGTCCGCCCGTTGCACTCAGCCCCGGCGCGGCGTTCCCTGCAGCCGATCCTGTTGCTGTTCGGGTACCAGATGCTCTCCGCGGCGTGGGTGCCCCACAACGCCGTGGTCGGTGACGTAATCGGCGACCTGCTGTCGATGGTCGTCCTGGTCTTCGTCTACGCGACCCTCGCGGAATGGGACCGCGACCGTGTCGTCCGCCTGACCATGGGTTGCCTGTACGTGGCCGGCTGGCTCTATTTCCTGTACGCCGCGTCCGGCCGGGGCCGCGTACAGGGGTTCCGGTGGACGGCCTTCGGCGGCGGCCCGAACGTCTTCGTCCGGGTCGAGGCGCTCGCCCTGTTCGCCACCGCGTACTTCTACTTCGGCAGTGCCCGCCCGGTCTGGCTGATCGGAGCGCCCGCGTTCCTGATCGGCGCGGTGGCCTCGGGCTCCCGGGGCGGCCTGATCGCGCTGGGTCTGACCACGGCGCTGGCCTTCCCGAGCCTGGTGCGCTTCGGGCGCCGCCACGGCGCCCTCAAGCCGCTGGCGGTGGTTCCCCTGACCGGCGCCCTGGTCTGGCTCCTGCTGGGCGACGCGATCATGTCGCTGATCAACAACCGCTTCCTCGCCGCCACGGTCCAGCAGGGGTACACCTCCGACCGCGACGTCCTGTACACGAAGGGCTTCTGGCTCTTCCTCGAACGCCCGATCGTGGGCGTCGGCGTGCACGGCTTCTACGCCGTCACCAACCTCGGCCCCGGTGAGAAATACGTCCACAACCTCCCGCTGGCGGTGGCCGTCGAGGGCGGCGCGGTGGGCCTGCTGTTGCTGCTGCTGGCCTTCTGGGGGCCGCGGCACGAGTACGCGGCGATCCCGAGGGCGCGGCGCCCGCTGGAGGCGCGGGTGTCGGCCTACTCCGCAATTTTCATCCTGGGTGCGAGCTTCTTCTCCGGCGATTACTACGACGCCCGGCTCCTCTGGATCTTCCTGCTCCTCGCGGCGGTGCCCGCCTCTCCCCCGCTGCCGCTCCACGCGCCCGCCGTACGGGTCACGCACGGCCGACCACGGCCACCTCCGTGACCACTGAGCTGAGCATCTGCGCCCCGGATGACCTGAACCAGGACTAAAGTCGCGAGAGAACGTCAAGCTGCTGGCCCGTCAGGCCAAACGCATCCCCCTCGTGCCGGCGTGACCTGACTCGCAGGGTGTGGGTGGTGGGGAATGATCGGCAATAGTCACACCATCCTGCTGTCCGCCCCCGACGTCGGACATCTGGAGCAGGAGTACGTCATGGCTGCCCTCCAGTCCGGGTGGGTCGCCCCGCTGGGGCCTGAGGTCGACCTGTTCGAGCGGGAGATCGCCGCCCGGGTGGGGGTGCCGCACGCGGTCGCCCTCAACTCGGGCACCTCCGCGCTGCACCTGGCCCTGGTGGGCATCGGCGCCGGCCCCGGCGATGTCGTCGTCGTGCCGACCCTCACGTTCGTGGCCACGGCGAACGCGGTCGCCTACACCGGCGCGACGCCGGTCTTCGCCGACTGCGACCCGGCGACCGGCAACCTCGACCCCTCCCTGCTGTCCCGCCTACTCGCCGTGCTGAGCGCCGAGGGCGTGCCCGTGCGCGCGGTGCTGACCGTCGACCTGTACGGGTTCTGCGCCGACTACGAGCAGATACTCCCGATATGCGACCATCACGGTGTCCCGCTCGTCGAGGACGCCGCGGAGGCGCTCGGCTCCCTGCACCGCAGCCGGCCGGCCGGCTCGTTCGGCCGGGCGGCCGCGTTGTCGTTCAACGGCAACAAGATCATGACGACGTCCGGCGGCGGCATGCTGCTCACCGCCGACCCCGGCCTCGCAGGCCGGGCGCGGCACCTGGCGACCCAGGCGCGGCTGCCGGCCGAGCACTACGAGCACGCCGAGATCGGCTACAACTACCGGCTGAGCAATCTGCTGGCCGCGCTGGGGCGGGCCCAGCTGCGCCGCCTGGACGAGATGATGGAACGCCGCCGGGCCCTGCGCGACGGGTACGCCAAGGTCTTCGCCCACGTCGAGGGCGTGCGCCTGCTGGGCGGCGACGACCCGGCGGCGAACTGCTGGCTCACCAGCATCGTCGTCGATCCGGAACGGGCCGGCTGGCGGGCCCGCGACCTGGCCGCGCACCTGGCGCAGCGGAACGTGGAGACCCGGCCCCTCTTCAAGCCGATGCACCTCCAGCCGGTCTTCGCGGGAGCCCGCACTGCCCTGAGCGGTGCCGCGGAGCGCCTGTTCCGCGACGGCCTCACCGTGCCCAGCGGTTCCGCCCTCGGCGACAGCCAGGTCCGGCAGGTCCTCGACGACGTCACCGAGTTCCTGGACCGCCGGGGATGAGCGTCGTATCAACAGGGCAGACTCGCCGCACATACGCCTCGGCGTCGGCCAGCTCGTCGAACTCGCGACGCAAGATGGCCACGCGGAGCACATCGTGCCAGCCGCCGTTGCGGAACACGGCCTCCCGCTCCCGGCCCTCGACGCGCCAGCCGCAGCGGCGCACGTACGCACCCTGGCTTGCGGCGTTGAACTCGAGGATGGCGCCGTGCAGACGGCGCAGACCGACCTCGTAGAAGCTCCACGCCATCATGAGCATGATGGCGTCGCTGCCGGTGCCCTTGGGCGCGCGGCCTGGCATGAGCTTCACGGCGGTGAGCGCCGATCGGTTGTGCCAGTCGATCTCCCACAGCCCGGTCAGGCCGATCGGCACGCCGGACACCAGCTCAGTGACCGTCAACCGGCGGGTGCGCGGGTTGACGTGCGACGCCTTGTGCCAGTCGGCCTGCACGTCATGGCTGACCGGCCAGTCCCAGCCGACGACATTGCCGCGCACCTCCGGATGGGCGTCCAGGTCTGCCAGGAAGTCGAGGTCGTCCGACTCGATCGGACGGATGCCGACAAGGTTGCCCTTCAACATGAGACCTCCGGTGAGGACAGCTCGCGGACCGCCTGCGCCACCAGCCGGAGGTCGGTTGGGTCCGAGCGGAAGTCGGTGTGCAGGAACAGCAACCGCTGGGCGAGCTCACGGTGGCGCTGCGGCTCGGCGACGTCCCACAGAGCGGCCGGGTAGATGCGGCGGGCGATGAGGCCGGATCGGACGAGGTCGCGTACCTCGGCGCTTTGGAACCTGAGCACGACCCCGAATGTGGACGGCAGGATGTCCAGGCCGGACAGTGACGCGGTCAACGTGGCGATGTTCGCGATCCGCTGAGCGCGCCAGTGCTCGATCGGGAACGTCTGCAAAGCGGCGCTCGAGTACGCGGACATCCCGCCCGGGACGCCGTGCCGGAAGCGCTCCTCCCCCGCGGCGAACAGGTCCAGATAGGTCTGCTTGTCGCCGGTCCCGTGCTCCAGATAGGCGGCCTTGAGGTTCATCGCGGCCAGAACCTGCCCGACGCCGGCCAGGTGCCGCTCGGTCGCCTGGGCCGGAGCGGGCAGTGCTCGCCGGGCCGGCGACCAGAGCACGCCGCCGTCCGGGAGTGGGAGTGTCTTGCGGAGTGAGGCGAAGACGAAATCGGCGCCCACTGTGGACAGCCATGGCGCAAGCGGGTCGTGGGTCGCATCGACGATGAGGACCTGGCCCGTGGACCGCGGCACGATGGGCGGCTGCCCGAAGTACGAGACGGCGACCACGACCTCGGTGTTGCTCGGCGCCGGCTCCTCCCGGTCACCCTCCGGCGAGGCGGCATAACGTTTGACGTCCAGCACGGAGGCGACGTCGTCCACGACGTCTGAGCAGTAGTAGGTCGGCAGGTGCACGGCGGTCCAACCGAACGTGTTGCGGCCGTGCACGAGCAGCGCCATCAGCGCCTGACGGCCCGAGCCGAAGAACCGGCCGCCGTCGAACGGACGCTTGTGCTCGCTGCCCAGCACCAGATGGAACGCCGAGCCGCTCTCCCATCGGTCGTCAGCGGTCACCGTCGTCGGCCTTCCGGGCGCTGTGAAAACCGAGGTCGTCGATGTCGTCGAGGGTCTGCCCCGCAACGTCGCCCGGCCGGAACGGCGCGAACAACGTACGCACGAGGATGCCCAGATCCATCCTCAGGTTCCGGGTCCGGACGTACTCGACGTCGAGGTCGAGGCGCTGGCTGAGGGTCAGGGAGCGCCGCCCGTTGATCTGCGCCAGCCCGGTGATCCCCGGCCGCACGTCGTGCCGCCTCCGGTGGACCTCGTTGTACTGCGGGAGGTACTCCATCAGCAGCGGTCGCGGCCCGACGAGGCTCATCTTGCCGGACAGCACATGAAAGAGCTCCGGCAGTTCGTCCAGGCTGGTACGGCGCAGGAACGTTCCGAGCTTCGTCATGCGCTCCGCATCGCTGGTCCACATGTCTTGCCCCGGCGCCGGCGGGCGCATCGTCCGGAACTTCCGGCAGCCGAACGGCTGGCCGTGCAACCCCGGGCGCATCTGCACGAAGAACACCGGCGATCCGTCGAACAGCAGGATGAGCAGTCCGATCGCGAGCATCAACGGGCCGGCCGGGATCAGCAGGAGCGATCCGAGCACGAGATCCGTCAGTCGCTTGAGGATCATGTCAGCTCGCACCTTGTACGGTAGGCCGGGAAGTACCCGGCGCCGATCAGCTCGCTGGGCGGCCGCCCGCACTTGACGGCGCGGCGCTCGACGAGTTCGTCGTAGGCGCGTTCGTCGACGACCACGGCGCCGGTCCAGAACTGCGTGCGCCGGCCGCCGAAGGAACGCTTGAACTTGAACAGGTTGTCGTCGGCCTGGAGCCCACCGCCGAGGTGCAACAGGCGCGCTCCGGTGCGAACCCCCCAATGCATGACCGTCCACAGCAGAAGGTTGTTCACGCCGCACCTCGCCGCCTCCGAGTCAGAACCGGCGAGGTGGTAATGGACACGGTCACGGTGGCGCAGGACGAGCGCGGAAGCGCACACGCTGCCGGCCTCGTTGAAGACCTGGGCGATGAGCAGGGACGGGCCGAGACCGTGGAGGAGTTTGGCGTAGTACACGTCGCCGAAGATGTACTCGGCCCTGCTACCGACCCGCCGCATCGTCTGCTCGTACAGGGTGCGGAACGGCGATCCGCTGTGCAGGTCCGTCGCGCGGGCGGGCCGGACGGTAGCCGTGTAGCCGAGCCTGCAGGCCTTCCGGACGGCCGTGCGGGACCGGCCTTCCATATTGTCCCAGAGCGCGTCGGCGTCGCCGTCGATCGGAACGGTCACAGTGTCGCCCGAACGGGTGGTGCGCACGCCCTCCAGGGCGACGAGCGGCTCGAACGGCGAGAAGCGGAAGAACATCGCCACGAGACCCATGTCCCGCCAGCGCTCCTGGACGAGGCGCCAGAACCGGGCCAGGTCGTGCTCGGTAGTGCCCGGCGCGACGTGGATACCCGCGTACCCGTATGGGCTCGCCGCGTCGAGGTAACCGTCGTCGATCTCGGTGACGACATACGGCAGCAGCAGGCGGTCCTCGTAGTGCAGCGCCTCCCAGCGGCCGTGCTGCGTTGAGGCGTCCGCCCTCCCGTACCCGGCGGTGAAATAGACGTCGGGGCAGTTGGCGTCGTAGAGGATCCAGGACGCGGCCGAGAGCTTCACCGCACGTGCTCCGGCAACGCGATCACGGCGCCGGACGCCCGCTCGATCGCGCCTGAGTCCGGTACGGCCGGACGGTCTGATCCACAGCACGTATCGTCCCAGCTGCTCGACGTACCACCCCAAACCATACGTAACAAATCTAGTACGGAATGTAATGCTATATCTTGAATTCCGGATTTCAGTCTCACCGAGGTCGCCGTGGATCGGCGGAATTATAGTCATTTCGTGTATATAACGTATTTACATCAGTATTTCATCACGCCGGACATGGCCGGCGGGACGCGTTCCTTCGAGTTCGCCCGGCGTCTGGTCGAGCGCGGCCACCAGGTGCACATGGTCACCGGCGACCCGGCCGGGGTCCGGGCGCGGACCAGCACGGAGTCCGGCATCGTCGTGCACTGGCTTCCGGTGCCGTACGACAACGCCATGAGCTACCGGCGCCGGCTCTGGTCGTTCCTGAGCTTCGTCTGCCGGTCGGCGATCGTGGCCGGACGCCTGCGGAACGATCTCGTCTTCGCCTCCAGCACACCCTTGACGGTGGCGATCCCCGGCGCCTACGCGGCGTGGCGGCGTCGGGTGCCGATGGTGCTGGAGGTGCGGGACGTGTGGCCGGAACTGCCGATCGCGGTCGGCGCGCTCCGCTCGCCGGTCAGCCGCTGGGCCGCCCACCGGCTCGAGGCGTGGGCCTACCGCCGGTCGGCGCACGTCATCGCGCTCTCCCCGGGCATGGCCGCCAGCATCCGGCGCCGGTTCCCGCGGGTCCCGGTCGCCGTCGTGCCCAACAGCTCCGACCGGGCACTGTTCGGCGGCGCCGACCGTGCCGGCGAGTCATTGCGCCGGGCCACGCCCTGGCTGCAGGACCGCCCGTTGGTCCTGTACGCCGGGTCTCTCGGCCGGGCCAACGGCGTGGACTACCTCGCCCGGATGGCGGCCCGGCTCGCCGCCACCGACCCGGACGTGCGGATAGCGATCCTCGGCGACGGACGGATGCGGAACGAGATCCAAGACCTCGCCACCGGCCTGGGCGTGCTGGACCGGAACTTCTTCATGCTGGGCGCGGTCTCCAAGGCGGAGGTGGTGGCCTTCTTCAGCGCCTGCGACCTGGCGACCTCCATGTTCGTCAACGTTCGCGAACTGGGCGACAACTCGCCGAACAAGGTGTTCGACGCCTTCGCCGCCGGGCGGCCGGTCGCCGTGAACCACGGCGGGTGGATCGCCGAGTTGCTCGCCGAGAGCGGCGCCGGCCTGGTGCTGCCGCCGGACGATCCCGAGGGTGCGGCCGGCGCCGTGTCCGCCTTCCTGCGGGATCCCTCTGCGGTGAAGGCCGCGCGGGCGGCGGCGTTCGATCTCGCCCGCGATCGCTTCGATCGCGATCTGCTGTTCCAGGACTTCGAGCGAGTGCTGACCGAGGCGGTGGCGCCCGCCGGCCGGTGACCTTCCCGAGTGGCCGGCCGCGCCGGCGGCATTCCCGCGGGCCGAAACATGGCCCGGTGTGGGACAACGCGGCGCGCGGCTCGTCCGTCGACTCGGCCGATCGCGGGCGTTGCCGACCGGGTGACCGGCCGCCGGGGCGGACGAAGCGGGTGGGATCATCATTTGCGCCGATGGAGGCCGCCCTCCACACCACCGTGCCGGTCGCGACGCGGGCCGGCGAGGTGTGGCAGCGGCTGCTCCCGATCGCCGTGGCCGGTCATCCTCGGAGGCAGGCCCGGACCGCGCCATCCTCGGAGGTAGGCCCGGACCGCGCCATCCTCGGAGGTAGGCCCGGACCGCGCCATCCTCGGAGGTAGGCCCGGACCGCGCCATCCTCGGAGGTAGGCCAGGACCGCGTCATCCTCGGAGGTAGGCCAGGACGGCGCGGACGCGCCGGTGGTCGTCGGCGTCCGGTGGCAGGCCGAGCTTGCTCAGCACGCTGCCGATGTGCTTCGCGACCGCCGCCTCGGTGACCACCATGCGCCGGGCGATCGCCGTATTGGAGCGCCCCTCGGCCATCAGGGCGAGCACCTCCCGCTCCCGCGACGTGAGCAGGCTCAGCGGATCCCGCCGCCGCCCGAGCAACTGCCGCACCACCTCCTGATCCACGACCGTCTGCCCCTCGGCGACCGCGACAAGCGCATCCACGAAGTCGGTGACATCCCCGATCCGGTCCTTGAGCAGATACCCGACCCCGGCCCCCTTCCCGGCGTCGTTCCTTCCCGCGTCCTTCCCCGCGTCGAGCAGCTCGGCCGCATAGGCCGGCGCGACATACTGGCTGAGCACCAGCACCGGAAGCTCCGGGTCCGCGGCCCGCAACTCGATCGCCGCCCGCAGCCCCTCGTCGCTGAAGTCCGGCGGCATCCGCACATCGGTGACCACGATGTCCGGCCCGTGCTCGGCAACCGCGGCCCGCAACTCGTCCGCGTCCCCGACCGCCGCCACGACCTCGTGCCCGAACCGGCGCAGCATCACCGCCACGCCCTCGCGCACGATGAGCCCGTCCTCGGCGATCACCACCCGCAGCCCGGCGCCCAACGGCCCCCCGCTACCCAAGCTCTCCCCCGCCGTCCTCATGTCAGCACCGGCATCTCGACGTGCAGGACGGTCGGGCCGCCCGGTGGGCTGGAGATCGCCACCGCGCCGTCGATCGCCGCCACCCGGTCGGCCAGCCCGACGAGGCCGGAACCGCCCGACGGTTCTGCGCCGCCCCGCCCGTCGTCGCGGACCTCCAGGATCAGGCGGCCGCCGGAAACCTCAGCCGTGACCGAGGCCCGGCGCGCCCCACTGTGCTTGGCCACGTTTGTCAGCGCCTCCACCACCACGAAGTAGGCCGTCACCTCGACCATCGAGGAAAGCCGGACGGGCAGCCGGACGTCGACGTCCACCGGAAGCGGCGCCATCCCCGCCACCTCGGCCACCGCCGCCTGCAGCCCGCGGTCGGTCAGCACCTTGGGATGGACGCCCCGGATCAGCTCGCGCAACTCGGTCAGCGCCTGTTTCGCCAGCTCGTGTGCCTGCGCGACCTGCTCGGCCGCAGCCGACCCGGCGGGCAGCTCGAGCCGGGCCATGCCCAGCTGCATGCTCAGCGCGACCAGCCGCTGCTGCGCCCCGTCGTGCAGGTCACGCTCGATGCGCCGCCGCTCCAGCTCGAACGCGTCGACCAGCCGGGCCCGCGACTGGGTCACCTCCACCAGCTTGATGCCGGCGTCGTCGAGGCGCGGCGCGAGAATCGCCCGGGCCATCGCGGCGCGGGCGCCCGCCCAGGCGGTCACCGGGTAGAACATGATGATCGCCATCGTGATGCCGCTGAACGCCACCGGGATCGTGATGTACAGCGGCGAGTCGTCGATGTAAAAGGGCCCCGCGATCAAATTCAGTGGCAGCAGGACAGCCCCGACCAGCACCAGCGCGTCCATCCAGCACAGGATCAGCGCGGAAAGCGTCGTGTAGCCGAGCTCGCGCCACGTCGCCTGCTCGCGCAGCCGGAGCAGAACCCACGCGCGCAGCCCCGCCCGCGGCGCCGGCCGGTGCGGGTCGGGCAGCGTGTTTTCGTCAACCAGCCGCATCCGCCACCGCTCGAGTCGCCCGACCGCGACCCCGGAGAGAACGGTGGCGATGTATCCGGCGATGCCGACGACAACGACTGACAGCACGATGCCCGCCGCCACCAGCACAAGCACCGCGACGATCGTCGCGCAGCCGATCAGCACCCCACCGAACAGGTAGGCCAGCGACCGCCAGGGCCAGGCCGACCGGAGAAAGTCTGTCGGCCGCATCGAGAGCGCTTCGAGCGCGTTGCGAACCGGCATGCCCCGACGCTACCGGCCGGCCGCCCTCGCGTCGGTAGTGCTGGATATACCCTCGATTCTCCACCTGGCTCTACTGTGCCGAGGCCGCCCGGACGGTTGGCTGGTGGGCATGACAACGGGGCACACAGCGGCGGTCGAGCTCAGGACCGTCACCAAGAAGTACGGCGCCGGCGAGCGTGGGGTCACCGCCCTGCACGACCTGAGCGTGACCTTTCCGGCCGGCACGTTCACGGCGGTGATGGGGCCGTCCGGGTCCGGCAAGTCGACGCTGCTGCATTGCGCGGCGGGGCTCGACCGGTCCACCGGCGGCGACGTGATCATCGACGGCACGGCGGTCGCCGGGCTGTCGGAGCGGGCGCTGACCCGGCTGCGGCGCGAGCGGGTCGGGTTCGTCTTCCAGGCGTTCAATCTCGTCGCGGCGCTGACCGCCGCCCAGAATGTGGCGTTGCCGCTGCGGCTGGCCGGCCGCCGCCCGGCACCGGGCGAGGTCGCGGCGATGCTGGCCGAGGTCGGGCTCGCCGATCGGGCCGGCCACCGGCCCAGTGAGATGTCCGGCGGGCAGCAGCAGCGCGTGGCGATCGCCCGGGCGCTGGTGACCCGGCCGGCGGTGCTGTTCGCCGACGAGCCGACCGGCGCGCTCGATGCCAAGTCGGGCCGCGAGGTGCTGCGGCTGCTGCGGGAGTCGGTCCACCGGCACGACCAGACCGTCGTGATGGTCACCCACGATCCGTTCGCGGCGGCGCACGCCGACCGGGTGCTGTTCCTGGCGGACGGGCGCCTGGTCGACTCGCTCGACGGGCCGGCCGGCGCGCAGGAGATCGCGCTGCGGACGGCGCGGCTCGAGGAGGACCAGCCTTCACAGGTCCGGCTCGAGGAGAACAAGCCTTCTGAGGCCCGGCTCGGGCAGACCAGGTCGACGGGGGTGGCATGGTGACGATCGCCTGGCAGATGGTGCGCCACCGGTTCGCGAGCTTCGCCGGCACGTTCGTCGCGATCGCGCTCGGGGTGGCGGTGGTGGCCGGCTCGACGACGGTCTACCTGTCGTCGCGACCCGAGGCGCCAGAGCGATATTCGGCCTCGCCGGTCCTCGTGCGCTCGCCCTCGGTGGGCACGAATGACTACGGCGAGCCGGAGTACCGGTCGTGGACCGCCGCCGACGCGACCGCTTTGGCCAGCCGACTGGCAGCGCTGCCCGGCGTCACCGTCGCCGCGGCGGATCCGGTCTTCTACGTGCAGCGGATGGCCGGCGGGCGGGCGACGGGCGATCCGGAAGCCGCCCGGCTCGACGGACACGCCTGGTCGTCGGCCGCCCTCGGCGACTATCGGCTGACTGCGGGCGCGCCGCCGGAGAAGCCGGGCGAGGTCGCGGTTGCCGGGTCGGCGCCGGGCAGCCGGATCGAGGTGCTGACCGCTGACGGCCCAGCCACCTGGACGGTGACCGGCACGGTCGGCGGGCCCGGGTTCTACGTCGCGGACGACGTGGCGTTGCGGATGTCGCCCGGGGTCCGCGTGATCGGTCTGACCGTCGACGGCGACGGCGACGCGGTCGCCGGGGCGGCGCGGGGTGTGGTCGGCACGGCCGGTGAGGTGGTGACCGGAAGCGGGCGCGACTCGCTCGAGCCGGTCAGCATCACCCGCACTCGGTGGATCGGGGCGCAGCTGCTGATCGCGCTGGTGGGGCTCGGGGCGTTCGTGGCGGTCTTCGTCGTGGCTTCGACCTGCGCCCTCAGCGCCGCCCAGCGGCGGCGCGAGATCGGACTGTTGCGGGCGGTGGGCGCTACTCCCGGCCAGGTGCGCCGGATGATGTACGCGGAGACGCTCGTCGTCGCGGTCCTGGCCGCGCTCGCCGGGCTTCCGATCGGCGCGCTCATCGCGCCGCTCCTGGCCGGCCCCCTCGTGGACGTGGGGCTGGAACCCGCAGGGTTCACGGTGACCGCGCAGCCGCTCGCCCTGGCCGGGGCCTTCGTCCTCGGGGTGATCGTCGCGCTGGCCGGCGTGTGGGTCGCGGCGCGGCGGGCGAGCCGGGCATCGGCGCTGGACGCGCTGCGCGAGGCGGCCGTCGAGCGGCGGGCGATGACCCCGGCGCGGTGGATCGTAGGGGTCGGCGCCGCGGCCTGGGGCGTGTTGCTGCTGGTCACCCTTCCGCAGATGGATGTCAACGTGCAGTCAACGGCGGGGATGGGCGCGGCGATGCTTCTGCTGACGTCGGCCGCGCTGCTAGCACCGGTGGTGATCGTGCCCCTGGTACGGCTCGTCACCTGGCCGTGGCGGCGGGCCGCGACCGGCATGCTGGTGCGGGAGGGCACGCGGGTAGCGGTACGCCGCGTGGCGTCGACGTCGGCGCCGGTGCTGCTAACCGTGGGCATCACGGTCCTGCTCACCGGGACGATCGCCACGATCGACAACATCTCGGGCATCGACGAGGCCGCCAAGCTTCCGGCGGCCACCGTGCTCGCGCCCGACGGCGTCCCGGGCCTCAGCGACGCCGCCGTGCGGGTGCAGTCCGGCACGTCCCGGCTACCAACCCGCGTGCTGATCACCCACGGCGGCGCCATGGCCGGCTACGAAGCGGCTGGGATTCCGGCAGCCGAGTTCCGCAAGCTCGCCGACCCGAAGGAGCCGTTCGTCGGCGGCGAAACGGCGCGGGCAACGGCGCAGGACGGCGGGCTGGTGCTGGACCCGGCGACGGCCAAGACGCTGGGCGCGGCCGAGGGCAGCGTGATCGCCCTGCAATGGCCGGACGGGACGGCCGAGCGGGTGCCCGTCGCGGCCGTCGCCGACGCGGAGCCCGGCGTGCTGCTGACCCGGGAGGCGGTCCGGCGGCACGATCCGGCGGCGCTCACCGACGCCGTCCTGCTCAGCGAGCCGCCGGTGGCCGCGGCGGGGGCGCGGGCGATGCCGGTGCGGGAGTACGTGCAGATCGCCATCGACGAGGAGGGCGACCTGGTCGACCTGTTCCTGGTCGTTCTGATCAGCCTGACCGTGGGCTACACGGGGCTCGCCGTGGCGAACACGCTGCTGATGGCCACGGCGGCGCGGCGGCCCGAGTTCCGGGCGCTGCGGCTGGCCGGCGCGACCACCGGGCAGGTCCTGCGGGTCACCTCGGCCGAGGCGGTGCTGGCGGTCGTGGTGGGCACGGCGCTGGGCGGGGCGGTCGCCGGGATCTCCCTCGAAGGCGTCCGTGCCGCGGTCGAGGCTGAGCTGTCGCGGGCTGTGCCGCTGGTCGTCCCGTGGGGCGCCGCCACCGCGGTGACCGCGGCTTGTGCGGTGGTGGCGCTGGCGGCCACAGCGGGTCCGGTGCTGCGTCACAGGGACGTCGCAAGCGGGGGTGGATCATGAAACAAGGCCGAAACGGAGGGTTCTTCAGCGCGGCGCGGCATGCTCGAATGAGACCCAGGCCACACCGCCGACACGAAGGGGACCGCCCGCATGCTCAACCTCTCCGTCCTGCTGGAGGACAGCGCCCGCAACTACCCGGAGCGCGCCGCGGTCGTGCTGGGCGGCCAGCGCCTGACCTACGCCCAGGTGGACGCGGCGGCCAACCAGGTCGCCAACCTGCTGGTGGAGCGGGGCATCCGGCCCGGCGACAAGGTCGCGCTCTCGTGCCCGAACTTGCCGTACTTCCCGGTGGTCTACTACGGGATCCTGAAGGCGGGCGCGGTCGTCGTCCCGCTGAACGTGCTGCTCAAGGGGCGGGAGATCGCCTACCACCTCGGCGACTCCCAGGCGAAGGCCTACTTCTGCTTCCAGGGGACGGCGGAGCTGCCGATGGGCGCCGAGGGCTACGCCGGGTTCGGCCAGGCCGAGGGGTGCGAGCACTTCTTCCTGATCACGGCGGACCCGGCCGCCCCGTCGCCGATCGAAGGAACCGAGACGCTGGGGGCCGCGCTGGCCGGCAAGCCGCCGAAGTTCGAGGCGGTGCTGCTGCCCGAAACCGACCCGGCCGTCATCCTGTACACGAGCGGGACCACCGGTCAGGCCAAGGGCGCCGAGCTCTCCCACGCCAACCTGATCCTCAACGCGCTGACCTGCAATCGCCTGTTCAGCAGCGTGCCCGGCACCGACACGCACCTGCTGGTGCTGCCGCTGTTCCACTCGTTCGGCTCGACCGTGAATATGAACGCGGGCTTCGCGACGGCGGCGACGCTCGTGCTGCTGCCCCGCTTCGACGCGGCCGCCGCGGTGAAGCTGCTCGAGCAGGAGGACGTGACCTTCTTCGCGGGCGTCCCGACGATGTACTGGGGGCTGCTCAACGCGCTGACCGACGAGGTGGACGTCGCGCGGATCGCCCGCACCATGCGGGTGGCCGTCGCCGGCGGCTCCAGCCTGCCGGTGGAGATCATCAAGGAGGTCAAGGAGCGCTTCGGGGTCACGATCCTCGAGGGGTACGGGCTGAGCGAGACGTCACCGGTGGCGACGTTCAGCGACCCCAACAGCGATCCGCGGCCCGGCTCGATCGGCATCCCGATCTGGGGCGTCGAGGTGAAGCTGATCGACGAGTCCTGGAACACGATCGAGGGCGCCGACGAGATCGGCGAGATCGCGATCCGCGGCCACAACATCATGCGCGGCTACTACAACCGTCCGGAGGCGACCGCCGAGGTGATGCGGGACGGCTGGTTCCGCAGCGGCGACCTGGGGCGGCGCGACAAGGACGGCTTCTACTACATCGTCGACCGGGCGAAGGACATGATCATCCGGGGTGGCTTCAACGTCTACCCGCGGGAGATCGAGGAGGTGCTGATCACGCACGAGGCGGTCTCGCTGGCCGCGGTCATCGGCGTCCCGCACCCCAGTCACGGCGAGGAGATCAAGGCGTTCGTCATCCTCAAGGACGGCGCGACGGTCACGGAAGACGAGCTGATCGCCTGGGGCAAGGAGCAGATGGCCGCGTACAAGTACCCGCGCGTCGTCGTGATCGTCGAATCGCTGCCGATGACCGCCACGGGCAAGCTTCTCAAGCGCGCCCTGAGCTGACGCCACCGCCCGCCCGCGGCTCGAGCGGGCCGCACGGCTCGAGCGGGCCGCGCGGGCCGCGCGGCGTGAGCGGGCCGGGCGGGCGTGCGACCGCGAGCGGCCGAACCGGTGATCGGCCTGCGCCCGGTGGGGGACCCACCGGGCGCCGCTCGTCCGTAGACTCACCCTTTCACCTCGGGGTGGCGGCGTCGGGGCAAGCAATTCAGGGCGGGCCGGTGGCGCCGACGCGTGCCGGGCCGGGTTGAATGATCACTTGCGTGGATACCGCACAGTAGGACGCGCGGTGACACGGCCCGACGGAGGAAGCTTGAGCACAGCCTTGGTGGCCCGGCCAGCGCCGGGCGCGCAGGTACCGGCAGGACCCGTCGGACCGGTGGGCGGCATGCCCGTCCCGCGGCGGCGACGAGGCGTGTTCCGCCGGCTGGGCGGCCTGCGGCACAGCTCGCCGGGGCGGCTCCAGCTGCTGCTCGGCGCGCTGCTCACGCTCGGCGTCCTCACCGGCCTGGTCGCCGGCCTCACCGGCAACTCCGCCGCGGGCGGCACCAGCGACCTGGGCAACCGGGCGCAGCCGCTGCTGGTCGAGGCCGAGACCATCTACTCGGCGCTCGCCGACGCCGACACCACGGCCGCGCAGGCGTTCCTGGCCGGCGGGCTCGAGCCGGCCGCGCTCACCCAGCGGTACAACGAGGACCTGGAGCGGGCGACCACGGCGATCAGCTCGGCGGCCCGGCGCACGCCGGAGGGCAGCGAGGCGGCGGTCTCGGTGGGCACGCTCTCCTCGGGCGTCGCCCGGTATGCCGCCTTGGTCGCGACTGCCCGCGCTGACAACCGGCAGGGCCTTCCGGTCGGGGCGTCCTACCTGTCCGCCGCGTCCGAGCTCAACCGGCAGACGCTGCTCCCCCAGGCGCAGAACCTGTTCCGCATCGCCCAGGAGGAGGTCGACGACGGCTACAGCAGCGCCTCGAGCATCGGCTGGGTGTTGCTGCTCGTGGCCCTCATCCTCGGGCTGCTCGCCGTCCTGGTGCTGGGCCAGCGCTACCTGAGCCGGTCCACGCACCGCACGTTCAACGTGCCACTGGTCGGCGCGACCGTGCTGACCGTGGTGCTCGCCCTCGGCATCCAGGTCGTCCTGGCCGGGCAGCACTCGCACCTGGGCCGGGCCAAGGACGACGGCTCGGCGCCGGTCGCGAAGGTTGCCGAGGCCCGCATCCTGGCGCTGCGGGAGCGCGGCGACGAGGCGCTCACGCTGGCGGCCCGCGGCAGCGGCAGCACGTACACCACCGACTTCACGCAGTCGTCCGAGCAGCTCGGCTCCGCGCTCGGCAACGAGTACTTCTCCACCGACCTGCGCGACAAGCACAGCGCCTACCTCGCCGCCCACCGGAAGGTGCGCGAGCTCGACGACAACGGCGACTACGACGGCGCGGTGAAGCTCGCGATCGGGCCCGAGACCACGCAGCAGTTCGAGTCGTTCACGACCGGGCTCAACACCGTGATCGAGGAGCACAAGGCCGACTTCACCCGGGAGATCGGCGCGGCCGGCCGCGGCCTGGGCCTGCTGACCGTGTTCGGCCCGCTGCTCGCCCTTCTGATCTGCATGCTGGCGTTCATAGGGATCCGGGCCCGGCTGGAGGAGTACCGATGACGCGTACGCGAATGGGCCTTGCCGTCATCGCGACCGGCGCGACCCTTCTCGCCCTCGCCGGATGCGCCGGCGACTCGTCGCCGCTGCCCTCGGCCAGTGGCCGGGCCACGACGGGAACGCAGGCGCCCGGCCAGGCGCCCGCGCAGGCCGCGCCGGACAAGTCGTGCAACCCGCGCGCCAGCCTCAAGCCCACCGGCACGCTCCCCCAGCCGGGGCACATGCCGGCCGGCAGCTACATGGCCGAGATCCAGAAGCGCGGCCGGCTCATCCTCGGGACCAGCCAGGACACGCTGCTGTTCAGCTCGCGCAACCCGTTCACCGGCAAGGTGGAGGGCTTCGACGTCGACATGGGGCGCCAGATCGCGCAGGCGATCTTCGGGGATCCCGACAAGATTCAGATAAAAGTCATCGCGTACGACAAGAGGGTCAGTTCCGCGATGGACGGCAGCGTGGATATCGTCGCGGACACGATGACGGCGAACTGCGCGCGCTGGAAGGACGTCAACTTCTCCAGCATCTACTACGAGGCGGGCCAGCGGGTGCTGGTGTCGAGCGACTCGACCGCGAAGGGCATGGACGACCTGGGCGGCAAGAAGGTGTGCGCCGCGTCCGGCTCGACCTCGTACGACAACATCGCCGCCGCCCCGAGCAAGCCGATCGCGGTCGCGAAGGCTGCGTTCGGCGACTGCCTGGTCTCGTTCCAGCAGAACGAGGTCGATGCGATCTCGACCGACGACACCATCCTCGCGGGGATGGCCGCGCAGGACCCGTACGCGAAGGTGGTCGGCCCGAAGTTCACGCAGGAGCCGTACGGGATGGCGATGTCGCAGAAGCATCCCGAGTTCACCAGCTTCGTGAACGCGGTGCTGGCGAAGAATCGCGCGAACGGGACGTGGACCGCGACGTACAAGAAGTGGCTGGGCGCGTTCGGCGCGGCGCCGGCCCCGCCCGCTGCCGAGTACCGATGACCGCGCCGTCGATCGCGCCGGCCGACGCCGAGTTGCTCCGCCTCGAGACCGCGATGACCGCCATCGCGTCCAACCTCGTCGACCTCGACGACAACCCGGCCCGCAAGGATCTCGACAAGACCAAGCTGACCGGCGCGACGGCCGAGGCGTGGGCGGACGCCACCGACGCGCTGTCCCAGCTGTGGGACGGCTACCGCATGCTGACCGACGCGATCGCGCAGGCCCGCTCGCTGCGTGATCAGCGCAAGCTCAGCGACGCCGACCGGGCCACGTTCGTGCACCGGGTGCTCGGCAAGTCGATCACGCTCTCGACCACGACCGTGCCGCTCGCCCAGCGCGGGCTGCTCGGCGCCGGGCAGGTGCACACCACCTGCACGCCGGCCGAGCTGCTGTCGGCGATGGAGGCCGCCTTCCACACGGCGGTGTCGGTCGCGACGCGGGCCGGCGAGGTGTGGCAGCGGCTGCTTCCGGCAACCGCCGACACGACCGCCTCGGTCGACAACGTGCGCGTCCTGATCCGGCTGCACGGCGGCAACCAGGCCACGATCGACGAGGCCGACCGGCGCCTGGGGAGGTTCACCGCGTCGCTGGCGACCGACCCGCTCGGCGTCGACGAGCGCGAGCTGAACGCCGTACGCGATCTGGTCGCTCGTGCGGACGCGGAGCGCACGTCGGCCGCCGAGCTGAAGGAAACGCTCACCCAGCGCCTCGCCGACGCGCACGCCCTGGCCGGTGAGCTGGCCGAGGCCCAGAGGGCAGCGGACGCCGCGGCGGAGAAGGCCGCGGACCGGTTCCGCGGGCAGGACATCATCCGGGTACGCGGGGCCGACCTGCGCCCGGATCTCGCGGCCGTCGACGCGCTCGCCGCTGCCGGGCAGTGGGCGCTGATCAGCCCGCGCCTCGCCGACTGGACCCGCCGGACCCGGGAGAGGCTGGCCGCGCTGCGCCAGGCGGCGGCGCACAACGACGGGCTGCTCGACACCCGCAACGAGCTGCGCGGGCGGCTCGACGCCTACCGGGCCAAGGGGCTGCGCCGCGGACTCGGCGAGGATTCCCAGCTCACGCCGCTCGCCGACGCGGCGCACACGGCGCTGTACACGGCGCCGTGCGATCTCGACGCGGCCCGCGTGGC
Organism: Actinoplanes sp. NPDC051513; assembly: GCF_044454685.1. Classification (NCBI taxonomy): domain Bacteria; kingdom Bacillati; phylum Actinomycetota; class Actinomycetes; order Micromonosporales; family Micromonosporaceae; genus Actinoplanes; species Actinoplanes sp. NPDC051513. The sequence goes on from NZ_JBITDW010000005.1 coordinate 386,215, forward strand.
CGTCAACGCCTACCAGGATGCGCTCACCGCCACGATCGCGAGGGACGGCCGATGAAGTGCGAACGCAACTGCCCCGGAACGATCGAGGACGGCTACTGCGACACCTGCGGGATGGCCCCAGCGGCCGGCTCCGCGGTGACCGCGACAGCCGGCTCCCCGGCAACAGCGGCTACCGGTTCCCCGGCGGGCGCGGCAACCGGCGGCAACTGGGCCACCGCGGGAACCACGCCGCGGCAGCGCACGGGTGACACCTCGCCTTCCGCCCGGACGGGCGCGCTCTCCACCCGTACCGGATCAAGCGGACGAACCGGCAGCTCCCGCACCGGATCGCGACGCCGGCGCTTCGGCGCCGGCCTGGTCGACATCACCCCCATCGTGCAGGCCGACCCGGCCACCGCCGTCATGTCCACGGCCGAGGTGCCCGAGGAGAAGCGGTACTGCGCGAAGTGCGGCAACCCGGTCGGCCGGTCCCGCGGCGAGCGTCAGGGACGCGCCTCCGGCTTCTGCCCGTCGTGCGGCGAGCCGTTCAACTTCACCCCGAAACTGGTCAAGGGCGACCTCGTCGGCGGGCAGTACGAGGTGGTCGGGGCGCTCGCGCACGGCGGCCTCGGCTGGATCTACCTGGCCGTCGACAAGAACGTCTCGGACCGCTGGGTCGTGCTCAAGGGCCTGCTCAACTCCGGCGACGAGGACGCCCTCGCGGCCGCGGTGGCCGAACGGCGCTTCCTCGCCGAAGTCGAGCACCCGAACATCGTCAAGATCTACAACTTCGTCGAGCACGACGGCGCCGGCTACATCGTCATGGAGTACGTCGGCGGGCAATCGCTCAAGGACATGCTCAAGAAGCGCCGCACGGCGAACGCGGGCAACGCCGACCCGATCCCCGCCGACCAGGCGCTCGCGTTCGTGCTCGAGATCATGCCGGCCTTCGCCTACCTGCACGACCGTGGCCTGATCTTCTGCGACTTCAAGCCGGACAACGTCATCCAGTCCGGCGATCAGATGAAGCTCATCGACCTCGGCGGCGTCGTGCACATCGACGACATGGACGCCGCGATCTACGGCACCGTCGGCTACCAGGCGCCCGAGATGGCCACCGACGGCCCGTCGATCGCTTCGGATCTCTACACCATCGGGCGCACCCTGGCCGTGCTCACCACCGACTTCCGCGGCTACCAGAGCACGTTCAAGGACAGCCTGCCCGACCGCGGCGAGATCGCCGTCTACCAGCAGCACGAGTCGTTCTACCGGCTGCTGCTGCGCGCCACCCGCACCGACCCCGCCGAGCGGTTCGTCGACGCCGACGAGATGAGCGGGCAGATGCTGGGCGTGCTGCGCCAGATCCTCGCGGCGGGCGGCGAGCCACGCCCGGCGCCGTCGCGGCTGTTCACCGGCGAACTGCGCACCGACCTCAAGTCCGACGTCCCGCGCTGGCAGGACCTACCCAGCCCGATGATCGACCTGACCGACCCGGCCGCCGCGTTCCTGGCCTCGGTCACCGTCACCGAGCCGGCCGAGGTGCTCACCCTGCTCGGCAACGCGCCGGAGAACACGATCGAGGTGCGGCTGCGCTCCCTGCGCGCGCACATCGACATGGGCGGCGACTTCAAGGGCGCGCGCGATGCGCGCGACGCGTTGCTGGCCAGCGACGGCGCGGACTGGCGGGTGGCCTGGTACGACGGGCTGCTCGCGCTGGCGGCAGAGCATCACGAGTACGCCCGGCAGCGGTTCGACGCGGTGTACGCGGCCCTTCCCGGTGAGCTCGCGCCGCAGCTCGCGCTCGGCCTCGCGCTGGAGCTGGCCGGGGACCCGGCCGCGGCCGGCTACTACGACGTGGTGAGCCGCACCGATCCGGCGTACACGACAGCGGCGGCCGGGCTCGCGCGCTGCCGGCTCGGCGCGGGCGACCGCAGCGGGGCGGTCGAGGCGTACAACCGCGTGCCGGGCACCTCGTCGGCGTACCGCAGCTCGCAGGTCGGCGCGGTGCGGGCGCTGGTGCGGGCACATCCGTCCGCGGCGGCCGACGTCACCTCGTTGTCGGCCGCGGCGGCCCTGATCGAGCGGCTCGAGATCGAGGCCGCGCAGCTCGCCGCCCTCCGGGCCGAGCTTCTGGAGCAGGCGTTGCGGACGGTCAACGGCGGCAAGGCGCTGCCCGCGACCGTGCTCGGGCCGGCCCGCTCCGGCGAGATCCGGGAACGGGACATCCGGTTCGCGCTCGAGGACGCGTACCGCGAGATGGCCCAGGCCGCGCACGGCCCCGAGAAGATCCGGCTGGTGGATCTCGCGAACGCGTCCCGCCCGCGGACGCGCACATGAGGAACGAGGCACGATGACGATGACCGACTGCGCCTCGTGCGCCGACGAGCGCGCCGCCGGGGCGGCCTTCTGCGAAGCCTGCGGGCGACCGCTGGCCGAGGAGACCGCCGCCGCCGTGGGTGAGCCGTGCCCCAACTGCGGCACGCCGGGCGGCGTGGGGGCCGACGGGTACTGCGAGAACTGCGGGATGCTCGCCCGGCGGCCGCGCGACCACATCGAGGCCGATTACGGCACGGTCGCCGCGGCGGTGACCGACCGGGGCCTGCGCCATCACCGCAACGAGGACCACATGTGGCTGGCCGTGCGCGGCGGCGAGGTGGACGTGGTGGTCTGCGACGGCGTGTCCGCCTCGTTCGACCCCGACGTCGCCTCGGAGACCGCCGCGACGACGGCCGGCGGCCTGCTCGCCTCGTCGACGGATGTGTCGGCGGCGATTCTCGGCGCCAAGGAGGCGGTGGCCGCGCTGGCTGCCGGCGGCGACCCGCGCCGGGCCGTCTCCAACCCGGCCTGCACCATCGTGGCCGCCGCCGTGCGGGGCTCCGAGATCAACATCGGGTGGGTGGGCGACAGCCGCGCGTACTGGCTTCCGCCCGAGGGGCTGGCCGAGCAGCTCACCGAGGACGACTCATGGGCCACCCACGCGGTCGCGATGGGCGCCGATCCGATCGCCGCGATGCAGGACCCGAAGGCGCACGCGATCACGGCGTGGCTCGGTGCCGACGCCGCGCCGGTGCTGCCGCGGACCGGGGCGTTCACCGTGGTCGGGGCCGGCCACCTGGTGCTGTGCAGCGACGGGCTGTGGAACTACCTGACCGATCCCGCCGATTTCGGCTCGGCGGTCCGGGAGCACTTGCGCGAGGGCGGCACCCTGATCGAGGCCGCCCGTGGTCTTGCCGACTTCGCCATCGCCGCGGGTGGCGCCGACAACATCACCGTGGCCATCGTCCCCGTCTCGTCCTCCCCTACCGACACCGCCAAGGAGTAGGAATGCCGTACACCGCCGAGGCCTTCCAGAACGAGTTCCTCGCCCTGGGCGCGACCGAGGTCAACGCGATCATCACGGTCACCTCGTCCGGGGCCGAGGGCGGCCGGCGCACCTCCGGGGCCACCGAGATCATCATCGTCGACGCGTCCGGGTCGATGCAGGCCGAGGGCCGGATCAACGCCGCCCGGCAGGCCGCCAAGACCGCCGTCGAATGCATCGACGACGGCGTGCACTTCGCGATCATCGCGGGGGTCAGCACCGCCCAGCAGCTCTACCCCGCGCCCGGCCAGCTCGCGGTCTCCTCGCCGCAGTCGCGGGCCGACGCGATCCGCTCGATCGACCGGCTCCAGGCCAGCGGCGGCACCGCGATGGGCGCCTGGCTGCTGCTCGCCGCGCAGCTGTTCGCCCAGCGGCCCGGCGACATCGCCCACGCGATCCTGCTCACCGACGGCGACAACGGCGAGCGCGCAGGCTACCTCGAGCAGGTGCTCGACTCGATCGCCGGACGGTTCACCTGCGACTGCCGCGGCGTCGGCGTGAACTGGAAGGTCTCCGAGCTTCGCAAGATCGCCGAGGCGATGCTGGGCACCGTCGACATCGTCGCCCAGCCGTCCGGCCTGACCGCCGCGTTCGAGCAGATGATGGTCAAGGCGATGGGCAAGACCAGCGCCGACGTGCAGCTCAAGGTCTGGACGCCGGTCAATGCGACGGTCCGCTTCGTCAAGCAGGTCGAGCCCGAGGTGATGGACCTGACCGGCAAGCGCATCGAGGACGGGCCGCGGGCCGCACGCTACCCGCTCGGCTCGTGGGGCGCCGAGAGCCGCGACTACCACGTCTGCGTGGACGTGCCGTCGGGCGCGGCAGGCGATGAGATGCTCGCCGCCCGGGTGTCGGTGGTCGAGGGCGACACCGTGCACGGCCAGTCCCTGGTGCGGGCCGTGTGGACCGAGGACATCGCGCTCTCCACGAAGATCAACCGTCAGGTGGCCCACTACACCGGGCAGGCCGAGCTGGCCGAGGCCATCCAGGCCGGCATCGAGGCGCGCAAGGCCGGCGACGACCACACCGCGACGATCAAGTTCGGCCGGGCGGCGCAGCTCGCGCACGCCAGCGGCAACACGGCCACCGAGGAGCTGCTCGCCACGGTCGTCGACATCGAGGACGCGGCGACCGGAACGGTGCGGCTGCGGCGCAAGGTCGAGGCGGCCGACGAGATGGCCCTCGACACCCGCTCCACGAAGACGGTGCGGGTCGGGCGGGCGCAATGAGCATCTACACCTGCCCGAAGGGGCACTCGTCCAGCACGGACGACTTCTGCGACGAATGCGGGGCCAAGATCGGCGGGACCGGGACGATTCCGGTGCCGTCCGCCCCCGCCCCCGCCCCCTCCGCCGCTCCGGCGTCGTCGTCGCCCGCCGCCGAGCCGTGCCCCAACTGCGGGGCGCCGCGGGCGGGCGGAACGCGGTTCTGCGAGGACTGCGGATACGACCACAGCACCGGAAAGGTGCCGGCGCTCGTGCCGCCGCCCGTCACGCCGGCGCCGGTGGCGGGGCAGTGGACGGCGACGATCACGGTGGACCGGAAGTACTTCGAGGACAACGCGATCGAAGGGGTCGAGTTTCCCGCGGACGCGCCGTCGCGGGAGGTCGACCTGCCTGCGCCGCAGGTACGGATCGGGCGGCGGAGCACGTCGAAGGGGACCAACCCGGAGATCGACCTCGCCGATTCCGATCCGGGGGTGTCGCACAGCCACGCGCTGCTGACGCTGAGCGTGGACGGGGCCTGGCTGGTCTCCGACCTGGGGTCGACCAACGGGACGTACCTCAACGACGAGCAGCAGGCGCTGACGGCCGGGCAGACCCGGGCGCTCAAGGACGGCGATGAGGTGCACGTGGGCGCCTGGACGACGGTCACGCTGCACGCCCCGGCGGCGTAGGCCCTCGCCCGCCGGCGTCTCTTTCGGCCGCACTTCCCGCGAAACGGGCACGCCGCCCGTCGCGGGCGCGTTACCTTGCCGAGCGTGTCGAAGGACCGCCGCGTCGGGCCGGCCGAGCGCACCCAGGTGCTCGGGCTGCTCGGCAACGCCTTCGAGGCCGGTGTGCTGCCGGTCGGCGACTACGACGCCCGGGTGGCGGCGGTCGGCACCGCCACGCACGCGTCGCAGTTGCGGCTCCAGATCTCCGACCTGCCATCGGCGTACGCGTGGGGTGAATCGACCGTAACCGTGACCGAGCCGCCTGCCGGCGCCGGGCGGATAGCCCTGATTCTCGGCATCGCGTCGGTGCCCCTGTCGATCTGCGGGATCGGCCTCGTGCTCGGCCTCCTCGCGGTGATCGCGAGCCGGACGCCCGGCCCGCGACGCGGCGTATCCGCGGCCCTGATCGGGCGCGTCTTCGGGGTCATCGGGATGGCGCTGTCGCTGGCGGCGCTGGCCGCCTTCTTCTTCGCCTGGCGCGGGCAGACGGGCCCATAAGCAACCCGGGTTGACTATCGGCGAGCTAAGCAACTAAGGTTGCTTACATGTCCGACGTGGAGATATCGGCCTCCGAGGTGGCCGACCGGCTGGCGGCGGTCGGCGCCCTGCGCCGCCTGGCCGACCGGCTCGAGGACGCCGCCGTCGAGGAGGCCATGCGCGGCGACTGGAACTGGCCGCAGGTGGCCGAGGCGCTGGGCGTCACCCGGCAGGCGGTCTACAAGAAGCACGCCAAGCGGCTCATCGCCGCCGGCGTCTCGCTGAGGAGGCGTAACGGATGAGCACGTTCGACGAGTACTTCGTTCGCATCCTCGACGCCGCGGCCGCGGAGGCGACGGCCGACGGCTCGGCCGCCGTCGAGGCGCAACATCTGCTGCTGGCGATCGCCGGCGAGGGGTCGCCCGCCCTCGAGGCCGCCGGGCTCGACCGGCCGGCCCTGCGGCGGGCGCTCGAGCAGGAATTCACCCGCAGCCTCGCCACCGCCGGCGTGCGCGTTCCGGGCGGCCTGCCGCGCTCCACCCCCGATCCGGCGCGCACCCACTCGATCGGCGCCTCGGCCAAGGTCGCGATCGAGCGCAGCTTCGATCTCGTCGAGCGCAAGCGCGACATCCGCCCCGGGCACCTGCTGCTCGGCGTCATCCAGGCCGAGCTCGGCACGGTGCCCCGCGCGCTCGCCCTGGCCGGCGTCGACCGCGCCGCCCTCCGCGAGCGGGCCCTGCGGGAGGTGCGGGAATGAGCGCCACGATCGAGGTCTCCGGCCTGCGCATGCGCTACGGCGACCGCGACGTCGTGCACGACGTGACCTTCCGCGTCGAGCCGGGCGAGGTGGTGGCGCTGCTCGGCCCCAACGGCGCCGGCAAGACCACCACCATCGAGATCCTCGAGGGCTTCCGCGCCCGCTCGGCCGGCCACGTCGAGGTGCTCGGCGAAGATCCTTCGTCGGCCGGCGAGCAGTGGCGTGCCCGCGTCGGCGTGGTCCTGCAGTCGTGGCGCGACCACGGCAAATGGCGGGTCCGCGAGCTGCTCGCGCAGCTGGCCGCCTACTACCCCGACCCCTGGGATCCCGGCGACATGATCGCCGCCGTGGGCCTCGCCGATCACGCCGGGCAGAAGGTCGCGACGCTCTCCGGCGGGCAGCGCCGCCGGCTCGACGTGGCGATCGGCCTCGTCGGGCGGCCCGAGCTGCTCTTCCTCGACGAGCCGACCGCCGGGTTCGACCCCGCGGCCCGGCGCGACTTCCACGGCCTGGTGCGCGAGATCGTCGCCGAAGGCGGCATGACGGTCCTGCTCACCACGCACGATCTCGACGAGGCCGAGCGGCTGGCGAGCCGCATCCTCGTCCTCGACGGCGGCTGCATCGTCGGCGACGGCACGCCCGCCGAGCTGGCCGGGCTCATCGCCGGTGACGACGAGGTGCGGTGGGTGGTGCGGGGCGAGCGTTTCGCCCGGACCAGCGAGCATCCGGCCCGGCTCGTGTCCGAGCTGTACGGCCGGCACGGTGACGAGCTGCGCGAGCTCGAGGTCCGCCGGTCGTCGCTGGAAGACACGTATCTGGCGCTGGTGCACGCGGCGGAGGCCGGCCGATGAGACGTGCGTTGCGGGCCGGGCGGTCACGGGGCCTGATCGAGCTACGGCAGTCGGTCACCAACGGGGGCGACCTGTTCAACCACTTCTTCTGGCCGATGCTGATGCTGGTGGCGCTGTGGTTCCTGCGCGACCACAACGTCGGCGGCGTCTGGCTGGGCGCGATGCTGGTGCCGAGCATCCTCGGCATGAACGCGGCGATGGCCATGGTCAGCATGAGCCAGCACCTGACGGCCGACCGCGAGGACGGCACCCTGCTGAGGGCGCGGGCCACCCCGCACGGCGTCCCCGGCTATCTCGCGGGCAAGCTGATCTCGATCTCCGGCAGCCTGCTCCTCGACCTGGCCATCTTCCTGATCCCCGCGCTGTTCCTGGTGCACGGCGTGGCGGCCGGGCGCCCCGCGGCCTGGCCGGCCCTCGTGGCCCTGCTCGCGCTGGGCCTGCTCGCCACCCTGCCGGCCGGCGCGGTGCTCGGCTCGGTCATCACGAGCGCGCGCGGCCAGGGCGTGCTGACGCTGCCGATCCTCGCGGTGATCGCCATCTCCGGCATCTTCTACCCGATCACTGCCCTGCCCGGCTGGCTGCAGGGTGTCGCCCAGGCGTTCCCCGTCTACTGGATGGGGCTGGGCATGCGCTCGGCCCTGCTTCCCTCCGAGGCGGTGGTCGCGGAGATCGGCCAGTCCTGGCGCCACTTGGAGACGGTCGGCGTCCTGGGCGCGTGGGCCGTGGCGGGCCTGCTGCTGGCCCCGCTGGTGCTGCGCCGGATGGCCCGGCGCGAGTCGGGGTCGGCGCTCGCACACCGCCGCGACCGGGCCATGCAGCGAAGCAGGTGAGCCGGCCGGCACGGCGCGCGCTGGTCAGGCGGGCTGCCGGCCGCGGGCCGGTCAGGCGGGCTGCCTGCCGCGGGCCGGTCAGGCGGGCTGCCTGCCGCGGGCCGGTCAGGCGGGCTGCCTGCCGCGGGCTGCCTGGCCGATGATCTCGGCGATCACCTGGGACCAGACGGCCACCGGCGGAAACTCGTGGCCTACACCCTCGAGCCAGACCAGGCGTGCTCCGGGGATCTCGGCCTCCAGGGCGTAGGCGTGCGGGGACGGGAAGAACGGGTCCTGCGTGCCGTGCAGGATCAGCGTCGGTGCGGTGATCGTGCCGAGCAGGTGGCGGTACGGGGTGCCGTCCGCGCAGCAGAAGTGGTTGGTCTGGGTGGCTGCCATGTCGGTGGTGCGGTCGAAGATTCGTTCGGCCAGCCGGCGCAGGTGGGGCTCGTCGGCGGTGAAAGGGCCGCCGAGTTCCTGAGCGCTCTCGATGAGGCGGTTGACGCAGGTGCGGCGGTCGGACCAGTCCGGCTCGGCCAACAGCGCCTCCGTGGACTCCGGCGCCGGCGCGGGCGGCGCGGCGGGCGGGCCGACAGCCGGCCCCGCGGGCAGGCCGGCGGGCGGCGCGGCGGGCAGGGCGGCGGACGGCGCGGCGGGCAGGGCGGCGGACGGCGCGGCGGGCGGGCCGGCGGACGGCGCGGCGGGCAGGCCGGCGGGCGGCGCGGCGGGCAGGCCGGCGGGCGGCGCGGCGGGCAGGCCGGCGGACGGCGCGGCGGGCGGGGCGGCGGGCGGGCCGGCGGGCGGCCCCGCGGGTGAGAACGCGTCGGCGGAGCCCAGCCCCGGGCTCGTCGACATCAGCGTCAGCGAGAGGACCCGATGCGGGCGCTCGACGGCGATCCGCTGGGCCAGCGCGCCGCCCATCGACAGGCCGACCAAGTGGGCGCGGTGCACTCCCAGGACGTCCAGCACGCCGAGTGCGTCGTGGGCGAGATCCACGCCGGAGTACGGCGGCAGTCCGGGCGGGAACGACGTCGACCGGCCCGTGTCGCGGTGGTCGTAGCGGATCACGTACCGCCCGCACGCGGCCAGGCGGCGGCAGAACTCGTCCTCCCACCAGTCCATGGAGCTGGCCGCGCCCGCGATGAGCAGGAGCGGAGGGTCGGTCGATTCGCCGAACGTCTCGACGCAGAGCTCGATACCGTTGACCGGCAGGGTCGAGTCCACCATCTCGTCATTGTCCGGCATCGCACTTGACGGCCGGGTTAAAACTCGATCACCGTCCTCCGAAGTGGCGCGATAGACCACCCATTCCGGATTTATCCGGAACCACCCTGCAGGACTCCCGCGATGAAGTCGAACGCCGACGGCAGGCACCGCGACCAGTACCCGAAGTTGTGCCGTCCATCCCCGAACGATCCGGCCCGCGGCGGCTCCGGCAACTGCTCGCGCAACGCCCACACCTGCTCGTACAAGCTGTCCTGCTTCCCGCACCACAACCCGACCGGCGTACCCCGCAGCAGCCGCGCCGCGCCCACCACATCGTCGCCGGGCTGCACCGCGGGCGAGAACGCCGCCACCCCCTTCAGGAACCCCGGGAAGGCCTCAGCCAGCAACAACGCGCCGTACCCGCCCATCGACCACCCCCAGGCGGCCACCCGCGACGTGTCGAACCCCCGCTGCCGGCACCACGCGGGGATCTCCTCGTGCACCATCCGCTGCGGGTCGTCCCCGGCCGAGGGCCGCCACGCCAGCCGTCCCCCGTCCGCCCCGGCGAGCACGAAGGGCGGCAGCCCTCGCCGTACCAGATCGGTCAGGAACCGCCCCAGCCCGAGCGCGGCATAGTCGTCCGGGCTCTTCGAGGCCCCGTGCAGCACGAGGCAGACCGGCAGGCCGCGCCCGTCCCCGAAGCCGGCCGGCACCGCCGTGTAGAAGCCGACCATCCGGCCGCGACCCGCGGACCAGCGGTGTTCCAGCCGCTCCTCGCCGGGCGGCGCCGGCGGGATGACGGGCCGCGATTCGGCCATTCGGGTGCGATATCCGGCCACTCCGACATAGGCGGCAAGCGCCGCGGCGCCGGCGAGCACAATTCGTCGTCTCATCGCCCCCACAACGGTGATATGTCCGATGGCGTGACGTTTCTAGGCTCGCGGCATGCGCAGGCTCGGTGCGGTGGTGATGCTGGTGGCATTGCTGGCCGGGTGCGGTGGCAGCGCCGCTCATGCCGGAAGCGCCACACGCCGCGACACGGCTCCACGCGCACCGCAGACCCGGTTCCGCCTGCTGCATCTCGCCCGCGGTGACCGGCCCCTGCCCACCACCGTCTGTGCTCCGGCCGACGGCAAGAGGCAACCGGTCATCCTGTTCAGCCACGGCCTGGGCGGTCTTCCGTCGCAGTTCGCGCCGATCGCCGCCACGTGGGTCGCGGCCGGGTTCGTCGTGGTGGCCCCCGCCTATCCGCACACCAACGGCAAGGTCAAGGTCGACCCCGGCGACGTACGCCATCAGCCCGCCGACGCCGAGTTCGTGCTGCGCTCGCTCGCCCGGGATCCCGTGATGGACCTGACGCACACCGTGGCCATCGGCTTCTCGGCCGGCGGCACCACCACCCTCGGGCTCCTGCACCCCGGCCACCTGCCCGGCCTGCGCGCCGCCGTCTCGATTGCGGGCCGCCGCCCACCCTCGCCGTTCGGCGGCGCCCCCGTACCCGTGCTCTTCCTGCACGGCGACCACGACCCCACCGTGCCGATCGCCGCCGGCCGCGCCGCCTGGGCGGCCCTGCCGTGGCCGAAGACCTTCGTGACCATCCCCGGCGGCTGCCACGGCGACTACCTGAATCCGGCAGATCCGGCATTCTCGCGGGCCGACCGGGCGATCCTCGACTTCCTGCGTGTCGCCGTCGCGCGCAACGGCACCTCGTACGAGGATTAGCACTTTTACCCAGAGTGGTGCTGACGGTCGGAAGACTCGCCCGTTCGGCCGGGTCAACACCCACAGTGATCTTGCCTAGGCTGCTCCGGTGCACCTCACCCACGTAGCCATGGCCGCAGCGGTCACAGTAAGTGTCGCCGGCGTCTCTTACGCAGCGTTGAACCCCGACCGCCTCGAGCAGCAGGCGCGGGCGGTGGCCGACCGGGCCACCTGCCGCGCGGTCGACTCGGCGATCACCGCCTACGTGGCCCTGCACGACGAGGCCCCTGCCACGATCGCCGACCTGACCGGCTACGTGAAGGGCGACATCACCGCCTACCGCATCGCCGGCGGGGCGGCCGCCGGTCCGGGCTGCTGACGGGACGCGTCAACGCCAGGGCCCTACGGCGCGTCGGGATGCCGCGCGTCCGCGAGCCTTCCCAGCGCTGCCTCCCGCAGCGCGCCGCTCCGGGCGTACAGGGATGCCCCCGGTCCCGGCCGGGTGCGCCCGTTGAGCCCGCTGAACGACCCGCCCGCCTCGGTGACGATCAGCGACGTGGCCGCGAAGTCCCAGATCTGCCCACCGGTCTGGATCGCCAGGTCCAGGTCGCCGCGAGCCACCATCAGCCCCGGGTGGATCCCCCACGGCAGCGGCGAGGTGACCGCTTTGAGCGGCGCGACCAGATGGGGCGCCCACTCCTCGGGCACCACCCCGAGCCGGCTGCCCTCGAGCGCGTCCGGCCCGCCCGCGGTGACGTGCACCGGCGTGGCCGCCACCGCCCGCCCGCCGACGATGCGCCCCTCCCAGGCCCCTTCGCCCCGCACGGCCCACCAGATGCTCCCTTGGGCCGGGTGCGCCGCGACTCCCGTGACGACCTCGCCGTCCTCCTCGAGGGCCAGCAGCACGAGCCACCGATCGTCGCCCTCGACGAACAGCCGGGTCCCGTCGATCGGGTCGATGATCCATCGCCGGACGGCGGTGTCGCCGGAGAGCCCGCCCTGCTCCTCGCCCAGGATCGCGTCGCCGGGGCGGGCCGCCGTCAGCACCTCCCGGATGGCGGTCTCCACGGCCCGGTCGGCCGCCGTCACCACCGACCCGTCGGCCTTGAGCTCGCGCGGCAGGTCGGCGAGCGCGCTGAAGTGCGGCAGTGCCACCGCGGCCCCCGTGATCGCCGCGCGCTGGGCCAGTTGAAGATCCGTCTCCACCAGCCCATCCTGCACGTACGCCCCGATTTTCCCCGGCATGCGACCCCCCGTTGACCGTTTCGTGTATCCATCTCATACACCGGAAACGGCCGGGCGGTTTCGTCCGGGAGAACTCTCAGCGGCCCTGTCCGCGCCGCCGCAGGGAGTTGAGCAGGCTCATCCCGGCCGCGAACGCCCCCGTGCACATCGCCAGGTAGATCAGCAGCAGGGCCGCCCCGGTGTGGAACGGCAACGTCGCGAAGAACAGGGTCAGCACCGCGCCCAAGGCCGCCGACCCCGCCGTCAGTGTCCACCCGACCGCCTTGTCCGCCGGCGTGAAATGGGGCGACGCGCTGGCCAGCAGCATTCCCGCCACCGGCGAGACGACCGGCAGGAAGAACGCCCCCGCCGTCAGCATCCCCACCGCCGTGTACTCCGCGACCCCGGCCTGCTGCGCCGGCAACGGCGGCAGCGGCGGCGCGAACAGCGCCGGCAGTCGCACGTGCGGCGGCAGTTGCCCCCGCCGCACCGCGCTGACCAGCGCCTCGGGTGGCCCTAACCGCTGCACGATCGCGGTGGCATCCTCGAGCGGTGACGAGGCCGCGGCCCGGCGCGCCGCGATGTAGTCGGCCACCGTGGTCATCAGCTCGTCCCGCTGCTGCGGCGACAGGTCCTCGCTCTGCGCCCACAGCGCCGCGAGGTAGTCGAGAACGATCACATCGGTGTGCGCGAGCGGTGCCGTGCTCATGTGTCTCCCCCATGCTGGTCCGGCGGGTGAGAGTCAGCATCCGCGCACACGCGCGCCGGCCACATCCCTCCGCGGACCGAATCCCCCGCCCCGCCTACGCCTTTCGGCCGATGCGGGAGAAAGCCGATGCCGGCGGCACGATCGGGCGGGGGCCGGCTAACCGGCGAGAGCGGGCTGCGGCTGCGGCGCCGACCAGCGCACCCGCGCCGCCGCCCGCACCCGCGAAGCCTTGTACAGCCACAGGGTGTCCCGCCCGAACGACCACGTCAGCGAGACCAGGGCCACCGCCAGCGCGATCTGCGAGAGCGGCGGCGGCAGCAGATCGGCCGTCACGAGCGCCAGCACGATCCCCTGCAGGGCCGCCACGACCTTGCGCGAGAACCGGTACGGCAGGGCCGCGTTCAGCCACGGGAGCGCCCACGAGGCCGCGACGAACAGGTACCGGTACGCGCCCAGCGCGACCGTCCACCATCCGAACCGATCCCCCGCGTACACGCTCAGCATCAGGATCAGGAACGCGTCGACCTCCATGTCGAAGCGGGCGCCCAGGGCCGTCGTGCTGCCCGTCCGGCGGGCCACCTGACCGTCCACCCCGTCCAGCGCCAGCGCCACGCCGGCGACCGCCACCAGGGCCGGGGTGCTGACCGGGTGGGTGAAGGACGTCACGACCAGGGCCGTCACCCCGCCGACCAGGATCGCGCGGGAGAACGTCACCACGTTCGCCGGGCCCATCGCCGGCATGCCGTGCCGCTGCAGGCCGGCGCCGAGCAGTCCGCAGAGCACCAGGCCGTACACCGCTCCGGCGAGCAGACCGGCCCCGGTGAGCCCGAGCGTCGCGGCCAGCGCGACGAGCAGGACGGCTTGCGCCAGGAGGCCGATCATCGGTCCTCGAGGGGGCGCCGACGGGGTGGCTGCGAGTGTCACCGTTCCTCCAGAGCAAGATCGGCTGCGTATCGTTGCGGCTGTCAGCGCTTAACACGTGCGGTAGCGATGTTCGGTTCAGCAAGTTGAGGAGACAGCCCATGTCGGGTGACGCCCGGGCGTTCTGGCTCGCCTCCCCCGGACGGGGCGAGATCCGCTCCGAGCAGGTGAGACGTCCCGCACGCGACGAGGTCCTCGTGCGCACCCTGCACACCGGCGTGAGCCGCGGCACCGAGACCACGGTCTTCACCGGCCGTGTCCCCGAGAGCCAGTGGCCGCTGATGCGCGCCCCGTTCCAGGAGGGCGATTTCCCGGCGCCGGTGAAATACGGCTACCTCAACGTCGGCGTCGTCGAGCAGGGACCAACCGAGCTCCTGGGCAAGATAGTTTTCGCCCTATATCCGCATCAGACCCGATTCGTGGTACCGGCGAGCGCGGTCACGGTCGTGCCCGATCAGGTGCCCCCGGACCGGGCGGTCCTGGCCGGCACCGTCGAGACGGCCGTCAACGCGCTCTGGGACGCCGCCCCGCAGATCGGCGACAAGATCGCGGTGGTGGGCGCCGGCATGGTGGGTGCGTCGGTCGCGGCCATCGCCGCGCAAATTCCGGGTGTACGGGTAGAGCTCGTCGATATCGACGCGGACCGTGCCGCCCTCGCGGCCAGGATCGGCGCCGGCTTCGCCACCCCGGAGAAGGCACAGGACGGCTGCGACATCGTCGTGCACGCCAGCGCCACCTCCGCCGGCCTGACCCGGTCCCTCGAGCTCGTCGCGCCCGAGGCCACGGTCGTCGAACTGAGCTGGTACGGCGACAAGCAGGTCACCGTCCCGCTCGGCGAGTTCTTCCACTCCCGCCGCCTGACCGTGCGCTCGAGCCAGGTCGGCGGCATCGTCCCCGGCCGCCGCCGCGGTTACGCCGAGCGACTGGCGCTCGCGCTCGACCTGCTGCGCAATCCCGTCTTCGAGGCGCTGATCACCGGTCGCTCCCCCTTCGCTGAGCTGCCCGAGGTGATGCCCCGCCTCGCGGCGGGTAGCCTTCGCGCCCTCTGCCACCTGATCGACTACCCCGAGGAGTAGGGACTTGTTCAGCGTCACCGTCCGCGACCACATCATGATCGCGCACAGCTTCGCCGGCGAGGTCTTCGGACCGGCCCAGAAGCTGCACGGCGCCACCTTCGTCGTGGACGCCTCGTTCCGCCGGCCCGAGCTCGACGACGACAACATCGTGGTCGACATCGGCCTGGCGAGCGAGCAGCTGCACGCGATCTGCGGGGGCCTGAGCTACCGCAACCTCGACGACGAGCCCGATTTCAAGGGCGTGAACACCTCGACGGAATATCTCGCGAAGGTCATCGCCGACCGCCTGGCCGCGAAGGCCGCCGCCGGCGACCTGGGCGCGGGCGCCGCCGGCCTGACCGGCCTCGCGGTGACGCTGCACGAGTCGCACATCGCGTGGGCCTCGTACGAGCGAGATCTGTGAGCAACCCGCTGTGGGCGGTGCTGCCGGGCTCGATCGACGACCCGGCAGCCCCCAGCGGCGGTAACCGCTTCGACCGCATCGTCCTCAACCTGCTCGCCGGCGTCACCACACCGCAGGCGGGCAGCGCCGGCTTCCCCACGCGCCCGGTCTACGAGATAGCCGTCGACGGCACGTGGCCCACCCCCGGCGAGCCCGCCCGCGAGGCTCTCGCGCACGCCTTGTCGGACATTCCCGATGCGTCCGATGTGCTCCTCGACGGCCTGGTGGCCTGCGGCGTCCCCGAGATCCTCGCGCCCCACAAGAAGCGCCTGCGCCTGATCGTCCTGGTCCACCTGCCCCTGAGCGACGAGACGGGCCTGACGCCGGAGCAGCAGACCGACCGCAGGGCCCGCGAGCGCCTCAGCCTCCACCTGGCCTCGCTCGTGATCGCCACCAGCAACGCCGCCGCCGCCCGCATCTCGGAAATGCACGATTTATCGCCCACGTGCGGGGACGGCGAGCCACGGACGCGCTGGGACGGCGAGCCGCGGACGGGCGGGCACGGCGAGCCGCGGACGCGCGGGCACGGCGAGCCACGGACGCGCGGGCACGGCGAGCCACGGACGAGCCGCATCGCTGTCATCGAGCCCGGCGTCGCGCCCGCCGAGCCGGCAAATGCGGATGAATCCGGATCCCGGCTGCTGTGCGTGGCCTCGGTCACGCCGCGGAAGGGCCAGGATCTCCTCGTCCCGGCACTGGAGAAAGGCCTCGCCGACCTGCGCTGGACCTGCACCTTCGCCGGGGCGATCGGCAAACCCGTCCCGCACGCCAGCGACGACATCCATTTCGTCGGGCCGCTGCAGGGAACGGCGCTGGACGCCGCGTACGCAAGCTCTGATCTGTTCGTTCTTCCCTCGCGTGCCGAAACCTACGGCATGGTGATCACCGAAGCCCTGGCCCGCGGCCTGCCGGTGATCGCCGCCGAGGTCGGCGGTGTCCCCGAGGCCCTGGGCCGGGCGCCCGACGGCACCCTCCCCGGCATCCTCGTCCCCCCGGACGACCCGCGCGCCCTCGCCGATGCCCTGCGGGCCTGGCTCACCGACCCCGGCCTGCGCGAACGCCTGCGCGCCGCCGCCGCCCAACGCCGCCAAACGCTCCCGACCTGGGATGACACGGCCAGACGACTGAGTGAGGTGCTCGACTCATGACCGGAGAGTTCAGCGAATCCTGGCTGGGGCTGCGCGAGCCCGCCGACGCCGACGCCCGCGCCGACGACCTGGTCGCCCTGCTGCCCGGCCCGATCCGCACCATCCGCGACCTCGGCTGCGGCACCGGCTCGCTCGGCCGCTGGCTGGCGCCGCAGCTCGACGGCCCGCAGCACTGGATCATGGCCGACCGCGACCCCGCGCTGCTCGACCACGCCGCCGCGAACATGCCCTTCCCGGCGGTGACGGTCGAGACCGCCCTCGGCGACGTCACGGCGCTCACTGCCGACGACCTGGAAGGGACCGACCTGGTCACCTGCTCGGCCCTGCTCGACCTGCTCACCGCCGAGGAGGTGCAAAACCTCGCGAACGTCCTCGCCGAGACGAAGACTCCCGCCCTGTTCACGCTCTCGGTGGCCGGCCGGGTGACGCTCGACCCGCCGCTGCCCGAGGACGCGACGATCGAGGAGGCCTTCAACTCCCACCAGCGCCGCACCGTGGACGGCCGGCGCCTGCTCGGCCCGGACGCTCCGGCGGCGGCCGGGGACGCCTTCGAGCGGGCCGGCGCCACCGTTGTCACCCGCCCGAGCCCCTGGCGGCTGGGACCCGGCAGCGGCGCCCTGAGCGCCGCATGGCTGCGCGGCTGGGTGGGCGCCGCCGCCGCGCAGCGCCCTGACCTGCACTTCGACACCTATCTGGACACGCGCCTGGCAAACCTCCCGCATGCCACGATCGGGCATGTTGATCTTTTGGCGATCTTCGGCTGAACCCTTTGTGCCTGTCCCGGCGTACTAGGGGAAGACGGGCAAACAGAGGGGGACGGCGACGTGACGCGATCGATCTGGCCATGGCTGCGGCTTCTCGGCGGGGCCGGGATCCTCGCGGTGCTGCTGTGGCGGCTCGGCACCGGCGCCTTCGTCGACGGCCTGCGGGTGCTCGACATGCCGGCCCTGCTCACGGCGTTCACCATCGGGGTCGTCACCACGGTCTTCAGCGCGTGGCGGTGGTGCCTGGTCGCGCGGGGCCTGGGGCTGCGGCTCGGCCTGCGCGGCGCGATCGCCGACTACTACAAGGCGCTGTTCCTCAACGCGGCGCTGCCGGGCGGCGTGCTCGGCGACGTCGACCGGGCCGTCAAGCACGGCCGCGACGAGGGCGATGTCGGGCGCAGCGTCCGCGCGGTGGTGCTCGAGCGCACGGCGGGCCAGATCGTGCTCATCGGCGTGGGCGTCGCGGTGCTCCTCACCGTACCCTCGCCGGTGTTGACCCTGCTCCAGCAGCACGGCCTGGTGGCCGCCGTCGTCACCGGAAGCATCGCCGCGGCCGCGGTCCTGGTCCTTCTCGCCTGCCGCAGGCTGCGGCAGGGCGGCTCGAGGCTCGCGGCCGGCGTCCGCACCGGCCTCGCCGAGATCCGCACCGGCCTGCTGGCCCGGCGCAACTGGCCCGGCATCACGCTCGCCTCGGCGATCGTCCTGGCCGGACACCTCGCGACGTTCGTCGTCGCGGCCCGCGCGGCCGGTTCGAGCGCCTCGCTGCTGCGGCTCGCCCCGCTGATGCTGCTGGCGCTGCTGGCCATGTCGCTGCCGCTCAACATCGGTGGCTGGGGTCCGCGCGAGGCGGTGACCGCGTGGGCGTTCGGCGCGGCCGGCCTGAGCGCGACGCAGGGCCTGACCACGGCCGTCGTCTACGGCGTCTTCGCCTTCGTGGCCGCGATGCCGGGCGCGTTCGTCGTCGTGGTCCGGGCCGTCCGCCCACTTGCGGTCGATCATTCCGTACGGGCGGCAGCGCCGGTCTCCCCCGCGCCCGCCGTGACCGTGCCCGCCACGTTCGGCACGCCGCAGCGTGAGCTGGCCCGCACGGGCGCCTGATGTCAGTCCTTCTCGCGGAACCGGTCGGAGAGGGCGTACCGCAGCAGCACGACGTCGCCGATCTGGCGGACCCCGGCGAGCCGGGCCCGCCGGCGGGGACCCCACGGGAAGTCGCCGTCGCTGACGAAGCGCGGCGCCCGGGAGTCGCCGACGAAGAACGGCGCGATCACCAGCTGGAGCTCGTCGACGAGCCCCTCGGTGAGGAACTGCGTGTGCATGCTGCCGCCGCCCTCGACCATCAGCCGGCGCACGCCGCGCACGGCCAGGTCGGTGGTGACGATGCGCAGGTCGACGGGGTCACCCCCGTCTATCACGGTCGCCACCTCGCCGAGCCGCTTGCGGGCGTCGCCGACGGTGGGCGTGGCACAGTAGACAAGCTTGTCGACCTCGCCGAGCGTGAAGAAGCGGGCGGCCGGGTCGATGTCGCAGCTGCCGGTGACCGTCACCTTCACCGGGTGTGGCCGCTCGCCGCGCGCCACCCGGGCGGCCCGCCGTTCCGCCGAGCGCACCATCAGGCGGGGGTCGTCCTGCCGGATGGTGGTCGCGCCGACCAGGATCGCGTCGCAGCCGGCGCGCACCTCGTCGACCCGGTCGAAGTCGGCGTCGTTGGACAGCAGCAATCTGTCCTGGGCAGCATCGTCGAGATATCCATCGATCGACATGCCACAGCTCAACAGCGTGTAAGGACGCTCAACCACCGATGACGCCTCCAGTAGAGCGACGATCGTCACCCCGGTCGAAAGTTGCGTCCAAGATAATCCGCGCGACGATGACAAGCACGTTCGCATTCTGTTGCGTTCCGGTGACCTCGGCGGTGGGCATAGACCAGCGGGGAACCAACGAGGAGGACCGATACCGATGATGACGGCCAAGGTGCGCCAGCAGGTCACTGTTCCGCTGCGCTTTTCCGACGGCTATACGACGACGGCGCGAGTGATGACCTTCGACGGCCTGGTCGACGGCAAGGAGCACATCGCCCTCGGCCTCGGCGACTGGCAGCGCGCTCTGACCAAGTCGGCGGCCGGCGGGCGCGCGCCGCTCGTGCGGCCGCACAGCGAGTGCCTGACCGGGGACGTGTTCGGCAGCCAGCGCTGCGACTGCGGGCCGCAGCTGCGCGAGGCGGCCGAGCGGATCACCGAGCAGGGCGGGTTCGTGCTGTACCTGCGCCAGGAGGGCCGCGGCATCGGGCTGTACGCCAAACTGGACGCGTACGCGCTGCAGGACGCCGGGCTGGACACGTACGAGGCGAACGTGGCGCTCGGGCACGGCGAGGACGAGCGCGACTACACGGCGGCGGCGCAGATGCTGGTCGCGCTGGGCGCCGACCGCGTGCGCCTGCTCAGCAACAACCCCGACAAGGCCGCGCAGCTCGAGGCGTGCGGCATCGAAGTGGCCCAGCGCATCCCGACCGGAGTGCACATGTCCGCGGCGAATGTGCGCTATCTGGCCACCAAGGCCTCGCACACGTCTCACACGATCGAGCTACCCCTGGCCGAGTAGGAAAGGAAGCATCCCGTCCGGCACGATGAGGGGATGGACGACGATCCGCTGCTCGCCGCGCTCGACCAGGTGCCGTTCATCCTGGTCGTGTGCGAGGGGCCTGACCTGCGGGTGCTCAGCCTCAGCGCGGCGACCAGAGCCGTGCTGCCCGGCCGGCCGTGGCAGGGGGTGCCGATCCGCGACGTCATCAGCGACCTGATCGGCCAGCAGTTCGTCGACGCCTACTACGAGGTGTACCGCACGGGCAAACCGATCAACGGCCAAGAATGGCGCGCGAATCTGGATATGCCGGATGGCTCCGTTCTTGAGATGTTCGCGAATTTCACCATCACGCCCTGGCGCTCCCCCGCGGGTGAGATCCAGGGCGTGATCGCGGTCGGGTTCGATGTCACCGAGCTGGTGCGCCAGCGGCAGGCCGCGGCGCTCGCCCAGCGCCGGTACGAGCAGAGCCGGCAGGTCATCACCTCGCTGCAGCGGGAGCTGCTGCCCGCCGGGCTGCCGGTGCTGCCGGGCCTGCAGGTGGCGGCGAGCTATCTGCTCGCCGACGCGGACACGGCCGCCGGCGGCGACTGGTTCGACGCGGTGGCGCAGCGCGACGGGCGGGTCGCGCTGATCGTCGGCGACGTGGTGGGGCACGGCGTCGCGGCGTCCGGGGTGATGGGCCAGCTGCGGGCGGTGCTGCGAGACCGGCTCGACGACGGGGCCGGGATTCTCGAGGCGCTGGCGGCGGCCGACCGTTTCGCGTCGCGGTCGCCGGCGGCGCACGCGACCACGGTCTGCATGGTCTCGCTCGACCCGGTCTCGGGCGATCTGACCTACTGCACGGCGGGACATCCGGCGCCGCTGGTGGTGTCGCCCTCCGAACAGACACGCTTCCTGACGGGTACGGGCGGTACGCCGCTCGCCACCGGTGGGTCGTTCCCGATCGGCCGGGCGCATCTGGCCCCGGGCGAGCTGCTGTTGCTCTACTCGGACGGCATCATCGAGCGGCCCGGGCGCACGCATCCCTCCGGGGCGGCTGAGCTCGCCACGGTCGCCGCCTCCTGCGCGGCCGGGCGGGCCTTCTCCGACCCCGACCTGTCCGTCGCCGAACGGGTCTGCGTGCAGACGGTCGAGATGCTGGTCCGGGCCACCGGCCACCACGACGACATCACGTTGCTCGCGGCGCAGCGCGTACCCGCGGTCGCCGATCTGGATTTCGACCTGCCGCCGGAACCCGCCGCGCTGCACGGCGCCCGCGAGACGATCGGCGCGTGGCTGACCGCGGCCGGGGCGACTACGCAGGACGCCTTCGTGGTGCAGCACGCCCTCGGTGAGCTGATGACCAACTCGATCGAGCACGCCGCGAGCGTCGTGGCGGTGAGCGGCTGGCTGACGCCGACCGGGGAGGTCTCGGTCGCGGTGCGCGACCAGGGCGCCTGGCGTACGCCCACGGTCTCGCCGGCCCGGGGACGCGGGCTGGCCATGGCCTCGCAGCTGGTCGAGAGCATCAAGGTCTCGCCGTCCGCGACGGGCACGACCGTCTGGTTGCGGCACACGCTGACCCGGCCGGCCCGGCTGCTCGACCAGCCTTCGTCCTCCACCCCGGTCCTGAACTCCCCGTTCCGCATCGTCGAGGATCCCGGCGGCGACGAGACCCGGGTGCGGATCGAGGGCGCGATGGACGCGGTGACCGCCGAGTCCGCGCGCAAGGAGCTGCTGCGGCGCAGCCGGGGCGGCACGGTGCCGCTGTGCGTGGACCTCTCCGGGGTGACCCACCTGTCGAGCGCCGGCGTGTCGGCGCTGCACCACGTCGCCGCGCGGCATCTCGAGCAGAACGCGCCGATCACGCTGCTGGCCTCGGCCGGCGCGCCGGCCCAGGTGATCCTCGATCTTGTGGGCCTGCCGCGCGGTCCGGTGTTATCCACAGGCCTCCGCGAAATGTCGGTCGACCTCTCTACTATCGCGGGGTGACTTCCGACTCCGCCGCTCTTGAAGTACTGAACCGCGTCTTCGGGTACCCGTCGTTCCGCGGCGCCCAGGCCGAGATCATCGACCACGTGGCCGGCGGCGGCGACGCGCTCGTGCTGATGCCGACCGGCGGCGGCAAGTCGCTGTGCTATCAGATCCCCGCCCTGGTCCGCCCCGGCACCGGCATCGTCATCTCCCCGCTGATCGCGCTGATGCAAGACCAGGTCGACGCGCTGCGCACGCTCGGCGTCCGGGCGAACTTCCTGAACTCCTCGCAGGACTACGAGGAGCGCCGCATCGTCGAGGCCGAGTTCGTCAACGGCGAGCTCGACCTGCTGTACGTCGCGCCCGAGGGCCTGGGCGTCCCGGCCACCCAGCGGCTGCTCGACCGGGGCAAGATCTCGCTGTTCGCGATCGACGAGGCGCACTGCGTCGCCCAGTGGGGCCACGACTTCCGCCCCGACTACCTCGGCCTGTCGATGCTGCACGAGCGCTGGCCCGACGTGCCGCGCATCGCGCTGACGGCGACGGCGACCAGCGCCACCCGAACCGAGATCGCCACCCGCCTGCGGCTGACCGACGCGCGGCACTTCACGGCGAGCTTCGACCGGCCCAACATCCAGTACCGCATCGTGCCGAAGAACGAGCCCCGCCGCCAGCTGCTCGAGCTGCTGCGCACCGAGCACGCCGGCGACTCCGGCATCGTGTACTGCCTGTCGCGCAACTCGGTCGAGAAGACGGCCGAGTTCCTGTCCCAGCAGGGAATCCCGGCGCTGCCCTACCACGCCGGCCTCGACAACCGCACCCGCGCGGCCAACCAGTCCCGCTTCCTGCGCGAGGACGGCCTGGTGATGGTCGCGACGATCGCCTTCGGCATGGGCATCGACAAGCCCGACGTGCGGTTCGTGGCCCACCTCGACCTGCCGAAGTCGGTGGAGGGCTACTACCAGGAAACCGGCCGGGCCGGCCGCGACGGGCTGCCGTCGACGGCGTGGCTGGCGTACGGCCTGCAGGACGTCGTGCAGCAGCGCAAGATGATCGAGGGTTCCGACGGCGACGTGGCCCATCGCCGCAGCCTCTCCCAGCACCTCGACGCGATGCTGGCGCTGTGCGAGACGGTCTCCTGCCGCCGCGGCGAGCTGCTGGCCTATTTCGGGCAGCAGGCGTCCACCGACAGTTGCGGCAACTGCGACACCTGCCTGGCGCCCCCGTCGTCGTGGGACGGCACGGTCCCGGCGCAGAAGCTGCTGTCGACGGTGCTGCGGCTGCAGCGCGAGCGGGGGCAGAAGTTCGGCGCCGGGCAGGCGATCGACATCCTGCTCGGGAAGGAGACCGAGAAGGTCCTGCAGTTCCGCCACCACGAGCTGTCGGTCTTCGGCATCGGCGCCGACCTGCGCGACCAGGAATGGCGGGGCGTGGTCCGCAAGCTGCTGGCCGCCGGTCACCTCGCGGTCGAGGGCGACTACGGCACGCTGGTGCTGACGCCCACCAGCGCCGACGTGCTGCGCGGCCAGGTCAAGGTGATGATGCGCCGCGAGGCCCCGAAACCGCCGAAGCCGCAGCGCGCCCGCGCCGCCGCGGCCTCGGGTTTGTCCGCCGCCGCGGCCCCCGATTTCCCGCCCGAGGCCGCCCCCGACTTCGAGCGTCTGCGCGCCTGGCGGGCGGCGACTGCCAAGGAGCAGGGCGTCCCCGCCTACGTCATCTTCCACGACGCGACGCTGCGCGCGATCGCTGCGCTGCGGCCGGCGTCGCTGGCCCAGCTGGGCACGGTCTCCGGCGTGGGCCAGGGCAAACTGACCAAATTCGGCCAGCAGGTCCTCGACATCTTCGCCGACTCGTCCGCCGCCACGCCCGACGCGGCCCTGCTCCCGCCGCCCCCATCCGCCGCCGCGTCGCCTCGGCCATCTGCCGCCACGCCGCCTCGGCCACCAGCCGCCACGCCGCCGACATCCGCCGCGTCGCCTCAATCGTCCTCCGCCACGCCCGACGCGACCCTGCTCCCGCCGCCGCCATCCGCCGCCGCGCCGCCTCGATCGTCCGCCGCCACGCCGCCGAAATCCGGTTCTGCGCGTCAACCGTCCAACGGCGCGCGCCGACCACCCGCCGGCCCTCCCCGGCAGCGAGCGACGGAGGAGCACGCACCGTTCGTCTTCGACGAGGAGCCGCCCGACGACGAGCCGCCATACGACGACTACGACCCCTACGACGACCGCGCCCACGGCTGAGGTCCGGCTCCAGCGAACGCCCGACGCCGGCGGTCAAACGGCGCAGGAGGGCAGGCCGCGCAGGAGGGCAGGCCGCGCAGGAGGGCAGGCCGCGCAGGAGGGCAGGCCGCGCAGGAGGGCAGGCCGCGCAGGAGGGCAGGCCGCGCAGGAGGGCAGGCCGCGCAGC
>NZ_JBITDW010000005.1:410613-521164 GCF_044454685.1 Actinoplanes sp. NPDC051513
GAGGGCGGGCCGCACGGCGAGCGGGCGGGCCGCACGGCGAGCGGGCGGGCCGCACAGCGGGTCGCAGGGGCGGCGGCCAACGGCGGTGTGCGTCAGGGGGCGGTGAGGTCTGCCGTGAGTCTGGCTGTGGCGGCCTCGACGGGGTCGGCCATGAGGGCGCCGAAGCCGAGGTCGGCGGCGCCGATCAGGGTGGCGTCGTCGGCCAGGGCCGAGACGCGCAGCTGGGCGCGCTCGCGGGAGACGGGCATGGCGTGCTGGGCGATGCGGGCCGCCACCTGTGGCGAGGCGGCGGCGTAGACGTCGCGGAGGGTGCCGCCGAAGATGACCGCGCCCGGGTTGAAGAGGTTGATCAGGTTGGCGACGCCGATGCCGAGCCAGTCGCCGATCTCCGCCAGGGCGGCCGCGGCCACCCGGTCGCCGGCCCCGGCGTCGCGGATGACGGCGCGCACGGCGTCGCGGCCGAACTCGCCCGGCTCTCGGCCGGCGGCGTCGAGCAGGGCGTACTCGCCCGTCTCGGCCTCCAGGCAGCCCCGCGAGCCGCACAGGCAGCGACGGCCGTCGGTGGGGTTGACGAGCATGTGGCCGACCTCGCAGCCGTAGCCACTCTCGCCGCCCAGGAGCTTGCCGCCGACCAGGATGCCGCCGCCGACGCCCACGTCGCCGTGCAGGTAGACCAGGTCGGGTGAGCCGACGCCGGCGCCGCGCTGGAACTCGGCCAGGGCGCCCAGGTGGGCCTCGTTGCCGACGGCGACCGGCAGGCCGATGCCGAGCGCGCGGGACAACCCGGCCCCGAACGCCTGGTCCACCCAGCCCATCTCGGGGCCGTAGCGGACCATCCCGTCGCCGGGGCGGATCATGCCGCAGTAGGACGCCCCGACCCCGACGCACAGCGACCCGGGGTCGATCAGCTCCCGGCCGAGCGCCGCGAGCTTGCGCACCACCGTGTCGAGGTCGACACCGGCGCGCGGGCGGGCCGTCTCGCGACGCTGCAGGATCCGGCCGCCCAGCCCGACCCGGGCCGCGACGAGCCGGTCGACCGCGACGTCGAAGGCGAGCACCCACACCCGCTTGGACTCGGGCACCACCACCAGCGACGGGCGCCCGGCGCCGGTCGTACCCGCCGGATGTTCCTCACGCACCAGGCCGGCGGCGACAAGCTCGGCCGTCCACCCCAGAATCGTGCTGCGGTTGACGCCCATCCGCTCGGCGAGCGCGGCGCGCGACAGCGGCCCGCCCACATGGATGTGGTGGAGCAGGTCCCCCAGGCTGGATCGGTGACGGTACATCCCGCTCAACAACTTAACGGTCGCACCGCCGATCCGCTCCCGGTCGACCCGCGAGAATTGCCGCATGATCAAAGGGCTGCTGCTCGATTTCTACGGCACGGTCGTCGAGGACGACGACTCGACCATGCTGGCCATCGCCGAGCGGGTCGCCGCGGGCTCCCCGGCCCATCCCGCCCGGTCCGTGGTCATGACCGACTGGGAGCGGGAGTACGCGGCCGTCGCGAGCGGCACGCCGTTCCGGAACCTGCGCGACTGCGCCGTGCAAAGCCTGGCCGCGGTCATGGCCGCGCACGGCTGCGCGGGCGATCCGGCGGAGTTCGGCGCCGGGCAGTTCAGCGGGCGGGTGCTGCCGCTGCGCCGGGGCACGCGCGAGTTCCTGTCGCAGGTCACGGCGCCGATCTGTGTGGTCTCCGACGCCGACCACGCGGTGCTGACCGCGGCGATAGCCCACCACGGGCTGGCCTTCGACGCGGTCGTGTGCAGCGAGCGGGTCGGCGCCTACAAGCCGCACGCCGCCATGTTCCGCCACGGGCTGGCCGCGCTGGGGCTCGAGGCCGGCGACGTGATGCACGTGGGTGATTCGCTGCGGGCGGACGTGGCGGGCGCCAACGCGGCCGGGATCCGCTCGGTCTGGGTCAACCGCCGAGGGCTTCCGGCCGAGGACGGCGCCGCGGCCACGCGCGTGATCGGCGACTTGTCGGAGCTTGCCGGCCACCTCCGATGACAGTCGGGCACGCCCACGCGGCGCTCCCGGACCGAGCCGCGGCCAGCCGCTCGATGAGGCCGACCTGACCAGGCGCGTAAATGCCGTGCGGGCCCGGCGTCCCGCCAGCATGCTGGGGCACGTGGAATTCACCGAAGCCCTGGCCGGCCACCTGGCGGCGATCGAGGCCCGCGACCTCGAGGCCTACCTGGCCACCGTCCGCGACGACGTCTGTCTGATCATGCCGAACGGCCGCCTCCTGCAGGGCCACGACTCGATCGCCGACTTCCACCGCTCGTGGTTCGATGACCCCGACTGGAGCTGGCGCCTCACCCCCGACCGCACCGCGACCGCCGGCGACACCGCCGTAGCCGTCTTCACCGTCGACTACCACGACCGCGACCAGCACGGCGAGCCGTACACGATGCGGTACGTCCTGAGCCTCACCTTTACGCGTGAGGCCGGCAGTTGGCTGCTCTTGCACGACCAGAACACACTGCTCCCCTGACGACACGGCCCGTTGCGCCTGGTGGGTGGGCGGCCTCGCATGACTGGTTTCAAGAAGCCACTTTCATCCCGGACGAGATTGGCGAGAGTATTCCGCAGCTGATCTCGCCGGGTTTCGCATTTGGATTCCCGGTAGGCCTGCATCGGCGCGGCGCAGAGATTTCCGTCCGCCCGGAAGCCATCGACTCGGCGCGGGTGAGTGTGGAGCCTCGGTGCCGCGCCCGGATCCTCGAGGCAGGCCTGGGCGGTTGCGAAGCCCGGCACCCCGCCCGGAATTCTCGACGCGGGACCGGGCACATGGCGATGCCCGGCATCTCTCGCCCGCAACCCGACGCCGGCCGAGCCGGTTGCGGAGCCCGGTGCGCGGCGCCCCGGCCGGGAAGGCCGGGGCGTCCGGGGCGCGCCGGGGTCAGGACCCGACGACGTCGACCATCCACTGGATGCCGAACTTGTCCTTGCACTGGCCGAACGTGTCGCCCCACATCTGCTTTTCGAAGGGGACGTGCACCTCGCCGCCGCCGGACAGCTTGGCCCACACCTCTTCGAGGTCGTCGCCCGGGTCGCCGCTGAGGCTGCAGGTGACGTTGTTGCCGGGGTTGAGCGTCATGCCCGGCGCGGTGTCGGACGCCATCAGGCGGTAGCCCCGGGGGGTGTCGAGGTTGGCGTGCATGACGAGGTCTTTGACCGCGGGGTCGGGGTTGCCGAACTCGCCGAACGTGTTGATCTTCAGGTCGCCGCCGAAGACGGACCGGTAGAACTCCATGGCCTGGCGGGCGTTGCCGTCGAAGGTCAGGTAGGGGTTGAGCTGAGACGCCATCACAGGCTCCTTTGACTGATATGAGCTGTCAGGGCCGACGCTAGACCCACCCACCGACAAAATTGAGCCCTCCGGGGGAGACTTCCCCCGGAGGGCTCGGTGAACATTTGTCTCACCTGTGGTCGGATCCCACCGATTCGATCGCGGCCCGGCCGGCCTCGAGGCGCGCGACCGGCACCCGGAACGGCGAGCAGGACACGTAGTCGAGCCCCACCTCGTGGAAGAAGTGCACCGACTCGGGGTCGCCGCCGTGCTCGCCGCAGACGCCCAGCTTCAGGCCGGGGCGGGCCGCGCGGCCCTCCTCGGCGGCGATCCGCACCAGGCGCCCGACGCCGTCACGGTCGATCGACTCGAACGGACTGATGCCGAAGATGCCCAGCTCCAGGTAGCGCCAGAAGAACGCGCCCTCCACGTCGTCGCGGGAGAAGCCCCACGCCATCTGGGTGAGGTCGTTGGTGCCGAACGAGAAGAACTCGGCCGCCTCGGCGATCTGCCCGGCGGTGAGCGCCGCGCGGGGCACCTCGATCATCGTGCCGATCAGGACCTCGACACCGGAGTCGCCGACGACCTCGGCGATGATCTTCTCGGCCTCCGCGCGTACGGTCTCGAGCTCCTGAACGGCGCCGACCAGCGGAACCATGATCTCCGGGCGCGGGCGGCCACCCTCGGCGGCCAGCGCCACCGCCGCCTCCGCGATGGCACGCACCTGCATCGCGAACAGACCAGGGATCACCAGGCCGAGCCGGACGCCGCGCAGGCCGAGCATCGGGTTCTGCTCGTGCATGCGCCGCACCGCGGCCAGCATGCGCTCGTCGCGCGGAGAGTCCTCGCCGCGCTCCTTCGCCACCGCCACCTGCACCGCGAGATCCTCGAGCGACGGCAGGAACTCGTGCAGCGGCGGGTCGATCAGCCGCACCGTGACCGGCAGCCCGTTCATCTCGCGGAAGATGTCGAGGAAGTCGGCCCGCTGCAACGGCTGCAGGGCGGCCAGGGCGTCGTTGCGCTCGGTGGGGTTGTGCGCCAGGATCAGCCGCTCCACCAGCTCGCGCCGGTCGCCGAGGAACATGTGCTCGGTGCGGCACAGGCCGATGCCGTGCGCGCCGAATCGCCGCGCACGCGCGGCATCGGCGCCGGTGTCGGCGTTGGTGCGCACCTTCAGCCTGGCTTTCTCATCGGCATGTGTCATGAGCAGGTGTACGGCTGCCACGAGCGGTTCATTGGCCAGGGCGGGATCGAGGTCCCCTTCGAAGTACTGCACCACCTCGGACGGCCGCACCGGCACCTCGCCGAGGTAGACCCGCCCGGTCGTGCCGTCGACCGAGATGACGTCGCCCTCGTGGACGACCCGGCCGCCGACGGTGAACTGGTCGCGCCCGACCTCGAGCTCGTCGGCCCCGCAGACGCAGGTCTTGCCCATGCCGCGGGCGACCACCGCGGCGTGCGACGTCTTGCCGCCGCGCGAGGTGAGGATGGCCTGCGCCGCGATCATGCCGGGCAGGTCGTCGGGGTTGGTCTCCCGCCGTACCAGGATCACGTTCTTGCCCTCCCCCGCTCGCGCGACGGCGTCGGCGGACGTGAAGACCACCTCGCCGGCCGCGGCGCCCGGTGAGGCCCCGACGCCGCGGGTGAGCGGCGACGGGTCGCCGGCGAGGTCGAAGCGCGGGAACATCAGCTGGGCGAGCTGCGCGCCCGACACCCGGGTGACCGCCTCGTCGAGGTCGATCATGCCCTCGTCGACGAGCTGGGCCGCGATCGTGAATGCAGCCGCCGCGGTCCGCTTGCCGACCCGCGTCTGGAGCATCCACAGCTTGCCGCGCTCGATCGTGAACTCGATGTCGCACAGGTCGTGGTAGTGCCCCTCGAGCGTCGCCATGATCGAGAGCAGCTCGTCGTACGACTTCTTGTCGATCTTCTCGAGGTCGGCGAGCGGGAGCGTGTTGCGGATGCCGGCCACGACGTCCTCGCCCTGCGCGTTCTGCAGGTAGTCGCCGTAGATGCCGCTCTCGCCGGTCGCGGGGTCGCGGGTGAAGGCGACGCCGGTGCCCGAGTCGGGCCCGAGGTTGCCGAAGACCATGGCGACGACGTTGACGGCCGTGCCCAGGTCGGCCGGGATCCGCTCCTGCCGGCGGTAGAGAACGGCGCGGTCCGCGTTCCACGAGCGGAACACCGCCTCGATCGCGAGATCGAGCTGGTGGCGCGGGTCCTGCGGGAAGTCGTGTCCCACGTGCTTGGCGAAGACCTTCTTGTACGCCGAGACGAGCGCCCGCAGGTCGTCGGCGTCGAGCTGCACGTCGTCCTTGACGCCCTTGGCGACCTTGGCCTGGTGCAGGGCGTCCTCGAACTCCTCGCCGGGCACGTCGCACACCGTCTTGCCGAACATCTGGATGAGGCGGCGGTACGAGTCCCAGGCGAACCGGTCGTTGCCACCGGCCTGGCGGGACAGGCCGTCCACCGACTCGTCGTTGAGCCCCACGTTCAGGACGGTCTCCATCATGCCGGGCATCGAGAACTTGGCCCCGGAGCGTACGGATACCAGCAGTGGGTCGGCCGGGTCGCCGAGCTTGCGCCCCATCGCGTCCTCCAGCGCGGCGAGATGCTGGTCGATCTCCTCGTCGAGACCGTCGACATGGGTGCCCTGGGCGAGGTAGCGCTTGCACGCCTCACTGGTGATCGTGAAGCCGGCCGGTACGGGCAGGCCGAGGTTGGTCATCTCGGCAAGGTTCGCGCCCTTCCCGCCGAGCAGATCCTTCATGTCCTTGTTGCCCTCGGCGAAGTCGTAGACGTACTGATCCATGCCGACCACCTCCGGTTTACGATTCCGCGGCCGAACTGGTTTCTGCCCCGAGATTCGTAAGGCTAAGCAGACCTTGGCCGAATAGTTAACCAATGCGTGGGGTTTTCCACAGGCTCCCGCAGCTCCCTGTTCGGGAAGCGCTCTCTTCGCGCAGTTCCGTGCATACCAACCTGCGGGTAGCCTTTCGACGGTGAAAGGTCTGCGGTGGCGGAGCGAGCGGCGCCTGCGGGGCATCAGGGTCCCCCGGCCGTTCGACCTCGACGCGTTCTGCGCCGAGGTCGCCGCGAACCGCGGCCGCCCATTGATCCGCCGCCCGGTCCCCGGCCTGTCCGCCGACGCGCCCTGCGGTTTGTGGATCGCGACCGACCGGGCCGACCACGTCTTCTACGACCCCGGCACCTCGCCGCTGCACGCCGAGCACATCGTGCTGCACGAGCTCGCACACATCCTCTGCGGCCACTCCGGCGCCGACGGCGCGCTCGCCAAACTCTTCCCCGACCTCGACCCGGCCACGGTCAGCCGGGTCCTGGGCCGGGTCAGCTACACCAGCGAGCAGGAACGCGAGGCCGAGATGGTGGCCTCGCTGATCCGCGGGCGCGCGGCGCCGCAGCCGGGCACGATCGGCCGGGTGGCCGACGCCTTCGGCTTCGTCGAGTGAGCCTGGAGGTCGCGCTCCTGGCGTTCCTCTGGGGCGCCACGGTGGCGCGGCTGCCCACGCTCTGGCGCGACCGGCGGCAGCAGGCGATGTGGGCGACGCTGTTCGCCGGCACACTGACCGAGACGTCCACGTTCCCGCCGGTGGCGCGGGCCGTCGACTGGCCGATCCTGACCCACCTGCTGGGCGTCGTCGCCGCGTTCGTGCTGCTGCGCTTCCTGGCCCAGCTCACCGGCACCGGCGGCCTGCGCTGGCAACTCGTGCTCACCGCCGCCGTGCTGGTCGCGATGCTCACGCTCGACGTGGTGGCGGGCGGGATCGACCCGAGGCCGGCCCGGCTCAGCGGCGACCTCTCGCCGGCGACGGTCGCCTACTGGGTGGTGCTCGAGGGCTACCTGGGCGCGGTGCTCGTGAGCACCACGCTGCTGTTCTGGTCGGTGGCCCGGGACGCGCCGGCCGGGCTGCCCCGGCTCGGGCTGCGCACGATCGCGCTCGGCACCGCGATGATCGCCGTGTACGCGGCGGCGAAGACCGTCCTCATCGTGCTGCGCGGCGCCGGGGTGCCGATCGACTTCGAGCATGTCGCGCCCGGCGGCCGGCTCCTGCAGGGGGCCGGGACGCTGTTCGCGGTGGCCGGCGCCCTGGTGCCGGCCGGGCGGCGGGCGCGGTCGGTGTTCGGCGCCTATCGCGACCTGCTGGTGCTGCGGCCGCTGTGGACGGCCATGCGGGACGCCTTTCCCGAGGTCATCCTGTTCACCCCGCGGCGGGCCGTGATCGAGCTGGCCGGCGTCGACGATGTGCACCTGCGGCTCTACCGGCGGGTCATCGAGATCAGGGACGGGATGCTGGCGCTCCGGCCGTACCTGCCCGGGGTCGATATCGAAACCCCCGAAGCGGAAGCCGCGGCAATCGCCTCCGCTCTCCGGCGTCGCGCCGACGGCGTGGCGCCGGCCGGCGACGCGCGGGGGTTCGCCCCGGTCGGGCCGGAGATGTCGGACGAGGTGGGCTGGCTGAGCCGGGTGAGCCACGCCTACCGCCGGGGCGGCTTCACGGCTCCTGCTGCTCGGACTCCCAGACCTTCCGGATCAACTCGCTGATCGTCTCGCGGCCACGCGGCGAGACGTCGGCGGCCCGCAGCGCGATCTCGGTGACGCCGGCGTCGCGAATGGTCTGGAGCAACGCGAGCTGGGCGTCGACCTGGCGGGTCTGCTCGTCGTCGAGAAAATACGCGACGGGTACGCCGAAATAGGTCGCCAGCGCGGTCAGGTGCTGGACCGTCGGATTGTCGCGGCGGCCGGTGCGCAGCTGCCAGATGTAGGTGTGCGAGATCGGCACACCCTGCTGAGCGCGGATCGCCTCGGCGACCGCCATGTAGCTCGGCTCCGCCTGGCCCGCGGCGCGGACCTGGCGGAACAATCGATCGAGCTTCTCCGCGATGGAGAAGGCGCCCACCACGCCCCTCCTCCCCGTGTGCCCGGACCACCATGTGCGAGCCTGACGTCCATGAGCAGGGACGCGCGTGCCGCGTCCATGCACATCCCCCGATGTAGGGCGTCATAAACTGTGGTTGATGAGACCGCCACGAGCCTAAGCCACGACACCCCGGCACTCAACCCCCGCCCGGGTAAGGTCGGCCGAGTGGTGGACATTGTGGAAGGACCCGAGGTATCGACCCTGCTCGGCGAGCTGACCACGCTGGCCGGCCGTGACGATCCGTACCCTCGGTACGACCGCCTGCGGGAGATCTCGCCGGTGCTGCGGGCCGACGACGGCGCCCTGGTTGTCACCCGTCATGCGGATTGCGCGGCCGTCACCCGGGATGCCCGGCTCGGCCACATGCCGGCGGAGATGCTGGCATTTGTGGGACTGCCGGACTGGAAGGATCACCCGGCGCTCGACCAGCTGTTCACCAGCATGCTGGCGAGCAATCCGCCCGATCACACCCGGCTGCGGCGGCTGGTCAGCTCGGCGTTCACGGCCCGGCGGGTGCAGTCGTTGCGGCCCGCGATCGAGCGGATGGTCGATGAGCTCCTAGCTGAGGTTGACGGGCCGGGCGACTTCATCGAGGGCTTCGCGTTTCCGCTGCCGGTCAACGTGATCGGCGAGCTGCTGGGGGTGCCGGCGCCCGATCGGCCGCAGTTCCAGGGCCTCGTGCGCGACTGGTCGCAGCTGCTCGACACGATCACCCCGGCCGTCATCGAGAAGGCCGACCCGGCCGCCGCGACGATGCGGGCATATCTGGCTTCCCTGGCCGCGGAACGCCGGCGTGCGCCGCAGGACGACCTGATCAGCGCCCTCGTCACCGCGGACGAGGAAGATCGGCTCAGCGAGGACGAGCTGCTGACGATGGCGGCGCTGCTGTTCGCGGCCGGGTTCGAGACGACGACGAACCTGCTGGCCAACGGGCTCGTCGCGATGCTGGGCTCGCCCGCGCAGATGCCGCTGCTGCATGCCGATCCGGCCACCGCCGTCGAGGAGCTGCTGCGCTTCGACTCACCGGTGCAGCTCGTCGGGCGGGTGGCGTGGGAGCAGACGGCGATCGGCGGGGTGGACGTCTCGCCCGGCGACCGGATTGTCGCCTATCTCGGGGCGGGCAACCATGACCCCTCGCGGTTCGACTCGCCGTCGCAGCTCGATCTGTCCAGGGCGGACAACGCGCCGCTCTCGTTCGGCGGCGGCATCCACTACTGCCTGGGTGCGCCTCTCGCGCGGCTCGAGGCCCAGGTCGCGTTCCCGGCATTGCTGCGACGATTCCCACGCGTACGCCTCGGCGGCGCGCCCGCACGCCGCGACAGTCTCACGATCAGGGGCTACACGAGCCTGCCGGTGAGCTTCCTCGGCTAGCGCGGCGGCGGGAAAGTTAAGACGCCGCTGCGAATTCCACGGGGGAAGAACTCGCAACGGCGCACGCCGAACATTAGACGACCCCGGGCAGGTCTGTCTATCCCACCCGCTGCACGACCGTGCCGACCAGCTTCTTCCAGTCCTGGTCGAAGCTCGGCGCGGCGCTGGCGTTGTTGAGTTGATAGATCGCGTACGCGTCGACGAGCACGACGTTCGACGTCTGCGCGACCACGACGGCGGTGTCGGCCGTGCCCGGGTGGCCGGCCTCGTACTTCTTGTGCCGGATCACCACGAACCCGGCCCATCCGCCCTCGTTGAGGGGCTGCACCTCGACGGTCTCGGTGTACGCCGGCTCGTTGCGGTCGCTGGTCTTGACGCCCGGCACCGACAGGCTCTTCTGGCAGCCGTCGGCCACCCCGCGCAGCCCGGCCAGGGCCGCGTCGGCGCCGGTCTTGCCGCCGTAGACGAGCGCGATCTGCTCGAGGGTCTGCGCGCCCTTCTCGCCCTCGTCGACGAGCGGCGACGTGACGATGGTGCCGCCGGGCGGCACGGTCGGCGGCGCGGTGGTGCCGCCGCAGAGGCTGACCAGCTGGTTGGGGTCGGCGCTCTCCTCGGGGGCGCTCCACGTCGGCCCGACCTCGGCGGCCTGCAGCAGCGCGCCGCGCATCGTGGTCGCGGTGATGAGGCCCTTGTCGGGCTGCTTGCCGTCGTCGTCGGAGTCACCGCAGGCGGCCGTCACGGCGAGGGCGCAGAGTGCGGTGACGGCGATGCGGGCGGCTCGGGCGGTCGGGAACATCGGGCCATCTTTGCAGAAGTTCCTTCGAGCGCCGACTGCCGTACCGACGGTGACCGGGCGGCTCCGGCGAGCTGCGAAATTGGGGCTCGACTCTCCCCCAAGGGGAGGGCCCAGGATGCAGCTATGAGCTTCTCAAGCCAGCGTCGCCGGGCCGGTGTGGTCGTCGGCCGGCAGGTCGCCGTCGACGATCGCGCGCACGTTCAGGGCGACCAGGTCGGCCGCGCCCGACTGCACGGTGGCGAACGCGGTGGCCGCCGCGTCCGGGCCGGTGGCTATCCGTATCAGCGATGTTCGCGGGGCGAGCCGGGTCGCGTCGACAATCTGCCAGACCCCGCCGACGGCGACCTCGGCGACCGCGTGGAAGTCCATGGGCGACAGCCCGGGGGCGTAGACGGCGGCCAGCCGGGCCGGTATGCCCAGGGCCCGGCAGAGCGCGCACACCAGGTGGGCGTAATCGCGGCAGACCCCCTCGCCCGAGAGCAGGGTGTCGGTGGCGTCGGTGGTGACCGTGCTGGCGCCGGCGACGTATCGGGTCCGGTCGTGGACGAAGGCGGCCACGGCGGCCGGGTCGTCGATCTGGCCGAACTGGCGCTCGGCGAAGCCGAGCAGCCGGTCGGAGGGACAGTAACGGCTGGGCTGCAGCGCCGCGATCCGCTCCAGTGGCGTCACCGCCGCCGGCGACGCCTCGACGGCAGCCCGCGCGTCGTAGGCGATGCGCAGCCGGCCCGGCGCTGCGGTGAACAGGTGCACGCGGCCGCCGTCCGGGGTGTCGAGCGCGACGACCGGCACCGGCCGGTCGTCCAGCCAGGCGTCGAGCCGGTCGTCCACGGTCACGCCCGGGCGGCGGGCCACCGCCAGCTGGAGCACTATCTCGGCCGGCCGAGCGACGTCGAACTCGAGCGTGCAGCCCACTTGCAGATCTCTCACACGTCGATCTATACCCGCCGGCCGCGTCAAGCTGTCGCGCCGCGTGTGTGCGGCGGGTTACGTTGACCGGAGGCCGGTGGTGAGGAGGTCGCTGATGACCGGGATCGAAGGGCTCGCCGGGCGCCTGCGCGCCGCGCTCGGCGCCGAGCGGGTGATCACCGACCGGCAGGAGCTGCGCACCTACGAGTGCGACGGGCTCGCGCATTACAAGGTCGTTCCGGCGGTGGTCGCGCTGCCGAAGAACGCCGCGCAGGTGGCAGCCGTGGTACGGGCCTGCGTCGATGCCGCCGTGCCGTTCGTGGCGCGCGGGTCGGGCACCGGGCTGTCCGGCGGGGCGCTCCCGCACGCCGACGGGGTGCTGATCGTGACGGCCCAGATGCGGGAGATCCTCGACGTCTCCCCCGGCGACGAGCGGGCGGTCGTCGAGCCGGGGGTGATCAACCTGCAGGTGACCAGGTCCGCGACGCCGCACGGCTACTACTACGCGCCCGACCCGTCCAGCCAGCAGATCTGCTCGATCGGCGGCAACGTGGCCGAGAACTCGGGCGGCGCGCACTGCCTCAAGTACGGGTTCACCACCAACCACGTCACCGGTCTGCAGATCGTCGCCCCCGACGGCGAGATCACCCGGCTCGGCGGGCGCGCCCTCGACCCCCCGGGGTACGACCTGCTCGGCGCGTTCGTCGGGTCGGAGGGGACGCTCGGCGTCGCCACCGAGGTGACCGTGAAGCTGACCCGGCTGCCCGAGTCGGTGCGCACGCTGCTGGCCGCGTTTCACGGCACCGACCAGGCCGGGGCGGCCACCTCGGCGATCATCGGCGCGGGCGTGGTCCCGGCCGCGATCGAGATGATGGACGCGCTCGCCATCGAGGCCGCCGAGGCCGCGGTCGCCTGCGGCTACCCGCCGGGCGCGGGTGCGGTGCTGATCGTCGAGCTCGACGGCCCGGCCGCCGAGGTCTCGGCGCAGTTCGACGAGGTGACCCGGCTCTGCGAAGAGAACGGCGCCTTCGAGATCCGCATCGCGGCCGACGACGCCGAGCGGGCGCTGTTCTGGAAGGGCCGCAAGTCGGCGTTCGCGGCGGTGGGCCGGATCAGCCCCGACTACATCGTGCAGGACGGCGTGATCCCGCGGACCGCGCTGCCTGAGGTGCTGCGCCGCATCGACGACCTCGCCGTCTCGCACGGGGTGCGGGTCGCCAACGTCTTCCACGCGGGCGACGGCAACCTGCATCCGCTGGTGCTCTTCGACGATCGGGTCGAGGGCGAGGCCGAGCGGGCCGAGGCGGCGTCCGGCGCGATCATCGATCTCTGCATCGAGTACGGCGGGTCGATCACCGGCGAGCACGGTGTGGGCGCCGACAAGGCGAAGTACATGCCGCGTATGTTCACCGCCGACGACCTCGACACGATGCAGCTCGTCCGCTGTGCCTTCGACCCGGCGGGCCTCGCCAACCCGGGCAAGATCTTCCCGACGCCGCGGCTGTGCGGCGAGCGGCCCGGCCGTCACCAGGGCGCGCACCCGCTGCACGAAGCAGCCAATCCTGACTGGCACGGCGCGGAGGTCTTCTGATGCCGGTCCTGGACGACCTGGCCCGGCCGGCCGGCGAACACGACGTGGTCGGGGGTGTGCCGGCCCGTCTTGTCGCCGCCCCGGCCGACACCGGCGAGGCGGCGGAGCTGATCAAGGCCGCGCAGGACCTGACCGTCGTGGTGCGCGGCGCGGGTACGAAGATCGACTGGGGTGTGCCACCACGCACGCTCGATCTGATCATCGACACTCGGCGGCTCACCGGGGTCGTCGAGCACGCCGCCGGCGACCTGATCACCGTGGTCCGGGCCGGAACGCCGCTGGCGGAGATCGAACTCGGCGATCAGGTGCTCGCGCTCGACGGGCCCGCGGGGTCGACCGTCGGCGGAACGGTGGCGACCGGGACCAGCGGGCCGCGGCGGCTGCACTACGGCAGCGTCCGCGACCTGCTGATCGGCATCACCGTGGTGCGGCCGGACGGCAAGGTCGCCAAGTCGGGCGGCAAGGTCGTGAAGAACGTCGCCGGGTACGACCTGGGCAAGCTGTTCACCGGCTCGTACGGGACGCTCGGGCTGATCACGGAGTGCGCGTTCCGGCTGCACCCGCGTCCCCGGGTCGCGTCCTACGTGGTGGCGAAGGCGACCGCGACCGACGCGGCCCGGGTGCGGGAGGCCCGGGTGGCGCCGGCCGCGGTCGAGTACGACTCGACCACCGGGGAGCTGGCCGTCCTGATCGAGGGGACCGCTGAGGGCGTACGCGAACGGGCAGCGCTCATCGCCAAGCTGTTGGGAGGCGATGTTGCCGACGACCCACCCGGCTGGTGGGGTGTCGACCCGTGGCCGGCCGGCGGGATCGGGATGAAACTGTCGGTGCCGCTGTCGAAGGTGCCCGAGCTGGCCGGCGGGGGCGATCCGGTGCGGGGGTCAGCGGGAACAGGGGTGCTCTATGCGGGCGCGGCCGGGATCACCGAGGTCGAGCGGCTGCGCGCCCGGTGCGTGCGACTGGGCGGGCATGCGGTCGTGCTCACCGCGCCGCCGGAGGTGCGCGACATCCTCGACATGTGGGGGCCGGTGCAGGGGCTTGCGCTGATGCGCCGGGTCAAGGACCAGTTCGATCCGGGGCATCGGTTCGCGCCCGGCCGCTTCGTGGGAGGGATCTGATGGTCGACGCCACGTGGGGCACCGGCGAGGCGCCCCGGGACGTGCTGGGGCAAGTGACCAGCGAACCGGCCTTCGACGACGACCACCCGCCGCAGAAAGAGCTGATCGCCGACTGCGTGCACTGCGGGTTCTGCCTGCCCACCTGCCCCACCTACGTTCTGTGGGGCGCCGAGGCCGACTCGCCGCGCGGCCGCATCTATCTGATGAACCAGGGCGTCGGCGGCGAGCCGCTCAGCGACTCGATGGTCGAGCACTTCGACAACTGCCTAGGGTGCATGTCCTGCGTGACCGCCTGCCCGTCGGGCGTCCAATACGACCGGCTGATCGAGGACACCCGCGCTCAGATCGAGCGCCGCCACACGCGTACGCCGAAGGACCGCGCCCTGCGTTCGGCAATCTTCGCCCTCTTCCCGTATCCGCGGCGCCTGCGGCTGCTGCGGGGGCCGCTGCGGGCGTACCAGAGCTCGGGTCTTCAGAAGCTGGTGGCCCGCACGGGCCTGCTGCCGCGCCTCGCGCCGACTCTCGCCACCCTCGAATCGCTGGCGCCGCGGCTGCGAAGCGTGCCGCGGCCGCCGCGCCGCGTCCCGGCCCGCGGTCAACGCCGGGCCGTCGTCGGCATGCTCACCGGCTGCGTGCAGAGCGCGTTCTTCCCCGACGTCAACTCGGCGACCGTGCGGGTGCTGGCCGCCGAGGGCTGCGAGGTGCTGATCCCGCCGTCGCAGGGCTGCTGCGGCGCGCTCAGCGTCCACAACGGACGCAAGGAGGAGGCGAAACGGTTCGCCCGCCGGCTCATCGCCGTCTTCGAGAAGACCGGGATGGATTACTTCGTGGTGAACGCCGCCGGGTGCGGGTCGTCGCTCAAGGAGTACGACGAGCTGCTCGCCGACGACCCCGCGTACGCCTCACGGGCCGTGGCCTTCACCGCGAAGGTGCGCGACCTGGCCGAGCTGCTCGCCGAGCTCGGCCCGGTCGCCACCCGGCACCCGCTCGACATGACGGTCGCCTACCACGACGCCTGCCACCTCGCTCACGCGCAGGGCATCCGCGCCCAGCCACGCGGCCTGCTGCGCGACATCCCCGGCCTGACCCTCAGGGAGATCGCCGACCCCGAGATCTGCTGCGGCTCGGCCGGCGTCTGGAACGTCCTCAACCCGGAGCCGGCGGCCGCGCTCGGCGACCGGAAGGCCACCAACGTCCTGGCCACCGGCGCGTCCCTGCTGGTCACCGCCAACCCGGGGTGCCTCATGCAGGTGGCGGCCGCGGTCCAGCGGCAGGGCGGTGAGATTGCGCTTGCGCACACCGCCCAGGTGCTCGACGCTTCGATCCGCGGGCTGGGCGCGGGCGCGCTCCTCGGCCGCCGCTGACCGCCGGCGCTCGGCGAGACAGCAAGGGGAAGCATGCGCGCACGGATCGTCCTGGTCGCCCTCGCGCTGTCGACCTTCTTCTACGTCACCGTCGAGACCCTCCCCATCGGACTGCTCCCCCAGATCGCCGGCGGCGTGCACGTGCCCGCCTCCTCGGTGGCGCTTCTGGTCACCGCGTACGGGCTGGTCGTGGTGGTCGCCACCATCCCGCTGACCCGCCTCACCCACCGCTGGCCGCGCCGGCGCCTGCTCACCGCGCTGCTGCTCACCGCCGCCGGCGCGACCGCCCTCTCGGCGATCGCCCCGTCCTACCCTCTTCTGCTGGCCGGCCGGGTGGTGACGGCGCTGAGCCAGGCCGTCTTCTGGGCGGTCGTGACACCTGCGGCGGCCGGCCTCTTTCCTCCGCAGGCGCGGGGTCGCGCCATAGCCGTCCTGTACGCGGGAAGCTCCGCCGGCCCGCTTCTGGGCGTGCCCGCCGGCACCTGGCTGGGTCAGCAGTACGGCTGGCGCGTGCCCTTCCTGGCGCTGTCGGTCGTCGGTCTCGCCATCGCCATCATCGTCGTCAGCCTCATGCCCGACATCCCGCCCGGCGAGGGTCACGCCGACCGGGGCTCGGAGCCCGACCGGGTCCGCTACCGCACCCTGGTCGTGGCCACCGCCGTCACGGTCACCGGCGTGTTCACAGCGATCACCGTCATCACGCCGTTCCTCACCGACGTCACCGGCATCCCGTCGTCGGCGATCGCGGGGGTTCTCCTGATCCGGGGCGTGGCCGGCATGTCCGGCGTGATCACCGCCGGATTCGTCCCCGAACGGCACGCCTGGCGGGCCCTCGTCGCGCTGACCGCGCTGGAGACGGTCGCCCTGGCCCTGCAGGGACTGTGGGCGACCCATGCCGGCGGCGCGGTGGCCGCCGTCGCGGCCGGGAGCTTCGCCCTGTCCGGGCTGGTCACGGTCAACGGCACCCGGGTCCTGCAGGTCGCACCGGCCGGCACCGACATGGCCTCGGCCGCCGTCTCCACCGCCTTCAACGTGGGCATCACCGCGGGCGCGCTGATCGGCAGCCTGATGCTGACCACCGCGCTGCGCGGCTCCGCCTTCGTCGCCGCGGCCTTTGCCCTGGGCGGGGTGATCACGTTCCTGGCCGAGCCTGGCCTGGCCGCCCGCGCCTCCCGCAACCGAACCGAGCGCGTCGGCGTGGGCTGACGGACGGTCGCGTTCGGCGTTCCCAGCCCTCGAACGCCGCCGACACCGCGCCCGCCGCGACGGTGCTCTCCGCCGATCCCCGGCTCGCGCGAATTGGCGAACCGGGGATCCCCACCCGCGGAAAGCGATCTACTGAATTGCGAAACTCGGGTGCGGCGGCTGGTTGTACGCCGTGTTCTGCCAGGCGATCGCCTCCCGGTACTGCACGTCGTGCAGCAGCGTCACGACCCGCCGGTCGGTCGGCGTGGGCGTGCTGTAGATCCGCAAGGCGTTGTTGGCGGTCGTCGGCCAGATGACCTCCTCGCGCCAGTCGCCGAGGATGTCGCCCGACAGCGACGGCGTCGACTTGGTGCCGTTGTTCGAGTGCACGTCCG
Source organism: Actinoplanes sp. NPDC051513 (assembly GCF_044454685.1). NCBI lineage: Bacteria > Bacillati > Actinomycetota > Actinomycetes > Micromonosporales > Micromonosporaceae > Actinoplanes > Actinoplanes sp. NPDC051513. Next base: position 427,575 of record NZ_JBITDW010000005.1, read on the forward strand.
CGGCGGTCAGCAGCCGGGTGTCACCCGACGTGCCGTACTTGTCGATGTGGTTGCTGTCGAGCAGCTCCCGGGTCGCGTCGCCGTCCCACCAGACCACGAAGTTCGTCGAGCCCGGCTTGCGCGACGAGACCACCGCGCCGGACGGGCTGCGCACGCCGTCGGCCGCCGACGACCACGACTCGGCGCCCGGGCTGCCAGCCCAGATGTCGGCCGAGACGCCGCGCCCGTTGTCGCCGTTGGCCGGCGTCGACCAGATGATCTGGCCGGTGCGGGCGTCGGCGAACCAGGACGACGGCTTGCTGGCGTCCTCGTCGACCTTGAACTCCTCCAGGCCCGGCCGTGACGGGTCGAGGTCGCCGACGTGCACGGCGTCGCCGTGCCCGTTGCCGGTGTTCCACAGCCGGCCGCCGTTGTCGTCGACCGCCATGGCGCCGTAGATGATCTCGTCCTTGCCGTCGGCGTCCACGTCGGCGATCGACAGCTGGTGATTGCCCTGCCCGGCGTAGGCGCTGTTGCCCGAGGCGTTCGAGTCGAAGGTCCAGCGCCGGGTCAGCGCGCCGTTGCGGAAGTCCCAGGCGACGATCACCGACCGGGTGTAGTAGCCGCGCGCCATGATGACGCTGGGCCGGCTGCCGTCCAGGTAGGCGGTTCCGGCCAGGAAGCGGTCGACCCGATTCCCGTACGAGTCGCCCCAGCTCGAAACGGTGCCGCGCGGCGGCTCGTAGTTCACGGTGGACACTGCGGCGCCGGTGCGCCCGTCGAACATCGTCAGGTACTCGGGACCGGAGAGAACGTAGCCGCTGGAGTTGCGGTAGTCGGCGTTCGCGTCGCCGATGACCCAGCCCGCGCCGTCGACCGTCGCGTCGGCGGTCTTCATGGCGACTTCCGCATCGCCGTCGCCGTCGTAGTCGTACACCTGGAACTGGGTGTAATGCGCGCCGGCGCGGATGTTGCGGCCGAGGTTGATGCGCCACAGGCGCGTGCCGTCGAGCTTGTACCCGTCCACGTACACGGGATCGGTCACCCCGGACTGCGAGTTGTCCTTGGAGTTCGTGGGGTCCCACTTGAGGACGATGTCGAGTTTGCCGTCGCCGTCGAGGTCGCCGACGCTCGCGTCGTTGGCGGCGTACAGCGAGCTGTTCGGATTCTGGATCGGCACATCCAGATAGCCGTTGGCGAGCGACAGCGCCGGGCCTTCGGCGGCCTGTTCCGCTCCGTTGACAACTGCCTTGATCGTGTACGTCTGCCCGGCGGCGGCCCCGGAGTCGAGGTAATTGGTGGACCCGGTCAGCGGGCTGGAGTTCAGTTTGGTGGCGCCGCGGTAGACGTTGAAGGCGATGCCGCCCGGGTCGGTGCCGAGCAGGCGCCAGCTGATCAGGTTGCCGCTGCTGGAGTGCACGCTGACCAGCCCGCGGTCCAGCCGTTCCACCTGCTTGCCGTTCACCGTGGCCGGCCCGGTGGGCGGCGTGGTCGTGGGCGTGGTCGGCGGCGTGGTCGTGGGCGGTGTGGTCGGGGTGGTCGGCGGCGGGGTGGTCGGCGTCGTCGGCGGGGTCGTCGGGGTGCTCGTCGTCGGCGAGCTTGTCGGATTTGTTCCGCCCGTGCACGCCGTACCGTTGAGCGTGAAAGCTGCCGGTACCGCGGCCGTGCCGTTCCCGTTGAAGCCGAAGCTCGTCGTGGCGTTGGTCGCGAGAGCGGCGTTGTAGCCGGCGTCCTTGACCTGGACGCTCGCGCCCGACTGCGTCACCACCCCGTTCCACAGCTGACTGATCGTCTGCGAGCCCGGGAACGCGAACGCCAGCGTCCACCCGTTGATCGGGTCGCCGAGGTTGGTGACGTCGACCGCCACCCCGAACCCGCCGGGCCACGAGTTCGAGACCGTGTACTTGACCTGGCACCCCGCGGCGGCGTCCGCACGGGTCGCGACGGCCAGCAGCCCCGCGCCGACGGTCGCGACCGCGAAGACGGCGGCGATCCTTCTCCTGCTGGCCACGCGCGGCCCCTTGGATTTACAGTCATGAATGGGAGCGCTCCCAGATTGAGCCCTCCTTCCTGGTTAGTCAAGGTCCCCACCCACATCCCGCGTCCTCCGGGAGGACCCCCATGCACCGACGAAGACTGGCGATCCTCGCCGTCGCCACCACCACCCTGGTCTCGGCCGGCGTCATCACCGCCGGCACGGCTTCGGCCGCGGCCGGCTGCCAGGTGAAGTACACGATCTCGAGCCAATGGCCGGGCGGCTTCGGCGCCGCCGTGGACGTCACCAACCTCGGCGACCCGGTCAACGGCTGGTCGCTCGCCTTCACCTTCGGCGCCGGACAGACCGTGACTCAACTGTGGAACGGATCCGTGACCCAGTCCGGGTCGGCGGTCACGGTCCGCAACGCCGCCTGGAACAACGCCATCGCCACCGGTGGCGCCGCTTCCTTCGGCTTCAACGGCTCCTGGACCGGCAGCAACCCCGTGCCGGCGTCGTTCGCCCTCAACGGCGTGACGTGTACCGGCGGCGTCACCCCGACGACGCCGACCAGCCCGACGACGGCGCCCACGACTCCCACGACGACGCCGCCGACCACCACCCCCACGACCACGCCGCCCTCCATCACACCGCCGACCACCACACCCCCGGCCGGCTCCTCCGTGAAGATCATGGCGCTGGGCGACTCGATCACCGGCTCGCCGGGCTGCTGGCGGGCCCTGCTGTGGCAGATGCTGCCCGCCGCCCGGGTCGACTTCGTCGGAACGCTGCCGCCCCAGGGCTGCGGCTTCACCTACGACGGGGAGAACGAGGGGCACGGCGGCTTCCTGGCCACCGGCGTCGCCAACCAGGACCAGCTGGTCGGCTGGCTGGCGGCCACCCACCCCGACGTCGTGATGATGCACTTCGGCACGAACGACGTGTGGAGCAACATCCCCACCTCGACGATCCTCGCGGCGTTCACCCGGCTCGTCGGCCAGATGCGGGCCTCCAAACCGACCATGAAGATCCTGGTTGCCCAGATCATCCCGATGAATCCGAGCACCTGCGCCGAATGCGCGGCCCGGGTGGTCAACCTGAACACCGCGATCCCGGCCTGGGCGTCCTCGCTGTCGACGACGGCGTCCCCGGTCACGATCGTGGACCAGTGGACCGGCTTCAACACGGCCACGGACACCTACGACGGCGTCCACCCGAGCAACGCCGGCGACGTGAAGATCGCCAACCGCTGGTACCCGGCCGTCTCGGCCGCGATCTCCTGATCCGGGTCCTCACCCGCCGCAGGCCGGCCTGCGGCGGGTGAGCCCGCCCCGGCCGCCGTGAGCGATCGGGCGGTGTCCACGATCCGACATCGCTCGCCTTCGCCGGGCTCAGCGCGCTGCCCACGGCGATGACGTGCCGCCGGCCGGCCGTCTTGTCAGGCGCCGGCGCTTACGTCACAGCCCGCTATTTCGGCAGGATCCACAGCTGACATCTGCCCGGCCGCCCACCCCGGCCGGCACCGTGGAGCGACCGGCCGGGTGGGCGCTAGCGGCGTTTGTCTTCCACGTGGACAACCGCCCGGTCGCGCGCGTCGCGGTCGCGGTTGGCGCGGCCGACCAGCCCCACGGCCAGCGGGGTGTTGTCGTCGTCCTGGGCTATGTCGTCCTCGCCCACATCGTCGGGGGACACGTAGGTCAGGATGTCGGGGTGGTGGCTGGTCACCACCCAGCCGGGGATCGATTCCAAGGGGACCGTGCCGAAATCCGCGGAGGGCGAGCCGGCCCGAACCGGCCCGTGCTCGCGGAGGATCGCTACGGCCTGGGCTGCCAGATCGTCGGCGGGATCGACCAGAACGACGCAGGTGCCGTGCTCGAACAGCACCCACGACTTCTCGTCACCCACGATGATCTGCCGCCAGGTGTCTACCAACGGATCGTTGTCCGCCATGCGGCCCGCCTTCCTCGAAGCTCTTCGGGTGCGGTCCGCAGTATGCCCCCCGGGTACGACAACTTTCCCGGCCGACCCCTCCGGCCAGCCACGACCCCCGGTCCACTGTGGGATTCAGGCCGGCGCCGAAGCCGTCAGAGGGCCGCGATCAGGCCGTATTCGATAGCGGTCGCCGCGTGGGCGGCGGCCTCCCAGAGAATCACGGTGGCGGCGGCCGCGCCGAGGGCGATCGCCAAGCGAACTACGGTACGCATGAAGCCTCCTCGAGGTGTTTCCTCACCCAGCATTCGCAGCCGCCCGGCCCCCGGATGGCACGGATAGCGTCCCGGGGCGGCGAGGAAACGGTAGCGAAGAAGGCCGGCGCCCCCTACGTGAGGCGGCCCGAGCGCACTGCCGTGCTCAGCGCGACCGCCCGCGTGGCCCGCACCGCCCCCAGCCGCACCGCGCGCTCGGCCGTCCAGCGGTCGGCCCGCAGGCGCGACGTCGGCATCGAGATGGCCACCGCCGCCACGAAGCGGCCCGCCGCGTCGGTCACCGGCGCGGCCATGCAGCTCAGCCCCGACTGGAACTCGTCCACCTCGACCGCCAGCCCGGTTCCCTGGACCTGGTCGAGCTGGCGGGTCAGCTGCGCCCGGCTGGTCACCGTCGACCGGGTCACCGCGGGAGTGCCGGTGTGGTCGAGCACGGACTCGCGGGCGTCGGGCGCGAGCGTGGCCAGCATCAGCTTGCCGAAGGCCGTGGCGTGCGGCGCCTGGTGGAATCCGACGTCCAGCGGCCGGATCCGCGGGTGCTGGGGGCACTCGGCGACGTGCGCGACGATCATCTCGGCGTCGCGCAATGCCGCGTAGTAGGCCGCCGCCTGGGCCTGCTGGTGCACCACCTCGGCCACCCGCTGCACCGACGGCGGGATCGCTATCTGGCGGTGCAGGCCGCGGGCCAGGTCGTCGACGCGGTGGCCGAGCGCGTACGCCTTTTCCTCGGAGAGATGAACCAGGTATCCGCCCGTGACCAAAGTGGTGAGCAGGTGGTAGGTGGTAGGGAGGGTCAAGCCGAGCGACGTGGCGACGTCCCGTGCGGGGACGGGACCGGGGGAGGCCGCGATGTGGTCGAGCACCCGCATCGCCCGTTCCACGGACTGGAGGAGACCAGCGCCTTTGCCGCTCATGCACACAGCGTCCGTCCGCGCCGCCGGGGAGGGAACCCCGATGGCTGATCGCGCGAAAGGTGAACCACCATGATCTTCATTACCGCCAAGTTCCTGATCAAGCCGGAGCATGCCGAGCGGTGGCCCGAGATCGCCGGGTCGTTCACCCGGGCGACCCGGGGCGAGCCGGGGTGCATGTGGTTCGACTGGTCGCGCAGCCTCGACAACCCGCAGGAGTACGTGCTGGTCGAGGCGTTCCGCGACGGCGACGCGGGCGCGGCCCACGTCGGGTCGGCGCACTTCAAGCAGGCCCAGCAGGACCTGCCGCAGTACCTCGTGGCCACGCCGAAGATCATCAGCCAGATGATCGACCAGGACGACTGGTCGGAGCTGGGCGAACTGGCCGTCAAATAGAGAGCGAGGGCACCTTCAAGTCGTAGAGGAGGGCGGCGTTCAACCCCAGGATCTTCTGCTTCGCCGATGGGGTGAGAACGCCGTACTCCCCCTGCATGTCCGCGGGGATCTGGAAGTCGACGAACCGCTCGACCAGCCACCCGGGCTGCCAGATCGCGTAGTCGCTGCCGAACAGCAGGCGATCCTCGCCCAGCCAGTACAGCAATTCGCCGATGATCTGCGCGAAGTACCGCGGCCGCGAGTGCAGGAACGGCAGGGCGAGCGCGAGCCCGCCGTACACGTTGGGCTCTTGCGTCGCGATCCAGCAGAACTCGTCGAGCCGGGGCAGGCCCACGTGCTCCACGACGAACCGGAGAGCCGGGAACGCGGTGGCGGCGTCGTCCACGTCCGCCACGTCGAAGGCGTCCCGGTTCATCGGGTACACCGTCGGCCCCTTGTACACGTGGATGTTGCGGATGCCGAGCGACACGCAGGCCTCCAGGTACCGGTAGGCCCACGGGTCGCTGAGCTTCCACCCTTTGCTGTTGCCCTTCCACTCGCCGGTGCAGAGCGTGACGCCCTGCAGCTGCCACCGTTCGTGCAGCCGCTCGAGCTCTTCCAGGCCGGCCTCGCCGTCGCGCGGGTCGAACCGCCCGTTGACGATGAACCGCCCCGGGTGGCGCTCGGCGAGCGAGCCGTTCTGCGCGGTGGTGGTGAAGCCGTTGACGAACCAGTCGGTCAGGTAGGTGGACTGCAGGATGGCCACGTCGGCGTGCCCCACCTCGAACAGGTCGCTGATCATCCGGTCCTCGGCGCAGCGCTCGAACTCCTCGAGCTTGTCCCGCAGGTCCGGCGGCGACAGGTGGGTGTGGTAGTCGAACAGGCAGTTGACGTACCCCTCGCCGTAGCGGTTCCTCTGGTTGGCGGGGCTGCCGTCCCAGAAGCGCGCGCTGCCGTCGACGACGAAGTAGGCGTGGCCATCCTTGTGGTACATCAGGGCACCAGGATTCCGCGTCCCTGCAGGCGTCCGGCCTCCAGATCGTCCATGGCCTCGTTGACCGCGGCCAGCGGGTACGTCCGCGTGTGCAGCGTGACCTTGCCCTGGGCGGCGAGCGTCATCAGCTCGTCGAGGTCGTTGTAGGAGCCGACGAGGTTGCCGATGATGTTGCGCTCGGTGGAGATCAGGTCGATGGTCGGGATGTCGATCGACCCGCCGTACCCGATCACGAAGTAGCTTCCGGCCCGCCGCGTCACCAGCAGCCCTTCCTTCTCCGCGCCCTGCTCGCCGACGAAGTCGAGCACCACGTGCGCGCTGTCGTGCAGGTCGGTGGTGGAGTCGAAGACCTCGTGCGCGCCCAGCGACGAAGCGAGCGCCCGGGCCGCCGGGTTGGGGTCGACCACGACGACGCGGGCCGCGGTCATGGCGAGCAGGCACTGGACGCCGATGTGCCCGAGGCCGCCGGCGCCGATCACCACGCAGGTGGTGCCCGGGTAGAGCAGCGGCACCGCCTTGCGGACCGCGTGGTAGGCGGTGAGCCCGGCGTCCGCGAGGGCCGCGACGGCCGCGGGCTCGAGCCCGTCGGCGAGCTTGACCACCGAGCGGGCGGTGGTGAGCAGCAGCTCGGCCATCCCGCCCTCGGAGTCGATGCCGGGGAAGCGGGAGTTCTCGCAGTGCACGTCGTCGCCGGAGCGGCAGGGCCGGCACAGCCCGCAGGTGACCAGCGGGTGCAGGATCACCGCGTCGCCTACGGCGACATTGGTGACGGCGCTGCCTATCTCACGCACCCAACCGGCGTTCTCATGTCCGATCGTGTACGGGAGTTGCACGCCGGACTTCTCGGCCCACTGTCCCTCGACGATGTGCAGGTCGGTGCGGCACAGCCCGGCCGCGCCGACCTGGACGAGCACGTCGAGCGGTCCGGAGATCGCCGGTTCGGGTACGTCGTCGACGGAGGGTCGTTTTCCGTAGGAGTGAACCCGGACGGCCTTCATCGGCCTCGCCTCCTTGCAGGGTCGGTGTCCCCCGACCCTGCAAGGAAAGGCGCTCAGTGCGTTAGCTCGGGTTCAGATGCTGACAACGGCTCGGCCGGTTTGTCGTCGTCGCTGCTGTCGCGCACCTGGGTGAGCTTCGACGGCCACCACATCCACCGGCCGATGTCCAGGTTGAGCGCGGTCACCAGCACCGACCGCACGATCAGCGTGTCGAGCAGCACGCCGAACGCGACCGCGAACCCGATCTCGGCGAACGCCACCAGCGGCAGGCTGCCGAGCGCCGCGAACGTGCCGGCGAGGACGATGCCGGCCGAGGTGATCACGCCGCCGGTCGCGGCGAGGCCGACGAGCGAGCCGCGCCGGGTGCCGTGCACGCGCGCCTCCTCGCGCACCCGGGTCATCAGGAAGATGTTGTAGTCGATGCCGAGCGCGACCAGGAACACGAAGACGAACAGCGGGAACGACGTGTCCTCGCCGGGCCAGCCGAACACGTGCCGGAAGACCAGCGCGCTGACGCCGAGCGCGGCCGCGAACGACAGCACCACGGTGAGGATGAGGATCACCGGCGCCAGGATCGCCCGCAACAGCAGGCTGAGGATCACCAGCACGACCAGCAGCACCAGCGGAATGATCAGCTGGTTGTCGTGCCGGTTGGCCGCGTTGATGTCGACCAGCATCGCGGTCGCGCCACCGACCTTCGCGTTCGCTCCGGGCACCTCGTGCACCGCGTCACGCACGCGTTCGACCGTGTTCTGAGCGGCCGTGCTGTCGGGCGCGTCGGCCAGCGTTCCGTCCAGCTGGACCAGGCCGTTCTTGACCACCGGGTCGGCGACCGAGCTGATGCCCGGCACCCCGCCGAGCGCCTGGCGCACCTGGTCGGCCTGAGCGGCATTGGCGATCACGGTGACCGGCTGGCCGCCGCCCGCCGGGAAGTGCCGGGCGAGCGCTTCCTCGCCGACGACCGACGGCTGTTTGGTGGTGAAGCTGTCGGCAGTGGACAGGCCGTTCGCGTTGAGCTGCAGCAGGCCGAGCGCCATCACGCCGAGCGCGAGCGCCGTGCCGATCCAGACCGCGCGCGGACGGCGGGCGATGCGGTTGCCGAGCCGCGCGTAGAAGCCGGTCGCGGTCGGCTCGCTCGTGCCGAACTTGGGCCGGGCCGGCCAGAACAGCCAGCGGCCGCAGATCACCAGCATGGCCGGCAGCAGCGTGATCATGGCGAGCAGGCCGACCACGATGCCGAGCGCGGCGACCGGCCCGAGGCCGGCGGTCGAGTTGAGCTCGGCGAGCGTGAGGATCGACATGCCGACCGCGACGGTGGCGGCGCTCGCGATGATCGCCGGTCCGGCCCGGTGCAGGGCCATCATCATCGCCTCGTGCCGGTCGTCGTGCTTGCGCAGCTCCTCGCGGTACCGCGCGACCAGCAACAGCGCGTAGTCGGTTCCGGCGCCGAAGACCAGCACCGTGAGGATGCCGGCGCTCTGCGCGTTCACCACCAGGCCCGCGTGTTCGGCGAGCAGGTAGATGACGGCCTGCGCGGTGGTCAGCGCGACACCGGCGCTGATGATCGGGAAGAGCCAGAGGACCGGGCTCCGATACGTGATCAGCAGGATGATCGCCACCACGATCAGCGTGGTGTACAGCAGGGTGCCGTCGATGCCCTCGAACGCGCCGGCCGAGTCGGCCGCGTTGCCGGCCGGTCCGGTCAGGAAGATGGTGAGCCCGCCGCCGCCCGTACCGGAAATGCCCTTGATGTCATCGACGACGCCGACGATCTTGTCCCAGCCGTCCTCGTCGACCTTGATGTTCACCAGGGTCGACAGGGCCTGCTTGTCCTGCGACGGAATCGGGCCGGTCACCTGGCCCACGACGCCCGTGACGCCGGCGAACGCCTTCGCGTCGGCGGCCGCCTTGGCCTGGTCGGCCTCGGTGATGCCGCCCGTGCGCTCGTAGACGATGATCGCCGGGACGATGTCGTCCGGCTGGAACTGCTTCTGCAGGTCCATGACCGCGGTCGACTCGGCGCCGCCGGGCAGCCAGGCCGAGTTGTCGTTCTTCTCGACGCCGCCGAGCTTGCCCGCCAGCGGCCCGGCTATCGCCAGCACCACTACCCACAGCCCGAGGACGATCCATTTCGACCATCGCCCGCAGACCAGTCTCGCTATCCCACCCGTAGCCATCGCCGTCTCCCCCCGAGACGTTCCCCTTCGTCTGACGGCCGAAGGGTATGCCGGACGCGGCGACCAGCCCAACCCCATAAACGCCAAGCTCAGGGTTATCTCAGGGAAGAGTCAGCCAGGTCACTGTCGGATGGTCGGCATGAAGGTTGATTTCAGGGCGGTGGCGGCCCGCCGGGAGGGCGTGTCGAGATCGGACAGCGCGCCGAAAGGGGTACCGGCATAATCGAACGGGTGACCAATTGGGAGTACGCGCGGCTCGAATACCGCGCCGCCGGCACGCTCGGCACCGACCGATTCATGGACTGGACGGCCACCTTCCACCACCCCGGGGGCGTGCTCCGCTGGGGCACCGACGAGCGCTTCGACGACCTGCGCCACCTCAACCGCGCCGGCGCGGCGGGGTGGCAGGCCTACGCGCGGGCCGCGATCCACGTGAAGGACGAGCCACACCGGCTGAGCAGCGTCACCTACGCGATGAGGCGGCCGGTACCGTAGGCCGGTGGCAAAGGAACAAGGCCGGAAGCTGATCGCCTCGAACAAGAAGGCGCGGCACGACTACGCGATCCTCAGGACGTACGAGGCGGGCCTCGTGCTGGCCGGCACCGAGGTGAAATCGCTCCGCGAGGGCCGCGCCTCGCTGGTCGACGCGTTCGCGCAGGAGCACGAGGGCGAGATCATGCTGTACGGCCTGCACATCGCCGAGTACGGCTACGGCAGCTGGACCAACCACGTCCCGCGCCGTACCCGCAAGCTGCTCCTGCACCGCGTCGAGATAGCGAAGATCCTGAACCAGCTGCGCGACGGGAACGGCCTGACCCTCGTCCCGTTGTCGATGTACTTCAGCAACGGCTGGGCGAAGGTCGAGATCGGCATGGCGCGGGGCCTCAAATCGTACGATAAACGGCAGGTCCTCGCGGAGCGCGACGCCCAGAAGGAGATCGCCCGGGAGATGGGCCGCCGCCTCAAGGGCCGCGGGTAGCGTGTGATCATGGTCGAATTCGGTCTGGACACCTTCGGCGACGTCACCGCCGGCTCCGACGGCAAACGCCTGGCCGCCGCGCAGGTCATCCGCAACGTGGTCGAGCAGGCCGTGCTGGCCGACCGCCTCGGCATCGACGCGTTCGGCCTCGGCGAGCATCACCGCGACGACTTCGCGGTCTCCTCCCCCGAGATCGTGCTCGCGGCGATCGCGAGCCGCACCGAGCGGATCGCTCTGGGCACCGCGGTCACCGTGCTGAGCTCCGACGACCCGGTCCGCGTCTACGAGCGGTTCGCGACGCTCGACGCGGTCTCGAACGGGCGCGCCGAGATCACTCTCGGTCGCGGCTCGTTCACCGAATCGTTCCCGCTGTTCGGCTTCGACTTATCGGATTACGACCGCCTTTTCGCAGAAAAAGCGGACCTGATGGCGAAGCTGCTGACCGAGGGCCCGGTGACCTGGGAGGGAACCGTCCGGCCCGGGCTGAAAGACCAGCAGGTCTACCCGAAAACGGAACAAGGCCGCATCCGCACGTGGATCGGCGTGGGCGGCAGCCCCGAGTCGGTGGTCCGCGCCGCCGAGTACGGCCTCCCGCTGGTCCTCGCGATCATCGGCGGCGCGCCCGCCCGGTTCGCGCCGTATGTCGACCTGTATCGCCGCGCCCTCAAGGAGTTCGAGCGGCCCGAAGACCTGCCGGTGGCGGTGCACTCCCCCGGCTTTGTGGCGGAGACCGACGAGGAGGCCGCCGAGGTGCTGTGGCCGCACGTCCGCGTCATGATGAACCGCATCGGCCGCGAGCGCGGCTGGCCGCCGCTGACCCGCGACCGCTTCCAGGCCGACATCGACGAGGGCGCCTGGCATGCCGGCTCGCCCGAGACCGTCGCCCAGAAGATCGCCAAGACCGTCAAGGACCTGGGCATCCAGCGCTTCGACCTCAAGTACTCGGCGGGCACGCTGCCGCACGAGCGCCTGATGGCCGCGATCGAGCTGTACGCCACGAAGGTCGTCCCCCGCGTGAAGGAGTTGCTGGCATGAGCGCACGCCTGGACTGGGAGGACCCGACCCTGCGGGAATGGGACTGCACAGTGCTCTCGTCCGATCCGGAGGCGGGCATCGTGCTCGACCGATCCGCTTTCTATCCGGGCGGCGGCGGGCAGCCGCCGGACCACGGGGTGCTGCTCTGGCAGGGCGTGCAGACGCGGATCGTCGACTCGCGCAAGGGCGACGCCATATCCGGGAGGCCGAGCTATCTCATCCCGGCGCCCGGCGATCCGGTGCCGCCGGCCGGCACGACAGTGCGCGGCGCGATCGACGACGAGCGGCGCAGCACGCTCATGCGCACCCACTCGGGGCTGCACATCCTCTGCGGCACCGTGTTCCGCGACTTCGGGGCGCTGGTCACCGGCGGCAACATGCAGCCCGGCGAGGCCCGGATGGACTTCAACCTGCCCGAGGTGCCGCCGGGGTTCAAGCAGTCCCTCGAGGACGCGGTCAACGCCGAGATCGCGGCCGACCGGAAGATCGTGGCGCGGATCCTGCCGCGCGACGAGGCCCTGCAGATCCCGACGCTGGTACGCACCCAGGACGCGCTGCCGCCGCTCGGCGAGCCGGAGATCCGCGTCATCGACATCGTCGGGCTGGACGTGCAGGCCGACGGCGGCACCCACGTGGCCTCCACCGCGCAGGTGGGCCGGGTCGAAGTGGTCAAGGTCGAGAGCAAGGGCCGGCAGAACCGCCGCGTACGGATCCGCCTGGCCCCTGCCTAGCGCTCGTCCTACTTGATGCCGTGCTGGGTGCAGAACTTCGCGTACTTGCCGGCGCAGAGCTTGGCCTTGTCGACGAAGCCGTCGGCCACCACGTCCTTGACGTCGGCCGCGAAGACCGGCTCGGGCTTCAGGGACACGAACGGGACATAGGCCCCCGACTCCGGGTCCTTGATCTGCTCGCGGGTGGTCGGCTTGTTGCCCTTGTACAGGTCGATCGCCAGCTTGGCGGCCGCCGTGGCCTCGGGTTCCAGCTTCTTGTAGACCGTGACGCACTGCTCGCCGGCCAGCACGGCCTGCAGGCCGTCCAGCGTGGCGTCCTGACCGGTGACCGGCACCTTGCCGGCCAGGCCCTTCGAGCGCAGCACCTTGATCACCGCGCCGGCCAGGCCGTCGTTGGCGGCGAGCACGCCGGTGATCTTCGGCTGCTGCGAGAGCATCTGCGCGAAGATCTTGCCGCCCTCCTCGTTGTCCCAGTCGGGCACGGACTGGTCGGGACCCTTGGTGTAGAACGCCTGGTCGTACTTCGGGTTCAGCAGCGAGTCGTAGCCGGCCTTGAACAGCGTGGCGTTGTTGTCGGTCGGCGAGCCGTTGAGCTCGGCCACGACCGGGTTGACCACGCCCTTCGCATTGAGGCAGGAGATCAGACCGCTCGCCTGGAGCTGGCCGACCCGCTCGTTGTCGAAGCTGACGTAGTAGTCGGCGCCGCCGTTGAGCGTGAGACGGTCGTAGTCGATCGTCGGGATCTTCTTGGCCTTGGCCTTGCCGAGCACCTCTTTACCGGTGTCGGAGTCGAGGTTCGCGATGATCAGCACCTTCACGCCGCTGTTCACCATGTCGGTGCCGATCTTCACGAAGTTCGCCCGGTCGCCCTGGGCGTTCACGATCTCGACCGGCACCTTCTCGGCGTCGAAGGCGGCCTTGAGGAACTTCAGGTCTTCGTTGGCCCAGCGCGTCGAGCTCTTGGTATCCGGAAGGATGACACCGACCCGAGCCTTGCCCGAGCCACTGCCGGACCCGCTGCCACTCCCGGCGTCACTCGAATCATCGGAGCCGTCACACGCCGTCATCGTGACCGTAGCCAGCAGCCCGACCGTCGCGAGCGCCAGCAGCTTCTTGCGCATTTCCGAGAATTCCTCTCAGGTGGATCCCGACCTCTGTGGTCCGCCGAAAAAACGTCCCCAGTATCGAGCAGCACGAGATGCGCTCGACAAGGGGTACGGCGCCGGAGTGAAAAATAGTTCATTACCGGAGCGTAAGCATCGGCCGACTACCCAAAGTGCCCTCGGACCCTACGCCACCCGACGCCGAATCCACCAGAAGCAGAAGATCGCCAGAAGAGCCGAAACTCCCACCAAAACGCCCAGTTCGCGCCATTGCAGGGCCCAGAACTTGTCGGCGCCCAGGTAGATCACCTTTTGTTTCAGATCCTGCGAAGCGATCCACCGCGCACAGCCCTGGGGGCCGTCGCCGGGCGCGCCGGGACCGCAGAACTGCGGATCGTACGGCCCGTGCCAGGCCACGCCCGACGCGTTGACCACCACGTTGCTGAGGACCCAGGCGCCCTCCACCGGCGCCTCGGGCTCGACCCGGATGTCCCGGTCGGCGTCGCCGGGGCTGAGACTGATGCCGCCGATGCTCTCGGCCGTCAGCGTGCCCGTGTACGTCGTCTGCTCCACCAGGTGCGGCCGGAGGAAGGCGATCACGAGAAACATCGCGACCCCGACGACGACCAGCGTGACCGCCATCGCCGCGACCGTGCGCCGCAGCAGCATGCCGATCGTCACCCCGGCCAGGAAGCCGAACGCCGCGTAACCGATCGGCACCACTCCGCGAACCGTGAAGATGTCCGGCGTCATCCAGCCGTTGGCCTTGTCGAGCGGGCTGGCCCATGCCGTGAAGGCCCAGCTGATCAGGCCGGCGACGGCGACCGTCGCGAGACCGACGCCGCCGAGCTTGACCGCCAGCCACCGGTTGCGGCTCACGGTCTGGTTCCAGACCAGCCGATGGGTGCCGGTCTCGAGCTCGCGGGCCACCAGCGGGGCGCCCCAGAACAGGCCGATCAGCACGGGCAGGACGAACAGCAGGACGCTGCCGGCGAACATCAGCCGGCCGAAGTAGTCCTTCTGGGCCTGCCGGACGAACTGGTCGGCGAAGGTCCCGCAGTCGGTGGTACAACCCGTGTACCCCATGTCGCGGGCGAGGTCGATGAGCGCCCCGCGGGTGACCAGGAAGACGACGGCGATCGCGGCCGCGGCCACGAAGCCGACGACGGCCTGGGTGCGGAACTGACGCCAGGTGAGCCAGATCATCTCTGCTTCTCCAGTACGCGATCGCGGCCGCCCTCCGCGGCCTCGGACATGTACGCCAGGACCAGGTCTTCGAGGTCGATGCCGTCGACCGTGAACGCCGGGTCGTCGATCGGCGCGGAACTGCGCACGACGAGCGTCGACTGCACGTCGGTGTGCCGGGCCTGCACCACCTGCCGGCCGCTGCCGAGCGTGGCCGGATCGATGCGCGCGCCGGTGACCCGGTGGTGGGTGGCGAGCAGCTCTTCCACCTCGCCGGTGACCCACACCCGGGAGCGCACCAGGACGATCAGGTAGTCGCAGACGCGCTCGAGGTCGGCGACCAGGTGCGAGGACATGACCACGCTGGTGCCGGACTCGGCCACGTACTCCATGAGGCCCTGCAGGAACTCGCGGCGGGCCAGGGGGTCGAGTGCGGCGACCGGCTCGTCGAGCAGCAGCAGGTCGGGGCGTTTGGCGATGGCCAGGGTGAGCGCGAGCTGGGCGCGCTGGCCGCCGGAGAGCTTGCCGGCCTTCTGCGCCGGGTCGAGGCCGAGCCGGTCGATGCGGTCGCGGGCGAGGCCGGCGTCCCAGGACGGGTTGAGGTGGGCCCCGAAACGCAGGTGATCGTCGATCGTGAGACCGCCGTAGACCGGGGTGTCCTGGGCGACGAAGCCGACGCGGGCCGAGCCGCTGACCACGGGGGCGCCGAGGACCTCGATGCGGCCGGCATTGGGCCGCAGCAGGCCGCAGACCAGCTGAAGCAGCGTCGATTTGCCGGCGCCGTTGGGGCCGACCAGGCCGACCACGTGGCCGGCCGGGATGTCCAGGGTGCAGTCGGACAGGGCCGTTCGCCTGCCGTACCGCTTGGTGAGGCCGTCAGTCACCACGGCGCTGGTCATCGTCATCCCCGTCCTGTTCTTGCGGAGGAGTTGCCTGCTCGTTCTGCCGAAAAGTGGCGAAATGTGTTCACGAACAGCGCCTCGATGCTCTCGTCGCCGAGGCCGGCGTCGCGGGCCTTGGCGAGCCAGCCCTCGAGGTCGCGGCGCAGCGGCTCGTGCGCGGCCAGGTCGGCCTCGCCGCCGAGGGTGCTGGTCACGAAGGTGCCGAGGCCGGGGCGGGGCTGGACGAGCCCTTCGTACTCCAGCTCGCGGTAGGCCTTGAGCACCGTGTTCGGGTTGATGGCCACGCGGGCGACCACCTCTTTGACCGTGGGGAGCTTGTCGCCCTCCTTGAGCAGCCCGAGCCGCATGGCGTGCCGCACCTGCTGGATGAGCTGCATGTAGGGCGCGACGCCCGAGCGGGCTTCCAGGTGAAACTCGATCATCTATTCCCCTATTCCACTAGGTACCTAGCACAATAGCAATAGAAGAGAGGCCGGAGTCAATGACCCCGGCCTACCTCTCAGCGAGTTACCAGTTGACGGCGATGTACTTCGATTCGAGGTATTCGAGCAGGCCCTCGTGGCCGCCTTCGCGCCCGATGCCGCTCTGCTTCACCCCGCCGAACGGCGCCGCCGGGTCGCTCACGAGACCGCGGTTCAGCCCGACCATCCCGGCCTCGATCGCCTCGCTCACCCGCAGGCCCCGGGCGAGGTCGCGGGTGAACACGTACGCGACCAGGCCGAACTCGGTGTCGTTGGCGTACCGCACGGCCTCGTCCTCGGTGCCGAAGGTGACGATCGGAGCGACCGGCCCGAAGATCTCCTCCCGCAGGATCGGCGCGTCCCCCGGCACGCCGGTCAGCACGGTCGGCGGGTAGTAGAAGCCCGGCCCGCCCGGCCGCTTGCCCCCGGTCACCGCCGTGGCGCCGCCCTCGACCGCGCCCTTCACCAGCCCGTCGACCTTCGCCACCGTGTCTTCGTTCACCAGCGGCCCGACCTGCGTCTTCTCATCGGTTCCCGGGCCCACGACGAGGCCGGCCATGCGCTCGGCGAGCCGCCGCGAGAACTCCTCGGCCACCGGCGCCTCGACGTAGAACCGGTTCGCGGCGGTGCACGCCTCGCCGCCGTTGCGCATCTTCGCGATCATCGCGCCGTCGAGCGCGGCGTCGAGATCGGCGTCGGCGAAGACCAGGAACGGCGCGTTGCCGCCCAGCTCCATCGACGTGTTGATCACGTTGTCGGCGGCCTGGGCGAGCAGGATGCGGCCCACCTCGGTCGACCCGGTGAACGACACCTTCCGTACGCGCGGGTCCTTGAGCATCTTCGAGACGACCTTGCCCGAGCTGCGCGACGGCAGCACGTTGACGACCCCGTCCGGGACGCCCGCCTCGGCCAGGATCGCCGCCATCGCGAGGGCGGTCAGCGGAGTGTCGCTGGCCGGCTTGAGGATCACCGTGCAGCCCGCCGCGAGCGCCGGCCCGATCTTGCGGGTCGCCATCGCCGCCGGAAAATTCCAGGGCGTCACGAGTACGCAGACACCGACCGGTTGCCGCACCACGAGAATCCGGTTGGCCCCGCTCGGCGCCGTGCTCACGATGCCTTCCCCCCGCACGGCCTCCTCCGCGAACCACCGGAAGAACTCGGCCGCGTAGGTGACCTCGCCCTTCGCGTCGACCAGGGCCTTGCCGTTCTCGAGGCTGATCAGCTTGGCGAGGTCCGCGGCCCGCTCGGTCATCAGCTCGAACGCCTTGCGCAGCGCCTCACCGCGTACCCGCGGAGGCGTCGCCGCCCAGGCCTTGCCCGCCGCGGCCGCCGCATCCACCGCGGCCATCGCGTCACCCTCCCCGCCGTTGGCGACGGAGGCGATCACGTCCCCGGTCGCCGGGTCGAGCACGTCGAAACGATCCCCGGAGGACGCGGGGACCCATTTGCCACCGATGAAGAGTTCAGTTTCCACAAGCCCCAGCATCGTCCTGCCGAGGCGCTCCCCGCCAGGGTTCGCCGACCCAGGTCGGGAACGCCACTCGGGGCGGATGGACCGGGTGGAGGCGATTCGCTACCGTCCGCGCACATGAGATCCCGCGGGCTGTCGTTCGCCGACGCCGTCAAGCTCCTCGACGGCGACTCGGAACTGGTGGAGAGGCTGGGATCGCTGGCCGGCCTCGCCACCGGCACAGTGACGGTGGCGAGCGCCGGCACAGTGGATTTCTTCGCGTTGCGCGATCAGATTGTGCGGTGGGGTCAATCCGCGGTCCGGGCGTGGCGCGACAAGGTGCAGGGATTGGGTCGCTTCGACCGCACCGAGCGGCTCATCGCCGCGCACACCGTCATCGTCGTGGTCTCCCTTCTGGAAGCCGTCGAGGCGTCGCTGGCCGCGCGCGGGCACCGGCTCGAGGCGGCCAGGCTCACCCCGGCCGAGCGGGCGATGATCGCCGCGGGGAAGCCGATCGGCTCGAACTACAGCGCCCTGGTGAACGAGATGGTGAGCAAATACGCGCCGTACCCGACGCCGGCGAACCCGACCGAGTTGGTGGAGGTTCGCCTCGACGCCTTCTTCCAGGGTCGAGCCACGATGATCATGATGTTTCTCAACGGGCTCAGTGCCTTCGAACGTGCGGACCTGACGGCCATCGTCCCTGACATCTGCAAGGACGCGCTCCGGCGCTACCGAGCTGCCTACCGGCGGTTGGCCGGCGAGATCCCCGAGTTCCGGATGTGGACGCAGACCATCGACGCGCAGGCCACCCGCGAGCTGATCCGCGAGACGAGCGCGGCGCGGCACGCCGCCGTGGACGCGGTGCGGGCAGGCCTGGCTCGGCTCTACGAGGCGCGGCTGGCGAAGCCGATTCTCAGCACCACGAACGCGCCCGGCGAGCTCGTCCTGCCATCGCTTCGCGATGGCTACCAGGAGCCGGCGGGGCAGCTGGCGTCGGCCGGGCCCAACAGCCTGCCGGCCACCGAGGAGTGGTGGGGCCTCAACGGCCGGTCCGTTCCGGCGGTGCAGGAGTTCTTGATCGCCATGCTCACCGCGGGCTCGGCGACCGACCAACCCATCGTGATTCTGGGGCAACCCGGTTCGGGTAAATCGATACTCACGCGGGTGCTCGCCGCACGCCTGGCGGGCGCGGACTTCCTCCCGGTTCGCGTCGAGCTTCGCAACGTGCGGGCTGACGCGCCGGTGCAGCACCAGATCGAGGAGGCGCTGTACCGGCACCTCGGCGAGAAGGTGACCTGGCCGGATCTGGTACGCCGGGCGGGGACGGCGCTCCCGGTCGTGATGATGGACGGCTTCGACGAGCTGTTGCAGGCAACCGGGCAGAACTGGGCCGGCTACCTGGAACAGCTTCAGGACTTCCAGCAGCGGGAGGCGGTGCTCGGCCGCCCCCTCGCGATCCTGGTGACCAGCCGGACCGTGGTCGCGGACCGGGCGCGGTTCCCGGAGGACACGGCCGTGGTCCGGCTCGACCCGTTCGACGACGACCGGGTGGCAGCGTGGCTGCACGTCTGGAACGGGCTCAACGAGCCCGGCCTGGCCGCGCGGGAACTGCGCCCGCTGCCGCCCGGGGTCGCGATGGAACATCGGGAGCTGGCCTGCCAGCCGCTCC
This sequence comes from Actinoplanes sp. NPDC051513, assembly GCF_044454685.1. NCBI lineage: Bacteria > Bacillati > Actinomycetota > Actinomycetes > Micromonosporales > Micromonosporaceae > Actinoplanes > Actinoplanes sp. NPDC051513. Next base: position 446,703 of record NZ_JBITDW010000005.1, read on the forward strand.
TGCTTTTGTTGCTTGCCATCTACGACGGCCGCGCCAACGAGCTCCAGCGCGCCGAGGGCGGGCTGGGCCGCGTCGAGCTGTACGAGCGGCTGTTCACCGACTTCTTCGAGCGGCAGGTGGACAAGTTCGGCAGCGAGCTCGGACCCGAGCAATGGGACGCCGAGGTCGCGGCCGAGTGGCGGCGGCTCTGCGCGGTCGCGGTGGCCATGCACAACCGCGGACGGGATGTGATCCTCGAGGCCGAGCTCGAGGAAGACGCACGACTGCTCTTGACGGCGGAGGACCGCACCCTCCCGACCGCGGCCAACCGGCCCCTGAGCATCGGGCAGCTGCTCGTGGGCCGATTCTTCTTCGTACACGAGTCACGGGCGAGCCGGGACACCGGCGACGTCGAGCGCAGCTTCGAGTTCCTGCACGCGACGTTCGCCGAGTTCCTCGCCGCACGGCAGATCGTCATGGCTCTGGTGGAGCTGGCCGAGGACCGTGCCCTGCTCCGGCGACGGCCGCTGGCGACGCTGGACGCGGGCTACCTGTACGCGCTCACCTCGTTCACGACGATCACCCGGCGGCAGCCGCTGTGGGAATTCTGCCAAGCCATGATCGCCCGGCTGGATCCCGAGGTCCGGCGGTCCAGCCGGGAGCTGGTCCTGGAGCTGCTCCCGCAGGCCGGCCGGCCACAACCGACCTGGTCGCTCCGCGAGTACGAGCCGGAGCCGCGCACGGCCGCCGAACGGCAGGCCGCCTTCTCGGCGAACCTCATGTGCCTCGCGGTCCTGCTCACCGATGGCCCGGTCGACGTCGCGGAGCTGGTGGACTCGCCAGTGGTGGTGAACTGGCGGCGGCAGGCGCTGCTGTGGATGGGCCAACTGGAGCCGGAGGACGCCCGGCGACTCTGGCAGGCCATGCGGGTCGAGTGGAGTGGGACGGTTCCCCCCAGGCTGTGGATCCGGGTCGAGGATCACTCCGAGATCGCCGTCGACACCTCGCTCCCCTGGCCGCCCGACCAGGCCACGATCCACCACCCGCGACTCATCAGGGGCCTCGCGATGGAAGCCCAGTCCGCCACCGGCCGGATGCTCCGCAAGTCGGCGTTCGCGCAAACCGGGATCGACGCGCGGGAGCTGTTCTACGTTCTGATTCCGTTCTGGCGGAGGTTCGGCGATATCGGCTTCAAGCCGGACGCGATGTGGCGCTCGGACGCCCGCAGCCTCCTGGAGCTCCTGCTCGGCGAGCCCGCCTTCTACGAGGACTCCGTCGACGACATCATCGCCGATCGGGGACGGGCAGAGATCTATCTCGATCTCCTGGCTGGAGCACAAGCAGCGCTGTCGGAGGGATTGCGCATGCTGCCGCCGCGGTCGTAACGATTGGCGCGATCACGGCGGTCGGCCGATGATCAACGCCCTATCTTGTGAGCATGGCGTTGGGATTCCTCGGGCTCGGGGTGATGGGGCGGCCGATGGCCGCGAATCTGGTGGCGGCCGGTCACGATCTGGTCGTCTGGACGCGTTCCGGTGTGCCGCTCGACGGCGCCCGCTTCGCGGACGGGCCGCAGGAGGTCTTCGAGCGGGCCGGCGTCGTCCTTCTGATGCTGGCCAACGCCGAGGCCGTCGACAGCGTCATCGGCCCGCACGTCGCCGGGCGGGTCGTCGTGCACATGGGGACGACCTCGCCGGAATACTCGGCCGGCCTGCGCGATCGGGTGGTTGCGGCCGGCGGGAGCTATGTCGAGGCGCCCGTGTCGGGGTCGCGAGGGCCGGCCGAGGCGGGACAGCTCGTCGCCATGCTGGCGGGCGAAGAGCACGACCGCGATCTCGTACGGCCATTGCTGGCGCCCCTGTGCCGGGAGGTCGTGGACTGCGGACCGGTGCCGCAAGGCCTGCTCATGAAGCTCGCGGTCAACACCTTCCTGATCAGCATGGTCACCGGGCTGGCCGAGGCCTTCCACTTCGCCGAGGGGCACGGGCTCGACCTGAACACGCTGCGGAGCGTGCTCGACGCCGGGCCGATGGCCAGCTACGTGTCCCGGGGCAAGGCCGGAAAGATCGTGGACGGGGACTTCGCGGTGCAGGCGTCCATTCGGGATGTGCATTACAACAACCGGCTCATCGTCGAGGCCGCGAAAGGCCTGGGCATCACCGCGCCGCTGCTGGACGTGTGCCGCGAGCTCTACGCCGAGACCGAGGAACAGGGGTTCGGCGCGGAGGACATGGCCGCGGTCGTCAAGGCGATGACGGTACGAAGCGGGCTCGGTACTCCGACGGAGAACAGCCGAAACGGCGCTGGAAGTGCTGCCGCAGGAGGGCAGCCGAGCTGAAGCCGGCGCGGCCCGCGGCCTCCTCGACGCCGACGCGGGGGTCGGTCTCGAGCAGCTGCTGGGCCAGGCGGACCCGCTGCTCGAGGACCCAGGCGTAGGGCGTGGTGCCGGTCGCGGCGCGGAAGCGGCGGGAGAACGACCTCGTCGAGAGGAAGGCGCGGCGGGCCAGGATGTCGATCGACAGGTCCTCGTGCAGGTTGCCCAGGGCCCAGTCGAGAAGCTTGTCGATGCCGTCGTCAGGGCGGCCTGCGGGCAGCGGCGGGGGTGGCGTCTGATGGGCCGCCCGCTGGGGGCCGAGCACCATGCCGCGGGCGACCGCCTCGGCCGCCGCGGATCCGTGGTCCTTGCGGATCAGGTGCAGGCACAGGTCGATCCCGGCCGCGGTGCCGGCCGAGGTGAAGAAGGGGTCGTCGTCGACGTACAGCACCGACGGGTCGACCGTCACCTTCGGGAACCACTCGCGCATCTGCTCGGCGTGCAGCCAGTGCGCCGCGATCGTACGGGAATCGAGAAGCCCGGCCGACGCCAGCAGGAACCCGGCCGTGCAGACCGCGACCACCCGGGCGCCCCGGTCGACGGCGGCGTGCAGTGCCGCCGAGACCTCGGGGCTGACCTCGCGCGCCGGCGCGACCGGCGGCGCGACCGCGACCAGATCGGCCGCCGCGAGCCGCCGCAGGCCCTCGGTCGGCGTGACGTGCAGGCCGCCCGATGTGGGCACCGGCACGCCGGGGTGCTCGGAGCAGATCGCGAAGTCGAACGCCGGCACACCCCGGCCGGTCCGGTCGATGCCGAACACCTCGCAGTAGACGGCCAGCTCGAACGGGAGAACCGTAGACGTCATCAACACGGCAACGTTCCGCACGTCATCGAGCCTGCCAGTGTAAACACCGGAGCGGGACAGCCAGTTGAGGGAAGGTGGCTCGGCCGCGGATCAAAGCTCACTAAGCTGCGCGGGTGGCGAAGTATTTCGACGTGCACCCGGTGAATCCGCAGCCGAGGGCGATCCGGCAGATCGTGGACATCGTGCGGGCGGACGGGCTGATCGCCTACCCGACCGACTCGTGTTTCGCGCTCGGGTGCCGGATGGGCAACAAGGATGGCCTCGACCGGATCCGGGAGATCCGCCACCTCGGCGACAAGCACCATTTCACGCTGATGTGCCGCGACTTCGCCCAGCTCGGCCAGTTCGTGCAGATCAACAACGCGTCGTTCCGCCTGGTGAAGGCGTCGACCCCTGGGCCGTACACGTTCATCCTGCCCGCGACCAAGGAGGTGCCGCGCCGGCTGCTGCACCCGAGGAAGAGGACGGTGGGGGTGCGGATCACCGAGCACGTGGTGGCGCAGGCGCTGCTGGCCGAGCTCGGTGAGCCCCTGGTCTCCAGCACGCTGCTGCTGCCGGGCCACGAGGAGCCGATGACGGCGGGCTGGGAGATCAAGGAGGAGCTCGACCACGCGGTGGACGCGGTGGTCGACTCCGGCGAGTGCGGCGTCGAGCCCACCACGGTCATCGACCTGTCCGACGGCGACCCCGAGATCATCCGCGTAGGCGCCGGCGACATCTCCCGCTTCGAGTAGTGCGGTGGGTCCCGCGCGCCCCCGGGTCCGCGTAAGCCCAGAAGCGCGCGGGACGTCTCAGGAGAGCCAGCGCAGCGGGACCGCCGCGGCGAGCGCCCCGTAGCCTGTCGGGTTCAGGTGCAGGTGGTCGCCGGTGTCGTAGGCGGGGTTGAGCTGGCGGGGAACGGCGGGGTCACGCGCGGCCACGTCGAAGTCCACGATCTCGTCGAAGAGCCGGCCGCGGCGCAGGCGGGCGTTGACGGCCTGGCGGGACTCCTCGCGCAGCCCGCCGGGGTCGTCGTAGCCCGTGTTGCCGCCGAACGGCGTGATCGTCGCGCCGTAGACGGTGATGTCGCGGGCGTGCGCGCGCAGCACCACCTGCTCGAAGGCGAACAGCAGGTCGTCGGTCACCTGCTTCTGGTCGGCGACCGTGGCCGGCGCGGTGCCGATGTCGTTGACCCCCTCGAAGATCAGCATCCGGTCGACGCCGCTGGTGGCGAGGACGTCGCGGTCGAGCCGGGCCAGGACGTTGGGCCCGAGCCCGTCGTTGAGCACCCGGTTGCCGCCGGCGGCCTGGTTCAGCACGGCCGTCCGCGGCCGCCGGGCGAAGAGCTGGTCGGGCCAGCGATCGTTCCCGTCGGTCGTGGACCCGCGTCCGTCGGTGAGCGAGTCCCCCACGATCGCGATGGCCGGCGCGCTGCCCAGGACCTCCACCCCGCTGATCAGATACCAGTGCGCGACCCCGGCCGCGCCCGGCAGGTCGGCAGAAGCGACGAAGTTCCCGTTCACCAGGTACGTCGTCGTGCGCGAGCCCGGGTGCGACGTGAGATTGAGCGTTTCCTGCCCGGCGGCGAGATAGGTGCTGATGGTCAGGTTCGAGCCGGCGGCCACCGGCAGGTCGACCGGGTCGGACACCACATGGGCGCCGACCGGGACGACCACCGACGCCCGCCCGCCGAAGGTCAGCGGGCGCGACGAGCCGGGCACGATCGCGGCGACCCCGGCCTTTCCGCCGGCCGGCAGCGCCACCGCCGCGGCGGTGATCGGCAGGGCCGCCCCGCCGAAGGCGTTCGAGAAGCGCACCCGCAACCGCCCGCCACCCACGGTGACGTGCACGGTCTGCCGGAGCGTGGTGTCCACCAGCGTCGACGACGAGCCCGTGAACGGCGCCGGCGGCAGGTTGCCCGGCTCGGTCAGCTGCGGCATCGACACCCAGGTGTGCATCCACCGGGACCGGCCGTGCGCGCCGGCCGGGAGAGGGCCGCCGAGGACGGCCCCGCCCAGGGCGGCTCCGCTCAAGCCGATGACGGAACGACGTCGCATGTCAGGCCCTCCGGCTCTCGGGTGGTCCCAGGTAGCTGTACTTGACGCCGCCGGTGTCCACGACGAGCCGCTGGACGATGACGGACGGGTCGACGGCCCAGAAGGTCAGCGTGTGCCGGCCGGGCGCGGCGATCGTGTGGGTGGTCGTGGTGACGTTGATGTTCTGGCTGGTGTTGCGGGCCCACTGCCGGTTCATGGTGGTGTCGTTGGCGCCGGTCGCCTTGGTCATGTTGACCACCTGCGGGGTCGCGCCGTCGATCGAGACCGCGTACTTCAGGCCGTCGGTCGGCAGCACGTTGTTGCGGGGCGAGAGGTAGGCCGACACCTGCAGCGGCCCGGACGAGGTGAGCGTCATCGTGTAGTCGAGGCGGGCCCCGTCGGCCGACAGCGGCGTGAGTCCGTTGCCGGTCTTGCCGATGCCGGGCAGCAGCTGCCACTGACCGGTCTTGCGGCTGTAGTGGTCGGCCTCGATCGCCACGTACCCGTTGGCCTCGAGGAAGCCGGCCGGCGGCACGGCCGGGCGGGAGACCGGCGCCTGCACGGTCACGGTCGAGCCGGCCCCGGTGATGGTGATCGGCACACTCCGCGTGCCCGACGGCGCCCGCCGCCAGTCGACCGTCACCGTGGAACGGATCTGGTCGGTGACGGTGCCCGAGGCCCGGCTCACGGACAGCCACGGCGCGCCACTACTGATCTTGTAGGCGAACGGCGTCGTGCCCTTGTTGTAGACCTCGATGTACTGCTGCGACTGGCTCTGCCACGGGCTGAACGCCGGCAGCGTGGTGGCCGATCCCCCGTCGAGCGCCACGCCGAGCGACGACTCCGGCGGGACGGTGATCCGCTTCAGGTACGGGAAGATCTCGTCCGGCAGCGCCACGTTGTTCAGCTCCGGCTGCTGCCAGGGCGCGTTCGGCCCGTAGCGGGCCACGTTCCCGTACCCGATCTTGGGTTGCAGCTGCCAGTTGTGCCACTTCCCGCCGGCCAGGGTGGTGTTGTAGTAGTCGCTCATCGCCTGGTCCTCGGCGAACAGCGCCTCGGCCCGGTCGGCGAGCGCGTTGGTGGCCGCCCGGCCCTGCGCCGCGTACGCGATGTTGGTGAACTCCGCGCGCCGCAGGTCGTAGATGATCGCCGTGTCCTTCACCTGGTAGTACACGAGCTGGTAGAACGCGTCCTGCCAGGCCGCCGGCACGTGATCCTTCAAGCGGGAAGCGCGAGCGGCCAGCGCCAGCCACTCGTTGGTCACGCGGTCCATCTCGCCGTAGTCGGTGAGGCTGAACGGCGTCTGCTGGTCGTCGTACACCACGGCGGTCGGGTCGGTGGTGATGTCCTTGGCCGGGTCCACGGTGATGCGACGGTTCAACAGCTCGGGCTTGCGGCGGGACTGCAGATGCCCGTACGTGTCAAGAATCGACGCGATCGCCGGCGCAAGCCGCTCCCCGAAGCTCTGCGCCGCGTAACGCCGCGTCCACTCCCCCAGCTTCTCCACCGGCCAGGCGGCCGGGTTCCACGCGTAGTCGAGGAAGAACTGGGTGGGCAGCTCCTCGTTCTTGAGGTCGCCCACGTTCGCCACCCAGAGACGATCCACCCCCGACGTGTACGCCCGGTGCAGCTGCTCCCAGGTGTTCGTGAGATTGGCGGTGTCGGCCCACTTGTAGTTGCGGCCATCCCCGACGTAGTCGAAGTGGTAGTACATGCCGTAGCCACCGCTGCGCGGGGGGAGCGACGGATCGGGCAGCTTGCGCATGTTGCCCCAGTTGTCGTCGCAGAACACGACCGTGACGTCGTCCGGCGGCCGGTAGCCCTGGTCCCAGTAGCGCTGCACCTCCTTGTAGAGGGTCTGCACCTGGGGCCGGTCGATCAGGCCGGTGTCGCGCAGGATCTGCCGCTGGCTGTCGATGATGGAGCTCATCAGGTCGATGCCGTCGCCGTCGGGCAGCGACACGTCGCCGTTGCCGCGCATGCCGAGGGTGATGACGCCGTCGATGTTCTGGTCGCGCATCCGCTCGGCGCCGTCGCGCCAGTACGCCTCGATGGCGTCCTTGTTCTGCCGGTAGCTCCAGACGCCGTTGCCGCCGTACGGGTCGGTCCCGTTGACCGCGTGCCGGTTCCACTCCTCGATGCCGCGCATCATCGGCGCCTCGTGCGAGGTGCCCATGACGACGCCGTAGCGGGTGGCGGTCGCGTGGTTGGCCGGGTCGTCCTCGGCGAACGCCCGCCCCCACACGGCCGGCCACAGGTAGTTGGCCTTGAGCCGCAGCATGGTCTCGAAGACCTTGGCGAAGTAGTCCGCGTTGAGACCGCCGGGGTAGCCGGGCGCCTTGCCGGGGCCGAAGTGCTCGGGCGCCCAGGTGCCGGTGTCCGGGTTCTCGTCGTTGATGAAGAACCCGCGGTACTTCACCGCCGGGGTGCCCTGGGTGTGGCGGCCGGGCAGGACGTAGAGGTTGTCGTGGTGCTCGACCGGGACGTCGTCCCAGAAGTACCACGGCGAGACGCCGATGTTGCGCGAGACGTCGTAGGCGCCGTAGATGGCGCCGCGCTGGTCGCTGCCGGCGATCACGAACGCCCGCCTGACGCCCGGCAGCGGGTTGTCGACGACCTGCTCGATCGTCGTCTCCCACTTGCCGCGGATCGACGAGACGTCGAGCTTCCCGCGCGCAATGATCTTGTCGATGGTCGGGCTGTGGCCGATCGTCCCGAGGATGATCGGGTCGCTCGTGCCCTTGACGGCGGCGTTGGTCACCTTGTGGAGGTCACTGCGCAGGTCGTCGGCGACCCGGATCACGCCCGGGTGATCGGCGTCGTCGACCAGGACCGGCGCTCCGGCCAGGGCGAAACGCCCGGGGCCGGGATGGGTGGAGATGTAGTCGTTGGTGGTCTCGGCGCCGTGCGCCGCGGCCGACGACGGGATCGCCAGCAGCGGGGCGATCAGCACGAGGGCGAGCGCGGCCTTCATCGGAAGTACCTCACATTCACTGCGGCGGCCATGGCCGCCATGCCTACGTCGTTCGGATGCAGGTGATCCCCGCTGTCGTACGCCGGGTTCAGCCGGATCGGATCGGCCGGGTCACCCATGGCCTTGTCGAAGTCGACCACCCCGTCGTACTCGCCGCTCGTCCGGATCCACCGGTTGAGCTGCTGCCGCTTCCGCTCGTTCTCGACCGAGTAGAAGCCCAGCGTGTCGTCCTTGAAGGGCAAGATCGTCCCGCCGTACGCCCGCAGGCCGCCCTCGTGCGCCCGCGCGATCAGCTGCCGGTGTCCCGCGATCAGGTCGTCGGCGCTGACCACTTCGCTTGCCGGTGCGACCGTGCCCGGGTGCCCGAGGTCGTTCACGCCGAGCAGCACCACCACGAAACGCCGGCCCGGCTGGGCGAGGACGTCCCGGTCGAAGCGTTTGAGCCCGTTCACGCCGAAGTAGTTGGCGAACGTCTCGGCGTCGCTGCCGGCCGGCGGGTTCGGGTCGTGCAGCAGCCGGTTGCCCGAGACGCCGAGGTTCGCGATCCCCCGGTCGAGGCGGGCCGCCCGCAGCCGCGCGCCGAGAAGGTCGGGCCAGCGGTGGTTCAGGTTGTTCTGCGTGTTCGCGCCGTTGGTGATGGAATCGCCGAGCGTCACGATCGCGGCGGCGCCGCCCTTGCGCACGGCGACGCCGGACAGGAACAGGTCGGAGGCCACGGTGGCGGTCGCCGTCACCGTACGGACAGAGGTCACGTTCCCGGCCGCGATCACGTTGTCCTGGAACGCGAACGCCGCCAGGGTCGTCACCGTGGTCGGCTGCGCGAAGTAGAGGCTGATCGCGAGGTCTCCCCCGGCCGGCAGCCGCAGCCGCACCGGGTCGCTGACCACGGGCGCGCCGGCCGGGATCGTCGGATCGGGCCGCCCGCTGAAGGTGACCCGCCGATCGGTGCCCGGCACGATTGCCGTGCTCGCGCCGCTGCCGTCGCGCAGCGCCACGTGCACCGCGTCGACGTGCAGCGCGGCGGCGCCGAATTCGTTGGTGAGCCGGATCCGCAGCTCGTCGCCGCCGGTGGAGCAGTGCACGACGTGCCGCACGGTCTGGTTGTCGAGGACGGTCGGCGCGCCGCGGGTGGGGATGGTGGTGGGCACGGCCGCCCAGGTGGCGACCCAGGCTTCCGTGCCCTGCTCGTGGGCGTGGGCGGGGGCGGGCGCCGCCACGCCCGCGGTGGCCGCACCGACGGCCGCGCCGGCGCCGATGGCGAGCAGTTCGCGTCGGGTGGTGGACATGGCGTCTCCTCTCAGCCGCTGACGGCCGGCCCGCCGGCTGGACGACGGGCCGGCCGCGGTCCCGCGACCGCAGGCCCGCGTTCGGGCCGGGCCGCGCGAGCGGCGGGTCAGCCGCGGGGCAGCGGCAGGGTCAGGCGCCAGCAGTCGGCGCGGAGCTCGGGGATGATCTGGTCGGCGGCCGCGACGGTCTGGCTGCGGTCGCCGCCGCCGTCGTGCATGAGCACCACCGCGCCGGGCGTGATGCGGTCGCGGATGCGCTGCACCAGCACGTCGGTGCCGGGCGGCACCCAGTCCTCGATGTCGAAGCGCCAGCCCAGCGGCTGCATGCCCAGGTCAGCGGCGACCTGCGGGCTCTGCCCCCAGGCGCCGAACGGCGCGCGGAAGTACGCGATCCTCGCGTGCGGGACGGCCTGGCGGATGAGCGCGCTGGTCGCCTCGAGGTCGGCCCGGATCTGCTCGGGTGTCCACGCCGACATGTCGTCGTGGTGCATCGAGTGGTTGCAGAGCACGTGCCCCTCGCGGGCGATCGCACGAACCACCTCGGGGTGCTCGCGGACGTGGTCGCCCCAGAGGCAGAAGACGGCTTTGACGTGGTGCTTGCGCAGCACCTCGAGCAGGTTGAGGGTGTCGGGCGGGTTGGGGCCGTCGTCGAAGGTCAAGCTCACGACGTTCCCGTGGCCGCGGGCGGTGTCGACGATGACCGGCGTGGCACGGCCGGTCGCCGATGCGGGAGTGGCCGCGAACAGAGTTCCGGCCACCGTGAGGACAGCAGCAAGAGAAAGCCAGGGTTGATGCAAAAACCGGGACACGCGGAATCCTCCGTGGTGGATCGGAAGTTTCGGAAACATGTCAGCCGAACACCCCGAACGTAGAGGGGGCGATCTATGTCGTCAAGGCCTACAGGATTTGATCTTCGCTCAGAAACTGCCATTGACGTGGGCGGCTTTCGGCACGAAGCTTTCCGCAAGTTACCGGAACTTTCGGCTTCACCGACCGGAGGTAAGTCTGATGATTCGAGTCCGAACAGGACTGGGCGCGGCCGCTCTCGCCGCGATCACGGTCCTGGGCGTGGCCGCGCTGCCGAACGGCGCGGCCGTTGCGGGTGACACCGGGCTGCGCGGCGCGGCCCGCGGCACCGGCGTCAAGATCGGCACTGCAGTGGACATGAACGCGCTCGCCAACGACGCCGCCTACAAGGAGGCCGTCGCGGCAGAGTTCAACACCGTCACCCCCGAGAACGTGATGAAGTGGTCGGAGGTCGAACCGACCCAGGGCACGTACAACTGGGGCCCGGCCGACGACCTGATCAACTTCGCCCGGCGCAACGGCCAGGCCGTGCGCGGCCACACGCTGGTCTGGCACAGCCAGCTGCCGTCGTGGATCAACGAGACCGACTTCACCAAGGCTCAGCTGCGCGACCTGCTGCGGCGGCACATCTTCGCCGAGGCCGGTCACTTCAAGGGCAAGATCTGGGCCTGGGACGTGGTCAACGAGCCGCTGAACGAGGACGGCACCCTGCGCGACACGATCTGGCTGCGGGCGCTCGGCCCGGGCTACATCGCCGACGCGTTCCGCTGGGCGCACCAGGCCGACCCGTCGGCGATCCTGTTCATCAACGACTACAACGCCGAGTGGCTCAGCCCCAAGACCGACGCGTACTACCAGCTGGTCAAGGACCTGCGCCATCAGGGCGTCCCGGTGCAGGGCTTCGGCATGCAGGGTCACCTGGGGATCCAGTACGGCCTGCCGGGCGACGTCCTGGAGAACGTGCGCCGCTTCGACGCGCTCGGCGTCAAGACCGCGTTCACCGAGGTCGACGTGCGGATGATCCTGCCGACCGACCAGTACCGGACGCAGGCACAGGCCGAGGGCTTCGGCCTGATGCTGCGGGCCTGCCTGCTGGTCAAGAACTGCATCTCCTACACCGTGTGGGGCTTCACCGACAAGTACAACTGGGTTCCGGGTGTCTTCGCCGGTGAGGGCTCGGCCACACCGATGGACGAACAACTGCAGCCCAAACCCGCGTACGACACGTTGCGGGAAACGTTCCTGCTGGCCAGGTAACCAGAGAGCCTTCCTCTGAACCGGGAAGGGCCGGGGGGGGGGGGGGGGGGGCCCCCCCCCCCCCGGGGGGGGGGGGGGGGGGGGCCCCCCCCCCCCCCCCCCGCCCGGTTCTCTTATGCCGTGCTACACGTCAGGTTGTTCACCGTGGTGGGCGTGGCGCCCGACCCGAGGAACCCGAACGTGGTGTCGCCGGCGGCCGGTATGGAGCCGTTCCAGCTGGCGTTCTTGACCGTCACCAGCGAGCCGCTGGTGGTGGCCGTCCCGCTCCAGAGCTGGGCCAGGGTCTGCGACCCCGGCCAGGTCCAGGTGACCGTCCACTTGCCGACCGCGGCGTTGGCCGGCGCGTGCACCATCACCTGACCCTGGAAGCCGCCGGTCCAGGAGCCGGTCACGTTGTACATGGCCGTGCAGCCGGAGCCCGGGTTACCGGTCGGCGGCGTCGTGGGTGGAGTGGTGGGCGGCGTCGTGGGTGGAGTGGTGGGCGGCGTCGTGGGCGGCGTCGTCGGCGGGGTGGTCGGCGGGGTGGTCGTCCCGCCTCCACCGACGCCGGTGACCTCGCCGTTGCCGCCGTCGAAGACCACATCCGAGCAGCCGTAGAACGTCTCCGTGCTGTCCGAGCGCGACCAGACCGAGTAGATCAGGTGCTTGCCGGTCTTGCCGGACGGCAGCGTCGCGTTCCACCAGTAGTGGCCGGCGTCGGTGCCCGGCCCGCCGTCCGCCGGCGGGTTGGTCACCTGGGAGAACGGCGTCGGATTGAGGTCGCCCCAGGCCAGGGGCTTGGTCGGGTCGTACCCGTCCTTGGTGATGTAGAGCGAGAAGGTTCCCGGGTGCTTGGCCCAGTCGTTGTAGTCGATCTCGATCGTCCGGCCGGACGTGAGGTGGGTCAGCGGCCAGTCGTTACGGGCCAGGTTGAAGCCCGTGAAGTTGTACGGCCCACCGGTCCCGCCGCTGCACAGCTGGCCGTCCGGAAGGAATCCGGACACCCGGCCCGCCCCGTCGGAGCGCAGCACAGCGAACCAGTTGTAGAGCGGGGTTACGCCGCTCTGCGCGACCGCGGCCGCGCAGGCCGCGTTCTTCGGCACGATCTCCCCGGTGCTGGTCTTGCCGTCCTGGTAGCAGAGCCAGGTCCGGCTGCCGGGCGTCATCATCGTTCCGTGCGCTTCGGCGATCCCCGGCAGGACCACTGCCCCGACGCCGACCGCCATCAACGCGGCAGCGACGTACGCGAACAATCTTTCTCTTCTCATGGTTCCTCCCCTCAGCCGTTCGGGAACAGACGGGCGAAGTCGGCGTAGCCGGTGGCGACGTCGACCTGAGCCCAGAACCGGTGGTAGTTGAACGTCGGCGCGGCGCCGCCGTTCAGGTAGGCCTGGACCTTCGGGAAGTCCGGGTCGTTCTTGTACCAGGAGCGGATGTCCAGGAAGGACTTGCCGGGGGCGATCGCGTCGCCGTTCGGCATCTTGCCGCTCCAGCCCGGCGGGATGTAGAGGCCCTGGCCGGTCGAGGCGTTGTACACGTCGTCGAACCGGTTGTAGTCGGCGCGGGTCTCGGTGACCGAGACGCCCTTGGCGTCCTTGTGCGTCCAGATCGCGTCGAGCAGGTTCTTCGCCGCCGTCTTGGCCGCGGCGTTGCCGGACTTGGCGGCGTAGTAGGTCAGCAGCTTGGCGAACGAGCCCGCCACGCCGAGGTCGGTGCCCTTGCTCGTGACGGTCACGTGCAGGCCGGTGTTGGCGGCCGGGCTGGACGGGTTCCAGGTGGCCGGCGCGCCCGACCACGACATGTCGGACGGGATCGAGAAGCTGGTGGCGCTGATGGTGGAGTTCGCGAGCGCCCACGGCACCCACTTGTCGAGGACCGACTTGGCCTTGGCGTCACCGGTCGTGTAGTAGTACTCGGCCAGGCGCTCCAGCGACCAGGTCTGCATGCCGAACCACTGGTTGGACGGCGGGTCGGCGTAGACCGGGGCCACGACGTAGGACAGCCCGTAGAAGGTCGGCGTGCCGGACGGCGGCGCCGAGTAGTTGCCGTTCCAGCTGTTGGTCGCGCCACCGGCGATGGCGCCCTCGGAGGACTGCAGCCACTGGTAGAACTCGAGCTGCCGGTTCAGGCTGGTCTGCCAGTCCGCCTTCGCGGTGGCGCCCTTGGGTGCGAACGCGCTGACGTTGCTCAGCACGTACGCGGCCATGGGGTTCTGGTAGCCGAAGTGACTCGTGCTGGAACCGATGCGCCAGGCCCAGCCCGCGCTGGTGTCGGTCGCGCCGCCCCAGGCGTAGTACCAGGACATCAGGTTGTTGGAGGCGTTCTTGCCGGTGCCCGCCGCGCACGAGGTCGAGGTGCAGCCCGGCTGCTTGAAGTACTTGTCGTAGAAGGAGTAGCGCAGGTAGTCGCCCATCTTGGCGGCGTTGGTCACCGCGGTGGAGATCTGCGAGCCCTTGCCCTGCTGGGTGGCCCAGGTGTACGCCCAGTACGCCGCCTGCACCGCGCGCGAGTCCGCGTCCGGCGCGTTGGTGTACTTCCACTGCTTGGCGTAGCTGGCGTCCTTGGTGAACAGGTCCAGGTAGCCGTTGGGGCCGCCCGCCGTGAACGTGTCGCAGGACGGCTGCGGGACGGTCTCCCACGTCGACTCCTGCGGCCCGCGCTGGAAGGTGTTGATGTACGCGACCCGGGTGGTCTTGTCACCGCAGTGCCCGAAGCCGTAGGTGTTGTCGACGTCCAGCAGCCAGTGCATGCCGTAGATGTCGTCGGTGCCGTACGCGCTCTTCAGCTCGCTGGCGAGGGGGTCGGAGCCGACCGAGACGCTGGTGTCGAGCTGCGACGGGTACTGCGACGGCAGCGGGTACTCCGCCGCGTAGGTCGCCGGCTTCGACGCGTTGTAGTTGGCGTTGGTCGGCTGGTCGGCGTGCGACGGAATGATGTACTTCTCCATCGTCGACCAGGCCGCGTTGAACGGCGCCCAGTCCTGTGTGGAGGCGCCGTGCTCGGCCTCCAGCCACAGCCAGTAGCTGAACGCCTCGGACGTGGTCTCGTGACCCTGGTCCGGCGCCTCGTCGATCAGTGTCTCGATCGAGTGGTAGGGCACGCCCTCGGGGCTGAAGTAGCCGTTGGACGGGCTCTTGATGTCGTTGTACAGCTGGGTGAACCGGTCGTCGACGCTGCCGGCCGGCACCACGTTCGCGGTCACCGTCGCCGCGGTGTAGCCGGTGGCGGTCGCCGAGAAGGTAGCGGTCGAGCCGGAGGTGGCGGCGCTGGTGGCCGCGACGGTCACCGTCTGGCCGGTGCTCCAGTTCGACGGCGTGAAGGTGAGCGAGGCCGGCGTCGCCGTGACCGTGGTGGCCCCGGCGGTACGGGCTACCGCCACTGTCACGTTCGCCGTCGGCGCCGCGGAGAGCGCCAGCTTGAACGTCGAGCTCGCGCCGGGCGCGACGGTCACCGAGCTGGCGTCCGCGACGATCCCCGGCGAGGTGCTGGCGTCGACGAAGACCGGCACGTCGGCGGTGCTGCTCTTGGCGCCGGTGTTGTCGTACGAGATCGCCTGGAGGTGGTAGGCCGCGGTCTGCTGCGGCACCCCGGTCCAGGTGTAGGCGTACGGCGACGCCGTGTCGGTGTTGAGCAGCAGGCCGTCGTGGTAGAACTCGACCTTGCTGATCGTGTTCCCGGAGGCCGCGGCCGCGGTGGCCGTGATCGGGATCGACGCCGGGGCCGTGTACCGCGTGTTGGCGGCCGGCGAGGTGATCGCCACGGTGGGCGCGGCGGTCGCGCCGTTGCAGGCGGTGCCGTTGAGGCTGAACGCCGTGGGCACCGGGTTGGCCGAGCCGAAGGTCCCGTTGAAGCCGGTGCCGACGGTCGCGTTGGTGCCGATGCTGCCGTTCCAGCTCGCGTTGTTCACGGTGACGTGCTGCCCGCTCTGCGAGTAGACGCCGTTCCAGCCCTGGCCCACCTTCTGCGCGGCGTCGGGGAAGTCGTACTCGAGCTTCCAGCTGCTGACCGGGTCACCGGAGTTGGTGATCTGGATGTCGCCGGTGAAGCCGCCGGGCCATTGGCTGGCCACCTTGTACACGACGGTGCAGCCGGCCGCCGCTTGGGCCGGCACGCCGGCCGCGAGGGCGATGCCGGCGCCGAGGACGACGGTGCCGGCTACCGCCAGGCCGCGGCGCAGGCGATGTCTGTGTTGTCGCACGGGGTTTCCTTTCCGAGGGGTGGGGGTTGGGGAGCGGCCTGCTCAGCTCAGGGCCGTGCAGGTGATCGGGGAAGGAACCGGGTTGGTGGTGCCGGTGGTGTTGCCGAGGAAGCCGAAGGTGGTGGAGCCTCCGGCGGCGAGGGCGCCGTTGTAGCCGGCATTGATGACGCGGACGGCCGCGCCGGTCTGGGTGACGGCGCCGCTCCAGAGCTGCGTGACGGTCTGGCCGGCGGTGTAGTTCCAGGTGACGGCCCAGCTCTTGCTGGGCTGGGTGCCGGTGTTGGCGACGGTGACCTCGCCCTGGAAGCCCCCGCCCCAGGACCCGGTGATCTTGTAGGTGGCCGTGCAGGCGACCGGCTGGGACGTCGGGGTGGTCGACGACGGCGACGAGGTCGACTGCGACGGGGATGGGGACGAGGTGGACGGTGTCGGCGACGAAGGTGTCGGCGACGAAGTGGAACCGGTCGGCGTGGTCGCCGTGGTGGTGCGGTCGGCGTAGAGGATGCCGCGGCCGTTGGTGCCCAGGTAGACGCGGCCGAAGACGCGCGGGTCGCCGGCGAGGGCGTCGCCCATGTTGCCGTACTGGTGGGCGTCGTCGTTGATCCGCACCCAGGAGGCGCCGGCGTTGTCGGAGCGGAAGACGCCGGTGACCCCGTCGACCGTGCCGACCAGGAACACGGCCATGTGCGACTGGCCGGGTGCGGCCTTGCCGAAGGCCACGTTGATCCCGGACGTGACCGAGGGGACCTTCGTGAAGGTGGCGCCGGAGTCGGTGGACTTGAGCAGGCCGGTCTCACCGGCGAACCAGACCTCGCCCTCGACGCCCGCAACGGCGTGGAAATGCAGCCGGCCGGAGCTCGGCATGGCGGCGGACGACGCCGTGAACGTGGCGCCGCCGTCCTTGCTCGTGTAGAACTTGCCGGCGGCGTACGCGTAGAAGGTCTTGGGGTTGACTCGGTCGGACTCGACGACGGCGCCGGTCGGGAGGCCGGACGAAGCCGTCCACGAGCTGCCGCGCGTGGTCGAGTAGTAGACGCCGGTCCCCTGTGGCGACCAGACCATCGAGCCGGCGTCGGCGCCGACCGCGATGGTGCCGCCGCCGGTGACGCCGGACGGCTCCTGGCCCTGGTACCAGTTCTTGCCGCCGTCGGAGGAGATGCCGATGTGCGGGGCGGCGTCCGCGTTCCCGACTCGCGCGAACACCGTGGGCGTGAGTTCGGCGAAGTCGAGGCTGGTGTTGCTGCCCAGGGCGGGCGTGTCGTGGAAGCCGGCCTGCACCGCGTCGAGCGATGCATGGTAGAAACCGCCGATGTCGCCGAGGGCGCTGACCAGCGGCGCTCCGGATGGCGGGCTGGCCAGGTCGAGGACGGCGGTCTCCTCGAGGCCCTTGGCCATCGGCTTGATGGTGATCGTGCTGCCGGCGTCCCAGTTGGTCAGGTTCGTCGTGCCGTAGACCGTGGCGCCGGTGCCGTACATCAGGCGGCTCGAGTTGAACGGGTCGATGGCGAGGGTCTCGTTCATCCAGCCGAGCTTCGGCGTGGCCTCGGGCGGCTGCGGGTTGGTGTTGAAGTCGAGCCACGGGTTGGCCGAGATGTCGATGGTGTAGCGCTTGGACATGCTCGGGTAGCTCGTCCAGTCCCAGGCCCGGCTCCAGGTCGCGCCGTAGTCGGTGCTGCGGAAGAAGATCGCGTCGGGCCACCAGGAGATCTGGGTGGCGACCATCAGCGTGCCGGGTTTCTGTGGATCGACGGTCAGTCCGGAGTACCCGTAATAGGCGTCGGCGGCCGGGGTGGGCGTGATGTCGGTCCACGTGCCCGCGGCGATGTCGTAGCGCCACACCTGGCCGGCCGCGCCGTCGTACGGCCCGCCGGTGTCGCTGGTCGCGATGTAGAGGTTGTTTCCTTGTACGACGCCCTTGTGCGGGAGATATCCGGTCGGCTGCCCGGCGATGCGGGTCCACGTGGCGCCGCCGTCGTTCGACCGGTAGACCGGGTTGGACTTGTCGTTGACGCCCACGAAGACCTGGTTGGCGGCGCCGAACGTGACCCAGGCCAGACCCTGGTTCTGGTTGAGGTAGTTGTTGGTGTCGGCCGGGTCCTGCACGTAGTTGCCGGCGTTCGGGAAGCTCGAGACCTTGCTGAACGTCACGCCGTAGTCGGTGCTGCGGTAGAGGCCGTTGCCGCCCTCGGCGGCGAAGTACACGTTCTTGTTGTTGTTCGGGTCGACGGCGAGCCGCTCCCCCACGCCCCGGCCGGGCATGTTGCCACCGTTCTTGAACGGCAACGTGGTGACCTGCCAGGTCGCGCCCTTGTCCGCCGAGCGCAGGATGGCGCCGTTGTTCGGGTCCCAGTCGTTGGTGTACATGCCGACCGCGGCGTACACGCGGTTGGTGTCGACCGGGTCGGGCGCGATGGACAGCACGCCGTTGTAGCCCCAGTTGTTCTGGCCGACCCAGTCGAGCAGCGGCGTCCAGCTCTGGCCGGTCTCGTTCCACCGGTACGCGCCGCCGATGTCGGTGCGCGCGTAGATCAGGTTCTTCTCGCCCGGGTTGAAGACGACGGCCGGGACGAAGCCACCCCCGTCGATCCGGACGTTCTTCCAGTTGTACGGGTCGGCCGCCGCCGCCGACGCCGTGGTCGGCTGCGCCAGGGCGACCGCCACCGCCCCGGCTAACAGGGCGAAGACGGTCGCCCCGATGGCTTTACTTCTCATCCGGCACCTTCCATCGACGTGCGTTCACATGGGAGCGCTCCCAGAAGCGTCGGTCCCGTGTCACGTTCCTGTCAAGCCCCTGAAACCCGCCGTTGACAATGGTGCCTATTTACTAATTGGCAGCCGTAAATTGCTTAAAAACGTTCAGCAACGCGCCGAAATGGGGTGAACACTGAGGGTTGTTCAGGGCCGACCTTGAGCCCCACCTCGCCGTACGCAGCGGCTTGGTCTCCACCGCCCTGAATAACCCTCACTGACCGTCAACCGGGCGGATGCTTTCGCGCGGGGGTAGCGTTTCCCGCGCTGTGTACCATGTGCCGTTGATTGGCGTCGGCTGAGGAGCGTTTGATGAGGGTTTGCGTTGTCGGCACGGGTTATGTCGGGCTCACGACCGGGGTCAGCCTCGCCTTCCTCGGCCACGAGGTCACCTGCGTCGACCTCGACCAGAGCAAGGTCGACATGCTCACCGCCGGCCGTTGCCCCATCTACGAGCCGGGCATGGACGACCTGCTCGCCGAGGCCGCGCCCAACCTGACCTTCACCACCAGCTACGCCGAGGCGGTGCCCGGCGCCGACGTGGTGTTCGTCGCCGTGCAGACCCCATCGGCCCCCGACGGCAGCCCCGACCTGCGCTACCTGCGCTCGGCCGCCGAGAGCGTCGCGCAGAGCCTCGACCACACGTTCACCGTGGTGGTCAACAAGTCGACCGTGCCGATCGGCAGCGGCAACTGGGTGGACGCGATTCTGCGCGAGTCGTTCGCGCAGCGCGAGGACCGCCCGGCCAACTGCGAATTCTCGGTCGCGTCGAATCCCGAGTTCCTGCGCGAGGGCAACGCCATCCACGACACGCTCTTCCCCGACCGCATCGTGATCGGCTCCGACAATCCGCGCGCCCTCGAGGTGCTCAACCAGCTCTATCGGCCGATCATCAACCAGACGTTCACGGCGCCCAGTTTCTCGCCACGCCCCGACGACATCGGCGCCGTTCCGCTGGTCTCCACCGACCTCGCCTCCGCTGAACTGATCAAGTACGCCGCGAACGCCTTCCTCGCCCTCAAGATCAGCTACGCGAACGAAATCGGCCAGCTCGCCGCCAAGGTCGGCGCCGACATCACCGAGGTCACCCGCGGCATGGGCCTCGACCAGCGGATCGGCTCGCGGTTCCTGGCGGCCGGCGTCGGCTGGGGCGGCTCCTGCTTCGGCAAGGACACCAAGGCGCTGATCGCCACCGCGAGCGAGTACAACTACGAGATGCCGATCGTGCGGGCCGCCCGCGAGGTCAACGAGCGGCAGCGCCTGGTGGCGGTCGAGCGGCTGCAGGACGAGCTGCGCATCCTCAAGGGCCGCAAGATCGGCCTGCTCGGCCTGGCCTTCAAGCCCAACACCGACGACCTGCGCGACTCCCCCGCGCTCGACATCGCCGGCCTGCTGCTGGCCCGCGGCGCCCGGGTACGCCTGCACGACCCGATCGCCGGCGAGCGGTTCCGCCGCGAGCAGCCCGAACTGGCGCCGTACCTGTCGGAGACCATCGACGGCCTGTTCGACGACTGCGACGCCGTGGTCCTGGTGACCGAGTGGGCGCAGTACCTCGAGCTCGACTGGGGCAAGTTCGTGGGCCTGATGCGCACCCCGATCCTGCTCGACGGCCGCCACGTGCTCGACCGCGACCGCATGGCCCGGCTCGGCTACAAGTACCTGGCGATCGCGGGCTGAGACACGCCGGGGCTGCCACACCCCGGGATTCGCCTGGCCGTGCGCGGCCGGTCGCACGTCCCGCTGGGCGCGGCCGGTCGCACGTCCCGCTGGCCGCGGCCGGTCGCACGTCCCGCTGGCCGCGGCCGGTCGCACGTCCCGCTGGCCGCACGGCTGGTCCAGATTACGCAAGCATGCTACTTCTGCGCCGGATATATCCGGTTAAATCTGCCATGAGTTGATCGCCTGCGCCCGATCCTGATGACTTGCCGTTCGCGCCGAACGGCGAGTCATCAGGATCGGGCGGGTCAGGCCACTGACGACGCGGGCCGAGGCGGGGCAGGCAGGACCGGAAGCCACCGCCTACCGCGACGGGCGGCAGCCAGGCCTGCCGATAGAGAAACGCCCGCCCGGCGGCCGAAAGAGCGGCATTCCCCCTCCTCCGCCGAACGGCAGGGCGCAGCCAGGTCCGTATCGTCCGCTTTCGACCTGACACACCGGCCGTCCCCGGGATATCCCAGATATCCCCGCGGGGCGGCGGCTTTGCGACTAGGGTGCTTTGAGGGCCTGACCAGCGCTTCTTCCTTAACCGGTTAAGCCCGATATGGGGCCGCAGCCGTATCGTTACCGAGTCGATCAAGCGGAAATCATTGCGCAACGTCCCGGTTACCTCTTGACTGTGAGCCAAGTAGCGCTTCGGACGGCGACGTCTTTGGACGTCGGAGGCGCGATTTGACATAGGGAGCGGTATGTTCGGTCAACCTACGAGCCCGCGTTTTCGGGCCGTGCTCGCCAGCACGCTGAGCGCCGGGCTGGTGCTCGGCGCGGCAGCCTGCGGCGACAGCGACGACGACGGCGGCAGCGCGTCGACCGGCGCGTCGGGGGCGTCTATCGACTGTGCGCCATACACGAAATTCGGTGACCTGAAGGGCAAGACGGTCTCGGTCTACACGAGCATCGTGACCCCCGAGGACACCCCGCAGATCGACTCGTACAAGCCTTTTGAGCAGTGCACCGGCGTCACCATCAAATACGAGGGCGACAAGTCCTTCGAGACCCAGGTCCTGGTGCGCGCGAAGGCCGGCAACCCGCCGGACATCGCGTACGTGCCGCAGCCCGGCCTGCTCAAGCAGCTGGTCGCCACCGGCAAGGCGGTCGCCGCGCCGCCCGAGACCGAGGCCAACGTCGACAAGTTCTGGTCGAAGGACTGGAAGTCGTACGGCACGGTCGACGGCAAGTTCTACGCCGCCCCGCTGGGCGCGAACGTGAAGTCGCTGGTCTGGTACTCGCCGAGCGAGTTCAAGGACTCCAACTACGCGATCCCCACCACCCTCGACGAGCTGAAGGCCCTCACCGACAAGATGGTCGCCGACGGCAAGAAGCCGTGGTGCGCGGGCATCAACTCCGGTGACGCCACCGGCTGGCCGGTCACCGACTGGGTGGAAGACTTCATGCTCCGGCTCTACGGGCCCGAGACGTACGACAAGTGGGTCAATCACCAGATCCCGTTCAACGGCGCCGAGTCCACCGCGGCCTTCGACGCGGTCGGCGGGTACCTGAAGAACGACAAGTACGTCAACGGCGGTCTCGGCGACGTCAAGAGCATCGCGACCACGACCTTCCAGGACGCGGGCCTGCCGATCCTCGACGACCAGTGCGAGATGCACCGCCAGGCCAGCTTCTACGCGGCGAACTGGCCGAAGGGCACCAAGGTGGCCGAGGACGGCGACGTCTTCGCGTTCTACCTGCCCGGCAAGGACGCCTCGACCAAGCCCGTGCTCGGCGCCGGCGAGTTCACGCTGGCCTTCGCGGACCGGCCCGAGGTCAAGGCGTTCCAGACCTACCTGTCCTCCGACACCTGGGCCAACACCAAGGCCAAGCTGTCGAGCGGCTGGGTCAGCGCCAACAAGGGCCTCGACCCGAACAACCTGACGAACCCGATCGACCAGCTGTCGGCGAAGATCCTGCTCGACCCGGCCTCGCAGTTCCGGTTCGACGGCTCCGACCAGATGCCGGCGGCGGTCGGCTCCGACTCGTTCTGGAAGCAGGCGACCGCGTGGATCACCGGTCAGGACACCAAGACGACGGTGGACAACATCGAAAAGTCTTGGCCCAAGTGATCTGATTAGCTCCATTCGGGGCCGGTCGGGAGGGCATCCCCTTCCCGACCGGCCCTGAGCCTCTTCTTCACCGAAGCGAAGGAGGTACGGGCCGCGTGTTCAACACCGCCTCCACCACCCCTGAGAAACTCTTGCAGATGCTCGCGGCGCTGCTGCTGTTCGCAGCCGTCATGGGTGTCGTCCTGTTCTTCGCCGGCCGGCTCGGCGGGCGGAAGGGCGACAAGTGGGTCGGGTATCTATACCTGCTCCCCGTCGTCCTCCTGTTGCTGGTCGGCCTGGTCTACCCCGGCCTCCGTACCATCTACGAGTCGTTCTTCGACGCCGCCGGCAAGGCGTTCGTCGGCATCGACAACTACAAGACCATCTTCACCGACAAGGATCAGCTCACGGTCCTGCGCAACACGGTGATCTGGGTGGTCATCACCCCGTTCCTGGCCACCGGCATCGGCCTGATCTACGCGATCCTCGTCGACAGGTCGCGGTTCGAGTCGTTCGCGAAGGCGCTGATCTTCCTGCCGATGTCGATCTCCTTCGTGGCGGCGTCGGTGATCTGGAAGTTCATGTACGAGTACCGCCCCGACCAGGGCAACGTGAAGCAGATCGGCCTGATCAACCAGATCATCGTCTGGCTCGGCGGCAAGCCGGTCCAGCTGCTGATCGAGTCGCCGCTCAACACGCTGCTGCTGATCATCGTGATGATCTGGATCCAGGCCGGCTTCGCCATGACCGTGCTCTCGGCGGCCATCAAGGCGATCCCGGACGACATCGTCGAGGCCGCCCGGCTCGACGGCGTCAACGCCTGGACCATGTTCCGCAACATCACGGTGCCCAGCGTCCGCCCGACCATCGTCGTCGTGCTGACCACCATCGGCATCGGCACGCTGAAGGTCTTCGACATCGTCCGGACGATGACCGGCGGCAACTTCAAGACCAGCGTGGTGGCCAACGAGTTCTACAGCCAGACGTTCCGGGCCGACAACCAGGGCCTCGGCGCCGCCCTCGCGGTGCTCCTGTTCATCCTGGTCATCCCGGTAGTCGCCTACAACATCCGCCAGGTTCGTCAATCGGAGGCACGATGACCGCCGTAACTCCTTTGACGACAGGCCCCGAGATCACCCCCAAGCCGGTGTCGGCGGCCTCGATCGCGAAGAAGAAGCTCAGTTCGCCATGGGCGTCGCTGTTCGCGATCATCATCGCGGTGCTCTGGACCATCCCCACGTTCGGCCTGCTGATCTCCTCGTTCCGGCCGGAGCGGGCGATCAAGCGCACGGGCTGGTGGACGTTCTTCTCCGACCCGACGGTGACGCTGGACAACTACAAGGCGGTGTTCGGCGCCGACGGTGGCGTCAACATGGCCGACTTCTTCGTCAACTCGCTGGTCATCTGCATTCCCTCGGTGCTGATCCCGCTGGCGCTGGCGTCGCTGGCCGCGTACGCCTTCGCCTGGATCGACTTCAAGGGCAAGAACTTCCTGTTCATCGCGATCTTCGCGTTGCAGATCGTCCCGCTGCAGGTCACCCTGCTCCCCCTGCTGAAGATCTTCGTCGACATCAACCTGACCGGCACGTTCTGGACGCTGTGGATCGCCCACTCGACGTTCGCCCTGCCGCTGGCCATCTACCTGCTGCACAACTTCATGCGGGAGGTGCCGACCACTCTCATCGAGGCCGCCCGGGTCGACGGCGCCGGGCACGTGTCGATCTTCTTCAAGGTGATGCTGCCGCTGCTCACGCCCGCGTTGGCGGCGTTCGGCATCTTCCAGTTCCTGTGGGTCTGGAACGACCTGCTGGTCGCCCTGGTCTTCGCGGGCGGCGGCAACGAGGTCGCCCCGATCACCCTGGCCCTGGCCAACCTCAGCGGCACCCGCGGCACCGCCTGGCAGCTGTTGTCGGCCGGCGCCTTCGTCTCCATCGCGGTTCCGGTGGTCGTGTTCCTGCTGCTCCAGCGCTACTTCGTCCGCGGCCTGCTGGCCGGCAGCGTCAAGGGCTAGTACTTGTTTCGGGGGCCGCGTCCGCTTTCTGCGGGCGCGGCCTCACCCTTTCGAAAGACGAACATCACGCGTACGGGCCAGCGCCCGGCCACGCCGAGTCGAGACAGTTCCCGGCTTCCGCGCGGCGGCCGATCACTCTGCGCGCGCACGTCGCGGTGGGCCGCTTCACGTCGACGAGTTCGCGCACGACAACAACGGCCGGCGCATGCTGCAGGCGATGGGCGAGCTGGAGAAGGCCGTGACGGTCGCCCGCGACTACGCCGCCACCCACCGCGACACCCTGGTGATCGTGACCGGCGACCACGAGACCGGCGGACTGGCCGTCGAGGACACCGCCACCACCGACGAGTCCGGCGACGGCGTCTCGGCTGAGGACGGCCCGTTCCCGGTCAAGGGCAGCACGCTGAGCTTCAACCTCGACTGGACCACCGGCTCGCACACCGGCCAGGACGTGCCGGTCACCGCCTACGGTCCGCTCGCCGACCGGTTCACCGGCAAACACCCCAACACGTACGTCCACGACGTGCTGGCCCCGGTCCTGACCCGCTGACCGGCTTCGCCGACTACACGGCGCGGCGCCGGGGTAAGGAGGCTGCATGGCGCTTCCCATCGAGGACTACGCGATCATCGCGGACACGCAGACCTCCGCGCTGGTGGGCCGGGACGGGTCGATCGACTGGTACTGCGCGCCCCGGTTCGACTCGGGGGCGGTGTTCGCGGCACTGCTCGGCGACGAGGAGAACGGGCACTGGACGATCCGGCCGGCCGGGGACGTGGTCGCCACCCGGCGCCGCTACCGGGACGACACGCTGGTGCTGGAGACCGAGTTCGAGACCGCGGACGGCGTGGCACGGCTGATCGACTTCATGCCGCCGCGCGGGGAGGCGCCGGACCTCGTGCGGATAGTCGAAGGCGTGCGCGGAACCGTACGAATGGAAATGGTTCTGCGGTTGCGCTTCGACTATGGGCACGTGGTCCCGTGGGTGTATCGCGAGCAGGACGACCTGGTCGCGGTGGCCGGTCCGGACGCGGCCTGGCTGCGCACCCCGGTCGCGACGCGCGGGGAGAACCTGGCGACGCTGGCGGAGTTCGAGGTGACCACCGGTGACCGGGTGCCGTTCGTGCTGACCTGGCGGCCCTCGCACCTGCCGGCGCCCGAGCCGGTCGACGCGGCGCACGAGCTGGGCGTGACCGAGGGTTACTGGCGTGGCTGGGTGTCGGCCTGCACCTACGAGGGCGAGTACCGCGACGCGGTGGTGCGGTCGCTGCTGACGCTCAAGGCCCTCACCTACGCCCCGACCGGCGGCATCGTCGCGGCCGCCACCACCAGCCTGCCCGAGAAGCTCGGCGGCGTGCGCAACTGGGACTACCGGTTCTGCTGGCTGCGCGACGCCACCATCACCCTGCAGTCGCTGCTGTACTCGGGTTTCCAGAGCGAGGCGATCGCCTGGCGCAAGTGGCTGCTGCGGGCGATCGCCGGCAACCCCGCCGAGCTGCAGATCATGTACGGCGTGGCCGGCGAGCGCCGCCTCGACGAGTACGTGGCGACGTGGCTGACCGGCTATGACGGCAATCCCGTACGGATCGGCAACGCCGCCGCCGAGCAGTTCCAGCTCGACGTGTACGGCGAGGTGATGGATGCCCTGCACCAGGGCCGCCGGGCGGGCCTGAAGGCCGACGACCCCGCGTGGGGCCTGCAGGTGAAGCTGATGTCGTTCGTCGAGGAACACTGGCGCGATCCCGACGAGGGCATCTGGGAGGTGCGCGGCGGCCCGAAGCAGTTCGTCCACTCGAAGCTGATGGCGTGGGTGGCCGCCGACCGCGCGGTCAAGGCGGTCGAGGAGTTCGGCCTGGACGGCCCGGCCGACCGCTGGTCCGCGCTGCGCGACGAGATCCGCGACGAGATCCTGGCGAAGGGCTACGACCCGGACCGCCGGACCTTCACCCAGTTCTACGGCTCCGACGAGCTGGACGCCGCGATGCTGATGGTCCCGCTCGTCGGCTTCCTCCCCGGCGACGACGAGCGGGTGGCCGGCACCGTCGCGGCCATCGAGAAGCACCTGATGGCCGAAGGTTTCGTGCAGCGCTACACCCAGCACCCCGGCACCGGGGTGGACGGCCTGCCACCCGGCGAGGGCGCGTTCCTGGCGTGCACGTTCTGGCTGGCGAGCAACTACGCCCTGATGGGCCGCCACGACGACGCGCGGGAGACCTTCGCCCGCCTGCTGGCCCTGCGCAACGACGTGGGCCTGCTGGCCGAGGAGTACGACACGGCCGAGCACCGCCTGGTCGGAAACTTCCCGCAGGCGTTCAGCCATGTCCCGCTGATCGACACGGCCCGCACCCTGGGCGCCGCGCTCGCCCCGACGCAGGCGCGCGCCCTCGAGGGACTCAAGTAGCGGCCGAGCCGTCAGCGGTGATGGTGCCGGCCACGCGCGAACGGACGGAAAACGAAGAGGAAGAACAGGAACCCGGGCCACAGGAAGTGTGCGCCGGTAAGCGCCCAGACTCCGACCAGAGCCGTCACCGCCAGCACCACAGCCGCGGCCACGGCGGCCTTCCGGCGCCGGTCGCGCACGACGGCCGTCTTCGCCTCTGGCAGCTCGGCCAGCGCGTACCGGCCGTTCTCGGGCAGGTCGGCGGTCAGCTGCGCCAGGTCGTCGCGGTAAACGGCCTGGTACACCGCGGTCAGGCGTTGCTCGCCCTCGTCGAGGGTGAGCCGGCCCTCGCCCATCGCGGTCCGCAGAATGTGGGCGACCTGCTCCCGTTCAGCATCCGAGGCGCGGATCTGTTGTCCGTCGGGCCCGGGTCTCTGCTGCGGTGCCATGCTTCCAGCATGGCACCTCCCCCGCAGGACCGGCGACGCCGAACCGGACCGCCGATCGTGACCATGCTCGTGCAACTGCTCGCGGTGCCGAACTGCCCGCACGCCGAGCCGGCCGCCGCAGTCCTCCGCGGGGCTCTGGACGAGGCCGGGCTGAATGATGTCCCCGTCACCACCCTCATCATCGACACGCAGGACGAGGCCGACCGGATCGGGTTCATCGGCTCGCCCACGATCCTGATCGACGGCCGTGATCCCTTTCCCGACTCCGGGCAGGAGCCGGCCCTCGCCTGCCGGCTCTACCGGCACCCGGCCGGGCTGAGCGGGATCCCGCCGATCGACCCGATCCGGCAGGCGCTGCACGACGCCGTGCTGCGGTGACCGGTCAGCGTGCCGGCCGCGGCGTAGCCCTCGTGCCGGCGCTCAGCCATGGGCGGATCAGGTCCTCGCTCGCGTCCCACAGGTCCGCGCGCCGGGTGGCGGTGATCCGGGCGGGGATGGGCAGCGGGCGGCAGGCCGGTCCGTAGAAGCCGGACGGCAGGCGGGGGCCGGTCGCCAACCGCACCGGGACGGCCGCCGCATCCGCCGGGTCGGCGGCCCACGGTCACGGCGCGCTCCCCCAGCGCCGCCGCGACCGCGCCGCCGATTCCCGTCGATCCGGTCACCAATACGTTGTCCATGCCTCGACGCTAGGAAAGACGGGCGGGACAATCCAGGCGTGTCCGTCCCGCAAACCACCTCGGACGTCCTGGGCACGATCCTGCGCGAGTTGCGGTTCACCAGCGCCGCGTACCGCTGGATCGAGATGACCGCGCCGTTCCGGCTCGTCTTCGACCGGCCGGGGCTGCGCGGCGTGCACCTGATCGCGACCGGCCAGTGCGACCTGGCGTTGCCGGACGGCCAGGTCACCCCGCTGAGCGCCGGGGACACGGTGATCCTGCCGCGCGGCGACGACCACGAGCTGCGGGCCGGCCGCGCCCGCGCGACCTCGGGCTTCGAGCTGGCAGCGCGGACGCCCGGCGCCCGGTTGCGCGGCGGCGGCCCCGGGGAGGCGACGGCCACGATCGTGTGCGGCGCCTTCGTCACGGACGACCCGGAACATCCGGCCCTGCGCGGCCTGCCCCGGGTGCTGCACATCCCGGGCGCGCACGGCGATCCGCCGCCCTGGCTGACCCCCGTACGTGGCGGCGCTGCGTCAGGAGGCGTTCGACCCGGGCCCGGCCGGCGACCTGGTCATGGCCCGGCTGTCGGATGCGCTGATCGCCCGGGCGCTGCGCTGGCACGGCGAGGTCACCGATCACCCGGGGTGGCTGGCCGGCCTTCGCGATCCGCACCTGACCGCCGCGCTCGGCGCGCTGCACGCCGATCCGGCGCGGCCGTGGACCCTGCGGTCGCTGGCCGCGACGGCGACCCTGTCGCGGACGGCGTTCGCCGCCCGCTTCTCCGCCACGGTCGGTGTGCCGCCGATGCGCTACCTCCAGTCGCTGCGCCTGCATCACGCCCGGCGCCTGCTGCGCGACGAGCGGCTGACCGTGGCCGCGGTCGCCGCACGCGTCGGGTACGCCTCCGAGGGCGCGTTCGCCGCCCGGTTCCGGGAAGCCTTCGGGATTCCACCGGGAACGTGGCGGCGCCATGCCGCCGCAACATCTGGCAACCGCTTGGCGCGTGGCAGGGTTGACGGCATGGAATGGCAGTCATGAACAGCGACCTGGTCGACCGCGCCACCGCCGGCGTCGCGCGGCAGCTCGACGGCGTGCAGCGGCTCGGCGTGGCGTTCTCCGGCGGCGTCGACTCGTCGGTGCTGCTGGCGCTGGCCGCCCGCGCCCTCGGCCCGTCGCGGGTGCTGGCGCTGCTCGGGGTGTCGCCCAGCCTCGCCGCCGACGAACGGGACGGCGCGCACGAGGTCGCCCGCCACCTGGGCGTACGGCTGGCCGAGGTCGAGACCCACGAGGGCGACCGCGCCGAGTACCGCGCGAACGGCCCCGATCGCTGTTTCTGGTGCAAGGACGAGCTGTTCACCCGCATCGAGGCCGCCGATCACGGGCTCGACGCGGTCGCCTACGGGGAGAACGCCGACGACGTACGCCGCACCGACCGTCCCGGCTCCCGCGCCGCCGCCGCGCACCGGGTGCTGACGCCGCTGGCCACGGCCGGGTTGACCAAGGCCGACGTCCGCGGCATCGCCCGCGCCCTGGGCCTGCCGAGCGCCGACAAGCCCGCCGCGCCGTGCCTGGCCTCCCGCATCCCCCATTTCATCCCGGTCGACGCGCTGAAGCTGAGCCAGGTGGAGCGGGCGGAGGCGGCTCTCCGCCGGCTGGGTTTCGGCGACTTCCGGGTACGCCACCACGGCGAGATCGCGCGTCTCGAGCTGCCGATCGCCGACCTGGAGCGCGCGGCCGGCGAACTACGGGAGGCCGTCCACCGCGCCGTGACCGAGGCGGGCTTCCGCTTCGTGGCCCTCGACCTGGCCGGCATCCAGTCGGGCGCCTTCACCCGGGCGGCCCGCCGGTGACCGACCTGTCCGCCTACGCCGACCTCGACCTCGGCCGCGCGGGGCGCCGGGGCTACCCCGAGGCGGTCTACTGCGCCGGCAAGACCCCGTCGCAGGTGGCCGGGATAGCCGCCGAGATGCGCACCCATCCCGAGGTCGTCACCCTCTTCACCCGCGCGGCCCGCGAGCACGCGGCCGCGGTCCTCGACGTGCTGCCCGACGCCTTCCACGACCCCGATGCGGGCCTGCTCGCCTGGCCGCCCACCCCGCCTGCCCCGGCCGGCGGCCCGGTGGCGGTCGTGGCGGCGGGCACCTCCGACCTGCCGGTGGCCCGCGAGGCCCTGCTGACCGCCCGTTACCTGGGTCGCGAGGCGAACCTGGTGGTCGACGTCGGCGTGGCCGGCCTGCACCGGGTCCTCGCCCACCTCGAGCTCCTGCGCCACGCCCGCGCCGTCGTCGTCGTGGCCGGCATGGACGGCGCGCTGCCCGGCGTGGTGGCCGGCCTGATCGCCGCGCCGGTGGTGGCGGTGCCGACCTCGGTCGGCTACGGCGCCGCGTTCGAGGGCCTGGCCGCCCTCCTGACCATGCTCAACGCCTGCGCCCCAGGCGTGGCGGTGGTGAACATCGACAACGGCTACGGCGCCGGCCACCTCGCCGCCCAGATAGCCGCCCCGGCCGACGCGGATGCGGCCGAGGCGGACCTGACGTGAGCACGCAAGAGCACGGCCGGGTCGACACGGTTGCGGCCAGGGCGGACCCGACGTGAGCACGCAAGAGCACGGCCGGGTCGACACGGTTGCGGCCAGGGTGGACCTGACGTGAGCGCGCACCGGCACGCCTGGATCGACGCGTCCGCCGGGGTGGCCGGTGACATGCTGCTCGGCGCCCTTCTCGACGCGGGCGCCGGTCTCGGCGCGGTCCGGGCGGCGGTCGAGGCCGTCTCCAGCGGGAGTGTCCGGGTGAGCGCCCGCGAGGTGGCCCGGGCCGGGCTGCGCGCGCTCAAGGTGGATGTCGAAGCGCTGGTCGCCGAGCCGCCCGAACGCACCTGGCGGGACGTGCGCGACCTGCTCGACCGGGCCGCCCTGCCGGCGCCGGTCCACCGCAACGCCACCGCCGTCTTCCAGCGGCTCGCCGAGGCGGAGGCGCACGTCCACGGCGTGACCCCCGACGCGGTGCACTTCCACGAGGTGGGGGCGCTCGACGCGATCGCCGACGTGGTGGGGTGCTGCGCGGCGCTGCACGACCTGGGGATCGCGTCCGTCTCGGCCGGGCCGGTGGCGCTGGGCTCGGGAAGCGTCCGCACCCGGCACGGCCGCCTGCCGGTTCCGGCGCCCGCGGTGGCCGAGCTCGCGCGGGGCTGGCAGGTCGCGGCCGGCGGCGACGGCGAGCTGGCGACACCGACCGGGATGGCGCTGCTGCGCACCCTGGCCGGCGCGTGCGAGCCGCTGCCCCCGATGGTGCTCGACGCCGTCGGAGTGGGCGCGGGCGGCCGCGACCCGGCGGATCACGCCAACGTGGTCCGCGTGTTGCTCGGCAGCCCGGCCCCGACGGCCGGCGGCCCGGCGCAAACAGCCGACGGCCCGGCGCGGACGGCCGGCGAGACGCTCGTGCTGCTCGAGGCCAACGTCGACGACCTCGACCCGCGGCTCTGGCCGGGGGTCCTCGACGGCCTGCTCGAGCTGGGCGCGGCCGACACCTGGCTCACGCCGATCCTGATGAAGAAGGGACGGCCCGCTCACACACTGAGCGTGCTCTGCGCCGCCGAGCGCGCCGGCGCCCTGCGCGAGCGGATTTTCCGCGACACGAGCACGCTCGGCATACGGCACAGCCCGCGCGGGCGGGTGGCGCTGGAGCGCGGCTTCGTCCAGGTGACCGTCGGCGAGGGCCACGTCGCCGTGAAGGTCGGTCACCGCGACGGCGTGGTGGTCCAGGTGATGCCGGAGTTCGCCGACGTCGCCGGCCTCGCCCGCGAGCAGAACCGCCCCGAGCGGCTCGTGCTCCAGGAAGCGATGGCCGCCGCGGCCGCCGACGGGCTGGTGGTCGGCGCGGCGATCCCGGAGCGGCTCAGAGCTTGAAGACCGCCCGCGGCTGGGTGGTCACCAGGGCCGTCAGCGTGTCGAGGGCCTCGTCCTCGTCGAGGCGGTGCTCGGCCACCAGCGAGGCCAGGAAACCCGCGTCGAGGCGGCGCGACATGTCGTGGCGGGCGGGGATCGAGCAGAACGCCCGGGTGTCGTCGATGAAGCCGGACAGCCGGGAGAAGCCGGCGATCTCGGTGACCGACTGCTGGTAGCGCCGGATCTCGGCGGGATTGTCGAGGAACCACCACGGCGCCCCCGCGTACACCGAGGGGTAGAACCCGGCCAGCGGCGCGATCTCCCGGCTGTAGACCGTCGCGTCCACGGTGAACAGCACCAGGTGGAACCCCGGGTGGGTGCCGAAGCGCTTCAGCAGCGGCCGCAACGCCCGGGTGAACTCGGCCGCGACCGGGATGTCGTGCCCGGTGTCGGGGCCGAACGCGGCGAGCGTCGGCGGGTGGTGGTTGCGGTGGATGCCCGGATGCAGCGTCATGACGAGACCGTCGTCGCAGGACATGCGGGCCATCTCGAAAGTCATGTGCCGGCGGAAGGCCGTTGCCTCGGCGGGCGTGATCGTCCCGGCCAGCGCCGAGCGGTAGAGCCGCTCGGCGTCGCGGCGGTCGAGCGGCTCGGTCCCGGCGTCGGCGTGCCCGTGGTCGGCCGACACCGCGCCGTGGGCGACGAAGTAGCGGCGACGTTCCTCCAGCGCCGCGAGGTAGCCGGCGTAGTCGCCGACGTCCCCGCCCAGTTCCTTGACGTAGGTGGGCCAGCCGGGCCGGCCCGCCTCGAGGTAGCGGTCCGGCCGGAAGGTCGGCGCGACCGTGGTGGCCACCGCCGGGTCGTCCCGCAGGAAGCGGTGCGCGGCCAGGTCGTCGGCGGGATCGTCGGTGGTGGCCAGGAAGTCGATGCCGAACCGGCGCAGCAGCGCCCGGGGACGGTGGCTCGGCGCCGCCAGAAGGGCGGCGATCCGGTCGTACAGATCATCGGCGTTTGCGGCGGACGGCCGTGACGTGATCTCGAAGATGTCGGCCAGCTCGTTGTCGAACCAGTACCGGACTGGCGTCCCGCGCAGCAGATGCCAGTTGGCGCAGAGCAGCCGCCAGGCGTGCCGCGCGCGGTCGGGCGGCAGCGGCCCCTCCCCCACGCCGAGGTCCCGCAGCGGCACCCCGCCGGCGTGCAGCAACCGGGTCACGTAGTGGTCGGGCTGGATGAACAGGCTGGCCGGATCGGCGAACGGCGTGTCGTCGCGCAGGATGCGCGGGTCGACGTGGCCGTGCGGGCTGACGATCGGCAGCTCCCGGACCTCGGTGTAGAGACGGCGCGCGATCGGGCGCACCCCGGGGTCGGCGGGCAGCAGGCGGTCGGGGTGCGGGGCAGCCATGCGCCCGAGCCTGAGCGGCGCGGCACGCGGTGGGCAAGCGGTTGCCACATGTTGCCTGACGGCCGGAGCAACAACTGGCAACCGCTTGCCCAGCGCGCCGGGCGGGGCTGACAGTGACGGGCATCACTCCATCCGCGGCACGCACCGAAGGAGACCATCATGCGTACCGGAAAGATCATGGCGCTGGCCGGTGCGACGGTGCTTGCCGCCGCCGCGCTCACCGCTTGCGGGGGCGGCGACGACAGCGGCGGCGACGGCGGGGGGAAGACCCTCAACGTGCTGATCGGGGCGAACACGCAGTACCCCGAGGAGTTCCAGGCCTGGCAGAAGTCGATCAGCGACAAGTTCAAGGCGCAGACCGGCGCGACGGTGAAGTTCGAGACGTTCGCCAGCGCCAACGACGAGCTCACCAAGATACAGACCTCGGTGGTGTCGGGCTCCGGGCCCGACGTGTACGCGGTCGGCACCACCTTCACGCCCACGGCCTACTCGACCGGCGCGTTCGTGAAGATGGGCGACGAGGAATGGAAGAAGATCGGCGGCAAGGAGAAGTTCAACCCGGCCACCCTCGGCATCTCGGGCCCGGACGAGCAGAACCAGGTCGGCATCCCGTGGGTGAGCCGCCCGTTCGTCATGGCCTACAACACCGAGCTGCTCAAGGCGGCCGGCATCGACAAGCCGGCGACCACCTGGGACGAGCTCACCCAGCAGGCCAAGCAGCTGACCAAGGGCGATCAGTACGGCCTCGCGGTCGCGTACAAGGACAACTTCGACCCGTGGAAATTCGTCTGGGGCATGTCGGTGCAGGCCGGCAACCCCCTGGTCGACGGCAAGACGGCGAAGATCCAGGACCCGACCGTGCAGAAGGCGTACCAGACCTACTTCGGCTGGCTGGCCAACGACAAGGTGGTCGACCCGGCCGCCGTCGGGTGGACGAACCCGCAGGCCCTCGCCGCGTTCGCGAAGGGCAAGACCGGCTACTTCCTGCTGACCACCTCGACCGCCACCAACTCGCTCGAGCAGGGCGCGGTGAAGGGCAAATGGGCGTTCACCTTGCTGCCGACCGTGCCGCCCGGCGCGACCAGCCGGCCCGCCAACGGCGTCGAGGCCGCCAGCATCCTCTCCGGCGACAACCTGCTCGTGGCCGACTACTCGAAGAACAAAGACCTGGCTTTCGCGTACGTCAAATTGGTCACCGACCCGGACGTGCAGCTCGACTACTACCAGAAGTTCGGCAACCTGCCCGCCAACGCGTCCGCGCTGCAGAGCCTCGCGTCGGACCCGAAGCTGGGCCCGGTGACCGAGGCGGCGAAGAAGTCGGTGGCCACGCCGTTCACCGGCGCCTGGAGCGACATCCAGCTGGCGCTGACGAACGTGGCGGTGCAGTCGCTGCCCGACCTGGCCAAGGGATCGATCAGCCCGGCCCAGATCGACGCCCGGATCGCCGACGCGCAGAAGGCGGCGCAGTCCTCGCTGGACCGGGCGAAGTGAACCCGGGCCCAGTGACATGACCACCCTGCTGCGGGCGCCGCAGAAAGCGGCGCCCAAGGAACACAAGCGACGCGGCGTCACCGAGCGTCAGCGCCCCCTGTGGCTGCTGACTCCCGGCGGCCTGCTGATGATCGTGGTCATCCTGATCCCGCTCGTCCTGGCGCTGTGGATCTCGCTGATCGACCTCGACCAGTACACGCTGCGCCGCTGGGTCGAGGCCCCGTTCATCGGCCTCGCGAACTACGCCGAGTCCCTCGACTCCGGCCTGCTGCAGTCGATCTGGATCAGCGTGTCGTTCGCGGTGATCTCCACGGCCGCCACCGTGCCGATCGGGATCGCGGCCGCGCTGGTCACGCAGAACGCATACAAGGGCCGCGGCATCATCCGGGCGATCTTCCTCATCCCGTACGTGCTGCCGTCGTTTGTCGTCGCCTCGGTCTGGCGAACGATGCTGCAGCCGGACGGCATCGTCAACGAGTTGCTGGGCCGGAACAACACGCTCTGGCTCAGCGGCCCGAACTCCTACTGGACGCTGATCCTCGTCGAGATCTGGGCCGCCTGGCCGTTCATCTACCTGATGGCCCTCGCGGGGCTCCAATCGGTCGACCACGAGGTGCACGAGGCGTCGGCGGTGGACGGCGTGACCTGGTGGCCGAAGCTGATCAAGGTGATCCTGCCCTACCTGCGCGGCCCGGTGCTGCTGGCTTGCCTGCTCGCCACGCTCAACCACATCAACAACTTCACGTTGCCGTTCGTGCTGTTCGGCGCGCCCGCCCCGGACAACGTCAATGTGATGCCGATGCTGGTCTACGTGACCAGTTTCCAGAGCCTGCGGTTCGGGCTCAGCGCGGCGATGGCGGTGGTGTCGCTGATCCTGGTGCTCATCCCGCTTTTCGTTTATCTCCGGGCCGTCCGTCTCGATGTCCATGAAGAGGGGGTACGGCGATGAGCGCGCACGCCGAGGCCACCCGGCTCCTGCCACGGCCGCTGCTGGTGACGGTCACCGTGCTGCTGTGCGCGATGGTGCTGGTGCCGCTGTCGTACATCGTCCTGGCGTCGCTGAACAGCGACGTGGGCGTGGCGGCCGGCGAGTTCTGGCCCAGCTCGTTCAGCCTGGAAAGCTATTCGAAAATCTGGACCACGGCCGACCTGTCCACCGGCATCGTCAACAGCCTGATCGTCTGCGGGTTCACCGCGATCTTCTCGGCGCTGCTCGGCACCACCACCGCGTACGTCCTGGTTCGCTACCAGTTCCGGGGACGGTTGACCATCCTGCGCGGCCTGGTCGGCCTGCAGAGCATCCCCGGCACCCTGATGCTGCTCCCGGTTTTCGTGCTGTTCTCCTCGGCCGGAAACTATCTGGGCCTGACCGTCGTCGGCACCAGGTGGGGACTGTTCGTGGCGTACCTGACTTTCGCGCTGCCGTTCTCGACCTGGGTGATGGTCACCTACCTGCGCGGGCTGCCGCGCGAGCTCGAGGAGGCGGCCCGCACCGAGGGGGCGTCCACGCTGGTCATCCTGCGGCGGATCATCTTCCCGCTGAGCCTGCCGGCGATCGTGGTCGCGGCCATCTTCGCGTTCCTGCTCGGCTGGAACGACGTGCTGTTCGCGTCGGTGCTGACCCGGCCCGAGACGCACACCGCCGCGGTGGCGTTGCAGATCTTCGGGTCGTCGCAGGAGGGCGGGGCGCTGCCGGTGTACTCGCAGATGATGGCCGCGGCGCTGGTCTGCGCGGCGCCGGTCGTCATCCTCTACCTGGTCTTCCAGCGCTACCTGGTGGGCGGGCTGACCGCGGGCGGCGTCAAGTGACGCGGGTCGCGGTCATCGGCCCGGGGGACGTGTCGGTGGTGCACCTCGCGGCGATCGAGAAGCTGGGCGCCGACCTCGTGGGAGTCTGCGACAGCGACCACCGGAGGTTTCTCGACGACCTCCGCCCCGAGGTGGTGCACATCTGCACCCCGCACGACCAGCACGTGCCGATCGCGATCGACGCGCTCGAACGCGGCGCGCACGTCTTCCTCGAGAAGCCGGTGGCACACACCCTCGACGAGGCCGAGCGCCTGATCGCGGCCGCGAAGGAATTCCCGCATCTCAAGGTGGGGGTCTGCCTGCAGAACCGCTACAACCTGGCGTCGCGGCACGCCCGCGACCTCCTCCCCGGGCTGGGCGAGATCGCCGGCGCGTCGGCCACCGTCCTCTGGCACCGCACCCCGCAGTACTACCGCAACCGGCCGTGGCGCGGCGACCGTCGGCGCAGCGGCGGCGGTGTCCTGATCAATCAGGCGATACACACCATCGACCTGGTGCAATGGCTGGTCGGCGACGTCACCGCCGTGCGGGGGCACGCCGGGCGCTACGGCGGGTTTCCGGGCGACGTCGAGGACACCGCGAGCCTGATGCTCGACCACGCGAACGGCGCGCGCAGCGTCATTTTCGCCACGGTCACCAACGCCACCGACTCTCCGGTCAGCATCGAGATCGTCACCGAGAAGGCGACGCTCACCCTCCGCGGCGATCTGACCGTCGCGTACGCCGACGGCCGCGTCGACGTCGTCGCCGAACATCGCGAGAGCACCGGCGGACGCGATTACTGGGGAGCGTCGCACGAGCTCATCATCGCCGATTTCTACCGCAAGCTGGCCGATCCCGAGCCGTTCTGGATCGGCCCCGAGGAGGCGATCCGATCCCAGCAGCTGATCGACGCCCTCTACCGCCAGAACACCTGAAAGGCGCCGCCGATGTGGACTCTCTCCGGATTCGCCGACGAGATCTCCCCCGATCTCACCGAACAATGCGAGGTCGCGGCCGGGCTGGGCCTCAAACACATCGAGGTGCGCAGCGCCTGGGACGTCAACATTCTCGACCTCTCCCCCGAACAGCTCGCGACCATGCGAAAAACGCTTTCCGCGTACGGGTTGAAGGTGTCCAGCATCGGGTCGCCGATCGGGAAGATCTTCATCGACGAAGACTTCGCCCCGCATCTCGAGCGCATGCGGCACGCGGCCGAGGTGGCGCACGAGCTGGACGCCCCGTACATCAGGATCTTCTCGTTCTTCCTGCGGCCCGGCGCCGATCCGGCGGCCCACCGGCTCGAGGTCATCGACCGGATGCGCGCGCTGGTGCGGGTCGCCGAGGAGGCCGATCTGATCCTGCTGCACGAGAACGAGAAGCAGATCTACGGCGACATCCCGGCCCGCTGTCTCGACCTGATCCGCTCGGTCGGCTCGCCCTATCTGCGGCTGGCCTGGGACCCGGCCAATTTCGTGCAGGTCGGCGTCCGTCCCTACACCGACGCGTACGCGATGCTGCGCCCGCACCTCGAGTACATCCAGATCAAGGACGCGTTTCTCGCCGACGGCACGGTGGTTCCCGCCGGCGAGGGCGACGGCGAGGTGGCGGCGACGATGCGCGCGCTGCGCCACGACGGCTTCGACGGTTTCTTCTCCCTCGAACCGCATCTCGCGGCGGGCCACGCGACCGGCGGTTTCTCCGGTCCGGAACTCTTCCGCACCGCCTGGCGCGCCTTCACGGAAATTCTGAAGACCGAGGAGATTGAGTACGCGTGAGCACAGCACCGAAATTCGCGCTGGTCGGCGCGGGAGTCATCGGCAAGCACCACGGCATGGTGATGGGCCAGCTTCCCGGACAGGTCGACCTCGTAGCGGTCGCCGATGTCGCATCGGAACGGGCCGAGGCCCTGGCGGCGGAACGCGGCGGAACCCCGTACCCGTCATTGGATGCCGCCCTCGCGGCGCAAGAAATCGACGTGGTGGTGGTTTGCACGCCGACCGGGAAACACGGCGAGGTCGCGATCGCGGCGCTCGAAGCCGGCAAGCACGTGATCATCGAGAAGCCGGCCGAGATCACCGTGGCCCGCACCGACGAGATCATCCGGGCGCAGCAGAAGGCCGGCACGCTGGTCACGGTCATCTCGCAGCATCGGTTCGACCCGGCGACCGAGCAGACCCTCGAGGCGATCGGCAAGGGCGAGCTCGGGCGGATCACGTCGGGAATCGCGTCGATCGACTGGTGGCGCGGGCAGAGCTACTACGACTCGGGCGGCTGGCGCGGCACGTGGGAGCTCGACGGCGGCGGCGCGCTGATGAACCAGGGCGTGCACACGGTCGACCTGCTCGTCGCGGCGCTCGGCCGGCCGGTGGAGGTGTTCGCCTACGCCGGAACGCTCGCCCACGAGCGCATCGAGGTGGAGGACGTCGCGGTGGGCGTGGTGCGGTTCGCCTCCGGCGCGCTCGGCGTGCTGCACGCGACGACCGCGGCCTATCCCGGGCTGAGCGCGCGGCTGCAGGTGCACGGCGACCGCGGCTCGGCGGTCATCGACAACGACCAGATGGCGTTCTTCCACTCCACGCCGGTGGGCGTCGCGCCGTCCGAAATGATGATGGGCGGCACGCAGGCCATCTCCGCCGGCAGTGGCGATACCGCGGCGGCCGCGAATCCGGGGCAACTTTCCGACGCCCACCGCCTGCAGTACCTCAACTTTCTGGGCGCGCTTTCCGGCACCGAGAAACTTCGCGTCGACCTCGAGACCAATCGGCAGTCGATCGCCGTCATCACCGCCGCCTACGAGTCGGCGCGCACGGGAAAGCCGGTGGCGCTGTGAACCTTCTGGCCGCCAACCCGATTCCCTACTGGGCATCGGCCGGCAAGACCCGGGACGTTTTCACTTCCGCTTTCGCGGACTTCCAGGACATCGGATTCACCGCGGTGAAAGCCGACGTCCCGTCCGGCATGTCCGCTGACGACTATCGGTCGTGGATCGCGGGCTACGGGCTTTCGCCGTCGCTGAGCCTGTTCAACTCCCCGTTCGACGAAACTGTCGACCTGGCCGCCGAGATCGAACGCGCGAAACTTTTCGCCGCCGACCAGGTCGCGCTCGGCCTCGACCGTACGATGATCTCGTCGATGGCGCGGCCGGAACGCCTGGCGCAACCCGCCGTCGGCGCCGCCTTCTCCGCCTCGCGGCTGGACCGGGCGATCGAGATGTGCGGCGAGGTGTGCCGCGTGCTGCAGGCCGAGGGGCTACGGCCGCTGCACCACTCGCACGTCGGCGGGATCTTCGAGACCGAGCACGAGATCACGCGGCTGCTCGACGACCTCGGGCCCGGCGTCATCGGCTTCGGGCCGGACACCGGGCACCTGCGGTGGGCCGGGGTGGAGCCGGCCGGGTTCATCCGCCGCTACGCCGACCGGCTCGGCGGCATCCACATCAAGGACGTCTTTCCCGACCTGCTCGGGAATCCTTCGCTCAGCTACGCCGGGGCCGCAGCCACCAAACGGCTGTGGGCCGAGCCGGGGCTCGGCGTCGTCGACTTCGCGGCCGTGCTCGACGCGATTCCGGCGGACTACGACGGCGACTTCATGATCGAGGTGGACGAGCCGAGCGTCGAGTCCAAGCGGGAGTCCCACCGGATGTCGTTCGACTGGGCCGTCCGGATGCTGAGCGGTCGTCTCCGCTGACCCGTCGAGCCCCGCACCACCAGCCGCACCGGCAGGACGAGGGGGTCGCCGCTGGGCTGCGCGCCCTGCGACACCGCGATGCAGTTGCGCACGCCGGTGAACCCCATCCGGTACAGCGGCGACGCGATCGTGGTGAGCTGCGGCTCGACCAGCTCGTCGAAGATGATGTTGTCGAAGCCGACCACGCTGACCTGTTCGGGCACGCTCACGCCCAGCCGGCCGAGCCCCTTGACGATGCCGATCGCGAGCTGGTCGTTGTACGCCTGCACGGCGGTGGCGTCCAGCTCCGCGACCCGCAGCGCCGCGCTCAGCCCCGCGAGGACGGTCGGGCCGTACGGCCCGATCCGGCGCGCCTCGAGGTGCAGCTCGGCCGCCACCTGCCGCACCGCCCGCCAGCGCACCCCGTCCGACCAGCTGGCCTCCGGCCCCGCCACGTACGTGATCCGCTCGTGCCCCAGCTGCGCGAGGTGCTCCACCGACCGCCGGATGCCGCGCTCGGCGTCGTTGAGCACGCAGTTCGCCTCCGGGATGCTGCGGTTGAGCAGGACGACGGCCTTCTGCTTGGCCACCATGCGCAGCGCCGAGTCGGTCATCCGCGAGCTGGCGATCACCACCCCGTCGACCTGCCCGAGCTCCTGCTCGATCGTCTGGCGCTCCACCTTGGGCGACTCGTTGGTGTGCGACAGCATCAGCTGGTAGCCGGCCTCGCGGGCGGCCTCGTACGCCCCTTTGATGATGTCGCCGTAGAACGGGTTGGTGACGTCCGCGACCACCAGCGCGATGGCGTGCCGCTTCTCGCCCGCGGATGGCCGGCCGGCTTTTCCCATCCGGTATCCGAGCGTCTCGGCCGCCAGGAAGATGCGCTGCGCGGTGTCGGCGTTCACCCGCCCCGGCCGCGCATAGGCCCGCGACACCGTCGACGCGGACACACCGGCCTCGCGCGCCACGTCGTAGATCGTCGGGCGCTTCATGTCGAGAATGTTAAATCTCTCGAGCTCCGCGCGCTGGCATCGTCGGAGGTCGTGTCCGAACTGCCACCCGCACGGCCCGCCGATCAGCCCGACCGCGACGGCGCCGGGCTGGGCAGCGCCTCCGGCACCCGCACGATGGTGCAGCTCACCCCACGCTCGGCGGCCAGGCCGCAGTTGCTCACCGCCCCGGTCGAATTCTCACCCTCGCCGACCACCTGCGCCGTCACGCCCAGCCACGGATGCGTAGCGTCGCGGGCGAAGGCGATCGTGAACGAGTACGCGACGGCGCCGTCCTTGTCCGGCCCGACGTAGGCCCGATAGATCTCGGCGCTCCCGGTCGTCGTGTCGGTGGCAGTCAGCAGGTGCGCGACGATCTCGTACCGCTCGTTGTTGGCCAGCCCCGCGGCCGACACCTTGCCGATGAGTGTGACGTAGCCCGCCGGCTCGGCCGTGGGCTGCACGTCGGCGGCGATGGTGGGCCGGGCCGTGGTGCGCAGCGTCGCGGTGGCGAGCACGACGGTGGCGAGCACCGACGACCCGAACAGGAACACCCCGGTGAGCGCGAGGCCCGTCCGCAGCCGCCGCGATTCGCGCATGGCAACCCAGAAGATGCCGACGCCGGTGCCCACCACGATGAGCGCGATGAACCCGTACCAGGCGAGCGCGTCGAAGGTGGTGCGCGCGCCGTCGCGCTGGTAGATGAAGCCGACGAGGACCCACATCACCGCGGCCAGTAGCCCCGCGGCGACCAGCGCGACCCGCACGGTCCGCGAACTCTCGCGCACAGTGGCGTCAGTCCGCACCAGCGCCGAGGCCAGCCCGGCGAGCACCGCGATGCCCGCGGTGCAGGTGCTGGTGAGCGTCGCCTCCGGCGCGTTGCGCAGCAGCCCGGCGACGATGCCGGTGCCGATCCCGAAAACGCCGAGCACCCCGGCCGCCA
This sequence comes from Actinoplanes sp. NPDC051513, assembly GCF_044454685.1. Classification (NCBI taxonomy): domain Bacteria; kingdom Bacillati; phylum Actinomycetota; class Actinomycetes; order Micromonosporales; family Micromonosporaceae; genus Actinoplanes; species Actinoplanes sp. NPDC051513. The sequence goes on from NZ_JBITDW010000005.1 coordinate 488,542, forward strand.
CGGTGACGGCGCTGGCGGCGATGTTGAGCAGCCGGTCGTACCCGGCGGGTTGTCCGCTGTTCTCGGCCGTGGCCACGCCTCACCCTAGGGCTTGACCGCGGGGTCGCCAGGTGACGCGCCGAGAGGGCGGGATCGAGCGGGCCGTCGCGGCGGCCCTGCCGAATCGATGGACGTGTTACCTTTCCGGCCTCATCAGCGTCAATTCCTGTGCGGCCATCATGGCGTCGGCCGGGACCCCTCGATTGCGAGAGCCATGATTCAGCGACGCAAGGTCATCATCGGGACACTGAGCGCTGCCGCCGCTGTGGCGACCGTCGGTGGTTCCGCGCCGGGTTCGGCGAGCGCCGAGCCCACCGCGGCGGGCCCGGAGGAGAAGAGCAGCCCTCCGGTCGCGCCGGTCCGGCTGAGCGTGACCCCGTCGAGCGGGGCGACCGCGGTGTCTCCGGCGACGCCGATCGTCGTCGCCGTCCGGGCCGGCACGCTGAAGTCGGTCGCCGTGACCGCGGGCGGGACGGTCGTCAGCGGTTCCGTCCAGGACGACGGGACCTGGCGCTCCACCGGCGCCCTGGCCTACGGCAAGACGTACCGGGTGATCGTGACGGCCACCGACAGCTCGGGCACGGCGACGGAGACGACGTCCAGCTTCACCACGGTGAAGCCGCAGCACCTCGTCGAGACGACATTCCGGGCCAACGCGATGAGCTCCCTCAAGAAAAGCCACGCGTACGGGGCGGGCCAGCCGGTGATCATCGCGTTCAGCCGCGCCGTCAACAAGGCGGCGGCGGAGAAGGCCATCGAGATCACGACGTCGCCCGCCGTCAAGGGCAAGTTCTACTGGAAGGACGGCAGGACCGTGCACTGGCGGCCCCAGAAGTACTGGGCCGGCGGCACCTCGATCACGGTGAACGTCAACGTGTTCGGCGTCAAGCTCGGCAACGGCGTGTACGGCCAGAAGAACGCGTCGACCCGTTTCACCATCGGCCGTCAGCTGATCGCGATCGTCGACAACAAAGCGCACCTGACAAAGGTCTACATCGACGGCAAACTCGTACGCACGATGAAGGCCAGCCTCGGCAAGGGCGGCTCGACGACCGGCAGCAACGGCGAGTACATCAGTTACTGGACGACGGGTGGGCCCCACGTGGTGCTGTCCAAGGAACGGGTGCACAGCATGAGCTCGGCCAGCTACGGCATCACCGACCCGAACGACCCGAACTACTACGGGGCCGAGGACATCGAATACTGCACCCGGATCACCTACTCCGGCGAGTTCCTGCACGCCGCCCCGTGGAACCATTCGCTGGGCAGGGCGAACCTGTCGCACGGCTGCATCAACCTGAGCGTGTCCGACGCCAAGTGGGTCTACGAGAACTTCATGATCGGCGACGTCGTCGATGTCCGGAACAGCCCGAGAAAGCTGCAGCTCTGGAACGGGCTGGGCGACTGGACCGTGCCTTTCGAGAAGTACGACCGCTGACCGAGCGGACCACCACTGCTCAATCATGACGGTCAACGCCGCAGCCGCCTGCTTCCGGTTCTCGGCCGCTTGGCAATCTGAGGGACCTCCGAAAGAGGAGACCCGAACTACGATGAGCCCGGCTCGGCGCCTGGTCTCAGGCACTTCCACCCTTTCGCGCGCGAATTCGGAGACACCGTGAAGCTCTTGCTCACCTCAGGTGGCGTCACGAACCCCAGCATCCATGCGGCGCTCGTGCAGCTTCTCGGCAAGCCGATCGGCGACGCCAATGCCCTCTGCATTCCCACAGCGGAGTACGGGCACCCGATGTGCACCCCGGCCTCGGCCTGGCGTTTCATCGCCGGCCGGAGCCCATCGCCCATGTGCGACCTGGGCTGGAAGTCGTTGGGTCTGCTGGAACTCACCGCGCTGCCCACCATCGGCGCGCAGCGATGGGTTCCCTGGGTCCGGGAGGCCGACGTGCTCTTGGTCGACGGAGGGGACGCGACGTATCTGTGTCATTGGATGCGCGAGTCCGGGCTGGCCGATCTGCTGCCTTCGCTGCCCGACATGGTCTGGGTGGGCGTGAGTGCGGGAAGCATGGTGATGACGCCCCGGATCGGGGCTGACTTCGTCGAGTGGCCGTCGGCGCCGGACGACCGCACCCTGGGAGTCGTCGACTTCTCGATCTTCCCGCACCTGGACGCTTTCCCCGAGAACACCCTGGCTGACGCGGAGCGGTGGGCCGCTGACCTCGGCGTTCCGGCTTATGCCATCGACGAGCAGACGGCCATCAAGGTCGTCGACGGCTCCGTCGAGGTGGTTTCCGAAGGGCAATGGACGAAGTTCGGGTGATGCCACCGACAGCCATCCGGATCTGCCGATCTGGGACTGCCACGGCGGCGCCGACCAGCGATGCGCCGAGCCTCAGTCGATCTCGCGGTGGAAGAACTCCCGAATCACCTCGGCGCTCTCTGCGGCGGTGCCGCCGGTCAGCTCGACCGAGCGGTCGCCGTCGCGGACCACGACCTTGCGTCCCCGGTCGCGGGTGACCCAGTCGCGGAGCAGCGCGCCCAGCTGAACCAGGGCAGGCGAGGTGGCCAGCGCGATCAGCAGCGCGGTGACGGTGTCGCCGCCCGACTTCGCCAGCGGCGGCGCGTCGTCCTCGACCACGAGCTCGTTGCGGTCGAGCTCGAGGGCGTCCAGCTCGGTGTGCAGTGCACGGGACAGCCGATCGACCTCGGCGGGATCCTCATCGACGACGGTCAGCGAAAGGGTGGCCACCCGAGCGAGGATAGTGGACGCAGGCGAGGCAACGAGGAGGCCGCGGATGGGAGAGCGCATCGCGGTCCTGATCGTCACCGACGACTACCGCGACCCCGCGTTCGGCCGTCTGAACGCCCCGGCGCGCGATGCCGCGGCGCTGGCGGCGGTGCTGTCCGATCCGGAGGTCGGCGCCTACCGGGTCGAGCTGCTCCACAACCGCACGTCCGACCAGGTCCGGTTCCGGCTGGAGCAACTGCTCCGCGACGCCGGCCGCGACGACTTGGTGCTGGTGTACGTCTCCGGCCACGGCGCGAAGGATGAGGCCGGCGATCTCCACTTCGCCACCACCGACACCGTCCGGGGCCTGTACGACTCGACCGCCGTCGCGAGCCATTTCCTGCGGCGGCGGATCGACCGAAGCCGCTGCCGGCGGGTGCTGGTGTGGCTGGACTGCTGCTATTCCGGCGCGTTCCCGGCCGGCCGTCTGCCCAAGTCCACCGCCGAGGTTGACGTCCTCGACCAGCTCGCCGACCCCGGCGGCCGGGGGTGCGCGGTGATGACCGCCTCGACCCACATCCAATTCGCGTACGAGTCCGGCGACGACGCGCTCCCCGACCACCCGGCGCCCGGCTCGGTGTTCACCGGCGCCATCGTGGCCGGGCTGCGCACCGGCGACGCCGACCTCCGGCGGGACGGCGTGATCGACCACGGTGAGCTCTACGAGTTCGTCCACGAGTGGATGCGGGCACGCACACCCCAGCAGACGCCGACCCAGCGCAGTCAGGTCACCGGGCACCTGCCGGTGGCGTTCAGCCCGCACCGCGCCGGCGCGCCGGTCCGCCGGAGTTTCCTGGGCGCCTCGCCCGTACAGGCGTCGCGGTTCGTGGACCGTCCCGAGCTCGCCGCCCTGGTGGAGGCGCTCGCCGGCGCCCAGGGGCGACCGGTCGCCGTGGCCGGGATGGGCGGCGCCGGCAAGACCGCGCTGGCGGCGGCGGCCGTGCACGACGAGCGGGTGCGCGCGGCCCATCCGGGCGGCGTGGCGTGGCTGGCGGTCGAGCCGCGCACCGATCCCCGGATCTTGCAGGCCGACCTGGCCCAGCGGCTCGGCGGCGGCGCGCCCGCGTTCGCGACCGTCGCGGCCGGACGGGACGCGCTGGCCGACCTGCCCACCGCCGGGCCGGTGCTCGTCGTCCTCGACAACGTCTGGGAGCGCGGCGTCGTGGACGCGTTCCCGCCCGCGTTCCACCTGCTGTTCACCAGCCGGGACGCCGGACTGGCCCGCGATCTCGACGCCGCCGTGGTGTCGGTCGCCGCGCTCGCCCTGCCCGAGGCGCTCGAGCTGCTCGGCCGATGGACCAGGCGTACCGCCGGGGAGCTCGACGCCCTGCCCGCCGACGAGATCTGCACCCGCCTCGACAACCTCGCGCTCGGCGTCGCCATGGCCGGTGCCATGATCGGACCGGAGGCTGCCCCAGCCCGCTGGCACGACATCCTCGATCGGCTGGGCGAGGCCGACCTGTCGAAGATCCGGGCCGACTTCGGCGCCACCTACCCCCACCCCACGCTGCTCGCGGCGATCACGCTCGGCATCGCCGAGCTGCCCGGCGACGACGCCCGGCTTCGCTACCGGGAGCTGGCGGTCTTCAACGACCGCGGCGCGTTCCCCCGATCCGCCGCCGAGGCGCTGTGGCGGCCGGCCGGCGTGCGGCCCGCCGACGCCGGGGATCTGCTGGACCTCTTCGAGCGGCGGTCGCTGATCACCTCGGCCGGCGGCGGCCTGCTGGTCCTGCACGACCTCCAGGCCGATGTGGTGGCCCATGAGCTGGGCCGCGACGATCTGGCGGCGGCCCACCGGCGGCTCACCGAGGGATATCGGGTCGCGGCCCCGGACGGGTGGCCGAGCGCCCTCGACGACGGTTATCTGCTCGAGAACCTCGCCCACCACCTCGGCCGGGCCGGCCACACCGGCGAGCTCGAGCAGATGCTGACCGACCTCGACTGGCTGCGGGCCCGGCTCGTCTCGTCCGGCGTGGTGAGCCTTCTCCAGGACTACGCCGAGCTGCCGGGCGTTCCGGCCGCCGACGCGGTACACGGCGCCCTCCAGCTCTCCGCGCACGTGCTGTCGGCCGACCCGGCCCAGTTGCCCGGGCAGGTGATCGGCCGGCTCCCCGAAGAAGACGAGACCCTACGGCGGCGGCTGACCGAGGCCGCCGCAGGCTGGGAGCCGTGGCTGTGCCCGACCCGCCCGCTGGCCGCCACCGCCGGCGGCGAGCTGGAACGGACCTTCGTGCATCAGGCGCCCGTGACCGCGGTCGCGATCAGCCCGGACGGACGCCACGTGGTCACCGCGACCGGTGCGGCAGTACGCGTCTGGGACGCCCGCAGCGGCCGCGAGCTCCGCTCGCTCGACCACCACTCCGGCCCGGTCCACGCCGTGGCGATCAGCCCCGACGGACGGCACGTCGTCTCCGGCGGCGCCGACCGGACCGTACGGATCGGCCACCTGGTCAGCGGCCGGCAGCTGCGGGTGCTGACCGGGCACAACCACCCGGTGCACCGGGTGGCGGCCGCCGATGGTCTCGTGGTGTCGGCCGGTTCGGACGGCACGATCCGGGCGTGGACCACCCCCGGCGCGGCGCTGCCGATGAACCACACGGCCGGGTCGATCGCGGTCACCCCGGACGGATCGGTGCTGGTGGCCGGGATCGACGACGGCACCGTCCGGGTATGGGACCTGCCGTCCGGCGCCCCGCGGTGGAGTTTCACCGGGCACCACGGCGAGGTGGACCACGTCGCGATCAGTTCGGACGGGCTCCGGGCCGCCTCGAGCGCGCGCGACTCGACCGTCCGGGTCTGGGACCTCGCCACCGGCCGCCCGCTGCGGGTCCTGGCCGATCGGCAGTACGGGGGACCGGTGGCGATCACCGCCGACGGCCGGCATGTCGTGTCGGTCGCCTATGACCACCGCATCCGGGTGACCGACATCGACACCGGCCACGACGTGAGCACCCTGGCCGGGCACACCGGACGGATCGTTGCGCTGGCCACCGCGCCGACCGGGCAGATCGTGTCTGCCGGCGACGACCGGACCGCCCGGCTGTGGCGGCCGTTTCCGGGCGAGCGGCCCGTCCCGTCGCGGGCGATCGACGGGCATCTGCGCAGCGTCGACGCCCTCGCCTTCCTCCCCGGCGGCGGATCGGTGGTGTCGGGCGGATTCGATGGCACCGTCCGGGTGTGGGAGGTCCCGAGCGGGCGCCCCTGCTCCGTGCTCGCCGGCCACGGCTACGGCGTTCGCGCCGTGGCCGCCGCCGCCTTTGTCGCCACGGCGGGTGGCGACGGCGTGGTCCGCGTGAACGGCCGCTCGTGGGACGGGGACAAGGCGGGGGCGGTGTCGGTGGCGATCAGCCCGGCCGGCCGGCTCGTCGCCTCCGCGGGGGAGGACGCCACGATCCGGGTGTGGGAGGTCGCCGCCGACCGTCGGGTGCACACGTTCACCGGCCATCAGGGCTCCCCGGGCGCGCTGGCGTTCGGCGCGGACGGCCGGCTCCTCATCGCCGGGGGCGACGACGGGACGGTGCGAGTGTGGGATCTGCCGACCGGCGAGCCGGTGCATCGCTTCACCGGTCACCGGGGCGCGGTGCTGGCGGTGGCGTCGATCTCGCGTGGTCGCGAGATCGTCTCGTGCGCGTACGGCGATGACCGGATCCTGGTGTGGGATCTTTTCAGCGGCCAGTCGGTGGGGTCCGTCGCCTGGCACGGCGAGGCGGCGCGCGCGGCGGCGATCAGCGCCGACGGCGACTTCGTCGTCTCCACCGGCTACGACGGCACCACCCGGCTGTGGAGTCTGCGCTACGACCGGGAGATGGCCCGGTGGACGGCCGACCACCCGGTGACCAGCTGCGCGGTCGAGTCCGACGGCGACCGGGTGACGATCGCGATCGGCGAGGACGGCGGCGCGATCCACTTGCTGCGCTTGCACGTCTCTCTACCGTAGAAGGATGCGGATCGAGGACTACCTCGCGAAACTCGACCGGCGGCTGGAGAAGGAGCGCCGCGCCGGCGGGGTCCGCCCGGAGACGATCGCCGAGGTCGAACACCTGGCCTGGGCCTTCATGAACGGCGGTGACGCGCACACCGCGAGCCTGCTGTGGGAGCGCGATTTCGAGGTGCGGCGAACGCAGTTGGGCCCCGAGCTGCCGGAGACCCTGCAACTCGCCGGCCTGCTCGGGGAGGCGCTGCGCCGGGCCGGCGAGCTCGAGCGGGCCCGCGCGCTCCTGGCCGGGACGGTCGAGGCGATGGGCCGCGTGTTCGGCGAGGACGACTACATCACGCTGGCCAACACCAACAACTACGCCCTCGCGCTGGACGGCCTCGGCGAGCACGAGAAGGCCCGCGATCTCTACCGCCGGATCCTCCCGCCGATACACCGCCTGCTCGGCGACGAGCACCCCGAGGTCCTGTTGATGGACCGGAACCTCACCTCGTCGCTGCAGGCGCTCGGCGACCTGCGGGGCGCCCGGCCCATCTACGAGCGGATGCTGGCCGTGCAGCGGCGCACCCTGGGCGACGACCACCCGGACACCCTGCAGACGATCAACAATCTGGGCGCGACCGTCGCGCAGCTCAGCGACCCGCAACGGGCTCGCGTGCTGCTCCAGGAGGCGGTCGACGGCCGTCGGGCAACCCTGGGCGCCGACCATCCCGACACCCAGCTCGCCATGATCAACCTGGGCCGGGTGCTCATCGATCTCGGCGACCGCACACGGGCACGGCGCGTCCTGCAGGAGGTCTTCGAGCAGCGCGCCGACACTCTCGGCCTCGACCACGACGACACGCGGGAGGCGATGATCGCCCTCGCGCCGACGCTGCCCGAGCTGGCCCCCGGCGTCTTCGTGGTGCCCGCGCCGGGCGTCGAGCAGCCACGCTTGGTCCCGGTCAAGGACGAGCCCGACGACGAACCACCCGACGAGCGCAAGGAGCGCTGGTGGCGGCGGAGCTGAGACGGCCCGTTCACCGGGGCGGCCAAGGCTCCGCAGCGCGCTGTCTGCCGGTCGTTCTGCACGGCGGCATGTCGCCTGGCCCGGCCCGCCCGAGGCATCGCGTCCGGTCGTTGGTGACTCGCCTGAGCGCTGTTCGAGGAGGCCGATGATGGAGACCGCCGACCACGACGCCAGCGGGCCCCGGCCCACGCCCGGGATGCCGAAGACCGCCGACGGCCCGGCAACGCCTTCTGCCGCGGGCGAGCGGCCGCTGGGGGAACACGCACCGGCGCTGCTGGCCGCCGAGCATTGGAGCCTGCTCGCGGCCCGGTCGCTGATCTGGAGCGAGGCCCAGAGCCGCGCCTCGGTGTTCCTGACCCTGCTGTCGGCTTCGATCATCGCGCTCGCGCTGGTCGCCGATGCGACCGGCTTCGGTGCCGAGACCACGACGCTCGCGCTGGCGCTGCTGCCGGTGGTGTTCCTGGTAGGCATCGCCGCGTACGCCCGCTTGGTGCAGATCAACGCCGAGGAGTTTCGGCTGGTCATGGCGATGAATCGGCTCCGGCGCGCCTACCTGACCTTGGAGCCTGGCCTGGAGCACTACCTGACCACCGGCCACCACGACGACCAGCAGGGCGTGTTCGTCACCTACATGGTGGACGGGCCCGCGACCCGCCGGGCGTTGTGGGTCTATTTCGTGGTCAACACCCCGTCCATCGTCGCGACGGTGGATGCGGCTCTGGCCACGGCCATGGTCGTGCTGGGCCTGCAGGCGGCTGAGGCGCCCAGGGCCGTGGCGGTGGCCGGCGGGGTGGCGGCCTTCGTGCTCGTCTGGGGAACGCTGTTCTGGCTGCAGCGGCAGACCCTACGCCCGTTCCGCTACCAAACACCCCGGTTTCCCACACCACCGGACCGAAACTGACGTGGAAGCCGTCGATCCCGTCACTGTAATGACTAGCGGAAGTGGTCCGGCCCCACGGATCCAACGAAGAACCGACGGCAGGTCCGAGTTGCCAGCGCCCCAATAGTCGTCACGACGAGCAGCGGCCCGATGATCGCTGCAACCTCGTTCACCGCGTGGGACAGCGTCGTCCAGATAGCCAGTCGCTCCGCCACGGCAAACACGTCCCTTCCGCCGGTCGGGATGGAGCTGAAGGTCTGGCGGGACGTCGTGCCGACCCCGAGCACGCTGACCGCCGCGAACAGCAGCGGCAACACCAGCCCGGCCAGGCTCGAGCCGTACGCGGCTCGGCTGCGCCGGCGCAGGCCGAACGCGGCGACGACCAGCCACGCGGCCAGGCAGAGCAGCAGTCCGCAGGACAGCAGCTCGCCGGCGGACAGGGCCGACGTGTCAGCGAGCAACTGCCTGCCCAGAAGCGCAACGACCGCGTTCACCATGGCCAGGACAACGAGCAGCCCCGCGACGGCGAGCTGACACCAGAAGGCCACGGTCACCTGCGGAGGGCGTCCGTTCTGGGATGAAGTTCCCGGAATCACCCGAACACTGTAAGGGCAGGGCAGTCGCTGTTCAGAGGGCCGATCGGCCACATCCAGCACCGCGTCAGCCCGAACTGGTCAGGTCTCCGGTCAGTCCGGGAGCCGCTCGCCGGTGGTCGCGTGAAAGGCGTGGTGCGCCCCGGCGCGCGGCTTGACGTACGCGATCTCGCCCAGATCTGGCGTGTCGCGGGACTCGACCCGGACCACGAAACGCTCGTCGTGTCCCTCCAGGGCGATGATGCCGTAGACGTACGAGTCGGAGCCGAGCTCCTCGACGAGGTCGACCCGGATGGGCATGCCGCCGTCGCCGGGCCCGACGAGCTCGGTGTGTTCGGGGCGGAAGCCGATGGTGACGTGCTGGGTGCCGTCCGCCCGCGCGGCGTCGGCCTGCTCGCGGGTCAGCGGGATGACCATATCGGCGAAGGCAGCGCCGTCGTCGGTGAGCGGGACAGTCTTGATGTTCATGGACGGCGATCCCATGAAGCCTGCGACGAACACGTTGGTCGGCCTGTCGTACAGAGCGCGGGGCGTGTCGACCTGCTGCAACACCCCGTTGTCCAGCACGGCGACGCGGTGGCCCATGGTCATCGCCTCGACCTGGTCGTGGGTTACGTAGACCGTGGTGACGCCGAGCCTCGCCTGCAGGGTGGCGATCTGCGAGCGGGTCTGCACGCGCAGCTTGGCGTCCAGGTTGGACAGCGGCTCATCCATCAGGAACACCCGCGGCTGCCGGACGATCGCCCGGCCCATCGCGACCCGCTGACGCTGGCCACCGGAGAGGGCCTTCGGCTTGCGGTCGAGGTACGGCTCCAGTTGCAGCAGGGCGGCGGCGTCCTTGACGTCCCGCGCGATGACGTCCTTCGGGGTGTGCCGCAGCTTCAGCGCGAACGCCATGTTCTCGCGCACGGTCATGTGCGGGTACAGCGCATAGTTCTGGAAGACCATGGCGATGTCGCGGTCCTTCGGCGGCAGGTTCGTGACGTCCCGGTCATCTATGAAGATCGCTCCACCGTCGACGTCCTCCAGGCCCGCGAGCATGCGCAGCGCGGTCGACTTACCGGATCCCGACGGGCCGACCAGGACGAGGAACTCCCCGTCCGCGATGTCCAGGTCGAGTGCATCCACCGCCGGCCTGTCCGTGCCCGGGTAGACCCGGGTGGCTTTCTCGTACCGCACCGTTGCCATGACGACGTTGTCCCTTCGGCGCATACCTGACGCATCAACTATTGCGTTGACAACGTTAGCGTCGGACCACAGCGCCAGCCCAAGACTGTTACGTCACAGAGCCTGACCGCCCGAACGCGGCGCCGGCAGCCGACCGGCTCTGCCCGTCAGTTCTGCTTCGGTGAGACGCGATGCGCCGTACGGGCCGCGGTGGAACGTGCCTGGTCACTGCTGGGCGTGCCGCCTAAGATCCGTGCGACCACGGCCCCCTCGCCCAGAATGTGATCGACCATGATTTCTCGTCCGGCCCGGTTTGCCGGTCTCGTTGCCGTTCCCGCGCTGACGGCCGGCGGCTGCACGTCGCCCGTCTCCGCCCCGGCAGCCTCCGCCCCGGCCGCCGCCTCGCAACCGTCCGCGCCGCCGGCGAGCCCGAGCGCCGCCGCGAGCGACTCCCGTACGCCGCTCCAGATTCTGCAGGCCGGAGTTCCGACGGAGAGTTCGCCGATCCATCGCTTCTCGATCAAGTCGGCTGGGCGGCCGGAGACCGGCGTGGTCGACGCGCGCGACAAGATCGCCGAGATCGACGGGGTCGGCCACTACACCAACCCGACCTACACCGAGACCACTCGCATCCTGCTGACCAGGAACAAGTCCTGGCTGAAGGTGAGGACCACACCGGCCGGGATGACCGGCCTGCCGACCAAGTGGATGGCGCTCGACCCCCAGAAGCTCAAGCTCGAGAACGGCACGCCGTTCCTCTACGTCGCGGAGAGCGATCCCGGCTACACCGAACAGGTGTTCGACAACTCCAGCGACGTCGAGCAGACCAGTCCGGGACATTTCGAGGGCGTCACCGACCTGAGCGACACCGGCGCGGGCAAGATTCTCTCGGCCGGCCAGCTCAAGGCCCTGGGCGACAAGGCCGACCACCTGGCCTACACCGCGGTACTGGACGGCCAGGGCAGGGTCACCACGACGACGGTGCGGATCCCGGCCGCCGGGAAGCTCAAGGCGAGCACTGCGGTGATCACCTACGACCAGTACGGAACCGCCGCCAAGCCGAAGCTGCCCACGGCCGCCGAACAGGTGAAGGCGCCGTCAGTTGTCTATGACATGTACGGCTACGCGACGGATCACTGATAGGGATTGTGACTGACCAGCCATGACGGTTTGGGCTCGCCGGTGTCGAATCTCGGAGGGCTGTGATCGGCCGATACATGACCGTACATGTGCACGTCAGCCCATGGCCCGAGCGGATCGCTGGAGCCCGTCGGCCGCCCAGGGCCAACGTCGACGGCCCTGCCGTCCCGACGGGTCAGGCCGTCACCGTGACGTGGATCGTCCACCGCATGATCGGTCCCGGGCACGGAGTCGGGTCGTGGTCGCACGGGTAGTCGGTGTTCGTCGTCACCTCCGCCTGTCCCGGCGCCGCGGCGACGTAATGGACGACAAGCGGCTGGTTCGTGGGATAGCCACCGCTCACGTCGCGCTGGACGAGTACCCCGCCGGTGTTGCTCGGGGGTGGGTCGTACTGGCTGGGCAGACTCACCACGAGCGTGTCACCGACGCGCAGGCTGAGCGCGCGGCCGTTGTCCGCCGTGGTCACCGTGACGGTCTGCCCGCCGCCGGGCGGCACGTCCACGACCTGGACGTGCACCGCCCACAGGGCGATCGGAACCGCGCACGGCGGCGTCGCGTGCAGGCAGGCGTAGTCGGTCTGGGAGGACAGGTCGATGGAGCCGGGCGCGACCGCGCGGTGCAGAGCGGCGACCGGCTGCCCGGTCGGGAAGCCGCCGCTGCTCGACAGAAGCGACAGTCCGGAGCCCTTGGCCGTGGCCGGCCGGTAGGTGGCCGGCAGCGACACGCGGAGCTTCTGCCCGATGAGGAGCGTGACCGTGCGCCCGGCATCGGCGTCCGTCACGCTGACGTCGGCGCCGGCCGACGAGGTCGCGCTGGGCGAGCCGGACGTCGGCGGTATCGCGTCGTTGGCGCAGCTCATGGCCGGCGCCGCGCCGGTACCGGCCAGCTGCATGCCGAAGGTCGTTGAGGCACCCGGCGCCAGCGAGCCGTTGTACACGGCGTCGACCGCGGTGGCGGTGCCGCCCGAGACATTGACCGTGGCGTTCCACGCCGAGACCACCTGACCGGTCGCGGCCCAGGTCACGGTCCACCTGGTGGCGGCCTGCGCGGACGTGTTGGCGACAGTGACGGTGACGATTTCGCCCCCGGCCGTCCCGCTGCCCCACTGGGACTGGATGGCCGCGGTCGCGCTACATCCGCCGACGGCCGCCGCCGCGGTGCCGACCACCAGCGGTGCCATCACCAGGGCCGTCAGCAGGCTCGCTCCCGCGGCGACCCCACCAACTGCCAGAGCCGCCCGCCTGGATACCGCCATGACCGCCCCCTCGTCGATTCCGGCCCGGCTCCTGCGGCAAGGCCCTCGCGAAGCGTTACATAGGCAACCATCTATCAACACTGTCCGGTTGGGTGGTATCTGGTCAGCCCGGGACGACGTCTTCTGTTTCGTCGATCAAGGCAAGGTTGAGCGGTCTCCAGCACATGGCTGACGACCGCGCGGATCGAAGGCGGACAAGCCGGACTGCTTCGCGTCAGGGGCCGTCTGCGACACTCCGCCGGTGAGGTGTTGTTGGGCGTTCCGACAATCCGTCAGGCTCCGTCGCGGACTTGTCGTCAAACGTCCTGCTCGGCGTCCTCCAGCGCTCGTAGACGTTACCGAGTTCAACCGGCTCCCTACGATCCCCCTCGCTCCGCGAGAGAACTTTGTCCCCGCACCACCGCGGTGCGCGCTGAGTGTCGCCGTAGGCGCATTGGCAGTTCGGCGCGGCTCAAGCGGCCTCGAACCCCACTCTGAGTCGTACGTCCAATGCCGTCGCCAGCCGTTCCAGTACCGACAAGGTAGGAATGGTTCCGCCGGCCTCGAACCGAGCGACCGCGGACTGCGTCATTCCCGATGCCTTCGCGAGCTGCGTTTGGCTCCAACCTCGGCGCTCACGAAGTTCTCGAACGGAACGACCCAGTTCAAAGGTCAATCGTGCAGCGTCGTACGCCTCCGTGGCGCCGGGCTCAGCCATTCGCCGTTCCCGCATCGCGGCCCAACCGCCACTCTCGCTCATGACCCAGCCTCCTCGTCCAAAGCCTCGTGAGCCTCGTCGATACACCGAGCCAACGCCCGGCGTGCGCGGTCGATCTCCCGCTCATCCCGCATGCGCGTCTTGTGGAAGACCGTCAACAGGATGATCCTCTTGTCGGTCGCGATCCAGTAGGTGATCCGGACCGATCGCCGCTCCAGGTGGAACCGCAGCTCGCGCAGCTTCCGATCAAGCTGCTTCGTGTAAGGCTCGCCCAGCAGCCGTCCTTGCTCCGCGAGCAGGTCGACGTAGAACGCCGCGTGGGCGAACTGAGCGGTCGGCAGACTCTCCAGCCACTTCTCCACCTCTGTCTCGCGTGATCGCAACAGACAGGGCGCGCGATCGTCCTGAGCCGGCGCGTCCGCCGGAGGCGCAGTAGTCGCAAGCGCCCATCCACCCCAAGGCGCGTACTACGGGCCTGGCACAGACAGAGGGCCTCGCACGGACAATGAAGCGTGACGAGGCCGCCGAGAGCGGCCACCGTGACGTGGGGTCTAGGGGTCGCCCCCAGGCAAGCGGAGTGGGGCGTACGGGACTCGAACCCGTAACCGACTAGCGGGTGGGTCCGGCGGCCCAGGGCCGCCGACACGCCGAGCGCAGAAGCACGCACATCGGCCGGTGCTGATCGGCCAACCGGCACGCCGTGGGCGATCTGCGCGCCGCCGCCAGCAGACCTCGCGACGACCAGCGTCACCCGCAGGTCCGCTGCCTTTCCCGTACGGTGGCGTCGGCAGGCACGCCTCAGTCCATGGCATCGGACGCGGCGTCGTGACGCGAAGTTCCGGATAGTGAGATCGACGGGTGGACGCGGAAATTCGGCCGGCCGAGCGGCCGACGGCGGACGGCGTGACCGAGCGGGAGTTCCGCGTAGCGGGTGTGCCGGCGGCAGCCTGGCTGCCAGGGCGCCCGAAAGCGCCGCTGGTGCTGCTCGGGCACGGCGGGAGCGGCAGCAAGCGCAGCGAGCGGATCGTGGCGCTGGGGCGGTGGTTCGCGGCGGAGGGGATCGCGGCGGTGGCGATCGACGGGCCCTATCACGGGGACCGGGTCGAGGCGCCGATGCCGGCGCCGGAGTATCAGGCGCTCATCGCCGCGGAAGGGGTCGAGGTGGTGCTCGACCGGATGACCGCGGACTGGCTGAGCGTGGTCGACGCCCTCGAGACCGTCGACAAAGAACGGCTCGGGTACGTCGGGACGTCGATGGGCGCGCGGTTCGGCCTTCCGCTGCTGGCAAGGCTAGGTAACCGGGTGGAAGGCGCGGTGCTGGGCAAGTTCGGGCTGGATCCGGCCGAGATCGATCCCCGGCTCAACGTGCCGGAGCGGATCGCGGCGGACGCCGGGCGGATCACGGCGAAGGTGATGTATCACGTGCAGCTCGGCGACACGCTCTTTCCGATCGAGGGGCAGCGGCGCCTGTTCGAGCTGATCGGCAGCGCCGACAAACAGCTCATCGAGTATCCGGGCGAGCACGGCGTCACCGACCCGGCCGCGGTGGTGCGCTGGCGGGAGTTCATCCGGAGCGCGGTCGCGCAATAGCCAGGCGGTACGTCACCCGGAGCGCGGTCACGCAATAGCCAGGCGGTACGTCACCCGGAGCGCGGTCGCGGAACAACGACGCGCCGCCGCAGAATCAGGGCCGCGGCGCCCCCGGCGGGAAGCAGCAGCCAGCAGGAGATCAAGCGATAGATGAGTACGGCGGCCGCAGCCGTCACCGCGGTCGCGCCGGCCGCGGTCAGCCCGGCCACCAGGGCGGTGTCGATCACGCCGACGCCGCCGGGGGTCAGCGGGACCTGCCGGACGATCTGCACGCCCAGATAGATCCCGGCCAGCGTGGTCACCCCGACCGGGAGGCCCACCGCGCGGCAGGTGGCGGTGAGGCAGAGCAGGTCGGTCAGCCAGTTCACGGCGAAGAACAGAACGGCTGCGGTCCAGTCGCGGGCCCGCAGGGCGGCGCCGGCCTGCCAGGCCTCCTGGGCCGAGGCGAGGGTCCTGCGGACCCAGGTGATCGCCCGGCCGTTGCCGGAGGCGGTGGCCGAGATGGCCGGGACGCGGCGGCCCAGCAGCACGGCGGCGGCGGTCAGGAGGACCAGGATGGCGACGACGGCGAGCGGGCGGGGGCTCAGCAGCAGGGCGGGGTCGCGGCCGACCACCGCGGCGCCGCCGGCTACGTACAGCAGGGTGAGGCCGCCGATCGACGCGAGCCCGGAGGCGATCATCGAGGCGGCGGAGTGTTCCTTGCTGACGCCGCCGCGCTGGTACTCGCGCACCGCGTAGGCCGCCGAGACGGCGGCGCCGGCAGGCATGGCGATGGAGATGGCGGTACGGGCCATGGTCACGGCCGCGGCGCGGCGGGCCGTCAGGCGTACGCCCAAAGCGCGCAACAGGACGCGCTGCTGCCACGCGAAAGCCCCGAGGGAAACGGCCTGCAGCGCGGCCGCGAGGGTGACCCACCCGTAGTCGGCGTCGGCGAGCGCCCGCAGGAACTCGCGCGGGTCGGGCAGGCGGCCCCACAGGCCCAGCGCGGCCAGCGCGAGGCCGGCCGCGAGCAGCAGCGGCAGGCGCAACCGCCGCCACCACTGTCGTCGCGCTGCCGGCGCGGCCGTGGGCCGCGGCTCGGACCGGAGAGGAGCCACCTCGCGATCCTGACAAAGAAGGTCAACCCCGGGCCAGCGCATGTGACCTCAGTCGCCGGAGAAGCCCCAGAAGTACAGCTCGGCGGGAGCGCCCTGCTCGTCGTGCAGGACGGCAAGGCGGCCGATTCCGGGATATTTAGCCAGCGGAATGATCGCCTCGACATGGTCGCGGGTGAGCTTCGTGTCGCCGGCCGTCTCGTACGCCTCGGCCTCGCCGACCGGCACGATCATGCCGTACTCGGGATTGCCGTGCTCCTTGACCAGCGCCATGTACTCCTCGAATGTTTCGTAAGAGTACGGCAGGTAGCCGTAGTTCGGGGTCTCGCCGTCGGCGAGCACCCGGTACATGTCGAGGATCGAGTGGGTGCCCTTGAGGCGCACCGTCTCGTCGGCCCACAGCTCGTCCTCGGTCGTGGGCCGGCCGGGGTCGTCGACGGCCATCTTGCCGCTGACGGCCCACAGGAACTCGCCGGCCTCGAAGACCAGGGTCCGGAGGGTCACGAAGGCGAGGTACCGGTCTTCCTGGTAGGGCATTGAGTAGTCCCACCCCGAGGCGCCCACGCATCCTCCTTCTTTGATCTTTACGGCGCGACAGAATAACCGGGGGCGGGGCGCGTCCGCCCCGGTCCCCCGGTCATTTTTCACGCACCATTCAGCAGCGGCCCAGATCCTGCCACTGTTCGGTCCATCCGGGCTCGGAACCCTGCGTCCAATATCTGGCCTTCCACAGGTGCTTGCCCAGTCCCGACGGCGGGCCGCTCGGGTCGCCGTACCTGCTCTTCTCGTGTTTCACCAGGTTGCCGCCCGTGTAGACCGTGGCGAACGCCCACTCGGGCGCGTTGGCGCAGTCGGTGGCGGGCGGAGGCGTTGTCGGATTTGTCGTTGGAGGCGTGGTCGTCGGCGAGGTCGGCGGGCTGGTCGGCGGGCTGGTCGGCGTCGAACAGCCGCCGGTGGCGTCGACCGTGTCGCTGAAGGCGCTGCCGGAGGACCGGTAGGACGCCGCCTTCGAGGAGGCGGCCGACGGCGACAGCACCTGGTTCTTCGCGAACAGCACCCAGTCGACCTGCTGGATGTAGGTGGACAGGCCGCCGGTGTGCGCCGCCGTGTCGATGAACCACAGGTTCCAGTTGATGGTCATCGTCTGGCGTGGGTAGAACTTGCCGGAATGGTCGCCGACCTGCGCCCCGTCGACGAAGTAGATCATGTGCCCGTTGGCGACTTGGACGACCAGGTCGTGCCACCCGTCGAAGCTGCGCCGCTCCTCCGAGTGCACGTTGTCGGCGAACCACGGGTCGTTGCGGTAGGTGTACCAGCTGGTCTGGTAGTTGATCGGCCCGGTCTCGCCCCACCCGCCGTTCGGCAGGTACTCGGAGATGTCCAGCTCCGAGTAGGTCGGGTCGAGGTCGCCGTTGAGCGGACTGATGGTGAAGAAAGTTTCGTTGATGTGGTCGCCGTCGGTGCCGCTCACCGGCGCGTCGGTGAACCGGATGCGGCTGGCGTAGGTGCCGTCGAGGAAGCGCTTCTGGGTGGAGTAGAGCTCGGCCTGGTTGGTGCCGCCCGAGGTGCCGTCGGTCGAGGCGGTCAGTTGCATGACCTGGTCGCCGGCGGAGCTGGGAAACGTGATGCTGTTGGCCGACCAGGTCGCGCCGGGCACGCCCGGGCCGCCGGCATAGGTACGCGGGGTCCATCCGTGCCCGGTCAGGGACGAATCGGACGAGGAGGTGTAGTGGAAATCGTCGAAAAGGTAGCCGCAGTCGGCCGCGGACGCGGTGCCCGAGGAAACGGCGACCGCGGCGCCGGCGGCGACAATGGCGACCGCCCCTGAGGCCAATCGACGCTTGTCGATCAACATGGACAGACTCCTCCCTGCTTTCGTACAAGGGGATGTGGGGGACTTACTTGACCGCGCCGGCGGTCATTCCGGCTCGGATGTGGCGCTGGAACGCGACGTAGGCGACGAGCACCGGCAGCATGGCGATGGTCAGGCCGGCGAACAGTCCGCCCCAGTCGCTGCGATACCCCTGGCTGACCGACAGGGCGGCCAGACCCTGCGCCAGGACGTACCGGTCCGGGTCGGGATTGAGAACCAGCGGAAGCAGGTACTGGTTCCAGAGCCCGAGGAAATTGAAGATGGCGACCGCCGTGAGACCCGGGCGGGCCAGCGGCAGCATCACGCGGAAGAAAACGGCGCCGTGCGAGCAGCCGTCGAGGAAAGCGGCCTCGGCGATCTCGCTCGGCAGGGTGCGGAAAAAGGCATGAAGAAAGAAGACCGTGAAGGGTACGGCGTAAGCGGCGTAGACGAGGATCAATCCGGGATAGGTGCCGAGCAGCCCCAGTCGCTGCACCACGAAGAACAGCGGCACCAGGGCGAGAAAGACCGGGAAGAACATCGCCGCGACGAACGTGTAGTAGATCAGCCGGTTGCCGCGGAACTCGTACCGGGCGAGGGCGTACGCGACGAGGGCGCCCAGCAGCATCGTGAGCAGCAATGCCCCGCCGACGACGATGAGACTGTTCAGGAAGTACCGGCCGATGCTGGCCGACGTCCAGGCGCGGGTCCAGTTGTCGAAGTGCGGCGTGGACGGCAGCGACCACGGCTCGTTGAGGATTTCGTCGTCCGACTTGACCGAGGAGACCACCGCCCACAACAGCGGGAGCGCAGTCACGACGGCCCAGCAGAGCATGGCGATCTGCGGGAGGGGGTTGGCGCGTCCGGTACGGGCCGGGGCAACGGCGGTGGCAACCGAAGGGCGCTCGCGGAGAAGAGTCATGCCAGCTCCAGCCGTTCCTTGCGCCCGGCCCGCAGGGCCAGGACGGCGAGCGTCAGCGTCGCGAAGAAGAGCGCGACCCCCATGGCCGAGGCGTAGCCGAACTTTCCGTACGTGAAGGCGTTGCGGTACAGCGACAGCCCGATCACCTCGGTGGCGCCGTCGGGCCCGCCCGGCCCGACGGTCATGATCTGCACGACCGCGAAGCCGTCGAGCGCCGCGATCCCGAGGTACACGAAAGCCACCTGCACGGTTTCGCGCACGAGCGGCAACGTGAGCCGCCGGAACGTGGTCCAGCCGCCGGCCCCGTCGAGCAGCGCCGCCTCGTACAGCTCGGCCGGTATGCCGTCGATCGCCGCGCGGAACAGCACCACGTAGAAGCCGACCGACGACCAGACCAGCACCGCCATGACGGCGGCCAGGGCGAAGGCCGGTTCCGCGAGCCACGAGTGGGCGAGCGACCCCAGCCCGACCGCCCGCAGCCCCGAGTTGAGCAGCCCGGTGTTGGGGTTGTAGACGAAACCCCACAGCACGGCGATGACGACCAGCGACAGCAACTGCGGAAAGAAGTAGACGATCTGGTAGCCCGACGAGCCGCGCCGGGTGCGCAGCAGCGAGGCGAGGCCGAGGCCCAGCGCGATCGTCGCGAACGGCACGACGACCAGCATCACCGCGTTGTTGCGCACCGCGTCGAGAAACAGGGAGTCCCCGCCGAGGCGGGCGTAGTTGCCCGCCCCGACGAAGTGCGCCTCGCCGGCCACGCCGGTCCAGTCGGTCAGCGACAGGTAGAACGCCTGCGCGTACGGCGAGAGCACGAAGACGACGTGCAGGACCAGCGCCGGCACCAGCGCGCCGAGCAGGAACCGCCACCGGCCGTGCCGCATCAGCGGGTGTATTTCGTGACGGTCGTGTCCTTGGCCAGGGCGTCCGCGGCCTTCTGGATCCGGGTGGACCAGTCGGCCGGGGAGATTCGCTTGTTCACCAGCTCCCCGGTGGCGTCGTCGACGGCTTTCGCGAGCGGCGCGTACCACGTACGGAATCGGTAGGTGAACGTGTTGTCGCCGGCCGCGACCACCGCGTCGCGCACGGAGCCGAGCCCGCTCGAGAGCGTGAGCCCGTCGGTGGCCCCGGCGACCGCCGGCAGCGTGCTGTTGGCCTTGGCGAAATCGGTCGCCGACGCCTTGGAGAACAGAGTCCGCAGGTACTCCCGGCCGCCCGCGGGGTTCTTCGCCTTCGACGGCACGATGAACGACTCGCTGCTGGCCGCCTGAACGGCGCCGACCGGCTGCCGGTCGGCGGCCGTCAGCGACGGCACCGTGCCCATCACCATGTCGAAACCGGACGGCGTGACCTCTTTCTGCTCGCTCTCCAGCCACGAGCCGCAGGGGATGAACGCCGCCTTCTTCCGGCACCAGGCGGCCTGCGCCTCGGTGTGCGACAGCGCCTCCGAGCCGCTCATGAGATAGCCCTTGCCGGCAAGCTCGGCGAAAGCGGTCGCCGCCTGCAGCAGGCCCTCCTGCTTCCAGGCGCCCGGCTCGAGGTTGTCGACCGCCTTGATGAGATCTTTGCCGCCGGCTTTCGCGGCCATCGAGAGCAGCGGGTCGTTGATGTACTCCGGGTATTTGCCCTGGTAGGTCCACGGCGCCACGCCGGCTTTCTTGATGGTTTCGCAGAGGGCCAGCATGTCCGCCCACGTCGTCGGGTAGCGCCATCCCTTCTGCTCGAAGAAAGTCTTCGAATACCAGAGACCCCAGACCGTGTACGTGAAATTGAGCGCGACCGTGGAGCCGGCGAAAGTTCCGTCGTCCACCACGCCCGGCAGCAGCGTGTCGCGGACTTTCTTGCCGGGCACGTCGAACGCCGGCGCGTCCAGCAGCTCGGCCAGGTCGGCCACCTGACCGGCGCCGACCAGCGTGGCGATGTCGAGCCGCCCGGCGCCGGTGTTGTCGACCACGTCCGGCGGGTTGCCGGCCACGAAACGGGGCTGCATCGCCTCGCCGACCTTCTGCAGGCCCTTGTGGTCGACTTCGGCCTTCGGGTACCGCTGCGTGTACTGCTGCTCGGCCTTGATCGCGTAGTCGTCGCCGTACCCGCCCTTGAAGACGACCACCTCGAGCGGCGCGTCCTCCTTGACGCCGAGGGGATTGTCGGCGGTCTTCGCGCCGCCGGCCGCGGCGGTGCCGTCGTCCTTCTTGCCGGAGGTCACGCAAGCGGCGAGAACGGGCACGGTCACCGCGGCCGCCGCGGCCGTTTTGAGCAGGGCTCTGCGCGTGGGGTACGGTCTGAGCTGGGGTTCGAGGTTCATCGCGTGGGCCTTCTTCCCTTATGCGGTGCGCCGGATGCGCCCGGCGTACCGCGCCTCAATCTGTGCGTTGTGTTCCTTGCCGCCGGGCACGTTGTCCGACAGGTAGATGGGCGGCGTGATGCCGTCCGCGATCAGGTTGGCGACGACCTCGGTGACGATCTGCTGGGCGAGCAGCGCCGCCGTGATCGACGAAACGGCGCCGACCGCTCCCCCGCCGGGCAGCGGCAGTGCGGCGTCGCCGTACGGCGCCCCGTTGTCGAGCACCACGTCGGCGATGTCGCCGAGCTTGCGGCCGCTCGGGTGGCGCGACTCGACCCCGGCCGAGTGCTGCGCCGAGGTGATCGCCACCAGGGCGTGGCCGCGCTCCTTGACCAGCAGCGCCATCTCGACGACCGCGCCGTTGATGCCGGAGTTGGAGGCGATGACGAACGCGTCGTCGGGCTTGATCGGGGCGAGCTGGTAGAGGCGGTGGGCGATCTCGGTGCCGCGCTCGACCATCGGGTCGGCCAGCGCCTCGATCGGGTCGCCGCCGTACAGGACGATGTCGCGCAGGGCGATCCGGTTGGTGGGGACCAGGCCGCCGGCCCGGCCGGCGATCTCCATGGCCAGCGCCTCGGAGTGCCCGCAGCCGAAGGCCTGGATCACACCCCCGTTGCGTACGGCCTCGGTCAGGATCTCCGCTGCTCTTCGTTTTTCCTGCTCCTGGCCGGCGCCGATCCTGGCGACCACCTCTTGCAGCGTGGTCAGGTACTGGTTGCTGGTGACACTCACGGTTGTCCTTTCGGGCGGCCGCGCTTGCGGGACGGGATCTTCTCGGGCAAGCGGTGGGCGTCCACGGCGCGGACCGTGAGCTCCAGCGCCTCGGCCGTGCGCTCGTAGGTGCGCTGGGCGACCGCCACGTAGATGAGGTCGAGCACCAGCAGCTGCGAGTGCAGCGCGGAGAGCGCGGCCAGCCGGAACGTCGTCTCCTGCACGCTGGTGGTGAAGACGACGTCGGCGACCTCGGCCAGCGGCGACCGGGCGTAGCTGGTGACCGCGACGGTCAGCGCGCCGTGGTCGGCCGCCTCGGCGAGGGTCTCGATCACCTCGCGGGTACGGCCGGAGTGGGACAGGCCGATCGCGACGTCGCCGGGCAGCAGGAGCGCGGCGTTGGTGAGCGCGGTGTGCGAGTCGGTGCGGTGCCAGACCGGAACGCGGATGCGCTCGAGGCGGAACGCCATCTCGCGGGCGGCGGTGCCGCTCGAGCCGAGCCCGAAGATCTCGACCCGCTTCGCCTCGGCGATGGCGGCGGCGACCCGCTCGACCGCGGCGACGTCGAGACCGGCGGCGGTGCTCTGGATGGCCCGGGTGTCGGCCGCGGTGACCACGCCGAGCACGTCGGTGAGCGGATCGTCCGGGGCGATGTCGCCGCTGATGTCGGTCTCCCAGCGGGCCTGCTCGGCCCGGCCGGTCTCGGTGGCGATGGCGACGCGCAGGTTCGCGTACCCCTTGAAGCCGAGCGTCCGGCTGAACCGGGTGACCGTCGCCGTCGACGTGCCCGAGCGCTCGGCCAGGTCGACGATGCTGGCATGCGCCGCGGTCTCGGGGTCGGCCAGAATCGTCTCCGCGATGCGCGCCAGCGCCTCCGGCATCTGCGGTCCCTCGATGCGGAGCCGCCCGAGCAGCCCGCCGCTCTCACCCGTCACGTGGTCGTCCTTTTCATCGAATGCCGTTGACGATGAAAATTACGACCGTGGACGCCGCTAGTCAATAAGAAGTTTCTATGCTTCGATCCTGACCATGGATCTGGTGGTGGGCGTGGACGCCGGCGGCACCGCGTCCCGGGCCGTCGTGGCCACCCTCGCCGGCGTCGTCGCCGGCCGGGCGGTCGCCGGCCCGGGAAATCCGCTCTCCCGCGGTCCGGCCGCCGCCCAGGCCATCGGTACGGCGGTGCGCGAGGCCCTGGCCGGGTGCGATCCCGCACGGGTGGCCGGCGGGGTGCTCGGGGTGGCCGGGACCAGCGCGACCGGCGATCCCGCGATCGCCGCGGCCTTCGCCGACATGTGGGCCTCGCTGGGCCTGACCTGCCCGATGCGCATCGTGGGCGACGTGGTCACGGCGTTCGCCGCCGGCACCCCCTCGCCCTCGGGGGCGGCGCTGATCGCGGGCACCGGCGCGGTCGCGGCCCGCATAGCCGGCCACGAGATCGTCGAGGTGGCCGACGGTCTCGGCTGGCTGCTCGGCGACGAGGGCTCGGGCCGCTGGATGGGCTTGCAGGCCTTGCGGCACGCGGTCCGCATCTGGTCGTCCCCGCTCGCCCGGGCCGTGGCCGCGCACGCCGCCGCGTCGTCGGCCGACGAGCTGGTCCGCTGGGCCCAGGCGCTGCCGCTCGCCGACATCGACGCCCTGGCGCCGATCGTCTGCGCGGCGGCCCGCGATGGGGATCCCGCCGCCGCGGGCATCGTGGCCGACGGCGTACGAAAGTTGCTCTCCACGCTGGATGCCGTCGCGACGCGGGGTCCCGTCGTTCTCGGGGGCGGGCTGTTGACGGGTGCCACGCCCGTACGCGATGGGGTGATGAAAGCTCTTGCCGAGCGTGAGATGACCACCGGGACCAGCCACGACCCGGCCGCGGCGGCGGCGTGGCTGGCCGCGCGCCCGCTGATCGGCACGGACGACGCCGCCCTGCACGCCGCCCTTACCGCAGGGCCGAGAGCGCGTCCCGCAGCGCCGCCCGTGAGGTGATGCCCAGCTTGGGGTAGACGCGGTACAAATGCGCCGCGACCGTCCGGGGCGAGAGCGCCAGCCGCTCGCCGATCTCACGGTTCGTCATCCCGGTGGCCGCGAGCTGCGCGATCTCCCGCTCCTGCGCGGTGAGCCCGCTGCGCGGCTCGGGCGCGGCCACGCCCGCCGCCCGCAGCTCGTTCCCGGCCCGCCGCGCCCACGGCCGCGCCCCCAGGGTCTCGAAGACCTCCTGCGCCGCCGCCAGCTGCCGCCGCGCCTCGGCGACCTGCCGGCGCCGGCGCAGCGTCTCGCCGTAGCACAGCCGTACCCGGGCCAGCAGGAACGGCCACTGGTCGGCGTCCGGGCCGGCGAGAGCACGCTCGAACAAGCGGACCCGGTCCTTGTCGTCGGCCACCAGCGCCTGCGCGCCGTGCACCGCCAGCGCCAGCCGCGACGACAACTGATCGAGCCGGGCCTCGCGGGCCGCCGCCACGTGGGCCCGCGCCTGCTCGTCGCGGCCGGTGCGCGTCGCCGACTCGACCAGGTCGAAGATCACCCAGAGAGCATGCGGCATGTACGGGCGCAGCACCCCGGCCGGGCTGATCTCGGTGGCCGCCCGGAACGCGGCGTCGAAGTCGCCCCGGCCCAGCGCCGCCAGGCAGTGGATCTCGAAGGCCATCGCGCGGACGACCAGGGCGCCGCGGGAGCGGGCCCACTGGTCGAGCTCCTCGGCGGCCGGCCCGGCCCGCTCGTCGCCGCGGGCCGCGCCGATGAGGTTGAGCACGTAGCCCTCGAAGCACCACACGTACCGCAGGTAGCCGAGGCCGGCGGCCAGCTCCTGCCCCTCGGCGACGAGCCGCTCGGCCTCGCCCCACCGGCCGTGCTTCCACGCGTCCACGCTCAGCGACACGATCGCGTTGATCGCCGCCGCGGCGGCGCCACCCTTGCGGCCGTCCTCGACGACCCGCAGCAGCGCCTGCCGGCAGTCGCCGATGCGGTCGGCGAAGACCGACGCGACGCCGAGGCGGATGATGTCGGCCGGGTTCTCCATTGCCGGCAGGCGCCGCAGCTCGTCCTCGAGCAACCGCACGGTGTCCGCGCCGAGCCGGGCCGGGTCGCCGTGCATCGCGCGGAGAACCACCAGCGACACCGGCACGCTCTCGCCGAGGTGGGCCATCGCCTCGTGGAACGGCGGCCACAACTCGGCGCGGCCGCCGAAGTAGCAGACCACGAGCAACAGCTGCAGCGCCTCGGACAGGGTTTCCGGGTCGGCGCGCGCGGCCTGCGCGCGCAGCGTGAGGGTGAGCAGCCGGTGCGGCGTGTCCACCACCGAGTCCCGGTTGAACAGGACGCTGGCCGCTGCCGTGGACAACTGCAGCGAGCCCGACGGGTCCCCGGCCGAGCGCCCAGCGATCTCGACCAGCTCCTCGGCGTTGCCGAGCTCACCGAGCACCTCGGCGCCGATGGTCGCCGCCTCGGCCAGCCGGCGCAGCCGGGCGTCCCGGTCGGCGCTGAGCTCGGCCGCCCGGGTCAGCGTCTCGACGCCGGCCACCGCGTCCCCGCGCGCCAGCACGATGTGCGCGGCCCGCTCGACGGCCCCGGCGACCGCCTCGTCCGGCTCGACCGTGGACTCGGCCAGGTGGAAGGCGCGCCGCACCGGATCGGACGCGCGGTCGGCCAGCGCCCGGTGGGCCCGGTGGCGCTCGCCCGGCGTGGACAGCCCGACGACGGCGAGCCGGCTCAACGGATGCCGGAAGCCGACCCGCCCGGACCGGTGATCGAGCGCGACGATGCCCTCGCGCAGGGCCGGGTCGAGGCTCGCCAGGTTGTCGGCCGATCCGGCCACGGCCCGCAGGTCGGCCGGCCCCGAGAGGGCGGCCATCAGCAGCAGGTCCCGCGAGGCGGTGGGCAGGGCGTCGATCCGGGCGGCGAAGACCTCCTGCAGCTTGCGGCTCATCGGCAGGGCCGCGGGCGCCGGCGTGCCGGATCGCGCGCCGGGAAGCTCGGTCAGCGCGAGGGGGTTGCCCTGTGCCTCCCCGAGCACTCGCCGCCGCGCGCGCGGGGACAGCGCCGGGAAGCGGTCCCGGAGCAACTCGTCGCCGGCGCGGTCGTCCAGCGGGTCGAGCATCAGCCGCGCCATGCCGCCGTGCTCGAAGAAGCCGGCCTCGCCGGTGCGCTGCCCGCCGATCAGCGCCGCGGGCAGCCCGCTGAGCCGCCGCGCGACCATGCCGAGCACGATCGCGCTGGAGCGGTCGAGCCAGGGAAAATCGTCGACGACGACCAGCACCGGCGCGGCGCGGCCGAGCTCGCCGAGCAGGGCGAGGATCGCATTGGCCAGGGCCAGGAAGCTGGGCGCCGCCCCTTCGGCCAGCCCCAGCGCGACGCGCAGCGCCGGTTCGGCGGCCGCGCCGTCACGCACCACCGGCATCAGCAACTGGTTGAGTCCCGCGAAGCTGATGCCCGCCTCGAACTCGACGCCGGCCGCGCGCAGCACCGCGTGCGCCTCGCCGTGGGCCCGCTCGGCGGCCGCGTCCAGCAGGGCGGACTTGCCGATCCCCGGCTCACCGGCGACCAGCAGGCTGCCGCCGGCGCGCACGGTCGTCAGGACCGTCCGTAGCTCGTCGTCGCGGCCGAAGAGCACGGCGCCTCCCTTGTTGGCATGACCTTCGAATCCTTGTCCCCGGTCAACCGTCCGGCAACAGCCATCTGTCCTCCGAATCACATATGTTTCGGTTCTCATAAGATATAAGATTCATAGCACTTCACCGGGCAAGCGCGGGAGCGCACCATGAGAATCGTCGTCTTCGGGGCCAACGGACCCACCGGACGCCTGCTGACCCAGCAGGCGATCACCGCCGGCCACCACGTAGTCGCCGTCACCCGGCGGCCCGGCGACTTCCCGCTGCGGCACGAGCGGCTCACGGTCGAGCACGCCGACGTACGCGACAGCGAGGCAGTCGGCCGCGCGGTGACCGGCGCCGACGCCGTCCTGTCGACCCTGGGCACACCGTTCAGCCGCGCGCCGATCACGCTGTACAGCGAGGGAATCCGCACCATCACGCACGCGATGGCGCAGCACGGCGTCAAACGGGTGGTCGCCGTCAGCTCGAGCGCCACCGCCACGCCGACGGCGGCTTCTTGATGAACTGGATCATGCAGCCGCTGGTGGTGGCCACGATCGGCCGCACCACATACGCCGACATGCGGCTGATGGAGCAGCACCTGCGCGACGGCAACCTCGACTGGACGGTGGTGCGCCCGTCGGGCCTGTTCGACGCGCCCGGCGTCACCGGCTACGAACTGCACGAGGACCGCGCACCCGGCATCTTCACCAGCCGCGCCGATCTGGCCGCCGCCCTGCTGGACCAGGCAACCGACACCCGGTTCCGCCACCGCAACGTCGCAGTCACCACCACCGCGGGAACCCCGACGGTGTGGCAGATGCTGCGGCGGGAGGCGCTCGGCCGCGACTAGACATTTGCTGGCTTGAGGAGCCAACCCGCACCCCCGAGCGGCACGGCCGGCGAGGCCACGGCCGATGTCGATGCGCCCGCAGGCCAAGCGGCACACAGATCGACAACCTTCTCCGCATGCGCTTGCAAAATCTATGGAAACTCTTCCAATCGATGCAAGTCGTTGCTAGCGTCACGACCAATATGAACGCGGGATTACACCCGTGTCACAGGCCTTGCCACGCATCCGTCCGCGATCGCAACGCCTCCAAGGTCGCTGGAGGAATCCCCATGGCCAGAAAGTGGCTCACCGCCGTCCTCGCGGCACTGGCCGCCATCCCCCTGCTCGTGGTCGGCCCCGCCGAAGCAGCCGCCGCGAACACCGTCACCGTCTACTACAAACCATCCACCACCTGGACGACGGTCAACATCCACTACGCGCCCACCGGCGGCTCCTGGACCGCCGTCCCCGGGGTGGCGATGACCGCCGCCTCCTGCGCCGGCTGGTACCGCAAGGACATCGACCTCGGCGCCGCCACCGGCATGCAGACCACCTTCAACAACGGAAGCGGCACCTGGGACAACAACTCGGGCCGCAACTACAGCGTCGGCGCCGGCATCGTGACGATCACCGGCGGGGTGGTCACGAGCGCGGACCCGTGCACCGTCACCACGCCGCCCGGCGGCGACAACACAGCGACGGTCTTCTACCCGAAACGATGGGCGACCGTTTACCTGCACTACGCGCCCGAGGGAGAGGCCTGGACGACGGCACCGGGCGTACCCATGGACGAAACCGCCTGCGACGGCTGGGCGAAAGAGACCGTCGAGCTCGGCGCGGCCACGTCGCTGCAGGCGACTTTCACCAACGGCTCGGGGACCTGGGACAACAACAACGGCGGGAACTACCGGCTGAGCGCGGGCACCTCGACCGTGAAGGACGGCGCTGTGACCGGGAATGCCACCGACCCGTGCAGCGCGGTGCCGGCCGACACGACCGCGCCGAGCGCGCCGGGCGCCCCGACCGCCTCGGTCGACCACGTGACGGTCACTCTCGGGTGGACGGCGTCGACCGATGACCGGGCAGTGACGGGCTACGAGATCACGCGCGGTGGCGGCAGCGGCGGGACCGTGGTGCTGACCAGCGGCTACCACACGTACATCGACGGAAGCCTGGCGGCATCGACCACCTACACGTACGCCGTCCGCGCGGTCGACGCGGCCGGCAACCTTTCGGCGCCCAGCGCGACAGTTTCCATCACCACCGGAACGGCGCCGCCGCCGGCGGCCGGGGGCGCGATGCTGGGCGGCGATCCCCGCAAGGAAAGCATCTATTTCGTGCTGACCGCGCGCTTCTACGACGGCGACACCTCCAACGACCGCGGCGGCAGCCAGGGCATCGCCTCGGGAAACGCGGCGAACCACGACCCGATGTTCCGCGGCGATTTCAAGGGGCTCGTCGACAAGCTCGACTACATCAAGGGCCTCGGGTTCTCGGCGATCTGGATCACGCCGGTGGTGCTGAACCGCTCCGATTACGACTATCACGGGTATCACGGCTGGGACTTCTTCCGGGTGGACCCGCGGCTCGAGTCGCCCGGCTCGACGTATCAGGATCTGATCGACAAGGCGCATGCCAAGGGCCTGAAGATCTACCAGGACGTCGTGTACAACCATTCCTCGCGGTGGGGCGCGAACGGTCTTTTCGTACCCAAGGTGTGGGGTGCGAAAGACGGGCAGTGGGACTGGCTGTACAGCACCAAGGTGGACGGGCAGCAGTACGACCCGCTGACCGAGTTCCACGGCACCGACCCGGCGCTGACCGCGCAGCAGAACCAACTGGCCCAGGGGCGGCCCTACAACGGCGATCTGTGGAGCACGGCCGAGCCGGCCGGGAACACGTGCCGCAACTGGGGCACGCCGACCGGGCAGTACAGCGCTCAGGGGTACGCGATCCACAACTGCCAATGGCCGTCGCCGGCGAGCGGCATGTTCCCGTCGTCGCTGTACCACCAGTGCTGGATCGGCAACTGGGAAGGTGAGGACTCGCGGTCCTGCTGGCTGCACGAGGACCTGGCCGACTTCAACACCGAGAACCCGGTTGTCCAGCAATACCTGATCGACGCGTACAACAGGTACATCGACATGGGCGTCGACGGGTTCCGCGTCGACACCGCCGTGCACATTCCGCGCGTCACCTGGAACCGCCGGTTCCTCCCCGCGATCCAGCAACACCTCACCCAGAAGTACGGGGCGGCGAAGGCGCAGGACTTCTACGTCTTCGGTGAGGTCGGCGCCTTCGTCAACGACAAGTGGAACCGCGGCTCGGTCAACCACTCGGCGCAGTTCTTCACCTGGAAGGAGCGCCGCGAATATTCTGCCGACGACGTGACCGCCGCGCTCGAGCAGTACAACTACGAGGAGCAGGTGGGCACCGGCAGCCAGCCGGTCAGCACGAACGCGTTCCTGAGCGGCAACGCCTATCACGCGCCCGACCGTTCGCAGTTCTCCGGCATGAACATCATCGACATGCGGATGCACATGAACTTCTCGGACGCCGGCAACGCGTTCCGCAACGGGAAGGACTCGGACGACTCGGTCAACGACGCGACCTACAACGCGGTCTATGTCGACTCGCACGACTACGGGCCGAACAAGTCGTCGACCCGGTACACGGGCGGGACGGACGCGTGGGCCGAGAACATGTCGCTGATGTGGACGTTCCGCGGCATCCCGACGCTCTACTACGGCTCGGAGATCGAGTTCCAGGCCGGCAAGCAGATCGACTGCGGCCCGGCCTGCCCGCTCGCCACCACGGGGCGTGCCTACTACGGCGACAAGGTCGAGGGTTCCGTGACGGCCGCCGACTACGCAGTGGTGAGCAGCGCGACCGGCACGGTGGCGACCACCCTCGCCCAGCCGCTGGTCAGGCACGTGCAGCGGCTCAACCAGATCCGGCGCGCGGTCCCGGCGCTGCAGATGGGCCAGTACTCGACCGACGGGGTCAGCGGGGACATCGCGTACAAGCGCCGCTACACGTCCGGCTCGGTCGACAGTTTCGCGCTGGTGGCGGTCTCGAACAGTGCCACATTTTCCGGAATTCCGAACGGCACGTACACCGACGCCGTAACCGGTGACGTCAGGACCGTCACCAACGGCACGCTGACCGCCTCGGTCGCCGCCAAGGGCGACCTGCGGGTGTACGTGCTCGCGCTGCCCGGAAACCCCGCTCCCGGAAAGGTCGGGGTCGATGGACCGTACCTCCGCTGACCAGCCTTTCGGTCTCCCTCGACCGCCTGCCCGGCCCTTCGACCCACAACCGTCCCTGTCCGCTCGAACCGTGGCCCCGCCCTACCCCGGCCGAGGCCCCTCAGGAGGTCACCGATGAGAACGCGCCGCTGGGCGATCCCCGGCGTCCTGGCCCTGCTCACCGCCACGATCACGGTCGCGATCGGCCGTCCCCACCAGGCCGACGCCAAGGCCGACGCGAACCCGGGGCCGCGGGACGTCATCGTCCACCTCTTCGAATGGCCGTGGGCGTCGATCGCGTCCGAATGCACCACCGTGCTCGGGCCGAAAGGCTTCGGCGGTGTGCAGGTTTCGCCGCCGCAGGAGCACGTGGTGCTGCCGGGCTCGGGCTACCCGTGGTGGCAGGACTATCAGCCGGTCAGCTACCAGCTGACCACACGGCGGGGCGACCGGGCGGCGTTCGCGTCGATGGTCAGCACCTGCCACGCGGCGGGAGTGAAGATCTACGTCGACGCGGTGATCAACCACATGGCGGGCGGGGCGTCCACGGGCACGGGCAGCGGCGGCTCCACGTACGGCCACTACTCGTATCCGGCCGTGGCGTACGGGAACAACGACTTCCATCATTGCGGGCGCAACGGCAACGACGACATCGCGAACTGGGCCGACCGGTGGGAGGTGCAGAACTGCGAGCTGGTCGACCTCTCGGATCTGGCGACGGAGTCCTCCTACGTACGCGGGAAGCTCGCCGGCTATCTCAACGACCTGATCTCGCTGGGCGTGGACGGATTCCGGGTCGACGCGGCCAAGCACATCCCGGCGTCCGACCTGCAGGCCATCTACGGGCAGCTCAGCGGGTCGCCGTACATCTTCCAGGAGACCATCGAGGGCGGGGCCGGCGAGGTCAGCCCGACCGAGTACACCAGGCTCGGCGACGTCACCGAGTTCCGGTACGGCGACGTGGTGGGCAACGCGTTCCGCGACGCGAACCTTTCGGGGCTGCAGAACCTGCCCGGCCAGATGCTGCTCGCAAGCGGGGACGCGGTGGCGTTCATCGACAACCACGACACCCAGCGAAACGGGCGCGCGAAACTCACCTACAAGAACGGCGCCACGTACGGGCTGGCCGAGGCGTTCATGCTGGCGTATCCGTACGGGACGCCGTCGGTCATGTCCAGCTTCACGTTCAGCAACGCGGACGCGGGGCCGCCAGCGTCCTCCAACGGGACGACGTCGGCGGTGAACTGTTCGGCCGGATGGGCCTGCGAGCACCGATGGCGGACCACGGCGAACATGGTGGGCTTCCACAACGCCGCCTACGGGACGTCGGTGACCAACTGGTGGTCCAACGGCGGCAGCCAGATCGCGTTCGGGCGTGGCTCCAACGCATACGCGATTTTCAACCATGACGGCGGGACGCTCAGCCGTACCTTCACCACGTCGCTGCCGGCGGGAAACTATTGCGATGTCGCCAACGGCGACGTCAGCAACGGGAGTTGCACCGGGCCGACCTACACGGTCAGCTCGTCGGGCACGTTCACGGCCTCGGTGCCGGCGAACTCCATGGTGGCGTTGCACGTGAACGCCCGCGTCGGCGCCACGTCGACGGCTTGCGCGTCGGTGGCGGTGACTTTCGCGGTCAACGCGACGACCGTGTGGGGCGAGAACGTGTACGTGCTGGGCAACCGGGCCGAGCTGAGCAACTGGAACACCAGCGGTGGCGTCGCCCTATCGTCGGCGACCTATCCGGTGTGGCGGGGCACCGTCAGCCTGCCGCCCAACACGTCCGTCGAATACAAGTACGTCAAGAAGAACGGCTCGGCGGTGACGTGGGAGTCCGGGGCCAACCGGACCCTCACGACGGGCACCGCGTGCACCCAGTCGGTCAGCGAAACCTGGCGTTAGCTCCTGGCGTTAGCTCCTGGCGTTAGCTCCTGGCGTTAGCTCCTGGCGTTAGCTCCTGGCGTTAGCTCCTGGCGTTAGCTCCTGGCGTTAGCTCCTGCGT
>NZ_JBITDW010000005.1:521260-555405 GCF_044454685.1 Actinoplanes sp. NPDC051513
GGCGTCGGCGGCCTCGCTTCAGCTCCTGGGGTCGGCGACCTCGCCGAGGAAAAGTATCGCGCCGGTTTTCTGATCGGAGATGGTGAAGGCGAAGGGCCGGTCGACCACGAAAGTGGTCTGGCCGGCCCGGGCCGAGGTGACCATGACGCCCCCGGTGACGGCGGCCGCCTCGGTGCCCTCCTCGTCGACCTTGAGGTAGGTCTTGTGCACAACTTTCGCGAGGTCCGGGTTCGCCTTCGACATGGCGGTGAAGCCGCTGGTGGGCAGGCCGAGCTTGACGAGCGGCCCGGTCAGGTCGCCCGACCAGCGCAGCTCGAAGCGGGGCAGGGCCACCTCGTCGATCTCCTGATCGCTGAGGCCGGCCACCGCGTCGCGCCACGTCTCGGCGTCGAGTTTCAGGGTCTTTCCTTCGTCGGGCAGCATGATTTCCATGGCGTAGCGGCCGTTCTCGCCGTACGGAAGGCGCAGCATGCGGAAACCGTCGCGCTCGGCGTACCCGAGGTTTTCGTTCCTCAGGTGCATCATCGGCACGTCGACTTTCGTGCCGCCGGCGACCGCGAACTGGCCGGGCGCGGTGTCCGAGAACTTCGTTTTCCACTCGCCGAGGAAGTAGACGGCGTTCAGCAGGACCAGCATCGCCTGCGGGTCGGGCAGGCCGAGGTCGCCGGCGATCTTGTCGATCCGGCCGCCGGTGTTCTTCTTCGCCCACTCGTCGATGTCCTTCGCCGCCTCGGCCCGGCCCAGGTCGGCCTGCTCGACGGTGGCGCCGAACGTCTTGCGCACGAAATCGAGATACTCCTGCTCGAGGGGCGCCCCCTCGTCCGCCCAGAGCGCGTCGGCGACCGACAGCTTCACCTCGTCGGTGTCGGCCAGCGTGCGCAGCAGCGCGCCGACCCGCACGTCGCGGCGCTCGTCGAGGTGCAGCACTTTCGCCATTTTCGCGGCGGTGTCGCCGTCCGCGCCCGCAAGAACCATCGCCAGCAGCACCGAGACCGACAGCGGCGACGTGATCGTGTTCTGCTTGCCGTCGGAAATTTCGTGGAACAGGTCGAAACCGAACGCGTTCATCCCCTGCGCGACCGCCTGCGCGTCGGCGGGCTGGAGATCGCTGACCAGCTTCGCGTCGATCCGGCCGGCGTCCCCGGGAACCCCGCCGCCACAACCGCTCACCAGCATGGCGCTCGCGACGGCAACGGCAACGGCAACGATTCGCGTACGCCTTCGTGAAGTGTGCACGGTCCTTTCGACGCGGTCCGGGCGCGGGCGGTTCCCCGTCATATGATCCGGCGATGGGGATGTCGGGCGTTCGCGGATTCGGGCTCGCCGCGGCTCTGCTCCTCGGCGCCTGCTCCTCGTCTTCTCCCCGGGCCGTCTCGCCGCCGCCCGGGGTTTCGCCTTCACCGGCGCTTTCGCCATCGCCCGGGGTTTCGCTTTCACCCGGGGTTTCGCTCTCACCCGCCGCGTCGTCTGCGGGCGGGCCGCGCAGCATCGAGTGCGTGGCCGACGAGGCGCACATCAAGTTCACCTCATCGCGGGCGCCGGACGACGTCGTGGCCGGCTCGATCAGCTGGCCCGGCCTGCGCGGCTGGGCCACCGCCTCCCCGACCACCAACGGCGACCCCGCCACCGGCGACTACAAGCTGGGCGCCGAGGTGAAGGCCGGCGCGGTGGTGACGGTGTCGATACCCGATTCGTTCGCCGGGGTGGCGGGCCTCAACTACGGCCAGGGCTGGGGCTACTCCCCCGCCCGGTCGGTGACGTTCCATGCCTGCGCCGACTCCGACACGGCCTACATCGGGGGCTTCCACGTGACCGGCCGGCGGTGCGTGCCGCTCGACATCGCCGAGAACGGGCGGCCACCCGAGCGGGTCACGGTCTCGTTCTTCGCCGGTCGGTGCTGATTTCGCAAACGCCCGCTGACTTTGGCGGCCCCGCGCCGACTTTCACGCGCGTGCCGACTTTCAGGCGCGGCCCGCCGACTCTCTCACGCGCGCCGCCGACTTTCGCGCGCGCCCTCCGACTTTCGCGCACGCCCGCCGACTCTCGTGGGTTCGTGCCGACTTTCGTGAGCGCGTGCCTACTTTCGCATGGCGTGGCTGACAAGTCGGATATCTGCCAGCTTGCGGGGTGGCGCGCCGGGACCGGCACCGGGCATGGTCGAGAAAGGATCGTGTGCGGATTCCACACGGGGGCCCGATGTCATGGGAAGCGGACCCGCACGCTCCGGCGGCCCTCCGGCGCCTCGATCTGCTGGTCGCCGGGGTGCGGGCCGGCCGGGGCGGCGCGGTGGCGGTGACCGGTGAGCCGGGCGGCGGCAAGACGGCGCTGCTGGCACGCCTGGCGACGCGCGTGCCCGGCATGACCGTCCTGACCGCCGCGGGCGTTGCCGGCGAGGCGGCGCTGCCGTACGCGGCCCTGGGTGATCTGTTGCGCCCCTTGCGCGACCGCATTGCTCAGCTTCCCCCGCCGCAGGCCCGGGCGATGGGAGCGGCCCTTGCCCTGCGTGCCGGCGATCTCAACCCGTACCACGTCTGTCTTTCGACGTTGAACTTGCTGTGTACGGCGGCGCCGGTGCTGGTGGTCGTGGACGACATGGATCTGATCGACCCGCCGTCGGCGACCGCGCTGTTCTTCGTCGCGCGCCGAGTCCGCTCGGCCGGGGTCGGCATGATTTTCGCGGCCCGCCAGAAACCGGACGTGCCCGGCGTCGAAGAATTGCCGCTGGGCGAGCCGGCCGAGGTGCTCGACGGGCTCACGCAGCGCGAAACCCAGGTCGTGCGGGCGATCGCCGGCGGGCTGAGCAATCCCGAGGCGGCCTTGGCGCTGCGACTCTCCCGCAAGACGATCGAGACGCATCTTTCCAGCGCCTACCGGAAACTCGGCGTGCGTTCCCGGACGCAGCTCGTGCGCTATCTGGTCGAGGCCGGCATCTCCCGATAAGCCGGATTGTCACCTTGCCGTCACCGAGGGAGTTCCCCGAGGCGGCGCCGAACGGTCTGCGGCACGCTGGCAACTTCCGAACGGGGGAGAAAACGTGAAACGAAACGGTCAGCCCAGCACGATCATCGCCCACATGGGACACGGCGCGCACGCGATCGCCGACAACGCCCCGAACGCCGAGGAGCTCAGCCACGAGGGCTGGACCAAGCTCAGCGACGCGGCGCAGAGTTTCGCCGCCGGCACCACCGATTTCGACTACCTGTTTCCGGAACTGGTCGGAAAGCCCGACGCGCACCTGCCCGCGGGCAGCGAGGACGAGGTGAACACGACGGTCGCCGCGCTCAACGCCCTCGGCAACGCGATGATCGATCAGGAGCCGCCGGCCGACGATCGCAGCTCGCCGATCCCGCCCGTCTACACGTATTGGGGCCAGTTCGTCGACCACGACCTGACGGCCGCGACCGACAACGACAGTGTGATCAGCATCCGCGACACGCCGCTGCCGCCGCTCGACCCCGACCAGGTCCGCGACCTGCTCAAGAACGCCCGCAACCCCGCGCTGAACCTCGACTCGGTCTACGGCGACGGCCCCTTCGCCCCGCAGCCCGCCGATCCGGCGCAGATCGCCGTGCCGTACCAGACCGAGGACCGGGCGAAGCTGCGGGTCGGCGCGCTCACGCCCGTCGAGGTCGGCGTGCGCATCCCGCCGGTCGACGACCTGGCTCGCGACCTGCCGCGCCGAGCCGACAAGGTCCCGCTGGTCGGCGACGCCCGCAACGACGAGAACCTGGTGGTCGGGCAGTTGCACGTGGCTTTCCTGCGTTTCCACAACGCGGCGGTCGACTGGGTACGCGTCAACGAGCCCCAGCGCAGCGGCCTCAGCGACGTATTCCTGCGGGCCCGCGACCTGACCCGGTGGACCTACCAGTGGCTGTGCGTCCACGATTTCTTGCGCACCATCACCGTGCCGGACGTCGTCGATTTCGTTCTCGGCGGCGACAGCGGGCTGCTGGACCGCGTGTACATGCCGCTCGAGTTCTCGGTGGCCGCCTACCGGTTCGGCCACAGCATGGTCCGCGGCGCCTACGACTGGAACCGCAACTTCGGCCGCCCCGGCAACAACACGCTGCCGGACGCCTCCCTGGCCCTGCTGTTCCGCTTCACCGGCGTCGGCGGCCTCGGCAACAACCCGACCCTGCCGAGCAACTGGCCGATCGAGTGGAATCGTTTCGTCGACAAGGACAGTCTTTTCGCGGACCGATTCGCCCGTCGCATCGACACCCACCTGTCGCTGCCGCTGAGCCAGATGGTGAACCAGTCGGCCGGCGAGACCGGCACGCCCGACCTGATCGCGCTGCTGCGGCACCTGGCCCGCCGCAACCTTCTGCGCGGTTACCGGCTGAACCTGCCGACCGGTCAGGCCGTGGCCGACGAGCTGGGCCTGCCGCAGCTGACCGCGGACGAGATCGCCGGCGACGACCCGGTGGCGACCGCCGTGCGTCAGGGCGGTTTCGACACCCGTACGCCGTTGTGGTTCTACGTCCTGCGCGAGTCCGAGGTGAAGGCGCAGGGCAACGCGCTGGGCGCGCTCGGCAGCCGTGTCGTCGCGGAGACCCTGATCGGCCAGCTGCGCCTGGACCCGTCGTCCTACCTGCGGCAGTCGAGCTGGTCGCCCAGCCAGGGCGTGCTCCTCCCCGACGGCTCGCCGGTCGACACCATCCCCGCGTTCCTGCGCTTCGCCGGCGTCCTTTAGGCCGTTGAGGGTTATTCAGGGCGGTGGAGACCGAGCCGCTGAGGTGCGGCGAGGTGCGGCTCAAGGTGGGCCCTGAACAACCCTCATTGATCCGCGTCACCGAAGGGTGAATAGTCGGGCCACATGGACTTCCGTGTGATCCCGGTCCCCGGCAACGGCGCCGAGGACGTAGTCGTGGCCCCCGACGGCGCGGTCTTCACCGGCACCGACGACGGCGTCATCCATCGCATCGATCCCGGCTCCGGGGCGGTGCAGGCCGTGGCCGACACCGGTGGCCGGCCGCTGGGCATCGAGCTTCTGCCCGGCGGCCGGCTCCTGGTCTGCGACGCCCGCCGCGGCCTGCTGTCGGTCGACCCGTCCAACGGCGCCGTCGAGGCTCTGGCCGGCGACATGCTGTTCTGCAACAACGCCGCCGTGGCCACGGACGGCACCATCTATTTCTCGGATTCCTCGACAGTCCACCCGATCGACGAGTGGAAGGCCGAGATGGTCGAGCAGACCCGCACCGGCCGCCTGCTGCGCCGAGCTCCCGACGGCACGGTCACCGTCCTGCGGGACGGCCTGGCCTTCGCCAACGGCGTCGCGCTGGCTTCCGACGAATCTTTCGTGGCCGTGGCCGAAACGGGCGCCCGCGCCGTCGCCCGCCACTGGCTCTCCGACAGCCGCGACGACTTCCTGGTCGAGGACCTGCCCGGCTACCCCGACAACATCGCCGGTGGCAGCGACGGCCTGATCTGGGTCTCGATCGCCAGCCCGAAGGACCCGATGGTGGAACGCCTCCAGCGCGGCCCGATGTGGATCCGCCGCCAGGTGACCAAGGTTCCCGAGCCCCTGCAGCCGGCCCCGAAGCGGATCATCCGGGTCCAGGCCTACGACGACGAGGGCAAGCTGGTGCACGACCTGTCCGTCGACAGCCCCGACTTCCACATGGTCACCGGCGTGCGGGAACACCAGGGCCAGGTCTGGCTGGGCAGCCTCCACGAGCCCGCCGTCGCGGTACTGACCCCGGGGACGACCGACGGCCCGTAGCTAATCGCGGCCGGGCGCCGGCCAGAACTCGTCCGGCAGCGCGGCCACCTCGGCGCCGGACCGTTCCAGGTCGGCGGCCCACGGCAGCAGGTGCTCGAAGACCGGCTCGCCGCCGTCGGCGAACTGCCGGATCATCGCGACATTGCGCTCGACCCGCCCGAGGATCGCGTCGCGGATCGCCCTCCGGTCGCCGGTGTACCCGTACGCGTCGAGCAGCAGGTGGAACCGCCGGCGCCGGTCGGCCGCGTCACCGAATCCGACCTGCTCGGCGATCTCCGCCGTCAGCAGCGGGACCCAGGTCAGCGCCGAGAACGCCAGGTCCTCCTCGCGCCGGGAGGGGCTGGCCGTGTCCCAGTCGACGAAGCCGACCAGGTCGTCGCCGGACCATACGGCGTTCCACGGCGACGCATCGAGATGACCGATCAGCAGTCCCGGCTGCCACGCCCGGCCGGTGAACCAGACGGTGCCGGCGGCCGGCCGGAACGTCGCGGTCGCGTCGTGCAGCCGCCGGAGCCACCCACCGACCTGCCGGAGCGCGTCGTCGCCGCGCAGCCAGTCCGGCCACGGGCTGGACTCGCCCAGCGTGCGGCCGGGCAGGAACGTCAGGCGTTCGCGGCCCTGGTCGTCGAAGCCGCGGGCCCGCGGAGCCCCGTCGAAGCCGGCGTCTTCCAGATGCCGCAGCACCGAGTGCACCGTCGCCGTCCACGGCTGCGGGGGGCGGCGGACCTCGTCGCCGACGCGCACGGCCCCGAAACTGCGCCCGCCCGGCAACTGTTGTTCGGTCATCTGCCGGTTCTACCGCGACCGGATGTCCACGTCGACCGAATAACCGACTGCGGAACGGCGGGTCAGGGCATCTGGTAGTTGCCGGATTTCGCGCGCCAGCCCGGCGGCGGGTCTTCGCCCGTACGCCCGTCGATCGCCTCGCGGAGCAGGTCGGCGTGGCCGGTGTGCCGGCCGTACTCCTCGAGGAGGTCGCAGATCAGCCGGCGAAGGTTGGCGTGGGTGCCGTCGGCCCGCGCGGCGTGGATCGGCCGGCTCAGGTCGCCCGTGGTCAGGCTCTCGGCCAGGCGAGCACGGGCGCGGTCGACCGCGCCGTCCCACAGGGCGTAAAGCGTCTCGGGCGAGTCGGCCGCCGCGGACTCGAACTCCCAGTCGTTGTCGCCCGTCCAGCCCATCGATTCCCACGGATCGCCGACGGGGACGCCGTGGAGCTTGGTGGTGGAGTAGTAGTCCTCCATGGCGGCCAGGTGTTTCAGGAGGCCGCCGAGGGTCAGCGTGGAGACGCCCAGCCGGGCGTTCAGACCCGCGGAGCCGAGGTCGTCGGCCTTGAAGCGAAACGTGGTGCGCAAGCGGTTCAGGGCGCCGACCAGCTGCTCCGCCTCGGTGCCGGCGAGGGGTGGCTCCCACGGGTAGTCGTCGGTCATGGGGCACACGCTAGACCCAGCCACCGACAAATTCCGGCGTCCGCGACCGGCCGCGGTTCGGTCCTGTGGCGCCCGTCGCGAAAGCGTGCTCCGCCCCCGGCCCCGGCCTACGGTGGTCAACGGGGGGTGTCGGGATGCTGGAGCTCATCGACCGGTTCGGCTATCTCGGCATCGGCGGCCTCGTCTTCATAGAAAGTTTCGGCGTTCCGGCGCCGGGCGAGACGGCGATCATCGCCGGCGCCGCGTACGCCGGCAGCGGCCACCTCAGCATCGTCGCCGTCGCGATCACCGCTTTCGTCGCCGCCGTGATCGGCGACAGCGTCGGCTACTGGATCGGCCGTCGCGGCGGCCGGCCGCTGGTGCAGCGTTTCGGCCGCTACGTGCGCCTGACCCCCGAGCGGTTCGACCGGGTCGAGGGCTTCATGTCCCGCCAGGGCCCCAAGATCGTCGTGGTGGCCCGCTTCGTCGAGGGCCTGCGCCAGTTCAACGGCATCGTCGCGGGCATCACCGGCATGCCGTTCCACAAGTTTCTCGCCTGGAACGCCCTGGGCGCCGCCCTCTGGGTCGGCGCGTGGTCGACCGGCGGCTACTTCGCCGGCGACCACATCGAGGAGATCGCCAAGGGCATAAGCAGATACCTGGTGGTTGCGGTGGGCATCGCGGTCCTGCTGCTTGTCGCGTACGTCTGGCGTCGCCGGCGCAGCAAGAAGGCAGCCGCCGGGGCTTAGCGGCGGCGCTGGGCGATCTTCGCGCGGACGCGGGCCAGGCGGATGGCTTCCTTGAGCGTGCCCACGTCGTACGCGCCGTAGTGACGCTGGCCGTTGATGAAGAACGTCGGCGTGCCGGAGACGCCGCTGAGGTCGGCCGACTCGAGGTCGTTGGCGACGCGCTCGGCGGCCGCGCGCCGCATCATGTCGTCGTGGAACCGCTCCTCGTCGAGCGCGATCTGCCGGGCGTACCCGAGGAGATCGGTGATGCGCAAGTTGTCCTGATGCGCAAGCAACAGATCGTGCATCTCCCAGAATTTGCCCTGGAGGCCGGCCGCCTCGGCGGCCTCGGCCGCCAGCTGGGCCAGCGGATGCACGTCGGTGAGCGGCAGGTTTCGCCAGACGAAGCGCAGGTCGGCGTCGGTGAACAGCTCGCGCACGATCGGCTCGGCGCGGCCGCAGTAGGGGCACTGGAAGTCGCCGTACTCGACGATGGTGACCGACGCCTCGGCCGGTCCCCGCACGTGGTCGCGCTCCTCGTCGACCTCGGGGATCAGGTCGGTGAGCTGGTCGGCGTCGCCGAGCAGGGCCACCGCACGCTTGGCCTTGGGCAGCATGAACGTGATCCGGAACTCGGACCAGGTCAGCAACGACGCCACTATCGCGGCGGTGAGCACGCCCAGCTTCGCCTCAGCGAGCGCCGGGCCCTCGAACGCAAGATTCGCGATCAGGAACGAAACCGTGAAGCCGATCCCGGCGATCGTGCCGGTGCCGAGCACGGACGCCCAGCCGACGCCAGGCTGGACCCGGCGGCCGCTCAGCCGGGTGATGAGCCAGGAGACGCCGGTGATCGCGATCGGCTTGCCGCAGACGTACGCGACGAAGACGCCGATCGTCACCGGCGACGTGACCGCCTGCCGCAGGAAATGCGCGTCGATGGCGATGCCGGCGTTGGCCAGGCCGAACAGCGGCACGATCAGATAGCTGCTCGCACCCTGGTAGGTGCGCTGGAGTCGGTCGTTCCAGGAGAAGGAGTTGACCACGCCGACCCGCAGGCCCTGGGCCAGCTCCGGGGTCGGTTGTTCGCGGAAGGAGCGGAACAGGTCGCTGGCCGTCTCGAGGTCGCCGCGCGCCGGCGTGTACGCGGCCGCGGCCAGCCCCAGCGCGAGGCCGGAGACGACCGGGTCGATGCCGCTGGCCAGCATCG
This sequence comes from Actinoplanes sp. NPDC051513, assembly GCF_044454685.1. Lineage (NCBI taxonomy): Bacteria > Bacillati > Actinomycetota > Actinomycetes > Micromonosporales > Micromonosporaceae > Actinoplanes > Actinoplanes sp. NPDC051513. The sequence goes on from NZ_JBITDW010000005.1 coordinate 530,324, forward strand.
CGCCCCAGATCGCGATGCCGAGCGGCACATACGCGTATCCGCTGCGCACCTGCCGCCGCGCCAGCACGAAAGTTGCCAGGTACAGCACGATCGCGATGAGCAATGGCATGAGCTTGATCTCATCGGTGTACGCCACCGCGATGACCAGCAGCGCGATCAGGTCGTCCACCACCGAGACGGTCACCAGGAACAGCCGCGCCTGATCCGGCACCCGCCGCCCGACCAGCGCCAGCAGCCCGAGGGCGAGCGCCGTGTCGGTCGACATCGCCACGCCCCAGCCGCCCGACCCCGGACCGCCGTGGTTGATCGCCAGGAAGATCGAGACCGGCAGGATCATCCCCGCGATGCCGGCCGCCGCCGGCAGGATGAACCGCCGCCGGTCCCGCAGGTCGCCCAGGTCGAACTCGCGCCGCGCCTCCAGGCCCACCACCAGGAAGAACAGCGTCATCAGCCCGCTGTTGACCCACTCGCGCAGGGTCAGCGAGATGCTCATGTCGCCGAGGTGGATCGACAGGTCGGTGTGCCAGAAATTTTCGTAGGATCCGTCCGCGACGTTCGCCCAGATCATGGCGATGACGATCGCGGTGACGAGCACGGCCGCGCTGCCGGCCTCGGTGCGCAGCAAGAGCCGCACCGGCGTGGTCAGCCGGGTTTTCCAGGCGGTGGTGCCCTGAAGCTGGGTCGTCGCCTGCGAGTCGCTCACGCGCCTAGACAATCACCTCGCGGCCCGTCGATCTACAGGGTGTGACCTGCGTCAGAGCTTGCGGCCCACGGCGGCGAGAATTTCCAGGTCCGCGCTCGGCATTTTCGCGGCCGGCGCCCGCCAGGAACCGACCCGGACGATGCCCGGCTCGACGATCTCGGTTCCCTCGAAAAGCCCGCGAATCACCGGCCGCGGGCGAGCGCGGACGTCCGTGCGGCCTTCGGCGAACATCTTCTCGTACGCCTCGACGCCCGCTTTCGTGCTGAAGTCCATCGTCCCGTGGCTGATCGCGAGGTAGGAGCCCGCCGGCAGCGCGTCCATCAGCGTCCGGACCGCGTACGCGACCTGGTTGTCGTCGTGCATGAAATGCAGCACCGCGACGAGCAGCAGCGCGACCGGCCGGTCGAGGTCGAGGGTCTCGCGCAGCGCAGGGTGCCCGAGGATCGCCGCCGGGTCGCGCAGGTCGGCCTCGAGGTAGGCGGTGCGTCCGCCGTCCATCAATGCCGCGGCGCGGGTCGCTACGATCGGATCGTTGTCGACGTAGACGACGCGCGCTCCGGGGTTGCGGCGTTGCGCGACCTCGTGGGTGTTGTCCGGCGCCGGCAGCCCCGTGCCCACGTCGAGGAACTGCCCGATGCCCAGCCCCGCGAGGTGGTCGACGCAGCGCCGCTGGAACGCCCGGTTGGCCCGCGCCAGCTCGACGACGACCGGGAACGCCCGGGCGATCGCGTCCCCCGACTCGCGGTCGGCCGCGAAGTGGTCCTCCCCGCCCAGCCAGTAGTTGTACCGCCGGGCCGGATGCGGCGCCGAACTGTCGATCTCCCCCATGCCCGAGACCATAATCTTGGCGAAGCTTTAAATCGACCCCCATGCATGGACTGTGACCGGGCGGCGACGTATCGTGCATCTGCCCGCCCCGCCATCGGAGGTTCTCAATGCGTCGCGCCGTCCGTATCCTGCTGCTCGGTGCCGTGCTCCTGTTGCCGGCAGCCTGCGGAGCGGCCACGTCCGGCGCGACGCCCGGGTCGACGACGGCCGCCGTGGCGGCCGACCCCGCGACCAAGAGCGCCTGCGAGGCGATCGGCGAGGCCTACACCAAGGGCATGGCCCCCTTCGCCGAGGCCGTGGCGAAGGCGGCCGGGAGCGGCTCGGCCGCCGACCGGGCCCAGGCCCAGAAGAAGCTCGGCGACCTGGCGACCTCCATCCGCACGGCGACCGCCGGCGCCCAGGACCCGCAGATCGTCGCCGACGGCAAGCAGGCCGCCGACGAGTTGCAGAAGAAGGCCGCCGACGCGAGCGTCTTCACCGCCCTCAAGACCCCGGACGACGCCAGCAAGCTGCTGGGCCCGCAGCTCAAGGAGTGGCTGTCCCCCGTGACCCACCACTGCTCCTGACCCGGATCGGTCAGGAGCGCCTGGTCGTGCGCTGAGCAGGGTCAGGCGACGCGGCCGGGCTTCGTGCCGGCCAGGAGCATGGCGTGGCCGAGGACCTTGGGGTGGCGCAACGGGAACGGCAACGGCATGAGGTCGGTGAGCGGCCGGGGCTCGGCGCCGGTGAGGGCGCGGAGCTTGCCGGGGGCCGGGTAGAAGGCCGGGTCGCCGAAGAGGTCGAGGAAGTAGAAGGCGCCGCCGGGGCAGAGGACGCGCAGGGCCTCGGCCACGCCGTCGGCCCGGTCGGGGTTCTCCTTGATCTCGTGGAACGTCATGCAGCTGACCACCGCGTCGAAGGTGTCGCCGGGGAAGGTCAGGGCGGCGCCGTTCTGCTTCTCGAAGGAGACCCGCTCCCCCGCGCCCTCGAGCCGCGCGTTACGCAGGCACTGGTCGCGCGAGTACTCCCAGGAACCGCCCCACGAATCGACCCCGGTCACCGAAGCCGTCGGGTGAGCCTTGGCGATCTTGACCACCAGGCTGCCGCTGCCGCAGCCGACGTCGAGCGCGCGGCCACCGGGCGGGAGGGGAACCGTCGTGGCGATCAGCTCGTGGATACGGCGCTGGTAGCCACCCGGCCCCAGCCGATACACCGTCAGCCCGAGGATCAGCGTGATGTAGCCGAAGATCCCCAGCGGCACGAGGAACAGCAGGAACCAGGGGCTCAGAAAAGCGAGCAGGCACCCTGCCAGCGAGACCACGCTGACAACGGCGAACGGCGCCAGCCGTGAGATCCGCACCCACGTGCGGTAACGCGGACCCGTGGACGGCGCCATCCGCGCATCGTACTCAGTGGATGCCTGCCTCCTGCGGGAACAACCCGTCGAAGACGGCTTCCCGGGCAAAGGCCATCGCCGTCTCCCGGGCCCGCAGCTCGTAATCCGCGCGCTGGGCCGTGGACATCTCGAGGACGACCCGGTCGAGCGCGTCGGCGAGGCCGTTGATGTCGCCCGGCTCGACGATCACCGCCGCCTTCCCGACCGCCTCCCCGGTCCCGCCGGTCAGGGTCGTGACGATCGGGCCGCCGCCGGCGAGCATCTTCTCCGCGAGGGCGATGCCGAAGGTCTCCACGAAATCGGGCTCCGGCTTGGTCGGCAGCGCGTACGCCGCGCATCCCGCCATCAGCAGTGGCTTCTCCTCGTCGTCGACGTCGGTGAGGAAGACGATCCGGTCGTCCTCCTTGGCCATGGCCCGGACGTGATCGAGCGCCGGCCCGTTGCCCGCGACCACGAGCTTCACGTCATCGCGGCACCGCATCTGCCCGTACGCGATGATCAGGTCGTAAATGCCCTTGGCCCGCGCCACCCGGGAGAGAAAGAGAATGTAGCCGTCGCGCGAAAGGCCACGGCGCGCCAGCGCCGCCTCCACCGCCTCGTCCGTGACGTCCAGGAAAGCCGAGGCGTCGATCGGCGGATAACTTACGCGTACGCGTGCGCGGCACTGCGCGGCGAACGAAGTGCCGCAGTGCGCATCCACTTCCAGAGCCGACGCGATGATCTCGTCGCGGGTGTACTCGGAGACCGCGACCACCTCGTCGTTGGCGAGGAACGTCGTGAACAGCACCGTCGCCGCGCCGAACCGGCCCTCGCGCAGGCAGGAGCGGATCACGTTGGTGACGTCCGAGCCGACCGCTTTCGCGATCGTGTGCACCTGCGGGTCGAAGCCGGCCGCCCGCGCCGCGGTGACCGCGTCGACCACGACCGTCGTGTGCGGCACCAGGTACATCGACAGGCACACCGTCGGCACCGGCTCGCTGAGCAGCTCGACCAGCCGGCCGGTGAGACCGGCGAGGTGACGCCCGTCGGGCACCCGGTAGTCGCCGACCGCCTCGGGCCGCTCCACCGTGATCCCGGGACTGTACGGCAGCAGCCGATCGAGCGGCTTGAGCGGCAACCCGGCCGCCTCGAGCGCCGGGATCGGCCAGGTGATCAGCCGGACGTCGTCGAAGCCACGGGTCAGGGCGACCTCGGCGAGATTGCGCGCCTCACCGGAATGGCCGCAGATCACCGGGTCGGCTCGGACCACGATCACGAGGCGGCGGCTGGGATGGTTCATCGTCGTTCCTCGGGGGGTGGAGGGCTCAGGACAGGGAGGGGGGACGTATCCCGCTTCCCCAGGTGCTGGGCTCGGGTCCCAGTTTCAGGTGCAGCCGGCCGCCTCGATGAACCTCGGCGGCGGACAGGTGGGCGGCGTGCAGCGGCACGCCGTTGAGGGTCGCCGACTGCACGTACTGCGGCGGCGGATCGCGGTCGATGCCGTCCACGCCGATCGGCGTCTCGCGGTGCCCGCTCGTCTCGATGACGAACTCGCCGTCGCCGGCCTGCAGGACGGCGCGGTCGAAGGCGGGCGCGTTGATCAGGAAGAGGTTCTGGCCGGCGACCGGGAACAGGCCCAGCGAGGCCCAGACGTACCAGGAGCTCAGGCCGCCGGAGTCGTCGTTGCCGGGCAGGCCGCCGGGGCCGGTGCCGAACTGCCAGGTCAGCGCGGAATGGACGATCTCGGCGGTGCGGTCGGTACGCCCGGCGTAGTGGTACGCCCAGGGCGCCTCCATGTCCGGCTCGTTGTTGAGGCCCTCGAACCGGTTGAGCGCGTACCCGGCCGCCATCTCGGTGGGCGCCGGGCACTGGCCGGGCTGCTTGACCGGGTCGGCGCCGTAGCCGAAGAACCGGTCGAGGATGGCGATGAACGCGTCGTCGCCGCCGGCCAGGGAGATCCGGCCGGCCATGTCGTGCAGCAGGCGGAACGAGTAGTTCCACTTGCCGCCCTCGTAGAACTCGCTGTCGCGCAGCAGCCCGGTGGCCGGGTCGAACGCGTTGACCCACTGCCGGCCCCGCCGCTCGAGGTCGTCGGCGAGGCGGCGGTCGTTGAGGGCGCGCGCGACCTGGGCGGTGCAGTGGTGGGCGTACGCGAGATCGAGGGTGTGCGTGATCGGGTGCACCACGCCGTGCTCGAAGAAGTCCTCCCCGTACATCCGGCGCAGGTCGTCGACCATGTGCACCAGCGCCCAGCTCCAGTCGATGCCGGGCCGGGCGAGCACGTGCGCGTCGGCGAGCGCCGTGTGCGCGAGCGCGCTGGCCTGCCGGAAGAACCGGTCGGCGCCGCGGGCCATGCGGTACCCGATCGGGAAGTTGCCCTCCTCCTCGCAGACCCGGATCAGCGACTCGAGCAGGTCGGTGAAGCGGTCCGGCGCGATCGCGGCGAGCAGCGGCAACTGCGTCTTGTAGATGTCCCACATCGTGCAGACGTCGAACGCGTACGGCCCGGAGCTCGGCCAGAACGGGCTCTCGTCCTCGGCGACACACGGCTTGATCATCGAGTGGTACAGCGCCGTGCCGAACACCTGCCGCCGCGCCCGCGTACCCCCATCGACCTGCACCTTGCCGACGTGCTCGCGCCACAGCACCCGGGTGCGCGAGCGCACCACGTTGAAGGCCGGCGCGTCGCTGCCGCACTCGCGCTCGAGGTTCTGCCGGGCCTGTTCGCAACCGCGCAGCGAGAAGCCCATCCGCACCTCGACGACCTGGCCCGCCCGCGCCGAGCCCATGAAGAGCATGCCGAACGGGCGCAGGTTGGTGTGCCGGATGCTGTCGAAGTCGAGCCGGGTGCCGCCGTCGATCAGGCGCCGGTCGTACCACAGCATCTGCCGCCAGCCGGGCGAATCGACCTCGATGTAGACCGACAGCGGCACGCCCTCCATGACCACGGTGCCCTGGGCGCGGCCGCGGCCCATGCTCTCGACCTGGGCGCGCAGCGGCACGGTGCGGCCGAGATCGATCGCGAGCCCGCCGCAGGACAGATCGACGACGACGCGGGCGGAGCGGTGCTCCGGGAATGTGTAGCGGTGGACGGCGACCTTGCTGCCGACGGTGATCTCGGACCGCACGCCGGTGTCCAGCGTCGCCGCGTAATAGCCCGCCTCGGCCACCTCGTCGTGCAGAGCCCACGATTCGCCCAGCGAATCGAGCGGCTGCACCATCGGCGTCACCCGGACGTAGTTGTAGTACTTCCGGATCGCCCCTGTTCCCGATTGCTGAAAATGCGTGAACCCGGACGCCTCGACCCGATCGAACATCTCCTCCGGAACGCCTTCGGTGTTCTTCGCGTACCGCCCGTACCCGGTCGGATATGCCCCGGAATACGCGCAGGCGGAAACCATCCCGAACGGCGAGGTGGCGCCCGGGTGGGTGTTGCCCACCTGCGGTTTCGGCCACCACCAGGTAGCGGCCAGACCATGCGCGCGAGGCAGGTCGGTCGCTGCGGTGCCGATGAACGGGTCTATGTCGTCGAGGATGGCGGCACTCTACCTACCACAGACCCCGCGCCGGTTTCAAACAGATGAACTGCTACTTGATCTTGCCGTTTTTCACCCCCTCCCAGGTCAAAACCACTTTCCCGTACGGCGTCCGCACCGCTCCCCGCGGCGGCGCCGGTACTGGATGCAACCCCGGAAGCCCGCGCAAGCGCGCCCGCATTGCGGCGGTTGCCGACACTGAGTCCGCCGCCCTGGTTCGGCCGCCTCTCCCCCGACCAGCGCGCGGCCCTGATCGCCGCCACCGATCCCCGCGACCGGGCTCCCTGACCGGAACGGCCTCGCCGGCTCAGGCGGCAGCCGTGAGCTCGACGACCGGGATGTCGCGGCCGGCCTTGGCCTCGTGGTCGACGAAGAACGGGTACGCCTCCGTGATCGCGGCCCACTCCCGTGAGCGGTCGTCGCCGGTCAGCGGGGTCGCCGTGGCCGCGTAGGTCTTGTCGCCGATCTCGACCCGTACGGCGGGGTGGGCGACCAGGTTGCGGTACCAGTCGGGGTCGGCTGGCGCGCCGGCGTTGGAGGCGATCACCAGGAGGCGCTCGCCGTCGCGGTGGAACATCATCGGGGTGGTGTGTGCGTTGCCGGTGCGGGCGCCCGTGGTGGTGAGAAGCAGCAGGCGGTCGCGGTGCATGCCCTCGATCTCGCCCCCGGCGCGGAACTGCTCGATGACTCGCTTGTTGACGTCCTTGACGTCCATGGTCCGTCTCCGCTCGTCGGCGGCCGCCAGGGCGGCGCGCATCGCCTCCTTCTCCCCAGGCTCCCACGGTCCCGTGGAGGCGAGGGGAATGTCGGTCATGAAACGCCGCTCGTGTTGCGGGATCCGGGCGACCACCCGATCGGGGTCCGTCGCGGCGGCGCGGTACAGATCGGGGCCGTCGGCGTAGAACAGGTCGGTGACGACCAGGCGGCGGTCGGCCGTGCGCATGACGTTGGCCGGGTTGTGGTCGAGAGGGCCGCACCAGGGCAGCTCGCGCCGGGCCCGTTCGTGGACCTCGCGGATGATGCCGGCCAGCTCGGCGACCTCGCCGGAGGCACGGGCGATCGCCCGCTGGAACGCGCCGGCCTCGGCCTCGGGGACGCGACGGAGCCACTCCATCACCTGCAGGTCGCCGCCGCCCGCGAGGCGCCGGTGCTCGAACAGGCGCGGCACCTGGCGGGTGTGCGCGGCCTCCCGGTACAGGGCCGCCGCGTAGGGGCCGGTCGGGTCGAACGGGCTGATGCGTGCGGCCGCTGTGCCGTCCGGGGAGCGGAGCGCGATCGCCCAGTCGCCGGCGCCGCAGGCGGTCCAGCCGGCCGCGAGCAACGCCCGCTCCACGTCCCGGTGATCGGCCCGGCGGTCCAGTGTGGCGAGAGGGCCGGCGTCGTCCGGGATCATGGAGTCGAGCGTAAGCGGCCTACAGGAGGCCGGCCAGCAGGGCCGCCGCGCGATCCGCGCCGTCGGCGGTCACCGGGCGGTAGCTGACCTCGCGGCCGATCTCTTCCGCGATCGCCTCGGCGAGCGTGTCGGGGTCGAGGGTCTCGTAGTCCATCCGGCGGCCGGCGTCGTGGCGGCGCAGCCGGTGGCCGACGTGGAGGTTCTGTTCGAAGTGGCGCCGCAGCGGGACGTAGATGAACGGCCTGTTGCTCGCGGTCAGCTCCATGCACGTGGTCAGGCCGCCCTGCACCACGGCCAGGTCGGCCGCGGCCAGGTGGCGATGCAGGCCGGGCAGGTAGCCGTGCACCTCCAAGCCCGGGCGGGCCGGGACGGCGGAGGGGTCGATGCGGGGGCCGGTCACGATGATCATGCGCAGGCCGGGCACGCGCCGGGCCGCTTCGGGGTACGCGGCCGCGACGCGACGTAACAGGTCGCCGCCGACCCCGGACCCGCCCACGGTGACGACGCAGACCGGCTCGCCCGGTCGGTAGCCCAACTCGGCGCGCAGCGATTCGCGAACGGCCGAGGTGATCGGGTCGAAACCGGTCACGTAGCCGGCGAAGGAGAAATGCGACTCGGTCCAGTCACGGATGAAAGGCATGTCGTCGCCGAAACGCGACGGGACGATGTCGTCGGGGTCACCGACGAACACGGCCCGGTCGCGCAGGCGCGGGAAGCGGGCGATGCGCTCAATCATCTCGGCGTTGTAGTCGGCGGTGACCAGCTGGGCACGCTCGTCGTCGCCGGGCATCGGCAGGAAACCGACGAAGTCGGTCAGCCACGCGTACGCGAAACGCTTGAGCTCGGGATTCTCGTGCAGGAAGTGGTCGACGTCCCAGGCCTCGTCGCCGACGACCAGGTCGTACTGCTCCTCGGTGACCAAGTCGTGGAACACCATGAAGTTGTTCATGAGGATCTCGTCCATCGAGCGCAGCGCCTGGAACGCGTGCAGGTCGTGTTCGCCCGACTCGTCCTCGATGTGCGCCGACTCGCTGAGCAGCAGTCGGCTCGCGGGATGGACCCGCTCGCCCTCGTCGGCGAGCATCCGGGTCACCGGGTGCTGGGTGAGCCAATCGACGCGTACGCCGGGATGCCGCTCCCGCAGCTGCCGCGTGATCGCCAGATCTCGCCGCGCGTGGCCGAGCCCGATCGGCGAGGACAGATACAGCACCCGCTTCGGCCGGCTGCTCCACCGCGGCCAGACGCTGCGGCGCGGCCCGGCGGCCCGGAACCGGGCGGCGAAATCGCCGATCAGCAGATTCAGGCGAACGGGATCGCACACCTGCGGCACGTGCCCGGCGCCCTCGATCGTGACCAGCTCGCCGCCGGTCAGCTCGCAGAGCAGTTCGCTGCGGGCGAGCGGGGAGATCCGGTCTTCGGTGCCGTGGACGGCCAGCAGCGGGCTCCCGATCCGCGCGCACCAGTCCCGGATCGTCGCCTCGTCGGGCCGGCCGGCGCGGCTCTCGGCGACCAGGACCGCGCCGGTGGTCTCGAGCGCCCAGGCGACGCCGTCGTCGATCGGCTTGGTGGAGTGCGGCTCGGGGAAGCACTGGCCGAGGAAGAACCAGGCGAAATCTTCGTAGTGCTCCAGCCAGTACTGCCAGTTGTATTTCGCCCAGTGCGTCTGCGGGTCGGCGCCGAGCCGGGGCACGGCGGTCGGCGGCAGCTGCGGAAGGTGCGCGGCCATGTCGAGGTTGGTCGAGCGGGCGGCCTGCGGCGGAAGGGATATCGCCGGTCCGATGATCACGGTGCCGTGCACGCGGCTGGGGTGCTCGGCGGCGAGCTCGAGCGCCCAGTTGGCCGCGCGGGAGAGGGCGACGACCACGGCCTTGTCGGTGCCGGTCGCGTCGAGCACGGCGAGCGCGTAGGCGATCTGGCTTTCCTGGCTGTACCAGGAACTTTCCAGCGGGCGGTCGGATCCGCCGTTGCCGGGGCCGTCGTAGGTGACGACGCGAAAGTGCCGGGAAAGGTGCGGGACCTGCATCTTCCAGATCCGCTGGTGCACGAGGGTCCACGTCGGCAGCAGCAGAATGGTCGGCCCGCTTTCGCCGTACACGTGGAAATTGATCTTTGTGCCCCGGTGTTCGACGAAGCCGTCAGCGTTCGGCCGCAGCGCGGTCATCACTCACCGCCCCTCGCCGGCCCTTGCTCGCCGGGCGCGGCACGAAACGCGGCACCCGGGCGGCGTACTCGGTGTAGGGCGCGCCCAGCTGCTGCTTGAGGTCGTGCTCCTCGAAACGCACACCCACCATGATGTACGCCGTGGAGACGCCGGCGAAGAGCAGGCGGCCGGCGCTCATGTCGGGCGCGGCCCAGAACGCGATCAGGAAACCGACCATGATCGGGTGCTGGATGTAGCGGTAGATCGACGGCTCGCGGAACTTCGGCTCGGTGTAGTTGCGGGACAACGCCTGCCGCAGGCCGAACAGGTCGAAGTGACCCAGCGCGAAAGTGCTGAAGAAAAGGAAGCCCCAGCCGCCCAGGTAGAGCGTCCACAGGACGGCACGCGCCCAGCCGGGGCCGACCGTCCAGACCGAGGCGGGCAGGGGTTGCCACAGCCAGAGCAACAGGATCAGCAGGACCGTCGCGGCCAGGACGAAGGTGCTGCGCTCGATGGCCGCGGGCACCCAGTGCCGCTTGAACCAGGGCCGCGCCATCACGGTGTGCTGGACGGCGAAGGCGCCCAGCAGGGCGAGGTCCACCACGATCGCCTGCCAGGCGGGGCGGACCGTGCCGTCGTCGATGCCCTTGGGCACCACGGCGTTGGCCAGAAAGCCGATCGTGTACAGGAATGCCGCGGCGAACAGGGCGTACACCACGATGCCGTAGATCTTGCGAGCCACGAACCCCTCCTTCTGTTCATTCGGTCGGTCGACCGACCGACTCGATGACAGTATGATTCGGTCGACCGACCGAGAAAAGGGGGTGCGGGACGTGAATCCGACAGCGGAGAAGATCATCGAGGCGGCCAAGGCTCGTCTTCAATCGCACGGCTACGCCGCGTTCTCCACCCGGAGCCTGGCCGAGAAGGCGGGGGTTCCGCTCAGCCAGATCCACTACCACTTCGGCGGGAAGCAGGGCGTGCTGCTGGCGTTGCTCGAGTACGAGAACCGCGCGCTGGTCGCCCGGCAGCGCCACATGTACGGCACCGAGATGCCGCTGTGGAAGCGCTACGAGCAGGCCTGCGACTTCCTCGACGACGACCTGCGGTCGGGCTACGTGCGCGTCCTGCAGGAGATGATCGCGGCGGGCTGGTCGGACGAGACGGTCGCCGCCCAGGTGCTGGCGCTGCTCGAGTCGTGGTTCGAGGTCCTGGCGGGCGTGGCCGGCGAGGCGGAGCAGCGGTTCGGCTCGCTGGGCCCGCTCCGCGCCGAGGACGTGGCCGGCCTGATCGGCATGGCCTTCCTCGGCGGCGAAGCGGTCATCCTGCTCGGCGGCGAAAGCTGGAACACCCGGGCGCGCGAATGGCTGCGCAGCCTGGGCCCGCTGATCCGGCAGTTCGAGGAGGCTTAGGGCCTGGATCGACGTGGGGCCGGAGCGAGGCGAGGTCCAGGTGTCGTCTGGGTGTGCGCCGTGGGCGCCCGAATACCGGGGTTGTATTCGGGTGTTCGCGGCGTGCGGCCAGGCGGCGGCTGGGCCACGCCGCAGCCCGTCTCCCACGTCGATCCAGGCCCTACCCGCGGTCGAGGCGGTTGGCCAGCCAGGAGAGGGCCTGCGGGTAGCGGTAGTCCATGCCGCCGTGCGCGCCCGGGAACAGCTCGAAGTGGATCCGGTCGTCCGGCACGCCGATGCGGTCGAGGCCGGCCCGGAACGCCTCCGCGCCCAGGTCGAGGAACCACTCGTCACGCGTGCCGGCGTCGATCCAGATCGCCCGCTGCGAGCGCAGCGCGTCGGCGTACCGGTCGATCATCCGGATCGGGTCCCACTCCAGCCACCTGTCCCAGAGATCGGGGATGATCTGGCCGGTGCGCGCGTCGAAGGGCAACTGCGGGGTGCCGTCGGGCCCGGGCGTGAACGCGGCGGAGCAACCCAGGACCAGCAGAAGCAGGATGTCGTTCTCTTCGGTGAACGCCGTGCGTCCGCGGAAGTCGGCCCACCACTTCTGGATGTCGTGGTCGTAGTCGCGCAGCGCCCGCGCGGCTTTCGCGAACTCGTTGAGGTAGCAGTACTCGTACAAGGCGTCGCCGGCGTGGGTGGCGAGCGCGCCGAACAGGTCCGGGCGCAGCATCGGGGTGATCATCGCCCCGAAGCCGCCCGACGACTTGCCGGAGATGGCCCGCGACGCCGGCGCCGGGATCGTCCGGAAGTGGTCATCGACCCAGGCGACGACCTCGTCGCACAGGTACGAGTGGTAGCGGCCGGTTCCCGCCGAGTCGACGAACTGGGAGCCGCCGTAGGCGGTCCAGGCGTCGACGTAGACGACGATGCAGCCCGGCGCCTCGCCCTGGGCGAACACCGCGTCGGCGGTCTCGACGAACGGCTGGCGGAACGGCGACCGGTTGGCCCACATGCCGACGTGCCCGCTGTACCCCTGGATCACGTAGATCGCCGGGTATCGATCGTCGCCGTCGGCCGCGTAGCCCGGCGGGGTGTAGACCCAGAGCGGGCGGACGTGGGGATCGCCCAGCGGGTTGTCGCGTAGCAGCGCCGACTCGATCGTCTCGTGATGCAACCGGCCGGCCAGGTCGTAACTCCATGGCAGCATGCCCCGAGTCAATCACGCCCGAGTTTTCCGAGCACGTAACCGCAATATTTCAGAGTGCGGTCCAACTATTGCAAACATGTGACGCGCACTGTCACGATGACCGTCGATATCCCCCACGAGCCAGGAGTCCCCATGCCTCTCTCCAGGCGCACCCTGCTCTCGGCGGCGGCCCTTTCCCCAGCCGCCGCCCTCCTCGACCCGGCGTCCGCGAGCGCCGCCTCCCCGCCCGGCGACGTCGTCGGCAAGGTCACCGTCGGATACCAGGGCTGGTTCGCCTGCCCCGGCGACGGCGCCCCGATCGGCGGCTGGTGGCACTGGAGCCGCGACCGTTTCCAGCCACCGTCCCCCAGCAACACCACGATCGTGTCCTGGCCCGACATGCGCGACTACACGCACGCCTACCCCACGGCGTACCCGAATCTCGGCAGCGGCGGCCCCGCGGCGCTGTTCTCCTCCTACGACCAGCAGACGGTCGACACCCATTTCGGCTGGATGCGCACGTACGGCATCGACACCGCCGCCCTGCAGCGGTTCAACCCGTTCGGCGACGAGGGCCCGACCCGCGACGCGATGTACCAGAAGGTCCGCACCGCCGCCGAGGCGACCGGCCGCAAGTTCTACATCATGTGGGACGTCAGCGGCTGGCCGAACATGCAGTCCGAGATCAAGACCGACTGGTCGACGAAAATTTCCGCGCTCACGGCGTCGTCCGCGTACGCGCGGCAGAACGGCAAGCCGGTCGTCTGCATCTGGGGCTTCGGCTTCAACGACGAGAACCACACTTTTTCGCAGGCCGCCTGCCTCGATGTCATCAACTGGCTGAAAGGCCAGGGCTGCTACGTCATCGGCGGCGTGCCGACCTATTGGCGGGAAGGAAAGAACGACAGTCGCGCCGGCTACCTCGACGTCTACCACGCGTTCCACGCGATCTCGCCGTGGATGGTGGGCCGCACCGGCGACCTCGACGGTCTCGACTGGTTCTACACCAACGTGAACACCGCCGACCAGGCCGACTGCAACGCGCACGGCATCGACTACCAGCCCTGCGCGCTGCCCGGCGACCTTTCGTCCGGGCACCGTCGGCACGGCGACTACTACTGGCGCAGCATCTACAACATGGTGCGGCTGGGCGCCCAGGGCCTCTACGTCTCCATGTTCGACGAGTTCAACGAGGGCAACCAGATCGCGAAGACAGCCGAAACCCAGGCGTCGATCCCGGCCGGCACCGGGATCCGGGCGCTCGACGAGGACGGCACGCGCTGCGACGCCGACTACTACCTGCGCATCACCACCGACGGCGGCAAGATGCTCAAGGGACAGATCGCCCTCACCGCGACGCGCCCGACCCAGCCCACCACCGGCACGACCCCGCCGCCGACCACGGGCGATCTCGCCGCCGGAAAGCCGGCCAGTGCGAGCAGCGTCAACGGAAGTTTCGCGGCTGCGAACGCGACGGACAGCAACGCCGGCAGCTACTGGGAGAGCGCCAACAACGCCTTTCCGCAGTGGGTGCAGGTCGATCTCGGATCGGCCGTGGGACTGACCAGCGTGGTCCTTCGCCTGCCTGCGGGCTGGGAGCGACGCACCCAGACCATCAGCATCCAGGACGGCGGCTCGGGCGCGGCCTTGAAGAGCGCCGCCGGCTACGTCTTCGACCCCGCGAGTGGCAACGCGGTCACGGTCACGCTGCCGGGCACGGCCGTGAGATACCTGCGGCTGAGCTTCGCGTCCAACACCGGCTGGCCGGCGGCTCAGCTTTCGCAAATCAGCGCGTACGCCGACAGCGCGCCCCCGCCGCCACCGCCCGTCACCGATCTCGCGCGCGGCCACGCCACCTCGTCGAGCGGCAGTACCCAGTCGTACGGCCCCGGCAACGTGGTCGACGGCGACGCCGGCACCTACTGGGAGAGCACCAACAACGCGTTCCCCCAATGGGTTCAGGTCGATCTGGGCGCCGCCGCCACGGTGGGCCGATTCGTCCTCAAGCTGCCGCCGTCGTGGGGCGCCCGCACCCAGACCCTGTCCATCTCGGGGAGCACCAACGGCTCGAGCTTCACCACCCTCGTGCCCTCCGCCGGCCGCACCTTCGACCCCGGCGGCAGCAATACGGTGACGTTGACGGCCACCCCCGCAAATATCCGATATGTCCGCGCAACCATCACCGCGAACACCGGCTGGCCGGCGGGCCAACTTTCAGCGCTGGAGGTCTACCCCAGTTAGTCGCGTTCGCCGACGGTCCCAACCGCGCCGGAGGCCGCCGATCGTGTCGCCACCTGCCCCACGACCGCCCGCCTCACGACCGGGCGAACCGCCGCCGGCCGGCCCGCACGAGTCGCCGCCGCCCACCTTGCTCTGCTCACCTATACGCCCTGCTCTGCTCACCTGCCTATGGGCCACTGGCTCGCGCGTATAGGTGAGCAGAGCAAAGCGCCGCGAAGCACAGCTTCGACAGTCCCGGGCGGTCGCCACGGGCACCGCGCTGAGCAGTGGGTCGGGGCAGTCGTCCGGCGCCGTCGGTGCAGTCGTCCGGCGCCGTCGGGGCGGCACCTCGGACGCAGGGGCAACGGCGCTAGCGTTTGACGGCGACGCCGCCGTACATGTGGACGTGCTCGTCGGGGACCGCGCGGGCCGCGTCGTCGGGGCGCCAGTGGTTGACCAGCACCACGCCCGGGTCGATCAGGTCGAGGCCGCGGAACAGCTCCTGGCACTCCGCGAGGTCGCGTGCCTTCTCCTCGATGCCCTTGGCGACGTACGCGGCGACGCCCCTGTTGACCTCGTCGGGAGCGCTGTCGGCGGTCACCGTGGACATCGCCAGGACGCTGCCGGGCGGCAGGGGCGCCATCAGCGTGTCGACGATCCGGTGGGCCATGTCGTCGTCGACGATGAACTGCAGGATCGCGATCAGGCTCAGCGCGACCGGCTGCGACAGGTCGAACGTGCCCCGGAACTCGGAGGACTCCAGGATCGCGGCGGGGTCGCGCAGGTTGGCGTCGAGGTACGTGGTCTGGCCCTCGGGGGCGCTGGTCAGCAGCGCCCGGGCGTGCACGAGCACGATCGGGTCGTTGTCCACGTACATCACCCGCGACGACGGCTCTACCTGCTGCACCACCTCGTGCAGGTTGGGCGCGGTCGGCAGGCCGGCGCCGATATCGAGGAACTGCCGGATGCCGAGCTCCGCCGCGATGAACCGGGCCTGGCGGGCCATGTAGTTGCGGTTGGCGCGCATCGAGATCGCCAGATGTGGCCAGTCGGCCGTGATCGCCGCCGCGGCGTTGCGGTCGGCGGCGAAGTGGTCCTTGCCGCCCAGCAGGTAGTCGTAGATGCGGGCGGAATGTGGAACATCCGTGTTCAGCTCCATCGGAGGCACGCCGCACACAGTAGCGAACCGCCCGGCCGGAAATCCGGCCGGGCGGCATCGAAAGGCATCAAACTTTACCGGCGGTGCGGGCGCCGGGCCGCAGGTAGACGGCCCACGTGACCAGCACACACAGTGCGTAGAAGGCGATGAACCCTACGTAGGCGGCGTCCGCGCTCTTGGTCTCCAGGAAGGACTGCCGGAAGGCGAGGTTGACCAGCACGCCGCCCAGGGCGCCGATCGCGCCGGCGATGCCGATCACCGCGCCCGAGAGCCGGCGCGCCGTGATCTCGTCGTACGGATGCTTGGCCTTGAAGATGGCTGGGATCATCTTGTACGTGGAGCCGTTGCCGATGCCGCTGAGGATGAACAGGGCGATGAATCCGACGATGTAGAGCGGCAGCGATTTCTGCTGGGCCGCGAGCAGCACGATCCCGGCGCCGGCCGCCATGGCCACGAAGTTGACGAAAGTTACCCGGGCGCCGCCGAGCCGGTCGGCGAGCGCGCCGCCGACCGGGCGGATCAGCGAGCCGAGCAGCGGGCCGAGGAACGTCAGGTAGGCGGCCTTGACCGGCGTCGAGAACTCGGCGTGGAACTGCACCTGCAGCACCTGGCCGAAGGCGAAACCGAAGCCGATGAACGAGCCGAACGTGCCGATGTACAGCAGGGACATGACCCACGTGTGAGCCTCGCCGAGGGCGTCGCGCATGGCGCGTTTCTCGCTGCGCGCCTGGGTGAGGTTGTCCATGTAGAGCGCCGAGCAGAGGGCGGCGATCACGATCAGCGGGATGTAGATGCCGGCCACGAGGCCGGGGTGGCCGGCCCCGAAGACGGCGAGCACGAACAGGCCGACCAGCTGCACGGCCGCGACGCCGAGGTTGCCGCCGCCGGCGTTGATGCCGAGCGCCCAGCCCTTGAGCCGGTTCGGGTAGAACGCGTTGATGTTGGTCATCGAGGACGCGAAGTTTCCGCCGCCGACACCGCCCACGGCCGCGATGATGATCAGCGTCGGGTAGGAGACGCCGGGCCGGATCAGGAACGCGGCCAGGACGGCCGGGACGAGCAGGAGGGTGGCGCTGAAGACGGTCCAGTTGCGCCCGCCGAAACGGGAGACCGCGAAACTGTACGGAATCCGCAGCGCCGCGCCGACCAGCGTCGGCACCGCCGTGAGCAGAAACTTTCCGGCCGGGTCGATGCCGTAGGCGGGGCCCAGGAAGAGCACCAGCACCGACCACAGCGACCACACGGAAAATCCGATGTGTTCGGACATGATCGAGAAGATCAGGTTCCGTCGGGCGATCGGCGCCCCGGTCGAAGCCCAGAACGCAGGGTCCTCGGGCCTCCAGTCGTCGATCCAATGTCCACGGACCGACGCAGCGGCCGGGCGGGCAACGGGCAGCGTAGCTGTCATCTCACATCTCCAGGATGAGCTGTTCGTTGTCAACGCGGACGGGATAAACGGACACCGATTCCTGGCCGCTGAGCGAGCAGCCGGTGGAAAGGTCCCAGGCGTACAGGTGCAGGGGACAGACGACCTGCTTGAGGTCGATCTGGCCGTCGGCGAGCGGGCCGCCCTTGTGCGGGCACACGGCGGAGAGCGCCCGGATCGAGCCGTCGCGGAGCCGGAACACGGCGATCATCTCGCCGTCGACCGCGTAGGTGCGGCCTTCCCCGAGGGGGATGTCGTGGACGAAACCGAGCGTCTTCATGCGCGCACCGGAACCTGGGGCAGCACGGTCAGGGGCAGCGAGGTGCGGAACTGTCCGGGCGTCGCCGGTTCGGCGCGCTCCTTCCACGGGTCGCGGTAGGCGGCGACGGTGGCGTCCATCCGCGCGTCCAGGTCGGCGGCGATGCCGTCGGCGTCGTCCACGACGACCGCGCGGATCTTCTCGATCCCGACCCGCGGCACCCAGGCGTAGGTGCGCTCGAGCCAGTTGCCGTTCTCGCGGTAGTACTGCAGGAACCGGCCGGTCAGCGTGACGACCTCGTCGGGGCTGTCCACGGTGGCGAGCAGGTCACCCTTGCGGACGTGGGCGCCGGCCGCGCCGCCGACGTAGATCTCCCATTTGCCGCCGTCAATAGCGACAACACCCAGGTCTTTCACGTACGCCTCGGCGCAGTTGCGCGGGCAGCCGGTGACCGCGAGCTTCATCTTGCCCGGGCCCTCGATTCCCTGATAACGCTCCTCGATGGCGATCCCGAGGGCGGTGGAATCGCCGACGCCGAAGCGGCAGAAGTCCGATCCGACACACGTCTTCACGGTGCGGAAGCTCTTCGCGTACGCGTACCCGGAAGGCATGTCGAGCTCGGCCCAGATCTGCGGGAGCTTCTCCTTCGGAATGCCGAGCAGGTCGATGCGCTGGCCGCCGGTGAGCTTCACCATCGGCACCCCGTGCCGCTCGGCGACCTCGGCGATGCGCTTGAGGTCGGCGGGGGTGGTGACGCCGCCCTTCATCTGCGGCACGACCGAGAACGTGCCGTCGCGCTGGATGTTCGCGTGCACCCGGTCGTTGATGAAGCGGGCGTCGCGCTCGTCCTCGTACGCGTCGCCCCACATCATCTTGAGCAGCGACGCGAGTCCCATCTTGCTCTTGGCGTCCTCCTCGCCGCCGAGCTTCGCGAACACCGACGACACGGACCTCAGCTGGTAGAGACGGATCGCGTCCATCAGCTCGGGCTTGGGCATCGGCACGCCGGGCACGTAGTACGAGGCGGCCGGGTCCTCCTCGACCTCGCCGCCGGCCGCCCATTCGACGACCCGCTGCACGAGCGGCCTGCAGGTGCCACAGCCCTTACCGGCCCGGGTCTTGTCCATGCAGCCGCTGACGGTCTTGCAGCCGCCGTCCACACAGGCCTTCAGCGCCCCCTTGGAGACGCCGTTGCAGTTGCAGATCTGCTCGTCGTCGGGCATGTCGGCGACGTTCTCCTCGGCGGCCGGCCCGCCCAGGTCGAACAGCAGCGCGGAGCGGTTCTCGGGCAGGGGCAGGCCCTTCTCGAACGCCTTGATCAGCGACAGCGCCTTGCTGTTGTCGCCGACCAGGGTCGCGCCGACGAGGCGGTCGCCGCGGATGATGACGTTCTTGTAGACGCCCTTGCCGGGCTCGGCGAACTCGAGCAGCTCGTCGTCCTCGTGCTCCGGGCTCTGCAGGCCCATGGCGGCGACGTCCACGCCGGCCACCTTGAGCTTCGTGGCCACCTGCGAGCCCCCGTACGCGACGCCGGCGTTGACGCCGGTGACGTGGTCGGCGAGCACCTTGGCCTGGTCCCACAGAGGCGCGACCAGCCCGTACACCTGGCCGCGGTGCTGCGCGCACTCCCCCACGACGTAGATGTCGTCCTCGCCCACGGCCCGCATCTGGTCGTCGACCACGATGCCGCGCTCGACGGTCAGCCCGCTGTCGGCGGCGACCTGCGAGTTGGGGCGGATGCCGGCCGCGACCACGACGACGTCGCAGTCGATGACCCGGCCGCCGGCGAGCTTCACCCCGGTGACCGCGTGCTTGCCGAGGATCTCGGTGGTCATGCCGTCGACCACGACCTCGATGCCGAGCTTCTGCTCGATCGTGGACTGCAGGGTCCGGCCGGCCCGCTCGTTGAGCTGGGTGTTCATCAGGTGGCCCATGGCGTGCACGAGGGTCACCTGGCTCAGGTGGTTCTGCAGGCCGCGGGCCGCCTCGAGGCCGAGCAGGCCGCCGCCGATGACGACCGCGCGCTCGTGCTCGCGGGCGTACCGGATCATGGCGCGCGTGTCGTCGAGCGTGCGGAACACGAAGACGCCCTGGTGGTAGCCGCGGCCGGGGACGTGCGCGCCCTTCATCGGCGGCACCCAGGCCGAGCTTCCGGTGGCGACGACCAGCTTGTCGTACGGGGTCCGGCTGCCGTCGGAACCGTGCACCGTCTTCGTCGACCGGTCGATGCGCTCGATCCGCACTCCGGCGTGCAGGGTGATGCCGTTGTCCGCGTACCAGGAGAGATCGTTCAGGAAGATGCCGGACTCGTCCTCCACGCCCGCCAGGACATTGGAGAGCATGATCCGGTTGTAGTTTCCGTACGGCTCGTCCCCGAACATCGTGATGTCGAAATCGCCGCCCCGGGCGAGGATCTCCTCCACCGTCCGGGCGCCGGCCATGCCATTGCCGATGACCACCAGGCGTTGTCTGTTCACAAGGACGATGCTTGCGGGCCATTGTTTTGCGGCGTGACCGTCGCGATTGCGCGAACGTTCGGAAAACCCTACAAGCGACGGTCAGCGGTTGTGAGAATGGCGGACTCATAGCGGCGCAGTACCAGGCCGGCCACCGCGGGCTCGAGACACAGTGGCGGAGTCACGGAATCGGCCCCGGCGCGGTGCAATGTGCGGTAGAAGAGGCCGTCGGCGAGCAGGTAGGCGGCAACCGCGACACGACGGGCGCCCCTCCGGCGTAGATCGGCGACTACGTCCGCCACTTTCGGGCCGCTGCCGGAGGCGTACGCGACATGGGCTTGGATCTTGGCGGCCATCTCGTGAATGCTCTGCCGCCACGCCGGATCCGACGATCCGGCGGCGGCCAGAACCACGGCGTCGGCGGCGGGCAGGCGCCGGGTCAGGCTTTCCACGAATACGTCGTCCGGCCCGAGCGTCGCGGTGACGGGGATCCCGGTCCCGGCCACTGCGTCGGCGATGTCGACCCGTACGTGATAGCCGGCCGAGAGAAGCAGCGGGACCACCACCGCGTCGCGGACGCCCGCCACCACTTCCTCGACGTGCGGGCGCTGGACGTCGACGTAGGCGAGCCGGACGTCGAGATCGGGGCGTCGCCGCGCGACTGTCGCCACGAGGTCGCGGATCTGGCGCCGGCCGTCCGCGGAACGGGTGCCGTGGGCGACGGCGAGCAGGGTGGGTTTCATGCGCTGCCTTTCCTCTGCTGGTTTCCGGGCAGCGTCGACCGGTTTCTCTTTCAGGCGGCGGGCTCGTCCACGCGCAGGCGGTAGCCACGCTTGATGACGGTCTCGATAAGCTTGCCGGTGCCGAGCGCGGTACGCAGCCGGGCCACCGCCACGTCGACCGCATGGCCGTCGTTGCCGCGGGGCAGGGCGGCGATCAGCTGCTCCTTCGAGACCACCACGCCGGGGCGGGCGGCGAGCGCGCTCAGGATCGCCATCGCGGCCGGGGCGAGCGTGCGGGGCTCGTCGTCGATGAGGACGGCGTGACCTCGTACCTCCAAGGTCCCGCCCGCCACCCGCAGCCGGACCGCCCGCTTGGGCAGCTCATCGGTCACGATCTTGATCAGCGCCCCGAGGCGGTAGCGCTCGGGCTGCACCACCGGAACGCCCCGCTCGATCAGCGGCGCCGCGGTGACCGGGCCGACGCACGCGACCAGGGGGCCCTTGCGCAGACTCGGCAACACGCCGTCGCCGGCCAGCTCGAGGAACGACTTGACGGCGGGCGCGCTGGTGAAGGTCACCGCGTCGATCTGCCCGGCGGTGATGAGCTCGCCCAGCCGGCGCACGGGCGCGGTGTCCGGCGGCGGCACCCAGCGGTAGACCGGCACCTCGGCCACGGCCGCGCCGGCCGCACGCAGCGCGGCGACGAACTCGGTCTGCGGCTCGCCATGCTCCTGCACGACGATGCGGTGCCCGGCGATGCCCTCGGCCAGCAGCTTCTCGAGGATCTCCTCGGATTCCTCGGTCTTGGCGGCCCACTCCTCGGTGAGCCCGGCCGCCCGGATCGCGCCGCACGGCTTCGGGCCGCGGGCCAGGAGGCGGGCCTGGCCGAGCACCTCGCGCAGCCGCTCGCCCAGGCCCCACCCCTCGGCGGCCTCGATCCAGCCGCGGAAGCCGAAGCCGGTGGTGGCGACGACCAGGTCGGGGGCGAGCCCGATGCAGGCCTCGGTGGCGGCGCGCAACGCGTCGTCGTCGGCGAGCGGGACGATGGTGATCGCCGAGGCCGTGAACACCCGGGCACCGCGACGCTGCAGCAGCGCCGTCATCTCGTCCCGGCGCCGCTCCGCGGTCACCGCGACGGTGAAGCCCGTCAGCACGCCCTCAGTCGTCATCCGCTCCCTCTCGCTCACCCGATGTGCACGCAAGCGTCGCCACCTGCGGTTTCGGGCACGTCTGGCCCGCGTTTCGGCGGGGTCAACGCGCTTTCACAACAGTGCCCACCTGCTTGTGAGATCCCGGATCGGCACGCCGCTCTCCCACCTGATGGGAACGTCAGTTCTGGTGAGGGGTGAGTTCAAGCGTAGCGTCGGCGGCGTGGACAAGGACCACGCGATGCCCTCCGAGCAGATCGCCGGCCGCGCCATCACCCGGTAGTCCCGTCGTGAGGACATCGTGCTCGCCACCAAGGTCCGCGGCGTCATGCACGACGGCCCCGGCGGATCCGGACTGTCGCGCAAAGCCATCCTCGAGCAGGTCGACGCGTCCCTGACCCGCCTCGGCACCGACTACATCGATCTCTATCAGATCCACCGGTTCGACGACGACGTCCCGTACGTCGAATACGGCCCGTCCTGGTACTGACGGCTCACTCGCCGTCTTCGACGATCTTGCGGACGCTCGCCTGCATGCGGTAGATCTCCATGCGGCCGTCGATGAAGCCGATCCGGTAGTCGCGGCCCAGCGTGGGGTGCCCGGCCCGCTCGGCGTCGCGGCGCGCGGCCAGGCCGTCGGCGCGGCCCGCCTCGTACGCCCGCAGCTCGTCATCCATCGAGCTTGTCGCCCATCGCCTTGCGGATCGCCGCGACCAGCGCCTCCTCGAAGGCGGCCACCTGGCCGTCGACGACGCCGACGAGGTAGTCGGGACCGGTCTGCGGGTCCACGGCGGCGGTGGCGTCGTGCGTGCCGGCCAGGCCGTCGGCGTGACCGGTGCCGTAGGCGGCCAGTGCGTCGTCCATGCCGCTCTCCTCACTCTGCGTCAGGACAACCACTGTCACGCTGAGTGATGCCCGCGGTCAACCCGTCTACCAGGCAAAAAGATGTGACGGGCCTCCCCCTCAAGGCCCGTCACACCCGGTTCCGTCAGGCCGGCAGCAGGCCCGACATGCGCCAGAGCGGTTTGCCCGCGCCCGCGATCAGATCAAGATCGTCGAGGTACGCGACCACGCGCTCGCCCGACCAGCGCAGGGTCTCGCGGAAGTGGGGGTTCGCCATCGCCGCCTGGTGGCCGGCGGCGGGGTCGATGCCGACCGAGCGGTAGACCCCGGGATGGATCAGGCGCCTGCCGCAGAGGTAGGCGGCGCGGCCGATCACCAGCCGGTCGAAGGCGAGGCGGCCCTTGCCTGCGGCGCGCACCTGGCGGGCCAGCTCCTCACGGGCGTAGCGGACGTGCCGGGCCTCCTCGACCACGTGGATGCGGCTCACCATGCGCACCAGCGGCTGCACCTGCTCGTCGGCCATGGCCTCGCGCTGGAGCGTGTCCAGGATTTCCTCGCAGATGAGGATGGCGGCGAACATGCGCGGGCCGGCGCCGGTGGTGGCGATCCACTTGCCGAGGAACGCGTCGATGCCCTCGGGGCGGTAGACGGGGGTGCCGAGCTTGTCGATCATCCGGCCGAACATGACCGAGTGCCGGCACTCGTCGGCGACCTCGGTGAGCGCGTACTGCGCGTGCGCGGCGGTCGGGTCCTGCTTGTAGTACCCGCGGATGAGCAGCTGCATGAGGATCGTCTCGAACCAGACGCCGAGCCCGGCGATGCTCGCCACCTCGTGGCGGGTCAGCGTGATCCGCTGCTGTTCGGTGAGCCCTTCCCACAGCGACGTGCCGTAGAGGCTCGAGCGGTGCGGCGGCACGAAGTACTTCTCCGGCGCGAACGGCGCCTCCCAGTCGATCTCCACGCCGGGGTCGTACGAGTGCTCGGCGGAGGAGCGCAGGAGGCGGGTGGCGGCGCGGTCGCGGTCGGTCGTCATGGATGGGCCTCCTGTGACGCACTTGACGTTACCTCCGGTAACAGTTACTCCTAGTACTATGAAGGGCGACACCGATGGGCGCAAGGGCCGCTGGGCCGGCCACCGCGAGCAGCGCCGGGCCGAGCTGACCGCCGCCGCGATCGAGGCGATCCGCGAGCTCGGCCCCGAGGTGGCGATGGACCAGATCGCCGCGCACGCGGGCGTCAGCAAGCCGGTGCTGTACCGCTACTTCGCCGACAAGTCCGAGCTGTGGCTGGCGGTCGGCCAGCAGTCGGCGGCCATGGTCCTCGACGCGATCGTCCCGGCGGTGGCCCGGGTGCGCGAGGAGCGCGACGTGATCGCCGCCGCGATCGACGCCTACCTGGCGCACATCGCCGCCGACCCGAACATCTACCAGTTCGTCGTGCACCAGCCCGACATCGCCCGCCACCGCGACGTCGTGACCGACGTGGTCGACACGGTCGCGAGCGGCCTGGCCCGCATCTTCGGCGACCGGCTGCGGGCCCGCGGGCTCGACTCCGGGGCGGCGCTGCCCTGGGCGTACGGCGTGGTCGGCTACGTCCAGTCGGTGGGCGACTGGTGGCTGCGCCAGCAGCAGCCGATCAGCCGCGAGGCCCTCGGCGACTACCTGACGACGTTCCTGTGGGGCGGCGTCTCCGGCATCAAGCACGCCGCCGACATCCCGGGCGGCCTGGCCGCGTACCAGGAGGAGACCAGGCATGGAACCTGACTACGAGCTGAGCCTGCCCGACGAGGAGTACCGCGGGCCGGCCACGCTGCGCGTCGGCGACGACTCGCTCGCCGTGACGATCCGGGTCTCGGCACAGTTCGAGCCGGTGGAGGGGCGCTTCCGCTGGGCCGGCCGCACGACGCCGGACGACGACCTGTGCGCGCGGGTCGGCGGCGGCCTGCGCAAGGGCTTGCTGACGATCCCGGGCTCGCCCGAGACTTCGGTCCGGCTCAGCGAGCCGGACCCGTGGGGCGGCGTCCGGCTCTCCGGCGCCGGCACGCCGCCATGGTTTCGCTGAGCAACGGCGCCGCCGATCCGGGGTGGGCGCTTGCCCGCCCGGAGTGGGCGTTTGCCCGCCCGGAGTGGGCGTTTGCCCGCCCGGAGTGGGCGCTTGCCCGCCCGGAGTGGGCGCTTGCCCGCCCGGAGTGGGCGCTTGCCCGCCCGGAGTGGGCGCTTGCCCGCCCGGAGTGGGCGCTTGCCCGCCCGGAGTGGGCGTTTGCCCGCACCGAGTGGGCGCTTGCCCGCACCGAGTGGGCGCTTGCCCGCCCG